>JABHSK010000009.1 GCA_018669975.1 Candidatus Parcubacteria bacterium
CTGTCGCTGACTCGGCTTGGGTTGGGCCTAATGCCAGAGTATTTGGTCGTGCCATAGTGCGTGACAATACCACGGTATGCGGTCATGCCATGGTATGCGGTCATGCCATAGTGCGTGACAATGCCACGGTAGAAGGCACCTCTCGCGTCTATGATTATGCTGTCATCTGTGATGACGCTAAAATCAAAGGGGCAAGCAGGGTTTACGAGCATGCAATTGCATGTGAGTATGCCTCTATGTGTGGGGGGGAGCTCTGCGGAAACTTCATCTCTTTTGAGGAGTGTGATATTGGATATCACACTCACGATGAATTCCGCATAGATTTTCACCGTCATCCCAATGGCGGTGGCCTGGTAGCTGAAACTGCCAGTGTTCACCCTGATGCTTATATTGAATCGGGTGCTATAATTTTTGATCATACAAAAATTGATAGCAATGCCCGCATTCGTAAAGGCACAAAAATCTTTGGAAAGAAGGTGATATATATACGTCCTACACATAGAACTAGGAAACCCTCTCGTAAAAGCGCTCGAAAAGAAGCGCGAAAGGAGGCTATTAGAAAAAGACATGAAAGTCTATTTGGCTGGTAATAAGTTTTTAGAGGATTTCTTCAAAAAATCCTCTACTTTTTCCAGCTCATCACATTCAGTGGTGGTATGGAATAGAGTAAAAAAGTTCTTTAATAAAGGAGAGTATAATGCAATTCGAAGAATTAAGAAAAAAAATCGGTTTTGGATTAGCCGCGATTGTTCATTGGTCCGAGTTGAGCCAAAATCAAGAATTTATTTCTGGCTTAAACTTAACGGAATGGCAAGCAATCTGGAACCAAATTTGCGCTAACCCTGAAATCGACATTGATAAGCGGTCCTTTCTGCAAAAAATAGCCAGCGTGGCTAATACTTTAGACCTGTGGCTATTTCTATGCGTCAAAACCCCTCCTGATTGTATTGAAATCGAAAGGCAAGCCTGCCAGGAAATGTCCAAATTTTCCGCAACTTTTGAAGTATGGTCTGGAATATACGAAAAGTATAAAAATAGCCATAAACTTCGTAGTATATCTCCAATAGCTATTCAAAAAATGTCTGAATTAGCTAAGACTTTTGACCAAGGATTAAAGATCTATCAAGTAGCTGGAGCTCTGGCTGTTATGCCAGCGATGGGAGGTTATCTGACATTCACTGGAGTTGTAGCTGAAAACACCGTCAGGATACAAAAACTAGGTACCACAATAATGGCTGAACAAGCCAAGACTGCTAGCCAATGGGACAAACTCTTCCGTTGTACTCTCTGTGATGAGGAGCTGAGAAATTTGGCCAAAAAAAATAGAGACCAACTTCGCTATCTTGGATCCTAAATACAAAAGCGGGCTGACTTCAGTCACCCGCTTCTTTTTTTATTATAAAAATTTATAATAATGTATTTTGCCAAGAATCCATCTTACCAGAGGTCTTGGCCTTTTTTATTCTATCAACATCAAACATCCTTAAAGCTTGCCTGAGATGACAATAAGCCTTAACTTTATTTCCATTAATTCTTTGCACATCAATCTTGCGGCTGGTAGTGTCACCCTTTTCATCTATATATTCAACCTCCAGTTGCTCGCCATTAGTTAGGGCATCGTGAACTCTTTGTTCAATGGTACGGTTATTACTATTACCCCAACGAACTATAATTTTTTCTTTACGTCCAGCATTTTGATACCAAATATGCCCGTGCTCTTTACCATATTCATAAACTTCTTTGGTAACCTTAACATCATCTAGACAATATCTAGTTAAATTCTCCCAATCATTATTTCTATGATAGACAATAGCGTCTAAACCAGAACCAGATTTTCCATAACCTAAAGTGCTCTGGGCTACGCTTTCTAACTTGAGCCTATGACCTAGAGCATGTACAATCTCTTCTAAAATATCTAAGTGACCTACGGTAGATAAATCAAATTCATCATAATATGGTTGCAAAACTGGAAAATCAAAGCTCTTGCTATTAAAACCAATCACTTCTTCAGCATTTTTTAAAATATCTAAAAGCCCAGCAAACTCTTCTTCTCTAAAGGCCCTATATTGGTCACGATTATAAGAATAAATTCCAACCAAAGAAACACCTAATAGGTGCTTATTGTGATGACCACCTACTTCATCAAAAGTTTTTAGTGTCTCCAAGTCTAATACAATTTTATCTTTTTTTTCTTCTTTGTCCATGGATAGTATTATAACAAATTTATAAAAAATTACCAGTTATCTACACTGGGCAAAAAGCCATCACCATCATCATTGTCTTGACAGTCAAGATCACTGACATATGACACACCATCACTAGAGGCATAGCTAGTTGTTTTAGATAATTGATTATGATTAAGCAAATTACCATCTACTTCTCCAATAAATGGTGATGGACTCATACTTTTGTAACCATCGAAACGATAAACTGCCAAAGGATAAGTTAAATATAAATAACGACAGGCCCTGGTAATGGCTACATAAAACAAACGACGCTCCTCCTCTATCTCTTCGGCAAAAGGATGTGGAAATGCACTATCTGTCATATTAATAACAAAAACAGCTGCCCACTCTAAACCTTTGGCTTGATGGACTGTACTGAGAATCACAGATTCTCTATTTTCTTTCTTAGCCTGACTAGCACTATAACCTTCTTGTAAACTTATTTCACTTAGGAAATCTTCTAATATATCATAATCAATCGCAAAGATAGCTAGCTGATCTAAGTCATCCTGACGTTGATGATAATCAGGAAATTTTTCCATTAGATAGCTACTGTATTGTTCAATTACTAAATGTATCAACTGACTAACATCCTTATCTCTCTGTTTAACCAATTTATCAATCAAAGAGCTAATACGGCTCCAGCTCTGTCCAGCTTTTGCAGCTAAATTTAATTTTAATTCCATTAATTCCGAAATGTCATCAAGGCTAGCCAGCTGTTGATATATCAACTTGGCTGTGACTGGACCAACACCTTCATAGAGTTGTAAAATTCTCATCCAAGACACCTCATCACGATGATTACCCAATACTTTGAGCCATGACAAAACATCTTTAACATGAGCTCTTTCGAAAAATCTCAAGCCGCCCCTCATTTCATAATCAATACCACGTCTATTGAGTTCCATTTCTAAAGTCTGCGCATAATGAGACGCTCTAAATAACACAGCTATACTACTTGGTCTAACCTCTCTACCCAATAACTGTTGTATCTTGTCGGCTATAAACCATGCTTCTTCCTTATTGCTGCGTAAAGCAACCAATTCTGGGCGCACATGACTGTCATTGATAGCTGATAATTCTTTAGAAAATTGATTTTGATTAACAGCAATAACCTGGTTGGCTAAATCTAAAATTTCTGGAGTAGAGCGATAGTTGGTTTCCAGTTTATGAGTTTTACAATTTTTAAAATTTTTAGGAAAATCTAAAATGTTTTTAATATTTGCTGCCCGAAAAGAATAAATACTCTGCGCATCATCACCAACCACCAAAATATTCTGGTGCAGTTTGGCTAAATTAAAAATAATCTCTGCCTGAATAATATTAGTATCCTGATATTCATCTACTAAAATATAGTCCCATTTTTTAGCTAGGGTTTCTCCAGCCCTAGCATCTTGAGTTAGCTTTTTCCAATACAAAAGTAAATCATCAAAGTCCAGAAGTTTAGCCACTTGTTTGCGACGTTGGTATTCCTTGGTTATTTTTTCAAAAATATCTAAAAACGGAACCCATTCCGGAAACTTGGTTTCTAAACTAGCCTCAATGCTAATTTTAGAATTATTAGCAAAACTAATTGTTTCTCTAAAAATAGCCGGTGATGGTTTACGTTTTTCAGATAACCCCTTTAGAAACTCCTTGCTAATCAATTTAAGTAAGGTATCCGTATCAGCAGTGTCCATAATAGTGAAATCTGACTCTAGACCAATATGTTTTCCATATATTCTCAACAGTCTATTGGCCACTGAATGGAAAGTACCACCCCATAGAGAAAACTTCTCCTTGGGCGCAACTCCTAAAATAGCTTTAGCCCTGACCATCATTTCGTTGGCCGCTTTATTAGTAAAAGTCAACAATAATATTTTCTCCGGTTTAACACCTTGCGATATCAACCAAGCTACCCGATAAACCAGGGTTCTGGTTTTACCTGAGCCAGCACCAGCCAAAACTAAATGAGGCCCGTCACCGGCAGTGACGACCTCGTATTGCTGTTGATTAAGTTCATTTTTGAAATTGGGTTGAATCATAGGTAGACATATTATAATACAAACTTGGAAATAGGTAAAATAAAAATCCCGCATCCTAAGATACGGGATCAATGTCTAGCTCTAAGCCAGCACATCATTGATGATAACGTCGCGGATTTCCTCCCAAGTCAGAATACTGCCCGATGCTCGAGCTGAGCCTCCGATTAGGTCAGAACCTCCCCAACGATCTGTTTCGGGCATTTCCTCGCCACGCTTAGCTTCCTCGGCCTTGTTGAGAGCCGCCAAAATATCGGTAACCGGGAAGGGAATATACTGCGAGCGGCGTCCAACCACATAAACAATCCGACCGTCATCACGACGAGCCACAATACTAACAAAGGCATTCATGCCCTTGCTATAAAGATGGTAGCGAGCATCGTTGCCGCCAATCTCATCGACGATCTTGAAGATCGAATGATCGAATAAAGTCTCATGACGAGTATCCAAGTCGACCTCGCCAGCCTCACCCATCATGGCCTTGGTTAGGCGAACCATGACCGCATCCAAATTATCAAGCATTACCTGCTCGTCAGCATTGGCCAACTGGCCAGACTTACGCAGATTGGTGTAGGGCTCGAAAATCCAACAATACTGACGGACGTACTCTTCCTTGAGGTTAATCGGGAAAGCACCACCGGTGATGTCCCACTTGTCCGATAAATCTAAAACACGACTGATAGCCGGTACACTCTGTGTACCCTCGAAAAGCTTATAGTTCATGAGTAGCCAAACGGCCAAGACAGTATCCTGATCGGTATCGTTAATATAGATGTGAGCATGAGCCCTACCATCTTCTCGGAACGATTCCATCAGACCACCCTTGATGGCCATAAAGACCTGCTTAGCAGTACTCATAGTGGCTTCTCGAACCACATTACCATGATGATCAAAATTGATGTGCAGACTATGCTCATCAAAACAAGGACCACCGTTAACCACACCATCCAGAGCAATGGAATTATTCGGCGTATTTGCCAAAAATTCCTCCCAGGTCATGGTTTGACGGGGTAATACGTGAATCTCAAATGTAGGCTTCATAGCACTTTTCTCCTTTGTTGATTGAGGTGCCGAAACTACTGATTTAAAAAATATAATGTACTCAATGTGCCATTATAGTCCTAAATGATTTTTTGTCAATATACTACTTGCAAGCCTGTTTTTCTTGCTCAAATAAAAAACCAGACTCTCTCGATAAAGAGTCTGGCTAAAGCCTAAGAAGAACGTTTCGGTATTTTATTCAAAGTGATAGTTTTAACAGCGTCAACACCACGAGCAGTAATGACATAGTCAACGGCCACGCCATTTCGGCAGATCACTTCGATTCCCACTTGCCCCTCTACAGCGGCTGTAGCACCAAATAATGGCTCAGTGCGCTCTCCGGTAAACGGATTTTTCAGAAGCTCTTTTCCAGGCAAGAAAGGAAGGAGGTCCTCCTTCTTATCTGAATAAACACCATCATTTTTATCCGCATAAGCTTCGGCTGCCTGCTGCACTGTGCGTGCAACACCCTTAGTCTTGGCTTCCTTGGCTCGATCTTGCATACTAATAAAATTTGGAATTGCAATCGCTGCTAGCATCCCGATAATCACAACTACAATCATTAATTCTATTAATGTGAATCCGCCTCTTGGCTTACCTGACATGCGCTTTCCTCCAAAGAATGTTATAAGGGGTGTATCCCCTTGTGACAGATTACTTAATAACCTCTCTTTCAGGCTTGAGTTTATAAGAACAGAAACTGAAAAAATACTATATAATATCCAATGCACCCTGTCAATATAATACACTATCAAGTGTTGCAATTTTATTAGCTTTGTGTTTTAATTTGTCTTGTTATCATTAATTTAAACCCTGAAGAACATATGTCATTTTCTCTAGGTATAGTTGGCTTACCAAATGTCGGCAAATCAACACTATTTCAAGCATTGACCAAAAACAAGGTAGAAGCATCCAACTACCCGTTTTGTACTATTGATCCAAATGTTGGTGTAGTAGCTGTACCGGATGACCGTTTGGATAAACTAACTAAAATGTCCCAATCTGCTAAGACTATCCCCACCACGATAGAGTTTGTTGATATTGCTGGATTAGTTAAGGGTGCCTCTGAAGGAGAAGGTTTAGGAAATAAGTTTTTATCACATATCCGAGAAGTTGACGCTATCGTTCAAGTAATACGATATTTTAATAACGGAGACGTCACCCATGTCCATGGTAAGGTAGATCCTGAATATGATAAACAAATTATCAATTTAGAATTAATCATGGCCGACCTAGACACTGTCAGCAAACATCTAGATAAAGTAGTCAGTAAAATGAAAGGGCCCTATGATAAAATACTAGATAAGGAAAAGGTGATTTTAGATAAAGTACGTACCACCTTGGAAGATAATAAAATGGTAAACCAGCTAGAGTTTGATGAAGAAGAGAAGAAAATACTTAAACAGCTCAACCTACTAACCATTAAACCAATTATTTACCTTTACAACATTGACGAATCTGATGTTAACGAGGATCTTGATCTACCAGAAAATACCATTGCTATCTGTGCCCAAGTGGAGGCTGAATTAGCCGAATTAGAAGAAACAGAGGTTAAAGAATTTTTGAAAGAGCTGGGCATAGAAAAAGGTGGCTTGGACAGTCTAATTAAAACTAGCTACAAACTATTAAATCTAATCACCTTTATAACTACTGGTCCAGAAGAAACCAAGGCTTGGACAGTCACTCGTGGCGCTAAGGCCCCACAAGCAGCAGGTGTTATTCACACTGATTTTGAAAAGGGCTTTATACGAGCCGAGGCAATCAATTGGCAGGAGCTCCTAGATTCTGAATCTTGGAATAATGCTAAAGATAAAGGATTGATGCGCATGGAAGGAAAAGAGTATATCGTCCAAGACGGAGACACTGTCCATTTTCACTTTAATTAAAATAACGCCTAAATCGGCGTTGTTTTGTTTTTATAATGAAAAAATGATAGAATTATAACATTGTTTTTGACTTAAAATTATTATGAATTCTAAAAAAGTTATTGCTGTTTTGCCCGCCTACAATGCTGCCAAAACACTCAAGCTAACACTAGACGATATACCTGCGGGTAGCGTAGATGAAATCATTCTAGTAGACGACGCTAGTAGTGACAATACTGTAGAATTAGCTAAACAATATGGCTTACATGTTTTTGTTCATGAAAAAAATAAGGGCTATGGTGGTAATCAAAAAACCTGCTATAAAAAAGCTTTAGAAATGGGTGCTGATATAGCCATTATGATTCACCCAGATCATCAATATAATCCAAAATTAGTACCACAAATGCTAGCACCACTACTAAATGAAGAATGTGACGCTGTTTTTGGCTCTCGCATGATACACAAACGAGACGCTTTAGAAGGTGGTATGCCAAAATATAAATTTGTAGCTAACATAATACTAACCAAAATAGAAAATTTTATCTTGGGACTAACACTAGCTGAATACCATTCTGGCTTTAGAGCATACTCTAAAAAAGCATTGTCAATGCTACCACTACAAGAAAACTCGGATGATTTCGTTTTTGACACAGAAATCATTGCTCAACTAGCAATCAATAAATTTAAAATCAAAGAAATACCCATTAATACAAAATATTTCAAAGATGCTTCAAATATAAGCCTAAAACGTAGTACGGAATATGGTCTGGGAATTTTAAAAACAATGGTTAAATATAAACTCCACCAATGGGGCATAAAAAAGATAAAGCAATTATCTTCGGTAAATAACCCTGCTAATGAGTAATAATTTCTACAAATACTTAGAAAAAAAATATAAAGTCATACTACTCATAATAGTCGTCCTAGGCGCCGGACTACGTCTTATAGACACCCATAAAAAGCTTATTTGGCAAGATGAAGCTGAAACAGTAATAAATTCTATCCAAGTAATTGAAGATGGTTATCCGCATGGTTATTTTAAAGGAAAGAAAATATTTGAAAGTAAGTTAAGAATAGAAATAGATGATCCCGTTTACGCTTACACAGAAAGTAATTTTTATGGTTCAAAATATGAAAATAACAAGGGTTGGCTAGGCTATTATTATCTAGCACCTTTTGTAAAAATATTTGGCGTGTCAGAGCTTTCTGTAAGATTACCATTTTTACTTTTTTATATATTGACTACAATATTAATATTCAGGCTCAGCCAAATATTTTTTGATAATAAAATTATATCTTTGCTGGCCTGCTTTTTATTTGCCATAGATCCAGTATCAATTCTCTATGGTAAGCAAGCTAGGTATTACTCCATTATAATGTTAATGGCTCCTGCTTTATTATATTTTAATTATCTATATACAAAAAACAAACGAATAATATATCTGTGGCTATTAACTACATCGCTAATTCTTACATTCCATACACATATATTATTATGTTCTTTTATTATTTTGTTTCTTATTTATTATAATTTTTTAAAAACAAAAACAATTAAACTAGACAAATATATTGTCTATAATCTCGGTTATTTCTTATTGTGTACCGTACCCTGGTTGATTCTAGTTAAATTTTGGACAAATTTCGAAACCCATGGGATTGCTAGTAGCGACTTAAACTTTATACCTATTCTTTGGATTATTGGCGTATTATTATATTTAGCCTTGTATAGAGTATACAAATTTATTACTAAAGATAAAAAATACCTACACATAAATGAAATTATACCTAGCTACTTGCTCCACTTTTTCTGTGGCTACCTAATAATTTTTCCCATACTAATACCAGCTGAATCATTTTCTGACCGAATATTTATTTCTCTACTCCCATTGTTTACAATAATCATTTCTAGATTAATATATAAAATATTTATAAAAAAACGAACAAAGCTGACGATTACTCTTATATTTTTATTAAGTATTTATTTAGTATTAATGTTTGGCTTACGAGCACAAATGTTTTACGGAAAAAACTCCTGGATTAATAGTGTTATACGCTATGCTCAAGAAACAAATCTAAAAAATGATGACCTTTTGATAACAAATTGGCATGACCTTACACTATCTTTATATACTGATTATAATATTTATCCCCTGTATACTTTAAACCCTGATTTTGTAAATAATTACCCTAATAGAGTTTTAGCGATAATGTCACTGAAAGCAATGATTCCAAACGGAACAACCAATAAACCACGTATTCACGAAAACTTAATTTTAGAAGAAGCTAGATTCTACAACTTTTCAGATAGATTAAAAAACTGTAAAAAAGTTTACATTGATCAATACACATTAATTTTTGATTGCCCAAAATTAGAAAATTATGAAAAATAATAAAAAATATCTACTACTACTTGGCTTAATTATAGTACTTGGCTTTTGTTTACGTTATATAAATATCGGAAAACATATTCTATGGGTAGACGAGGCTGAAACTGTCATTAACACTATCCAAGTAATTGAAGATGGCTATCCGCATGGTTATTTTAAAGGACAACCTATCCATGAAAATATATCCTATATTAAAATAGAAGATCCTGTATATAGATATGCGTCTACTAATTATTATGGATCTAAATATGAAAACAATAAGGGTTGGTTAACTTATTTTTATTTAGCTCCTTTTATAAAAACGTTTGGCTTTTCTGAATTATCATCCAGGTTACCATTTTTGTTGTTTTACATTTTAACCACTATTGTAATTTTCTTCTTTACAAACAGATTATTAAAAAATAAAAAAATAGCCTTAGTGGCCTCTCTTATTTTTGCCATTGATATCTTAGCCATTTACTATGGTAAGCAAGCCCGTTATTACTCTATCTTTATGTTTTTAGGGGTATCAAGTATGTATTTAAACTATTTATATATACATAGCAAAAAAAATATACACCTTTGGTTATTAACTACCTCATTAATTCTCACTTTCCATACACACATAACACTATTTGCCTTTTTGGTATTATTTTATTTCTATTATGACTTTATCAGAACCAAAAAAATAAAATTTAATAAAGCTATATTATATAATGCACTGTATCTACTAGTACTAACCGTGCCCTGGTTAATTCTAGTAAAATTTTGGGTTAATTTCACTACCCATGACGTCAAAGATAACCGAGAGATAATAAAAGTGTTATGGCTGCTGATAGTATTTCTAATTCCACTTAGCGTAAAACTTACTCGAGTGATGCTGGGTTATAAGGGTAAATTAAAAATAACCAACACCGTTAATGATTATTTAGCTACTTTTTCCATAGCTTATATTATATTCGTACCAATAATCATTCCTGCCGAATCAATTACATCGAGAGTATTTGCTCCGCTGATACCTATATTTGCCATAATTATTACCCAACTATTTTACCAGGCAAGTAAAAAATTATGGAAAATACACAGCTTCTTTATTATAACTACCATCACACTATACATAATGTTATTTATGGCTAATGGTTTAGGAGCTGATTATGGAAATGCTAATTATATAAATACTATTTTAAAATACACCGAGGAAAAAAACTTAGGTTCAGATGACATTATTGTCAGCAATTGGAATGCACTATCGTTAAAATTATATAGTGACCACCAAGTCTACCCAGTAAGACCTTTACGCCCTGACTTTTTCAATAATTATCCAAATAGAATACTAGCCGTATTTGTCTATAAACAAATATATTTCCCTGGATCAGGATTCACAAGAGAAGATGCTAGAGAGTTAGACTTTTGGCTTAAGGCATTTAATGAAATCAGCGATAGACTAAAGACTTGTAAGCAAGTTGATCTAGGCATCGCTGATACGATTGTACTTGACTGTCCTGCACTTAAATAAAACTTACACTTAAAAAAACCACCCCTGAGTAGGGATGGTTTTTAAAAATACTCGTTAATAGCAATTGTTTTCTAAAAATTCTATAAACTTCTCACTATCATGATTAAAAATATTACGCCACATGTAGTATTCAATTATTGGCTTATCATTACTGACTGTTGGATAATCTGATAAAGCACTAGCTATACATTCATTGTTTAAACGTAAATTATACATATCTTCAGCAGTAATATCCTCCTCTGTCCACTCATTTATATCTTCTGCGATACCTTCTTTAGAATGACCTGCTTTAAACTTTTCTAGATTTGGCTCGATATTCTCAAAAGAACCTACTAAGTATACCCCCACCCTATCTGGACTATCCCAAATAGATACGTGAGGAAAGGCCTCTAAAAATGTTTTGATAATAATTAGAGCATCCTGTTTTGACATAGCAGAATAAACCCACTGCACAAACATGCCATCAGAATTTAAAATTTTCTTACTCTTCTCATAAAATTCCTCTGAATAAAGCACTGTAGTACCTACACTATTTACTGGTGGTGGTGGGTCAACAGTTATAATGTCATACTTCTTATCAATTAAAGATACATAATTATAACCATCATTTATATAAATATTACCACGAGGATTATCTAAAATCTCTTGAGCATCTTCATGAAAAACATGAAGAGCATCAGGAACAGATGGAATAAGCTCAACAGCATCCACATCTAAACCATGCTTCAAAGATGAACGATAGGTGGTTCCCATACCAAAAGCAATATTGAGCAACCTCTTTGATGAATCATTTAAAAACATAGGTAAATGAGCCATAAGTTTTGTATCTGTGGTTAAGAATGTCATGCCAATACCATTGACTTTTAGATGCGCATTATCATCATTGTCCCTATACGCCACTACCTCTGCTTCTAAGTCGTGCCCGATGAAATACTTATCTTCTGATAAAACCGTTTTAACGGTTTTTACTATTAGAGTATCGAATAAATTACCACCTACATAATAAAAAGATATAAAAGCTAATACTATAATTGCTCCACCATAAACAAATATTTTTTGTGCTTTTTCTTTAAGCCATTTTTTATCCAATAACACAAAAGTGATGCCGAGAATACAATTAAAGGTGGCAAATAAAAACACCAGTTTGCTGCCGCCAACCATGGCCAAAAATATTAAACCAGTCAACATAATACCCAAGACTGAACCAATTGTATTAACTGCATAAAGCATTCCTGCCTTAGTGCCTACTTTATCCTTTGAGTCACCCATAAAAGATATTTCATACATAATTGGAAAAATAATACCCATTAATAATGTTGTGACAAATAAAGCGAAAAAAGCAAAGGCTGGTAAAGAAAATAAGGCGTGTTGCGTAGTATTCACACTGATGTTGTTTATGCTAAACAAAACTGCAATAGAGGCTATCCCAATAACAAATTCTGCTAAGCCAACTACCAAAAATGGTTTTTTAATCTTTACTCTTTTAACAGCATAACTACCGAGCGCAATCCCTAAAAGAAATACAATAAGAATAGATGCGAATGAATAAGTAAAATTACCAATAATAGGCGCGAATAGTCTCATCCAAATAATTTCATAAGAAAGTGATAAAAATCCAGACAAGAAAAATAAAATAAGTACTATTTTTTTATAACCCTTAACTGGCTCAACGTCATAATGTTTATCTAGATCTATTACTTGATTACCATCTACCGCTGAAGGCTTTTTCTTTTTAGCAGCTATAATAGCCCATAAGCCAATAATAATATTTAAGGCCATAGCCACTATAAAAGTGGCCTTAATGCCTATTAATTCTAATAGAAAAAAACCAGATAAAATAGTGCCTAGAACAGCACCTAAGGTGTTTATACCGTACAATTTACTAGTGACCCCCTTAATTGAGTCTTCTTTAGCGAAGAAGCTTAATATTACAGGGAACGTTCCACCCATAAACAGTGCCGGAATAAAAACAACAAAACTAGCCAATAAAAATTTTACAGCTAGCAGTGATCCACTGGGATCATGATAAAAAATGCTATAAAAATCATAAATATACCTAGATAAGAAAAAATACCCTAGTCCTGATGATAGGGCTATACATATTTCTAACACTCCATAAAAACCTAGCTTACTCTTAATTTTGTCAGAGTATTTTCCTAAAATGTAACTACCTATTCCCAGTCCCAGCATAAAACTAGCTACCACTGCCGTGGCAGAATAGACAGAATTTCCAAATAAATAAAGTAGAATTTTTGACCAAAGTACTTGGTACATCAAACTACTAGCACCAGAAATTAATAGAAAAAATACGACCAATTTATACATATCCATTGGTCTGGTAGGCGTGCCTTTATCGACTTGTGTTTCTTCCATTTTTTTCTCTAATTATTTAATTAACGCTTAATATTATAACATACTAACTAATCAATAGAAAACAGCAAAAAGCACTAGCTATTGACATAAATCAACAAAAATAGTATGGTTGTATGTAAATTACTTTGTACCCTCAAAACACACTAGAAAGGAAGGTGTAACTATAATATTGTGCGCAAGTAACCAGCGTACCTGGATCCTCCCCTGTAAATACTACAGAGCCCTAAAAACCGCAACCTTAGGGGGTTTATATCATGTTAGGGCAAAAGAAAAAAGGCAAAGATACATATGTGCTAGTAGATGGTGAAAATATTATTTTCTCTATTCAAAACAAATACGGCCTCAGGCTAAATTTCCATAGAGTGGTCCAGATGCTCACAGAGCTTTACGGAGATGTCAAAGTCTTCGTATTCGGCCACTTCAGTGATGACGGCAATGGGCTTTTCCTAGCCGTCAAACAACACATACAATCCTGTCCTCATACACACGTCGTTGACACCAGAGTCAGTAATAAACCACACCGAGAACAATCGGATCTAGCCATGCTAGAGGAACTGACTATGGGCATTAATGGCCTTTTCCAAAATCTTGATGCATACGAGAGAGCTGTTTTCATGACTGGTGATGGCTCGATGCTACGGGCCGCACTTCATTGTCGGGATGTATTTGATCTGGACACTATTGTCATGGCTGAAGAAGGCACCATCAACGCCTCATTCATGGACGCAGGAATCAATGTGGTCCATGTCGATCCCATCGTCAACAACCTATTGGTTGTTAACAAACTAGACGATGACATTTTTGCTGCTGCTGGTGCAGGCTCAGTCGATGACATGCTAGAAGCCGTCCAGGTTAATCACCTCATGCATACCCCGGCACAAGCCAACGAAAGAGAGCGTGATCGTATCAGAAGCATCAATCAAGTTCGACGAGAACTTATCCGACACCGAATCAATCTTATGCTCCAAGCTAAGGGGCAAAAAGAATAGACCTTTCTAATATCCCCATCGAGACGGAACTCGATGGGATTTTTTATTTATGCTATAATAAAAATATCCATGGTCCTTTATTCTATCTTCAAAATAAATATTAAATAAACTAAAGCGTGTTATATCCTAGAGATAATAATACATCAAGTCAGAAAAAATATTAGTTGTTTGATAGCTTATTGAGAAGTAAACTAAACAATTGAATATGGAAAACGTGGAAGTTTTATGAACTCCATCTACATTGGGGCAGATGGAGTTCTTTTTTTATTTAAATTTTATTGTTAGAGACGATCTTTGGTAATAAACATAGCATCACCAAAAGAAAAAAATCTATATTTAAGATGAATTGCCTTCTGATAGGCTTTTAAAATAAATTTTCTACTCGCTAAAGCAGACACCATAAATAATAATGAGCTTTTAGGTAAATGAAAATTAGTAATCAACTCATCTACAAATCTATACTTATAGCTAGGGTAAATATAAATGTCTACCCACTTAGATCCTGAATTTAATTTACCATCCTTATCAGCAAAAGCTTCTAGGGTACGGGCACTAGTGGTGCCCACCGCAATAATGTTCTTGCCCTGCTTTTTAATTTTATTCAATTCGACCACTGTCTGTTCATCAATACTAGCCCATTCGTGATGAATTTGATGCTTAGTAATATCCTCTGTTTCTACTGGTGCAAAAGTACCCAACGATACATGTAAGGTTACTTTGAAAATTTTAACTCCTTTTTCCTTAAGCTGTTTAAGCGTCTGTTCGGTAAAATGAAGGCCAGCTGTAGGCGCTGCCGCTGAACCACGTTCCTTGGCATAAATAGTCTGATAGTCCTGTTTTATCTGCTTATTGTCTCCTACCTTAATGTAAGGCGGTATAGGAGTATGACCAATTTGATCAATTATTGTGTTCAGTTTTTGTCCTGATTTATTAAATTTGATTTGCTTTGTTTTGCCGTCTATATTCTTAATAATCTGCGCCTCCAGCTTTTTGTCAAAATAAATAATATCATCAATATTTAAATTACGACCACCAATCATAGCCTGCCACTGATCATCTTCTATATTTTCGGTCAACAAAACCTCTACCTTGCCGCCTGTTTTCTTCTGCCCATAGAGCCTAGCTGGAAAAACCTTGGTCTGATTAACCACTAAAACATCATTATCAGTCAAGTACTCCGGCAAATCATAGAAGTGCTTATGTTCTATTGTTTGTTTTTGTCTATCTAAAATCATCAACCTAGAGCTGTCTCTAGGTTTAACTTGTTGTTGAGCAATTAGCTCTGGTGATAACTTGTAATCAAATAAATCAAGCTTCATCTCTGTCTCTTTTAGAATAAACACAACCACAATAGTCTTGTCGATAAAAACCTTCAACCTTGGACATGTTACAAGATATTTTATAACCCTCTTGTTTTTTCCAATCACGATCAACAAACTCTATATCATGCTTTTTAGATAAAGCTTGTCCAATCTCACTTATTTTCTTATAGTCTTTATGTGGGCTAATAGATAGGGTGGTAGCCCAGGCAGCAAAACCATTGTCCTTGGCTCGTCTAACTACCTCGCCTAAGCGTAGATTAAAACAAACATCACAACGACGACCCTTTTCAGGCTCATGCTCCAATCCCTTAATTTGTTCAAACCAATCCTTAGTATTGTAGTCTCCTTCTATGAATTCTACATCAATCTTTTCCAAATATTTTTTGACCTCCACTTTGCGAGCTAAGTACTCCTTGCGAGGATGAATATTTGGATTGTAAAAATAAACAGTAACCTGATACTGCTTTAAAAGCTCCTCGATGACATAAATAGCACATGGTCCACAGCAAGTGTGTAGAAGTAATTTTGGTGTCATAATTCTGTTATTACTTTAAGTGGAGCTGAATATAGCTCCTGATAGGTGGTAAACCTATTTAAGGGTATAATTTGTTTAGCATAGGACATCATCAGTAAACCATTAAATACCATTCCTGTAAATATCACTACTATCACTATTATAAGAATGATTTTTTTAAGTTTAATTCTATAAAATAAATAGGTCCAACCCCAAGCAAAGATAAACAAACTACTAACCATACGTCTAGCTCCAAAAGAGCCTCCACCGTACCAATCGTATAGAGCGGAATTCATATATATCTGCAACATTAACGCCAACATCATTAAAGATGCGAGTAATTTATATTTTCTAAAAGACCAAATTAAACCTAATAAACCCAAAATCAACAAAGGGTGTATTACTAACATGCCGTGGTAGCTAGAAAATAAAAATTGCCAAATATTAGGGTCACTTAAGCTAAAAAATGTCTCTCCCTGCGGCACAGTAATCCAACTTCCAAAAATATATCTCCACATAAATAATTGTGGCAAGATAGCAATAATAAAAGATAAAATGAGTACCAAGATTTTGTTTATATTTTTCCTGCCCCTATTAAACAGTCTACTTAAAATAATACCTAGTGGGATTACTGCCAACAAAATATCCTGCCAGCGCAATAAAAACAACAAACCAACAGTAATACCTAAACGAACAAAGTCTTGCCATCGCCATTGTTTGGCTTGATATATTTTTACACTAAAATAAAAAACTAAAGCACCGGAAAAGACTGTTAGCCCATGGGCCATACTAGGCTCGTAGATTAAATAAAATGGCACTGGTGACAATGCTATAGCTACTAGAGTGCCCCACCAAGCATATTTTTTATCTAATAACTTAACTAGCGCCTTAAATATAAAAACCACCCCTAATAAAAAATAAAACCAGGTGCCCACGGCAATAGCTATTTGGTATGGTAGATTGTACCCAGCAAGATCAAAGTCATCCACAAAAACAAATAAACTATCTATCAGCTGCGCTAAGATAATAAAAGGGCTCCACAAAATAGCTGAGCCAACAGCAAAAGGATTACCAACATTACCACTGGCTACTTGCCAACCCTCAACAGTGTGATGATCATAGAGCTTATCATATAGGGTAAACTCGTTATTAAGATCAAAATTACCATCAAAAAATAAAGATCGCGCATAAGCATAATACCCAAAACCATCTCCACCTATTTGCCAAGATGGTTTAAGAGCTATTACTGCTAATAATAAAATTATTAATATTAATAGCGCTAAGTTACCTGCGGTATGTTTCTTTCCCATATAAAAATTCTATAAGAAGCTGTCTAGCTTGTCAAAATAAAAAGAGTCGTTGCTGTTGCAACGACCCATAATATTCTATCCTTCCTGCGGTGCAGGCGGTTGTGACACATCCGTGTCAACGCTCCGCATACCAGCAGTAGTGGCATCCTTGATGCCAGTAGCAGCGTCCTTCATATCGGACAAGCTTACACGAGCCTCTTCGTCAATATCATCTCCCAAGGCTACTGCCTCATCCAATACCTTAAGGAGCGCGCCAAGATTGTCCAATAAATCCATCTGCAGAGCCCTCATCATTTCATCGGGAACACGCTGATAGCGATCAGTAACATACTCTTCCCAATTTTCCAAGGTAGGCTGCTCGAGCATATTAGGACGACTGTCCTTTACTTCTTGCATCAGTCCGATGTCAAAAGCCAGGTCACGGGCATCATAGAAATCCAGGGGTATCCTCTGGCCATCTTCGGTAAACATTACCAAAAAGTTGGTGGTTTCCAACATCTGCCAGCTGGTACCTTGATCTAGAATGTCCATGATTGTTGCCCAAAACTGCTTGAAAGCTGCCGGAAAATTACTGTGAGCTCCTTTTTCCTCGAGTCCAACTGTGACTGAAAAAACTGTCTTCGGCATTAGAATTACTCCTTGCTTGGGTTTTGTAATGATGAACTAATATACTACGAATCATATAAAATGTACTTAGACTTCCAGTGAAGTTAACAAAAAAAAATAATAGTGTCAAATAGAAAACGCGCCCCGTTTATAGCGGGGCGCGCTAAAATATATTAAAACAATTTACTATCTTTTGGCTTTTCAACCTCTAAATAGTCATAAGTCTTCTCAGTAGCCACCCTACCCTTAGAGGTTCTAGACAAAAACCCTAACTGCATCAAGTATGGTTCGAATATCTCTTCAATGGTGCCGGCCTCTTCCTGGACCGCTGCTGCTAAAGTGCCTAAACCAACTGGCCCACCAGAAAAATTATCTACTATAGCCTTGAGTAACCTTCTATCTAAATCATCTAAACCGTGTTTATCAATGGCCATCAATTCTAAAGCCTGATTAGTTAGGTCTAATGACACATCTCCGTTACTCTTAACTTGAGCATAATCTCTAACCCTCTTAAGAATACGATTAGCTATCCTTGGGGTAGCTCTACTACGACTAGCTATCTCATCACTGGATTGTTGATCCATGCTAATACTTAAAATATCCGCTGAACGTCTTACTATACTAGACAATTCTTGATCATTATAAAAATTCAGTCTAAAGGTAACGCCAAATCTATCCCTAAGTGGTGAAGAAATTAAATTATATCTAGTGGTAGCACCGATGATAGTAAACTTTGGTAAATCCAAACGCAAGATCTGAGCTGAAGGACCTTTGCCTAAAATAATGTCTAAAGCAAAATCTTCCATGGCCGGATAAAGAACCTCTTCAATAGTTTTATTCAATCTGTGTATCTCATCAATAAATAGAATGTCACCATCTTGTAGATTAGTGATGATGGCTGCTAGATCTCCTGCCTTAGAAATAGCTGGCCCAGATGTAACCTTTATACCCACACCCATTTCTTTAGCTATAATATGAGCTAAAGTAGTTTTACCTAAACCCGGGGGTCCAAAAAGCAACACATGATCCAGCGCTTCCTTCCTTTCCTGGGCAGCCCTAAGAACAATATCTAAATTAGCCTTGACCTGTTCTTGTCCAACATAGTCCCCTAATTTTTGTGGACGTAAAGTCAAATCCCAAGTTTTGTCAGTATTTTGCTCTTGAGCTGATGTTATTCTCTCTTCTTCCATAGTATTTAAAAGATTATCATCAAATTTAGATATTTACAAGGAATCAAAAAATCCCGCCGTAGCGGGATTCTTTTATATAAATGTTACTGAGGATACAGTATCGCCCTCATCTTTAAATCTCATCAAACGTACACCTTGAGTAGCGCGCCCCAACACATTAACTGCCTTAATAGGTAAACGGATAACCTGCCCATTCTTAGAAATAATAATAATATCCTCATCTTCCCCTTTACTGCTAACAATCTTAGCTGAAGCTACATTGCCAGTTTTAGCAGTCACCTGGGCTGTCTTAATGCCAGAACCACCACGGCCCTGTACTTTATAGGCGGCCAACTTAGTACGCTTACCAAAACCATTGTCTGTAACTATTAAGAATTGCTCCTCTTTGGATGCCTTGCCATCAGGAATCAAATCCACTCCCACCAACTGATCATCCTTCTTTAGCTTCATAGCTCTAACGCCAGAAGCAGACCTGCCCATAGCTCTAACGTTTTTTTCTTTAAACCTTATAGACTGCCCTTTAACAGTAGCCAACATAATATCATCTTTACCGGAAGAAGGTCTGACCCAGTTTAAAATATCATCTTTCTTTAATTTTATTGCTATCAAGCCTGAGCGGCGAACATTCTTAAATTGTTCAACTTCTACCCTCTTAATAACACCCCCTTTGGTGACCATAACAAAATATTTAAAGGCGTTAAAATCCTCACTCTGCAGAATAGAAGAAATCTTTTCTTCTGGAGATAATTGTAAAAAGTTAACTATATTTTGTCCTTTGGCAGTTCTGGATTGTTGAGGCACCTCATAGGCTTTAAGTTGAAAAACTCTACCCTTGGTAGTAAAAAACATCAACTCTGCATGCGTATTGGTAGAGAAAAATAACTGCACCTGATCCTGTTCCTTGGTAGTTAACCCCATCACTCCTTTACCACCACGGCCCTGGGTCTTAAATAATTCGGCAGACACTCTTTTGATATAACCATCGTGAGTCATGGCAATTATTGTCTGCTCGTTCGGTATCAAGTCTTTGGCCGTCATCTGACCAATAGCTGTCTTGACGACCCTAGTCTTTCTGTCATCGGCAAATTTATCCCTCAATGCAGCTAGCTCTTCTTTAATAATATTTAAAACCTTGAGCTTACTCTTAAGGATGGTTGTTAATTGTTTAATTAATTTTAATTTTTCTTTGAGCTCATCCTCTAGTCTCTTTCTTTCCATGTTAGCTAGGCTCTGCAACTTCATTTCCAAAATGGCCACTGCCTGTCTTTCAGTCAATTTAAATTTCTTCATTAAATTAGCCTTGGCCACTTCTTTGTCTTTGGATGCCCTAATAGTCTTAATAACAGCATCAATTTTATCTAGAGCCTTTTTTAAGCCTTCTAAAATATGCGCTCTGTCTTTAGCTTTGTCTAACTCAAACTGAGTACGTTTAACAACCACATTCTGTCTGTGTTTGATATATTCTTCTAAGATAGATTTAAGATTAAGCACCCTTGGCTGAATACCATCCACTAGAGCTAACATGTTTACATGGAATTTCTCCTGTAACTGAGTATGTTTGTAAAGATTGTTTAAAATCTTATTAGGATAAGCATCTTTTTTCAGATCAACTACTACACGCACACCATCCTTGTCTGACTCATCACGCAAATCTTTAATGCCTTCTAATTTCTTATCCTTAACCAAATTAGCAATCTTTTCTAGTAAATTAGCTTTATTAACCTGATAAGGCACAGAAGAAACAATTATTTGATATTGCCCATCTTTGGGTTCAATAATTTCTGCTTCACCCCTCATTACTATACCACCACGACCAGTAGCATATGCTGTCTTGATGTCCTCTATGTTATAAATTACACCACCAGTTGGAAAATCTGGACCCTTAACTACAGCCATTAAATCTTCAATTGTAGTATTTGAATTCTCTACCAACATATTAATGGCATCAATCAATTCTCCCAAATTATGTGGGGGAATATTAGTAGCCATACCAACAGCAATACCAGTAGTACCATTCAATAATAAATTTGGTAGCTTAGCTGGTAACACTTTTGGTTCTTTATGTGAACCATCATAGTTAGGAACAAAATCAACTGTATTTTTTTCGATATCAAAAATAAGCTCCTCAGCTAGCGCCTGAAGCTTAGCCTCAGTATAACGCATGGCCGCTGCACTATCACCGTCCATAGAACCAAAGTTACCTTGCCCATTGACCAAAGGATAGCGCATAGAAAAATCCTGTGCCATCCTAACCATAGAATCATAAACAGCTGTATCACCGTGCGGATGATATTTACCCAAAACCTCACCAACTACAGTAGCTGATTTACGGAACTTAGCCGTATGTTTAAGACCAATAGTCCACATGGCATACAAAATACGTCTATGTACTGGCTTTAGACCATCCCTAACATCAGGCAAAGCACGAGAGATGATAACACTCATGGCATAATCTATATATGAACTCTCCATCTCTTCAACAATGGCCAAGGGCTCTACTTTTCCCCGATTATTAACTGACTCCACATTTGACTCAACAGACTTCTGATTAGTAGTCTTTTTTGGTCTAAAAGATTTTTTCTTCTTTAACGGCATAATATTTAAAAAGTTTTAATTAATCTGCACAAATTTGTAGGATATCACCACCATCTTCAGCATAGAATAGGCAACCCAACAAATCTTCATTGGGATGACAAAATGTGTTTCTAGCAAAATGACTTAATATCTCCCCATCTTTAGCATTATCCCAATCCTCATCGGAAACTTCTACTAAACAAGAGGCTCCTTCTCCACAATCAAGAAAATCATTACACATATGATCGGTAGAGGTAGCTTGTCCAGATATATGAAGTTTAAAAGCGTCTACCACCGCATCTTGCCTGGCCTGACGCTTGAATTCGTCCTCTAATATACCTAGACGTATTAAACCTAAGTCCACACCATCCTTAATTTGTCCCATGACTCCAGTAGCTTCTTGACTAAGTCCCTGCCAAAAAAAATTTTGATCAGCGGATCTATTATCTTTCTGCACTGGTAAAAAATTTAACCACTGCCAAAAAATAAAACCTAAAAAAATAACAACCAAGACAGCTAACAATAAAATTTTACCTTTGTCGTTGGTAGTAAAAATCATTTCTTTGACTTCAATACTATTAATCTAACCTCTTCTTCGAAGAGATCTTTCTTTTTAAGATTAAATTTATC
Source organism: Candidatus Parcubacteria bacterium (assembly GCA_018669975.1). Lineage (GTDB taxonomy): Bacteria > Patescibacteriota > Patescibacteriia > UBA1558 > GWA2-36-10 > JABHSK01. The sequence goes on from JABHSK010000009.1 coordinate 22,543, forward strand.
AACTTCTTCTGCTTTAACTCCGAATTCTTTTACAAAATCTGTCACGTTATCTAGTTTTAGTTTACCACCACCATCTTTATGACAACTAGGAATTACTATCATCGGATCTATCTGACTAATCAATTTAACGGCTTCTTTACTGGTAGTAAAATCTCCACCACCAACTGGTAAAATCAAAACATCTGCCCCACCTATTAATTCTAAATCCCCATTACTAATTTCCTGATGTCCAAATTCTCCTAGGAAGGCTATCTTAATGTCATCAAAAATAACCAAATAAACTATACTATCGGAAATCTTATGACCATAAACAAAAACGTCACTGACCTCAAATTCTCCAGCTGAATCAATCACGAAAGCATCATTATTAAATTTGCTCTTGGTGACCTGCTTAGGATCTGAAAATAAAATAACCTCTGCCTTGCATTTACTAAATTTGGTCACATTATCCAAATTATAAGGATTGAAAATCAGAGAACGGTGGCTATTTTGTAGTTTAAAATAGTTAAATCCGTACCACGAAATATTCATATTTTTGCTATTTTTACTTATCTTTTAAACATGCTAATTTTATCATAAAATCAACCTCTAGTAAAGCCTAAAATAGCCTAAAAACAGCCTAAAAAGGGGGCTTTTTTAACCATCAAAATGCTCTAGCCCTAGGGCTTGATTTTTTTTTAGATTTATGGTAATGTAAGGCGGCAATTAATCAATATCCAAGAGTATTTTGGATGCTTGTCTGGCTGGACAATATCAGATTACGTCTAGTCAAGCGGGATAAAATTTAATAATTAATAATGTCAGACGTAAAAACAAGTACCACACCACAAAACGTAATGGATGCTTTGCTACAAAAAGAAGATGCAATGCAGATTCCAAAGCTAGGTGATTTGGTAGAAGGTACTGTAATCAGTATCTCAAAAAATGAAATTTATGTAGATATCTCAGGCCTAACTACTGGTATAATCCGTGGTCGAGAAATCTATGATGAGTCAGATGAATCATCAAATCTAAAAGTAGGTAATAAAGCTGCGGCTACGGTTGTCGGTTTAGACAACGAAAATGGCTACATGGAACTTTCTTTCCGTGAAGCTGGTCATAAAAAAGCTTGGGACAACCTAGAAAAATTACATGGCGAAGGAGTCATTGTAGATAGTAAAGTTATTGACGCCAACAAGGGTGGGCTAATGGTTAAAATTGGTAACGTAATCGGATTTTTACCAGTATCACAGCTAACTATTGAACATTACCCAAGAATTGAGGGTGGAGATAAAAATAAGATTTTGGCTCATTTGAAAAGTTTTGTAAATGAACTACTTAGAACTAAAATAATAGATGTCAACGAGAGAGAAGAAAAGTTGATCGTCTCTGAAAAAGCCGCTTGGGATGACAAGCAGAGAAAAGTTGTCTCTAAGTATAAAATCGGCGAAAAAATCAAAGGTAAAGTAACCGGAGTAGTAGACTTTGGTGCTTTTGTAGAATTCGGTGATAATCTAGAAGGCTTAGTACATATTTCTGAATTAGCTTGGCAGAGAATCGACAATCCACGTGATGTTATCAAGGTTAATGATGTAGTTGATGCTGAAATCATTGATATTGAAGACACTAAAATTTCTCTATCTATAAAGAAACTAAAAACTGACCCTTGGGCAGAAGTTGCTAAGAAATACAAAGTTGGACAAACTGTTGAAGGTAAAGTATTAAAGGTTAATCCTTTTGGTGCTTTTGTAGAATTAGACAACGATATCCATGGTTTGGTTCATATCTCTGAATTAAGTGATAAAAAGGTTAGTGATCTAGATAGTTTAATCAACGTTGGCAAAGACTATGAATTCATTATTCTTAGTATAGAGCCAAAAAATCATCGTTTGGGCCTATCTCTAAAAGCTGCTGGTAAACCTATCAAAGAAGAAGTTAAGGAAGATAAAGACGAAGCTAAAAAGGAAGATGCTCCAGCTGAGACTAAGGAAAAAGTTGATACTAAAAAAGAAGATACAAAATAACCTAAAGGGTTTATAAATTGTATACTTTGTATTACAATAAAATTGTAACTAAATAAAAACTATGAAAGAAATCATCAAAAAATTTGCTATATTCTTTTTATTTCTTGCTATTATCGCATTCATTTTTAGCTTCTTCGGAACCGACTCAGAAGAAAGCAATGAAATAAGTATAGCCACTCTAATACAAGAGATTAATAGTGATGAAGTTGCTAAAATTGAAGTACAAGGCAATGTATTAGATATAACCCTGAAAAACGAAGAACACCAGACTAGTAAAAAAGAAACTGGTGAACCTCTTAGTGATCTATTAAAAAACTATGATGTGTCAGCTGAAAAAATTGCAGCTATGGACATAAATGTTGGTGAGGAAGCAAATTCTGGCATGCTATGGACTACCATACTGCCTTTTCTGATACCTGGGTTATTTATCATAGCCTTAATCTGGTTTATGATGCGCCAAGTACAAGGTGTAAACAATAGGGCTATGACTTTTGGACAATCTGGAGCTAAGGTAGCTGATAGACAAAAACAGAAGTTTACATTTAACGATGTAGCTGGTGCTAAAGAAGCCAAAGAAGATTTATTTGAGATAGTAGAATTTTTAAAACATCCACAAAAATTTATTGCTATTGGTGCTAAAATACCAAAGGGCGTCTTATTATTAGGTGCGCCAGGTACTGGTAAAACTTTATTGGCTCGTGCTGTCTCCGGCGAAGCTAAGGGGCCTTTCTTCCATATTTCAGGTTCTGAATTTGTGGAAATGTTTGTAGGTGTGGGTGCTTCACGTGTTAGAGACTTATTTAAGAAAGCAAAGAAGTCTGCACCCTGCATTATCTTTATCGATGAAATAGACGCTGTCGGTAGACAACGTGGTGCCGGACTAGGCGGGTCTCATGATGAAAGGGAACAAACACTCAATCAAATTCTAGTTGAGATGGATGGCTTTGACAATCAAACCAATATCATCGTTTTAGCAGCCACTAATCGTCCTGATGTACTAGATCCTGCACTACTTAGACCTGGTCGTTTTGATAGACAGGTAGTAATCGACTTGCCAGATATGAAAGATAGAGCAGCTATCTTGGGTATTCACGCCAAAGACAAGCCATTGGCCAAAAATGTTGACTTAAAGGTGGTAGCTCAGAGAACACCAGGATTTTCTGGAGCTGATCTAGCCAACCTACTTAATGAGGCTGCTATTATGACTGCTAGAGATAACAAAAAAATAATTGAAGAAGAGACTGTTTTAAATGCTATCGAAAGAGTATTATTGGGTCGTGAAAGAAAAAGTCATATCCTATCAGAAAAAGAAAAGAAAATTACTGCCTATCATGAAGCCGGACACGCTTTAGTTGCTCATATGTTACCTAACGCTGATCCAGTACACAAAGTTTCTATCATAGCTCGTGGTCGAGCAGCTGGTTACACTATTAGCCTTCCCAGGGAAGATAAAAAGATGCAAAGTTATTCTGACTTTATAGATAGCATGGCTGTATTACTAGGCGGCTATGCAGCTGAAAAAATATTTTTTGGTGAAGTAACAACAGGTGCCAGTAATGACTTGAAAAAAATAACCAACCTAGCTCGTCAAATAGTGACTCAATTTGGTATGGACGAGAAACTAGGTCCAAGAACTTTTGGACAAAAAGAAGAGATGGTGTTCCTGGGTAAAGAAATACACGAGCGTCGTGATTATAGTGAAAAAACAGCCGAGGCTATTGACCAAGAAATATCTAATTACGTTGGACAAGCTTTAAAGACTGCCACCAAAACTATCTCTGAAGAAAAAGACAAAATGGAAAAAATTGTACAGATGCTAATAGATAAAGAAACTATAGAAAAAGAGGCTTTTGAAAAATTAATGTCTTAAAATATCAAACTCCCCGGTTCCAATCGGGGTTTTTGTTTTATCAAAAAATAAAAATACCCACCCCTATTTAGGGTGGGCTTTAATATTATTCTGCATCATGCCAAATAATGTCATCTTCACTGTCTACCCAGTAGGTCTTCTTGCTGACGGAGACCTTGGGACTGTGATTGTCATTTTCCAGTCGAGGCTGCTCGACCTTGTCATCAGCAATCAGCTGACGCAAGACTTCTTCGGCCTTGTCAGGAAACTCAATCCAGCTCTCAGTCCTATAATCAGTAATAACCTTTGTCCAGTCTGCTTCGTCAGCACAACGAGTGCCAGCAATAATCTTTTTCACATCTCCGATGAGCACGTCACCCCTGGCAATGTCAGCGACACAGAGACTAACGCTGAGTCCGATCTTAGGCATTACTTACCTCTCCTTCTGTTTTGGGATGGTAACATCCCTTGGTGAAATTAATAAACGGTTAACGATCATTAAAACTATGAATATTAAACAGATTTTTACAAATTTATATAGTGAACACAGAATAAAAGAGATTAACATGCAGGTTATATTTTGTCAATTAAAGCACGCTGCTTTTATTTTTTACGAAAATATTGTATAATATAGACGATTATAAAAATAAAAAGATAAACATAAATTAAAATAAAAATATGGTTTACAAAAAAGTTTATTCTAATTCTTGGAAACTAATAAAAAGTAACCTCCACTTGATTATTTTTGGGCTATTCGTTTCTATACTCGGTTTTATGCAGGAAATAAAAATCCTGATAAACATAGATAAGGTAGAGACTGATTTTATCAGTACCAATATAGTACAATGGCTCTCAATACTAGCAAAATTTGCAACTGAAAATTTATCCTGGGCAGCCTTTGCAAGTTACATGATCTTCTTTTTATTCGCTGCTATTGCACTGGTAGTTTCTATCTCATCACAGGGTGCTTTGATACACTCTGTTAGTGGTAATAAGAAAACCGGCAAGACATCCTCATTCAAAAAATGCTTACAGGCTGGTGTAGAAAAATTCTGGCCGCTGTTAGGTATGAATGTTCTTAACTCTTTAATTAGCGTTTTCTTTATTATAATAGTAATTGAACCAATTGTTTACTTCCTAAGCGCTAGCTATGTTGGGGAATTGCTTTATCTACTGATATCCATAGTAACTTTCTTCCTACTACTACCTCTGGCAGTCGTACTATCTTTTGTAACTAGATATGGCGCTGCTTATATAGTTCTTAAAAATCAAAAATTAACCACTGCCTTTGTAAATGCTTGGATACTCTTTAAGATCAACTGGTTAGTAACTATAGAAAATGCCATTCTATTGATCCTATTCTCTATGGTTTATAGTCTATTATTATCAGGGGCTATTGCTGTAGCCTTGGTACCACTATTAGTGCTCAGCATCTTACTATCCTTTATCAATCCAATTGCCTTCTCTATTATCTTTTCTGTAGGTATTATTGCCGCTATTATTATACTAATACTGGGCATATCATTGTATGGGGCTTATTATAATCTGGTTTGGGCAAACTTCTTCGTAGAATTAACCGCACCTGGAAAAAGCCATCCTAAAATACATAAAATAGCCAAGAAACATCTACCTAAATTAGCCAAATAATTCTTTATAACACAGACCTAACCCTGGACCGTTTGCCTTTGGCTTTGGATCAGGGTTTTAAATTGACTTTAAATTTTATCAAAAGTATAATATTGATAGGCTTTTAAAAAGGATAAAATATGATTAGCGCACAAAATATACACATCGCTAAAGATGAAACTAGCCAGAAACTAAGCTCCAAGCTTTCTACTATTGAACTCAAAGAAATAGAAAAAGAGGTAGAAAAAAAGGCGGAAGAACTAAGTCTGTCTTATATTAGCTTAGAAAAATTTCCAGTTTCCCAAGAGGCTATTAAAATAATAGCTCGCGAAAAATCAGAAGCATTGCAGGTTCTTTGTTTTTTGTATACTGGGGAAGAAATGCGCTTAGCCTCACTTAATCCCAGTAATCCTCAGGTGACAAATCTAGCCAATGAGCTAGCAAAAAAATATCATACCCATGTTAAAACTTATCTTGTCTCACAAAACAGTTTTGATTTAGCTTTTGCTATTTACAAAAAAATACCTACCATAATACAAATAGAGGGCGTTAGTATAAGTGAAGATGATCTTAATAAATTTGATGAAAAATTAGCTAATTTTAAAGAACTAGAAAAGCTAATACAAGCAACTGGTTTAACAGAGACTATTAATTTGGTTATAGCAGCTGGTCTCAAGTTTGGTGCTTCCGATATACATATAGAGGCTGAGGAGCAGGATGTAAAAATTCGTCTGCGCATAGATGGTGTACTACACGATGTCGCTAAATTACCCACAACTTCTTGGGATAAAATAAACTCCCGCATTAAACTGCTGGCTGGCTTAAAATTAAATGTGGATGATAAACCTCAGGATGGACGTTTTACTATCACACTTAGTGACGATAAGGTTGATGTCAGAACATCAACTATCCCCTCTGCCTTTGGACAGAGCATTGTTATGCGTTTACTCAAGGCCTCTAGCATTGGTCTAGAATTTGAAAATTTAGGCATCATGGGTAAATCCTTTAATGATCTCTCTGCTGAAATAGGCAAACCAAACGGCATGATTGTAACCACTGGTCCGACTGGCTCTGGTAAAACCACCACCTTGTATGCCATTTTAAATAAGCTGAACCAACCTGAAAATAAAATAGTTACTCTAGAGGATCCGATTGAATATAAACTAAATGGTGTAGTGCAAAGTCAAATTGATAATACTGACACTGAAGAAGAGGTTGATGAAAAAACTGGCTCTGTTAAAAAAAAGGCTGGGTATACATTTGCTAAAGGGCTAAGGTCTATACTTAGACAAGATCCGGATGTTGTCATGGTTGGTGAAATACGTGACCTAGAAACAGCTGACACAGCTATCAATGCAGCCCTAACTGGTCACCTAATGCTATCAACACTACACACTAATTCAGCTGCTGGTGCACTACCAAGATTTATGGCCATGGGCGTTAAACCTTTTTTGTTGGCGCCAGCTTTAAATGCTATCATTGGTCAAAGATTACTTCGTCGTATTTGTGAACATTGTAAAATAGAAGATAAGGACATAGACAACGCTACTATGACTCTGATACTAAACTCACTTAATGACATTAGTCCTAAATCTGGACATAAACCTGATCTAAAAAATATAAAATTTTATAAGGCTGAGGGTTGTGAAGAATGCCACAACCTGGGTTATAAGGGTCGTATTGGTATCTATGAAATATTTATTATGAATCCAGAAATAGAAAAAGTTATTCTTTCTGGACAAATATCTGAATATGAAATAGAAAAAATAGCTGTAGCTAATGGAATGATTACCATGCTACAAGACGGACTCCTTAAGGCAATGGAAGGAATAACCTCTGTAGAAGAGGTACTCAAAGAGATAAAGGATTAAAAAAATTCCCCGATAATCGGGGAATTTTTTTTATTTTAACTTATTTCTGGCTTGTTCTAATCTACGCTTAGTCTCAGCTACCACTTCTGGCGGAGCACTACTAGTAAATTTTTCATTAGCTAATTTAATTTCTAAAGATTTTATATATTTTTCTATATCATTTTTCTCTTTATCCGACATTTCTCTACTAAGATCTATTAAAACCTTACTACTATTTACATAAATAGGCTCAACGTCTACCGCCTCATCTATTAGATTGACTCTGGCCATCTTAGCCGCTAATTGTAGATAATCATCACTTAATATTGCGCTAACTAAGTTACAGTCTGGGAAGTCTGTTGGTGGAATCTTATTGGCTGCTTTCAAATTCCTCAGATTAACTACCAACTCTTTTAATTCCGCAAAATTAATAATAGTATCTTTATCTACCTTGCCAACCTTGGGCCAATCGGCAACCATCAATAAATTTTCCTTATCAAAGTATTTCCAAATGTTTTCTGTCACAAAAGGAGTGAAGGGGTGACAAATAATAAGTAACCTCTCTAAAATATACAAAAGTATTTCGTCTTTATCTTTTTCTATTTTAGCAATCTCTAAATACCAATCAGCTAAATCATCCCAAGTAAAATGATAAAGTTTTTCGCCTGCTGAAGAAAACTTAAAATTATCTAAGTCCTTACTAACTTCATCAATCATCTCATTAAATTCTGATAAAATCCACTTGTCAGCTAATGTTTTAACCTTTGGTTGTTTTTTTATTGTTTTAACTTCAGACACAGACGTTAAAATAAAACGAGAAATATTCCAAAGCTTATTAACAAAGTTTCGATAGCCAGCAATCTTTTCCTCATAGACTCTAAGGTCTGCCCCTAGTGCTGAACCAATAATTAGAGAGAGCCTCAGAGCATCAGTACCAAATTTATCTATCATATCTATAGGATCAATGCCATTACCCAGAGATTTGGACATTTTACGGCCATCCTTATCACGAATCATCCCGTGCAAATAAACAGTTTCAAATGGCTTATCTTCTAATAGGTACTCTGTCATTAATATCATCCTAGCCACCCAGAAAAATATAATATCATAGCCTGTTTCCATGACAGTGGTAGGATGAAACTTTTTAAAATCTTTAGTTTTTTCCGGCCAACCTAAAGTGGAAAATGTCCACAGAGATGAAGAAAACCAAGTATCTAAAGTATCTGGATCTTGAACCCAACCTGATCCTGTAGGCTTTTCTAAACCTACATGTATTTCGTTTTGTTTTTGATCTAAATTATATTGATGGGCTCCTAGTGGGGCATGTACATTTAAAGAATCTTCACTAAAATCTCCCCCATTAAGAATAATTTCGAAAGTTTTCCAAGTACCGCTGTGTGCTACTATGGCAATCCTCTTATTCTTATACTTATTGGCGACTTCATCAAAAAAGAGTTGCACCCTATCTCTTACTTGTTGATAGGTCTCTCCATTAGGGAAGCCCTTTACTCTGTGCTTATCAATTAACGAGCCACTTTTATCCGTTAAATCACCAAAATCAACCTCCCTTAGTCTATTATCTTCTATAACTTTTTTACCTGGGAATAATATACTCGCCGTGTCTTTGGCTCTAGATAAATCAGAAGAAAATATAACATCGAAATCGTCAGGGTTTATTTCTTTGGCTATTTCCTGAGCTTGTACTACCCCTTTAGCGGTCAACTTATAATCCTTATGTCCAGCACCAATTTTTAAAGCATTAGCCTCTGATTGCGTATGTCTAAAAAATGTAATTTTAATACCTGTTTTATTCTTTTTGTACCAAACCGGAATTCTGTGTCCCCACCATATTTGTCGAGAAATACACCAGTCATGTAAATTATCCATCCAGTTATGGTAAGTTTTAACAAAGCGTTCTGGCACTATCTCTATCTCTTTATTTTTGACTGTCTCACTAGCCAACTGTTTAAGAGTCTTGCCGCGACCAGGAATTTCTTTATCAACAGCTACAAACCACTGTTCAGAGGTAAGTGGTTCAATGGCAGTTTCACAACGATAACAAATAGATAGGTTATTTTTTATTTCTTCTATTTTGTCTATTTGCCCAGCTTGCTCTAAATCCTTTACAAATGCTTTACGAGCATCCAAAACTGCTATACCTTTATATTTTCCACCTGACTCCATTACCTGACCCTGCTCATCGATCAATTTAATTGTTTGCAAATTATGCCTTTGAGCAAAATTATAGTCAGCAGCACTATGTGCGGGTGTTACACCTACTACACCTGAACCAAAATCCTTATCTACCTCCTTGTCTGCAAAAACTTTAACCTTAATTTTGTGTCCGGCCAAATCAATATCTAATTCTTGACCAACATACTTCTGATAACGCTCATCCTCTGGATGCACAGCTACACCAGTATCTGCCAATTTCGTTTCTGGACGAGTCGTAGCCACTATAAATGGTCCATACTTAATATAGTATAGTTTTGCATCCTGCTCTTGATATTCAACCTCATCATCAGCCAGGGTTGAAGCGCAGCGTGTACACCAATTAACTATCCTATGACCTCTATATACTAATTCATCTTCATACATACGTACAAAGGCTTCATTGACCGCCTGAGACAAGCCTTCATCAAAAGTATACCTTTCTCTAGACCAATCACAACTTGAGCCCATACGACGAGTTTGATTCTTTATATTACCCTGTGATTGAGTCACATACTCCCTAACTCTTTGCAAAAACTTTTCTCTGCCTAATGTTTCCCGGTCTGTGCCCTCTTCAGCTAATATCTTCTCAACTTTTGTTTGAGTAGCAATAGCGGCATGGTCTGTGCCTGGCAACCACAGTGTTTTGTATCCCTGTAAACGCTTATAACGAATCATTAAGTCCTCATAGGATAAGGCAGCTGCATGACCAAGATGAAGAATGCCAGTAGCATTTGGTGGTGGCATAGAAATGGTAAATGGCTTACCCTTACCTTTAAGATTGTCAGGATTAAATAAACCTGATTCTTCCCAAAGTCTATAAATATCCTTTTCATGCTGCTTCGGCTCGTAGGCCTTGGCCATTTCTGTTATTGTCATAAACTTTATATAAAAAATAAAAACGCAAGTACTTGCGTTTAAGGGTCCCATAAACATGAGACGGTACCACCTTAATTCCTGCGAAACACCCCGAGCAATCGAAGGGTCCTACAGACACTTAATTCCTGCACAATAACGGGCGCACCCCGGTAGGTTCTAGTCTCTTAAAATAAGATTTCTTCCTACAACTACCCAGGCGACATTAATCCTGGATTAAAACGTTTTTTATTCAATTGATAATATTACAATAATATAAATTACTATTTTAGTCAATGATAATTTTCCTTTTATCACCTTCTAAATTTTCTATTTTTATTTTAATAGTACTATCAGGTAAATTAATAATTTTATCAGCCCATTCAATTACTACCACGGAATTATCAAAAGCCAAATAATCACTTAGACCAATATCAGCTAAATCCTCCTGCCCTTCCAATCGATAGCAGTCAACATGAACTATCCTTCTTATCTTACCAACTTCTACGTCATAAACTTTCATTAAAACAAAAGTCGGACTAGTAATATTTTCTTCTACCCCCATAGCTTTAGCCAGCGCCTTAACAAACACTGTCTTGCCAGCGCCCAAATTACCAGATAGAGCCAAGACTTCGCCCCCCTGTAAACTTTTGGCTACCTCCTGGGCTATGCGACCTGTTTCTTCTACATTGTTACTTATATATTCTTTCATATCTTATATTATATTTTATTTTTGGTTAATTGCCAATTAGACTTTGGTTGTAGCTCGAAAATATCCCTACCCTTTAATAACCCTTTAGTGGATTTTGATAATCTATAATAAGCTGCAGCAGCTACCATAGCAGCATTATCACCACTGTGCTTTATGTCTGGTGAAAAAAATGGTAGTTGCATACTCTTAGCCGTAGCTGTTAAAGCTTGACGTAGAGCAGTGTTGGCGGCTACGCCACCTGCCACCATAATTGAACTTACCTTATATTCTTGAGCAGCTTTGGTAGTTTTAGAAATCAAAATATCTACTACTGCCTGCTGAAATGAAGCGCACATATCCGCTACGTCCTGTTTATTTATATCTTTTTTCTTCTCCAGGGTATATAACACCGCTGTCTTGAGTCCGGATAAACTAAAATTATAATTTGGTTTATCCAACATCGGTCGTGGTAACTTATAAGCCTGATTATTTCCTTGCTCAGCTAATTTACCAACTATTGGTCCACCTGGATAACCAAGTGATAACAACTTGGCTACTTTATCAAATGCTTCTCCTACTGCATCATCGATGGTTTGACCAATTAATTGATACTCTCCATGATCTTTCATTAAAACTAATTCTGTATGACCACCAGATACAATTAATACTAGAGCTGGAAAATACTGCTGACTATTTTTTACCAACTCTGAATTACTTAGCCAATTGGAGTACACATGTCCTTCCATATGATTAACTGGTAATAGTGGTAAGTCACTAGCATAAGCTAGAGCTTTAGCAGTCGCTATACCCAAAAGAAGCGCAGACACTAAACCTGGCCCAGAAGTGACCGTTATATAATCAATGCCCTTTAATTTATTTTTACCTAAGGTATTGTCAATTAGAGGAATAATTGTTTCTAGATGTTTACGGGCAGCTACCTCAGGTACTACTCCACCATATTTTTTATGAATATCAATTTGAGAATAAATCTGATTTTTTTCCAACTGCAAAGAACCCTTATCGCCCTTTAGTAAGGCGATAGCTGTTTCGTCACAAGATGATTCTATGGCTAATACTTTCATATGTATAATTATAACAGATTTGCTAATTTAAATTAAAAAGAAGCTTTTGTCAATTCCCTAAGAACACCCTTAAACCTTGACAAATAAGCGTTTTTATGTAAAAATAGTCAGTTCGTACTTTAAGTTTACCTAATATTAAGCTATACACACTCAAACTTGGAGGTAAGTCATGCTTATACTGCCCGATGCTCAAAAGGTAGCTATTATCGATCCCAGAAAAAAAATGGGAGAAGAAGGTCAATATACCACTCACACTGGTAGCCAAGAAGCTCTCGAAACCGTCATCGGAGATGCTCGCGAAGCAGGAATGGAACTTCGCTACTATTACACCGATATGTCCGATGGTAACGGAGAAAATGTGCCAATCAAGGTGATTGTCACCGAAATCCCCCCTTATCACGTACAGCCATTCCACACCCACTCCAATGTCCATGAAGTTTCCACAGTCCTATTTGGTGAAGTGGTCGCTGTCGACAGCGATACTTTAGTGGAAGCAAATCACCAGGAAATTGAAGAAGTGGGTACTGTAGTCAAACGAGGTGGCTCGATAATCGCCGATCGTGGTGTGCGACACACTGTCGCTAACTTCTCTGACAGTGTAGCTGTCTTTATCACCCAAAACGTTCTACCTCTGCCTAAGGGCGAGGATTTCGAACCTGATTGGAAATAGCTAAATATCCACGGGTCCCAAGGGGCCCGTTTTTTATTGCTTTATAGTTTCTTCGTATTCTGGAAAATACTCCTGTATTACTCGGAGATTGAATTCTTTGAGAATTGATTCCTGGGGCTCATTGTCTAATAAAAACATAAATGAATTTAAAACCAATTGTCCTGGCGTAAGCTTTTCTTCGGTAAGCTCAATCCAGTGCTCTCTTTCTAAAGTCACTTGATATTCATCTTGACCAATGGTTACCACAAACAACCAGTCTCCGTCCTTAGCTTTTTGTTCTTTTATCTTGATATTGTCCATAATAAAATTATATAGTAAGGTTTAGTTAGTTAGATATATTGTAATATGCCTAGAAAAAAAATACAAAGATTCAAAGAATTAGAAAAATTGAGTAACGTAGCTCAGTTGTCACAAACTGATGCTAAACAAAAATTACAAAATTTTTTAAACAACTCTAAACCAACCTTAGAGCTAGCTTGCGGTAAAGGTGAATACACCATTGCCTTAGCTGAAAGATTCCCTGATATGAAATTTATTGGCATTGATGTACAAGGTGAAAGAATTTGGTATGGTGCTAAACAAGCTTTGGATAAAAAACTAGACAACGTCTTTTTTTTAAGAGTTCAAATAGAAGACTTACAAAAATACTTTACTGATAATTCAATAGCAGAAATTTGGATTACTTTTCCAGATCCCTTTCCACGCAAGAAGCAAATCAAAAAAAGATTAACCTCGCCACGATTTCTACAAATTTATAAACACCTATTACAGGCAAAAGGATTAGTAAACTTAAAAACAGATGATGAATCACTATTTGATTATTCTGTAGAAATGGCAGAGGCTATCGGGGCTAATATCATTACACACATAAAAGACATTTATAACCAAAGAGTGAGCCTGCACTTACTTGATATTCAAACATACTATGAAAAAATACACCTGGAAAAGGGTGCGACTATAAATTACTTAAAATTTAACTTTAATTAGTTTATATTGACATTTTTTATAAAATATGGTATAATGCTCTATTCCCTAAAATTAAACTAGTGATATGAAAAATTTCTTAAAAATATTCTTAATATTAGTACTATTTACTGGTATTTTAGCTCCTAAAGCTGACGCCTCAGGTAATTTGCTTATCAATAATATTAGTATTGATAACTTTATTAATGGCTCAGCTGAAATAAGATGGCGCACTAGCGAAACTAGCCGTGGCTTAGTTTATTTTGGTGAGGATAGAGAAAATCTGAACTACTTTGTTTCCTCAGGTAGCTATCAAAAATATCATCGCGCCTATTTCAATGGTCTAGAAGAAGATAAAATTTATTATTATAAAATTATAGCTTTTACTCGTGACGGTGATGGTTCTGAAACTTTTGTTCAAAGTTTTAACACAAATGATATGATAGATACCGTTAAGCCTGATTTTACAAATGCAGAAATACTGCACACTACCGGTGATACCGTCAGCCTGTCCTGGTCAACCAATGAAGAGACGGTGGCCCAAATATACTATGGTGATGATTTAGATGAAATGAATAGTGTAGCCAACTATGGAGCATTCCATAAAGACCATGAATTAATTATCTACCATTTAGCTCAAGGCCAAAGATTCTATCTAAAAATAATTGCTAAAGATAGAGGTAATAATACTAAAAGTTCAGATATATTTATCTTTAATACTCACGGACCAAATATAAGTAATGCTGTATTAGAGCTCTACGATCTCGAACCTCTAAATTTTAATGAAGACCTAATCCAAGCCAAACAAGTAACTGTAAAATTTAAAAGTAATTTAGTATCTAGAAGTCAAATTTGGTATGGTACTGCACCTGGTGCATACACAAAACTTGAACAAATCAACCAAGCTCTCCGTGATACTGAACATAAAATAACTCTAAAGGGTCTTGAACCCAATACAAGCTATTATTATATAATCGACCTATATGATGGGCTCTATGGTCGAGCTAAACGTACACAAGAATATAGTTTTACTACTCAACCAGAACAAAAACCATACGTGTTAGGAACAAAAATTGTTTCAGATGACATAGACAGTGATGGTGATGGCCTATCAGATAACTATGAAATAAATATAGGTACCAATCCGCTAGAACGTGACAGTGATGGTGATGGTTATTCAGACGGCACTGAAGTACGACATGGGTATGACCCAAATGGTCCTGGAAAAATAATTAAATTAATTTATAATAAACCTAGAATAGCTAACACCGTAGAGCAAGTGAAGGCTATCGAGCTTAAAAACTTACTAGAGAGTGAATTGGGGCAACTAAAATTAGGTCGCGAAGACTGGTTCACAGTAGTTAATGCTTACATCTACGGTGAGTATCCAGCACACGCCATTGCTCAAAGCATCCGCTTTGGTGGCAAGACAGTGCATCCAACTATTGGTTGGAATGCTTGGAAAAATACTAATGATTACCAAAGTTATATAAATCGATAAAAAATAAAAAATCCTGTTCTTAGCAGGATTTTTTAATTATGGATAGCCATAAGTTTGACACTCCCACCTGTCAGGAGTATAATACTTGGCAGAATGCTGAAAAAAATAATACAACATAAAAAACGCTATCGAAAATACCGCTGCTTAAATTTTTTCCAAAAATATATTGAACATAAAACGTTCCGTTAATCCGGGACGTTTTTTTATAAGCTAATAATTAACAAAAAATGCTTATGAACAAAACACAAACTGCTCGCCTAGAGGGCTTTGTCCTCAAAGAGGCAGAAAAATTTTTTGCAGACAAAGGATTCGTGCCACTGTTTCCACCAAAAGTGGTCCGTGCTTCTGGCGCCTGTGAAAACATCAACACTCTATTCGAAGTTAGTGTTGATAATAATCACAAATGGTTTAATAGAAATGCCTACCTATCACAAACCGGTCAACTATATTTAGAGGCCATGGTACCGTCCCTACAAAAAGTATATTGCGTTGGTCCATCATTTAGAGCCGAGGAAAAAATTGATAATAGGCACCTAACAGAATTTACCATGCTGGAAATAGAATTTGCTGGAAATTTTGAGGAACTATTAGAATACGAAGAAAGCCTAATACACCATCTAGCACAAAAAGTGTCACAACACCCAAAGGCCCAGGAAGACTTTGGTTTAAACGGTAAAGACTTGGAAAGACTGACTAAGTGTCCAACAAAATTCCAACGCTTTACCTATGATCAGGCTATTAAAAAACTAGAAGCGCTGGGAGAAGATATTAACTGGGGCGATGACATTTCTAGCCAAAGAGAAAAACTATTACTAGCAACGGTTGATAATCAACCGTTATTTATTACCCATTATCCTGACCCAATGTATGAAGAGCATAATGACATTGAAGTAGAAAAATTCTTCAACATGCTACCTTCTAAAGATAATCCCGGCCGGGTACTGAGTTCTGACCTGATATTACCTTTTGGTGGAGAAGCAGTCGGAGCAGCTGCTCGAGTGCATATTTTAGAAGAATTAATAAGACGCTTAAAAAATTCCAAAATGTTCAAACGCCTAGAAGCTAAAGGTGGAGATCTAGATGACTTTGGGTGGTATATTGAACAAATAAAAAAGAATGGAGCAGTGCCCCATGCTGGCTGTGGTTTTGGTATGTCTAGAATACTTCAATATATCAGCGGCAAAACTAATATCACCGAAGCTGTTACCTTTCCCTCCAATAAAGGTAATATAATCTAGGGAACCAACTCATCCCAAGCACAATTTGAAATTTCCTGCGTGCAGGTATATCTAACCTTGCGCGTGGCCTCCGTAGTACTGGCAGTAGATTGTATATTAGAATTACAAACTCCGCCACCAGCACAACCACCGCTCTCCACAAACTGACTAGATACATTTATATTATCAACGCTTATGTCGCTGAATATTAAATTATTGGGTTGCTTCCTAAGCTGCATTAATGATTCCTCTACTCCTGATTCAGCTGCATAAAAAGTACGTATGGAATCTTTAAAAGACAACATACTAGACTTATTATTCAGCGATATAACCATAACCGATAAAGAAATAGATAAAATAACCGCTGCTGTTACTATGGCAGCAATTAGGGCGGTGGCTCCGGATTGTGATTTTATAATTTCTTTCATAAGACTAGCGAATACTCATAAACGTATCAAAAGATTGCTGTGAGTACCCATGTAAGTTTAAAATATTTCCTGATGTTAGTACAAAATTTATTTCTGTGCCAGCAATAAAACTACCACTACTATCTAATGTTGGAGATAGGACAAAATTACTTGCTACAACTGTATTAGTGTTTAAAATAATAGGAGTAGCTGTTGATTGGTCTGGAAATCCAGCTCCAACATCTTCTGTTTCTCTATACACTAAATTACCTAACTCTAGATGCAAACTAAATCTAGTTGTTGTTGCTTTATAAAAATGCAATTGATCAGGATCTGGGCTAACATTAATTATCGTATCAACATTATGTATATTATTGTTAATAAAATTCATGACAAAACGAGCATTATTTTGAACTTCATTGGAGGCTTTTATTTTTTTACGCACGTTCAAAACATTCATTACCAAACTACTAATAACCATCAAAATCATACTAGTAACAAAAATATATACTAGAGTTTCTATTAAGGTAAAACCTTTGCCGTTATTTGTAATTGATATTTTTTTTATCATGGAAAAGTTGAATAACTAATGGTAACTTCTTCTAAAATTGGCACCTCTAAATCCGCCTGACTATCCAGATATAATTTATACCTCATGTATCTCTGATTCAAATGATGCGTGTAGTTTATCAGCTCCCCAGATTCATCAGTGTAATAAGAGGTAGCTGTCCCATCTGGACCAACAAAATTCCATGGTCCCAAAGAATTGTTACTAGTCGCTAATTGAAAGCGTATACTGGTATCTAATGGCTCCGTACCGGTAAATGCAATCCAGTTGTAAGCCACCTGATCACTACCCGTATCAAAAGTAGATGACTCTAATTCACCTATATCAGCATATTCACAATTTACTACTTCAGTAGAAATAATAAAAAATTCCTCTTGATTACCTGATGTGGCAGCATATATCAAAGAACAGTTTGCAGACATGCCCAACACATAACCTGTTAAATTAAAACCCGAAACCTGAATCATAACTAATGGATCACTAACATCTAAGACAACCAATTCTTCGTTTAAAAAATTAGTCCCTAATAAAATATAAGGTCCAACTATAGAAAAGGAGTGCACCATTTCCCCTATCTCATGCTCTCCTAATAATATTGGGTTTATTGGATTGGAAACATCAAAAATATAAAACTCTGGATACGAGCCACTATTTTCAGTCGACAAATACGCTCTAGAGCCCCTAACAGCTACATCTGTACCTTTTAAAGACCCGTCTAAATTATACTGACCAACTAATTGCATAACAGTTGGAGTAGCCACACTAACAATTTGCATCTCTTTATCAGCATCTTTGGTTGCTAAATATACATAATTGGCAGATAAAAATATCTTAGACGTATTATCATCTACTTCTATAAAGCTCAAATATTGTGCTGTAGTGGGATTACTAATATCAAATGAGTGCATTGTATCTCCCTGTACAATATAAGCATAATTACTATCAACGGCCACATCAGTAGCGTCTACGTTACTATCTAAATCATACTTAAAAATAACAGCGGGATACTCCTTGTCGCTAACATCTATAATTTGAAATTCTGCATTATTAACATGTGTAGATAAATAAACATAATTTCCACGAGCTATTACTGAAGTTACTGAACCACCTATATTAAGCGATGATTCTTTAGATGTATTTTCTGGATCGGCGACATTTAAAACATAAAATTCATCGCCTGATGGATTATTTTTTGTTACTAAATACGCATAGCCATCCAACTCAAAAACATCATTATCCTCAAAATTACCAGGTGTATCAAATGTATCTGTAGTGGTTGCGTAACTCCAATCAATAAACCCTGAAACTAAACTTACTATTCCTGGTGTTCGAATATCAATACCTGTGTCCTTAGAAAAAAACATATCTTCATCTGACCAGGTACTTTGCCCTGCGCCACCAAACCAGTCTGTTTGTGTCCATCGGTCAGCCTGCCAACGATGCCTATATGTTTCTAAGGTTTCTTGCTTACTAACACCTGTAGCACTAATCCAGTCAACGCTTACAGTAATCTTCTTTGTATCTGCGTCTAAATTAACACCTCCTATATCTCCATAGACATTACCATTAGAAATATTAGTTCTATAAACTTCATCTATGGTCACTGTCCTTGTATATCTACCATCTATCACTTCGCTACCTGCAGACAACGTCCAGATGTCACTCACTAAAACAGGGTGATGACCTCCGACCGTTAAATCACTCCAGTCAACTATCTTAGTAGCCTCCACTGCCTCGGTGGCATAAAATAACACTTGCAAGTCCTCTTCATTGATACGTCGCAATTTATTATTAGAACTAGTGATATGTAAAATTAAAATTGTGCTAATAGAAATAAAAGCAATGGCAACTAAAAGCTCTACTATAGAAAATCCTTGATTGTTAATCCTCTTTATCATGGTATATCAATTTGACCTGATGAATTAATGGTAACAGTACTAGTATTACTAGGTTGCACTAAAGTAATAATGGAAACTGTACCGGTATTAACTGTTTGTCCGGTGAGTTTAGCAAAAACCACATCGGGACCATAACCTCCTACTCCATCTGCAAAACTAGAGCCAGGACTAAATATCTGTGTGCCTTGTAATATACTTTCTTTATTATTGGGATCACTAACATTATAAAAATCTCCAGAAAACAGTACATATCGATCGGTCTCCATATGGATTCCCCAGGATGCATTATCAGCTGATGCAGTAGCTAATTGTTGCGCTCTAAATAAAGAACTACGTAGCTCATCAGCTGAATTAGAAATTTGCACTTGCTTCTGCCAATTTTTATAAGCAGTTGTACTTAAAACATATATTAACACTGCAATAAATAGTGCTACTAGCACCTCAACCAAAGTAAAACCTAATTTATTTTTCATATTTTAGGCAAATGAATTTGTAAGTTCATACAGAGGACTGATAACAGACACCGCAATAAAACCAACTGCTAATCCAACGAGTATCAATAACACTGGCTCTATAATCATAGATAAGTTAGCTAGAACAGTACTAACTCTCTCCTCATAATAATCAGATACTTTCTTTAAAATATTTTCTAACTCACCAGTACTTTCTCCCACCTGACAAAGTTGAATTGTAATAGAGGGAAATAGATGCGCCCTAGCACTCATAGCTTCATGCAATGAAACTCCTTTTTCCAATTCAGTGGCCATTTCCAAAATAACTTTACGATAACGATGGTTATCAACTGTCTTGGCAACTATCTGTAGTGATTCAACAATAGCTAAACCGGCTGATAACAATGCGTGTAAATTTCCTGCAAAACGAGTCAACGACAATTCTTTAATGACATTGCCAGCTATAGGCGCCTTCAGTATAACTGTGTGTAACCATAGTTTAGGTTTTTTTAATTTGAAAATATACCTAATAAATACTGCAATGCCAATCAAGCCAGCTAACATAAACCAACCATACGCTCTAATGCTTTCATTTAAAAACTGTACGGCTATCAAAATAAACGGTAATTTTACACTAGAGCCCTCAAAAATTGATACCATCTGTGGGAAAACAAATAGGGCTAAAAATAAACTAACAACCACAATGGCTAGTAAGACAATTGACGGATACATCAAAGCACCAAACACTTTACTGCGTAGTCTTTTTTGAGCTTTAAGTATTTCTGCTAAATGCCCTAGAGTATCTGCTAACATCCCTGTGTTTTCACCAACTTCGACTGTAGCAATAATCATTTCTGAAAAAACCTTAGGATGTTTCTTCATGCCCACAGACAGCAACTGCCCATTTTCAACTAAATTGTAAAAGTGTTCTAAAATATTAGCTAATTTTTTATTCTTAGTTTCCTTGGCTAACGTCTTTATAGATGGCGCTAAAGCTAACCCGGCTTTCATCATGGTGGACATATTGTCCATAAAAACCATCTTATCGGTTAAACTAATGCCACCGAGCACGATACTCTTCTTTGCTTTTATATCTTTAACTTCACGTCCAGCTTTACTTGTTTTAACTTTAGTAGCTTTTAGCTTCTTCTCTAACTCTTCTACCCTCTTAGCTCCCTCTTTATTCTTTTCATCCTTTTTCTTTTCATCCTTTTTCTTGTCTGGCTTTTTCTTAGTATCTTTCTTTTTTTCACCTTTTTTTTAGGGCCTTTCTTCCCTGTATATAATTTAAAAGACGCATACTCTTTTTTGAGAGCCTGCTTTTGCTTGTCTTGGGCCATACTAACAACTGCCTTGGCCTCTATTTCAGTATCGTCTATAACTTGATGTTTGCTGTCTAGATACTTCATTTTTGTTTTTGTTTTTAAAAATTATTCCTTCCTAATACGTAAAACTTCTTCTATGGTAGTTAGACCTAGCAACGCTTTTTGCATGCCATCCTCAAAAATAGTAACCATGCCCTGGGCTTTGGCTGCCTTATTTATTTCACCAGAGGAGGCGTTGCGTATAATACTAGCCTGCACATCGTCTTTATTTTCTAAAATCTCCATAACAGCCACCCTCTTTTTATAACCAGAATCACCACACCTAGAGCAACCTTTTCCCTTATAAAAACTGAGCTTATCAAAAGACTTTATTTTTTTCTCTGCAAAACCTAGCACTTTAAAACGCTGCAACATTTCCTCAAGGTCAAACTCCTTACTTAGACTAGTCAATGCTTCTTTGGATAAATGAAAACTTTCTATACAAGCTATACAAATTCTACGCACCAAACGCTGAGCAACAACCACATTTAAAGTGGAGGCTGCTAAAAATGGCTCTACTCCCATATCCAACAAACGCGGCGGTGCACCAGATGCATTGTTGGTATGCAAGGTAGATAGTACAAGGTGTCCAGTCAAGCCAGCTCGAACTGAAATTTGAGCAGTCTCTTTGTCACGAATCTCACCAATCATGATTATATCAGGATCCTGACGCAGTAATGAACGTAAACCAGTCGCAAAAGTATAGCCTGCTTTTTCATTAACCTGAGTTTGATTAATACGATGAACACCATATTCTATTGGATCCTCAATGGTGCAAATATTAACTAATTCTGTATTCAACATATTGAGAACTGTATATAAGGTGGTGGTTTTACCAGAACCGGTTGGACCAACGACCAAAATCATACCAAAAGGCTTTTTGATCTGCCTTTCCATAATTTTAACATTTTTTTCTGAAAAACCTATATCTTCTAAAGTAAAATTTTGAGCTTCATCAGTCATTAATCTCATCACTACTTTTTCTCCATAAAAAGCAGGAATAATAGACACACGCACTGATTCCTCTTCGTCTTCTATTTTAAAAGAAAATCGCCCATCTTGAGGAACCCTGTGTTCATCAATTCTTAAATTGGCTAAAATCTTTATTCGAGCTAAAAGAGCATCGTGCATAGAAGCTGGCAATTCAGCTTTATCGTGTAAATCACCATCAACACGGAAACGGATCACCACTGCATCAGGCAAAGCTTCAATATGTATATCTGAAGCCTGTTCAAAAATTGCATATTCTAAAATAGCATCAATAATCTTAATAACTGGTATCTCAATCTTGCTAACTTTACCATCCTTAGAAACAACTTCAGTGTTAAGCATGTCTGAAAGTTCCTTCTTTATATTTTTTTCATAAAGACGAGTTGCAAATAGATAGTTCTTATAACTAGTCATAAAAACCTCCATTTTTTTCTTGGTCGCCTTTTTGACTAATGCTATTTTCTTTTTATCTAGAGGGTCAACAAAAGCAACTTTTAATGTCTTACCTTCCAAGCTAAAGGGAATTGCGTGGGCTTCGTTGGCTAAACCCTCTTCTATGGTGGTCAAAATCTTAGGATCAATTTTCCTCTTGCGTAAATTTACATAGGGAACATCCAACTTGTTGCTGATCAATTCATACAAATACCTCTCATTAAGAAAGCCCCTCTCAATCAAAACCTCCTCAACCCCACGGCGGCGGCGGCGAGCATTGTTTGTTGCGGCATCCCAGTCTGCTTTTTTGATAACCTTTAGGTCTATCAATGTATTTTTTAAATCCTCCTGTGAAATTGGTAGCGATGAAGCCATTTATATAGATTTACAATTATTTATAATACATAAATTATACCAAAAATAGGGTAATAACACAAAATAAAAAACTCACCTTTAGTGAGTTTTTTAAAATTGATTTTTTTCTTATTACTCAGCAGTTTTTGTATTTTTTATAGCTTTGGCAGTTAAATAATCAACTGGCGCATAATTATCAGTAAATAAAATGTGTTCTGTCAAATCTAAACTACCAATATCTACCAGATGCTCGGCTATACCGCTAATCGTTATATTCTCATGCTCCCTGATAGCTAAATCACTAAAATCAACTTTCCGATCGCTATTATAACCTATAAAAACAACATTCTGATAGCCATCAAACTTTTGTTTACTAGTAGCAATATAATAACTGTTAGGAAATACCTCCTGGAATGTCTTTATTTCTGAAAGCAATATAGATGGTGCTGTGTCACCAAACCTACCTAAAAAATTACCCATGAATATGCCCTCGTCGGTTAATTTTGATTTGGATAACTCAAAGAACTCCTTTGTAGATAAATGAGCTGGAATAGAGTATCTAGAATAATAAGCATCTCCAAATATCAAATCATATTTTTTTTCAGTATTAGCTAAAAAACGACGACCATCCTCTGCATAATTATTTAACCTGTCATCATCGGGCAAACGAAAATATTCTTTACTCAACTCAAATAATGATGGCTCTATCTCTACTACATCAACTGTAATATCTTCAATCTCCTCTAACAAAACCTTGGGAATAGAGTAGGCTGCCCCTCCAATAATCAATGCCTCTTTTAAATCTGGCTTAAAAAACTGATAGGCTGGATAATATTTTGAATATTCAAATACCAGTTCATCTGAATCCAAAAACATAGCGCTTGATGGACTACGATCCTGCTGCATAATTCTAACTCCTCGACCATAGGCATCTTCCGTGTCATAAATCATAATTTTTTGATAGATTCCATCTTTAATATATAAAACGTTTTCTTCCTGCTCTTCAGAAGCAACAATACTACTAGTAGTCACCACTACTAAGCCTATTAACAAAATTATTTGCGCAATAATCTTTTTCTTAAAACCCAATTTCAAAATAGGCAATAAGCCCAAAAGAACCAACAATGAGCCGGTATATATTAAAATCTCATTTACTCCTAAATTTGGTATCAGAACAAAGCCTGTCATTAAACTACCTAAAATACTACCTAGAGTTGACCAAAAAAATATCCTTCCTGAGATAGTTCCCACTCCCTGCTCAGGTAACCGCAATTGCTGTAGCTTAATGGTAAACGGTGACAACATGCCTAGTAAAAAACTAGGGACAAAAAACATCATAAGAGATGAAACTATTGGGCCAGAAACCATAGACAATGAATGACCCATAGATGGTAATAGAATAATCGTAAATAATTGTAAAAGTAAAACCAATAGTCCGCTGATTAAAATAATACTAAAAAATATTTTTTCTGAGGGATGCTTATCTGCTAAACGACCACCAAGGTAATAGCCCACGCTTAGGGCTGCTAATATTACACTCAGTACACCAGAAACAGTAAAAATTGTATTGCCATAATAGGGGGAAAGTATACGTACAGCCAAAATTTCTACTACTAATACAGCTGCTCCAGTTAAAAAAACTACAAATAGCAAACCATTCTTTTTCCAAAAACTCATAGTTAAAAATTTAATTAATTATGAAGACAGTATAACACTTCTTGTTCAAAAAAAACAGATTTTGCTAAAGCATATATATTTTTCCTTATTATTGTTATAATGACTATATAATTAAGAATTAATCAATAAAACATGGGGTTTTTAGATAATTTAAAATGGCGTTTTGCTACCAAAGAGTTCGATGTTGATAGGCCGGTATCAAAAGAGGGTTTAGACAAAATCCTAACCGCCATTCGAATGGCTCCTACTTCCTACGGTCTACAATCTTTTCATGTCTATGTAGTGGAAAATTTAGATCTTAAGAAAAAAATAAAAACTAGGTCTTTTTTACAAAAACAAATAGACACCTGCTCTCATCTGTTAATTTTTTGTGCTCGTACCGACAAAAAAAACATAAGTCAAAGAATTGATGATTATATAGATTTAGCCACAGGTGGCGATAAAGTAAAAAAATTAAAAATGCAGCCAGCAAAACTAATGATGAAGGGTTCCATTAAAATGAAATCGGATGAAGATGTCGCTTGCTGGAGTAGCAAGCAATGCTACATTGCCCTAGGCTTTGGTCTAGCAGCTGCAGCAGAATTAAATATTGATTCTTGTCCCATGGAAGGATTTGATAAAAAAGCTGTAGATAAAATCTTACAATTGCCAGCTAATTTGAATTCTACGGTATTTTTGGCTGTTGGTAATCGCAAAGAAGATCCAAGTAGAGCAAAAATTAGGTTCTCCAATGAAGATATGTTTACCCACAACTAAACCTTGCTCTATTATCATTGTTTGCTATACTTTATTAAATTAATTAATCTAATAAAAACTATGAAAAAAGCAATTTTTACGTTTATTGCTGTAATCTTAGCCCTACCAAATATAGGTCTAGCTACAAATCCTCCTGCTGATTGTAGCGATAATCTAATCACGCCGGTAGTCAGTGCTACAGAAAACAGCGATGACATCACTTTATCTTGGGAAGAAATTACCCATGAAGATCTAAATGGTTATAAAGTGGTTATTTCTCAAAATGATTCCACACCAGTTTATCCAGCTAATGGTTATCTGAGATGGATCACTAACACCAGTATTGTCTCACAGGAAATAGACAACTCCTCTTCTTATAGAAATGGAGATTTTGGCTCTTACTTGGATGAAGGCGAGGATTATTATTTCTCCATCACTGCAGTCTATGGTTGTGGTGAAAAAGTAGCTGGTAATGTCTTGCATTTAACCTACCCGGGAAGCAGCGACACAGACGACGACGAAGATGATGATGACACATCAAATGTGGCTACTCCTACTCCAGTGGTAAGTATTAGCTCCTCATCAGACGGCGTATTAGTCTCTTGGGAAAAAATTGATGACGCTAGATTCAATGGTTATAAAGTAGTAGCCTCAAAAAGTGATTCTAAACCAGCTTATCCTGGCGATGGTTATTTAAAATATATAACCAATGAAGATACTACTAGCCATCTAATAAACAATTCCTCTGCTTATAGAAGTGGGGACTTTGGATCATACTTCAAGGTTGATGAAGATTACTATTTCTCTATCACAGCCCTATATACCACTGGCAAAGTTGCTGGTAATGCCATTTTAGAGACCTATGAAGGTCCAGAACATAACACACCAGTCAAACCAGACATTATTGTAGACCCAATAGTAGACATGGAGAAAAAAGCTCAATTATTATTAGGCAATAGCCTGGGAGATATTTTGGATGAATTAAAAGAATTACGTAGTATTGTTAAAGAACAACAAAATGAAATTAAGTATCTACGTTCTTTGGTAGCTGACGTAGCCAGTGTGGCCCAAAGTGTCAAAGATACCATCAATCAATTTATCACCTATGGTGTAGATACCAATACTAAGAATCTTGGTGAAGGTGAAAGAGCGGCAGTAATTCATTCTTATAAATCTGCTTTTGGTAAATTACCAGAAAGCGAAGATGAAATGACAGATGCTATTAAAATCGCCAATGGTCGCTGGCCATCCAAAACCAATGAGGCTGCAGAACATAGGGCTAAGGTAGAATTCAAAAAAATATATCTACGTGATGCAAATATGGAACAGCCAAATGATAACGCCGCTGTGACTGTTATGGCTTACGGCTTAAGACAAAGAGCTGAAAATAGAAACCTTAATAGTGAAACAGAGGGCATTAAAACTTTTAAATATATTTACAACAAATTACCAGAAACTACCGAGGATTGGAATATCATGCAATCTATTACGTATTCTGGCGCAACTCGATAATAAAATCGAAGTAAAATAAATAAGGACCCAAGATTACTTGGGTCCTTTTTGATTACCAGGATTTGGCAATCAACCAAACAATGAGCAAATGCAGAGTGTTGTCTACTACTGCATAGACTAGGCAGGAAAAAGCAATGTCAATTTCTCGATACTGCTCCTGACTAGCATGGGCTTGAATGAAATTCCTGCCCCTAATCAGGTTTAACCATTTCTGACCCCAGGACCAACGGTCTATAACCCAATGACTAATAAAAATGAATCCAATAAGCAAGGGGTTAAGCGTCCAAAGAAACAAAGCCATGGCCGCGGTGTAAATCAGACAGTGCCAACTACACCAAGTAATCCCCCTAATACCCGGCAAGGTCTTATTAAGAGCCATGGCCTTGGTCTGTAAGAGATAATCTCCAGCTAAATGACCAAATACTATTCTGGCGAAAAGGTCTTCCATGGCAATGCTCCTCCCTGACCTAGTAAAAGGTTAAATTGCTCAGCTTGTCGCTCTAAATCTGCCAATGAACCAGCCGTGTCTACATTAAGTAGCTTGAGCTGATGCTTTTTAGCTACCTGAACTGTCCCTGTCCAACCAGGAATCCTATCCACAAAAGGTTTGTGTTCCGGAGTGCCCCGTTGATCTATCCTGTCCAGGTTTTGTTTTGAATCATCACAGCCGACATAAATCACCTGACCACCAACAAAACGAAACATCTGTTTGTCTTCAGCTAGACCATAGGCTATCTCAACAAAAATATTGCTGTTTACCGGGGTATTTTTCAAAGACTGCCCAAGTAAATCAAACCAAGGATCTTTAATAGCCGCAGTCACTTGCTCAGGTTGCTCCAAGTACAGCTCCACCAGATCATCACGGCCAAACTTTTGCCTAAGCATAGGCTTGAGCTGTTCACTGAATTGATCGGTATCAACCCAGTAATTGCCATCAATCTGACACAACTGTTTGAGCCAAGTGGATTTGCCAGAACCAGGTTTACCTACCACCAAAAATAATTTCTTGGCCTGCAAGACTTTCTCCAGTAAAGCTGAAGCTACCAATGGTGATACATACTGAGGCAACTTTTCTAGTTCCAACTTAGTAGCAAGTTGCCGGGCTCGTGAAGAAGATATTTGGCTAAACTCTGGATCACAAAATAGATGCACGTAATTATTAATCCCAAACTCTTGGCGATTAAAATCCATCACCTGTTGTTCATAATCCATTTCACTAACCTCACGCAAACCTCTAATCATAGTCACTTGCGATAAATCATACTTCTGCTGACCAAAGTATTGGACGGAAACATTCTCGGGTAAATCATAACTATGCCACAGACGAACACATTCCTGAGGAGTAAACCAATTATCATGTTTTTGTGGGTTAGTCGAACAAATCACTACCACATGACCAAACATTATAGCTGCTTTACGCAAGGTCTGAAAATGACCATAGGTCGGCGGACAAAAGCTTCCGGGAAACACGTAGGTTGCTGACATGATTTTTCCTCCTAATTTTAAAGGACAGTGGTTGCTAAACTCTTACACTTGTATTATTATGCAAATAGAGGATTTTAGCTGAATTTTTTATACTATTTTTAACATATTGCTACTTTTTAGCTAAAATTAGCTTAAAATATTATACAAATTGTCGAAAAATTTCGACAATAAGAATAAAAATATGAAAAAAATAATCAAAAGTCAACTTCAAGAATTAGGTTTCAATGATAATGAAATCAAGGTTTATTTAGCTTTGACAGAATTAGGTGAAGCCAAGGCAGCCGCTATTGCTAAACAAGCCGATCTCCCCCGTACTACTGTAATTAGTATCTTAGAAAAACTAAAAGAAGAAAATTACCTAACTGCTCATAAATATCGTGGGGCAATCTATTATTGGGTAGAGTCTCCCAAGACAATTAAAGAATCATTACTTTATAAGGTAGACATTGCTACTAATTTAGAAACTAGTCTTAATAATTTATATCGCTCTGAATCACACTTCCCTTTTGGTCAGGTCTATGACACTAAAACTAGTATCAAAAAATTTATAGAAAAGATAATATCTAACTTAAAGAAAAAAGATATCCTCTATACTATAGACTCTCCTTTGGTAGGAAATTATGCTAAAATATTTTCCGAGGATTTTAATAAAATATTTCTTAAAGAAAAAAAGAAAAAAGAAGTGCTAACGCACACCTTGGTACCATATGGGTCTTTCGAAAAAATTGATCCCTATAAAATAAAAAGTCAAAATATACGCATTAGGGAACTACCTGCTGAAATTAAATTTTCTTCTTCATTGTGGTTTATCAAAGACAATATGATACACTTTTCTGGTAAACCACCTTTTGTAACTTTAATCAAACACGAAGTAATAGTAAACAGCATGAAGAGTATCTATGACTTCCTATGGAATACCTCCGAACCAAAAAACTAAAACCAACACCTACTTAAAGACTTGACTTTAATCATGTTTCTTGCTATTATATTGACGTTTTCCTACTAGGCCCCATCGTCTAGTGGTTAGGACACTAGGTTTTCATCCTAGCAACCGGAGTTCGATTCTCCGTGGGGTCACCAAAAGATACTCATCTCTATGATGGGTGTTTTTTATTTATATAATTGACAAAACGTCAGATGATGTAATAATTAATCTAATTATTTATTCTAAAAAAATGATTAAAGCTATAGCCTTTGACCTCAATGGGGTCATCATAACAGAGTCAGGTTACTTTACCCATAGACTCGAACAAAAATATAATATCCCTAACGAAGATTTTTTTAATATTTTTAGCAAAGTAATCAAGGTAGCCAGACAACCGGGCTGTGAAGATTTCTTTAAACTGTGGCAGCAAGGACTAAAAGATTTAGGATTATCAATATCTAAAGAAGATTTTTTTGACCTATGGTTTTCTGGGGAAAGCTTAGTGCCTGCATTTTTAGAATATATAAAAACTTTACGAAAATCTGGACTAAAAATTTTTATTCTATCCAACAACTTCAAAGAGCGAACGACTTATTATAGACAAAACTTTACAGAGATTTTCGACAGCGTAGATCAGGCTTATTTTTCTTGGGAAACAGGTTTTGTAAAACCAGATCCACAGGCTTATCAAAATATATTGACAAAAAACAACCTACAAGGAAATGAATTAGTTTATTTTGATGATGTTGAAGAAAATATAAACTCTGCTAGCAACCTAGGAATAGTAGCACGAAAATTTGAGGATTTAGATAAAACAAAACAGACAATTGAAGCATTGATAAAATAATAAATTTAAAAACACCCCATAAATTTTACTAGGGTGTTTTTTTATTTACTTCAAAATTTTATTTAGGTTCTATTTTTGATAATAAATACCGCCAACATTATCACCAAAAGACCAAATACAACATACACCACTATTCCCTGTGGTAATTTGGAATCACCAGCCGCATCAACAGATTGTTGTTGGATTAAATCTTCTGACTGTTCTAGAGAGCCAAATAATTCTGGCTGCGCTTCCTCGTTTGCACCTCGCTTAACTGGAGTTGGTGTGGGTACTGATGATTTAGACGCTGGTATTTTATCTAAACTAGTAGCTGGACAAGCATAAACACTTAAACTCCCTACAGCTTCCTCCAGACCTCTTTTAATAGGTGTATCGCCGATAATATAAGTATCTCCAACAAAAACTATTGGCACTCCACCTCTGGTGATGGCATGCTTAGCAAACATTTGATTTAATAAATCCGCATTATTTTGATCCTCATAAACTTCATACCAATTAATCTGCCAGGTGGGATTATCATTGGCAAGTTGAGTTATAAATGGTTTTACTGCTTCACAATGTGAACAACCGATACCATAGAAAAAATCAACACAAGGCCCACCAGCTGCTTGAGTTTTGTTAATATTTAACAAAAGACTACTAGCAAAAAATAATATTGATAAAATAAAAATAATTTTCTTCATATCTACTCTACGGTTACTGATTTAGCTAAATTTCTAGGCTTATCCACGTCTAAACCTTTGAGGTCTGCTATATAATAGGCTAATAATTGTAGTGGAATAGCATTGATAATTGGTGAGAGCTCATCAATCACCTCTGGCACCTTAATAATACTATCAGCTAACTTGGAAATTTCTTTATCATCCTGACTAACAATAGCAATAATGTTTCCGTCACGAGCCTTAACTTCTTGCATATTGCTAATTATCTTTTGTGATAAATTATTCTTTGTGGCCACAAAAACTACTGGCATATCCTCATCAATTAAAGCAATAGGGCCGTGCTTAATTTCAGCAGCCGGATAACCCTCGGCATGAATATATGATATCTCTTTGAGTTTTAGAGCGCCTTCTAGAGCTACTGGAAAATTGAGACCTCGCCCTAAATACAAAAAGTTTTTACTATCAACAAATTTAGCAGCTACTTCTTTGATATTATCCGCTTGTTTAAGCGCCTGATTAATCTGATATGGTATCTTGTCTAGTTGCTTGAGTAAATCTTTATCAATCTCATGACCCTGTTGTTGCCTAATATATAAAGCTAACAATAAAAGCGCTACTACCTGTGAAGTAAAAGCCTTGGTGCTAGCCACACCAATCTCGGGACCAACATGTAAATAAATCCCAGAATCAACTTCTCGAGTAATAGTTGAACCAACTACGTTAACTATACCTAGGGTCTTAGCTTGTTTAACTTTAGCCTCTCTGAGAGCTGCTAGAGTATCTGCTGTTTCGCCTGATTGAGAAATCACTACCATTACATCCTCTGAGCTAACTATGGGGCTGCGGTATCTAAACTCTGAAGCATAATCAACCTCAGCAGGAATTTGAGCAATTGATTCCAAAAAATGTTTACCTATCAATGCTGAGTGCCAACTAGTACCACAGGCAGTAATGATAATTCTGTTTATTTTCTGAATATCAAAATCAACCGTTAACTTAACTTTCCCATCTTTAATGCGACCTCGTAAAGTATTAGCTATAGCTTCGGGCTGCTCCATGATTTCTTTAAGCATAAAATGCTTAAAACCCTTTTTCTCCATTTGCTCAACATTCCATTTTATTTCATCAACCTCCTTATTAATCTGTTCACCCTCGAGGTTGGTAATAATATATTTACCTTGGGTAATAACAGCAATTTCATTATCGTTAAGATAAATTACTCTCTTAGTATGTTCTAATATGGCAGGAATATCTGAAGCAATAAACATTTCATTTTCTCCCACACCAATAATCAGTGGCGAGCCTTTACGAGCCACCACTATTTTATTCTCATCCTTATGAATTACAGCTAAACCAAAGGCTCCTTCTATTAATTTAAGTGCTTGACGTACGGCTGCCTCTAAATCATTCTTATAAAATTTTTCCACCAAATGGGCAATAATCTCTGAATCTGTTTGCGACTTTATTTTGTGCCCCTCCTTTTTTAATAATTCTGTTAGAGCTTGATGGTTTTCAATAATACCATTATGTACAATGGCTAGTTCCTGCTTACAATCTAGATGAGGGTGGGCATTAGCCTCATTAGGCTCTCCGTGGGTAGCCCAACGAGTATGAGCAATGCCGATAGCACCATTTAGGGTTTTTGATTTTACTTTTTTAGCCAGCTCTGAAATCTTACCCTTAGCCTTAACGGTCTTGAGTTGCTGCTTATCTGATACACAAATACCAGCGCTATCATAACCCCGATATTCCAACTTTTGTAAACCATCTAACAAAAGTGGTGTTATGTCTTTATTGCCAATGTAGCCAATGATTCCACACATAGATTTTTAAATACCTCTTACTTTTCTATATATACTTAATATAATTGGTGGGGCATACATTCTAATAAGTTCTTTCCGGCCACTTCTGAATGGACTGCTCCATTGATTTTGCCAAATCTTAAATTTAGTTTTAAATCTTTTCATTTCCTCATCAGAAATTTCACCTTTAAAACCAGCACCTACAACAGTATGGGGAAACGTCCTGTCTCCGGCAGAGCCTACAAATGATGAGCTAAAAGGTTTAAGGAGGCTCTTAAATGCTTCAGGCGTATATCGCCAATAGTCATGCGGATGGTCATGGATGGGGAAATTCATAACAGAACTAATTATCAATACACCGTTAGGCTTAAGTATCCTATAAGCTTCTTCAACAGCTTTATGTGGATATTCAACATGTTCTAAGGTGTCCATAATAATAACCGTACCCACTGACTCTGATGGTATATCTATTTTATGAAGATTTAAAACCACATCAACACCAATGCCCTGCCTCATATCAGCACCAACAAATTTTTTACCTTTGAAAAATGGCCTTAGGTCAGCTATCTTCTCTTGACCCTCTACCCTTAAAGATCCAAATTCATAAATCACTTCTTTCATCGGTAATGTCTGTGAGCATATTCCAACAAATTGTTTAACTAGCTTCCTCATAGATGTTTTATTAGTTTTTAATTCTTTCTAACTATAACTAAATAGGCTGGACTTAAATCAAAATTAACAAATAATTTTTGTAATACATAGAATGGAAGGACAAAAAATCCCTTGAAGAAAAAACTAAACCTTCCAGCCACACTTCTATCTATGCCACTTCTAGTAGTATTAACTTCCTTTGAAGCCATGACATCCTCTTTTTTTATGAGCTTTTTTCTAATAAACCATAACATGTTTGATAAAGGAAAGCCATAATTATAGAATTTAATAATTCTAAAGCCAGCATCACCCAACAACTTACTTAATTCCTTTTTTTCATAACGACGATAATGCCCTGCCCACTCATCTAGAATGCTCCATTGTTTTTGATGTGCTGGCACTGACATTATAAATGTTCCATCTTTAGTTAATAGCTTGTTTATTTTATCTAAAGCAAATCTATCATCTTCTATATGCTCTAATACCTCTAGAGCGACTATCATTTGATACTTATCCTTTTCTGTACTTTTCAAAAAGTCAGCTAATTCAAATTTTATTTTTGGATGACCAACATTGTGCTTAGCAGTAGTAATGGCTTCCTGACCAATATCAACACCTGTACCTGAACTAAAATATGGGCTAAGACTAGCTATCATATCACCACTGCCAATGCCTATCTCTAAAAATTTATCTACTTTAATTTTATTATTTTGTATATATTCTAAGATCGTCCTCTTCCTCATCATATAGGCCGGCGTGGGAAGCCAAGTAGACTTTTGTTTATATTGCAGAACATCTTTAAATGCTCTGCCTGTTTTAGAAATAACAAAATTATTATTAAATAAGTCAAAAGCTTTGATGGCTATCTTTTCAGCTAAAGCAGGCTCGTTCTTTATCATTAATATCTTTTCAGCTAGAACACTTGCATCTTTTGGTGGACAAAACAAACAATTCTCCTGATCTATAAAACCAGCCGATAGAGAAGCCTGACAGTCAGCAATAATCACTGGCTTTTTCATAGCTATCATTTGAAAAACTTTATTAGCCACCACTCGTCTACCCTTTTGGCTACCACCAAAATGACCTCCAATACAAACATCTGCCTGTGCTATCTTGGCTGGCAATCTATCAAAATCAACCCAGTCCATAAACTTAATATTTTTTACTCCTAAATCATTGGACATTTTCAGCATCTTACCATGTAGCTGACCAGTGCCAATTATTTCTAATTCTATAGATTTATCTGTGGTCAAAATTTTAGCCGCCTTAATTATGGTATCAATCCCATGAATTGGAGAAAACTTTCCATAAAATAAAACCTTAAACTTGTTAGATTCCTGTTTCTCTAAAGGAAAAAAAATATTCTCATCTGCGCCAATGTATACGTGAGATAATTTCTGTCGTGGTATCTTAAACTTCTTAGCAAAGTAATCGGCATGTTCAGGCGTGTCTAATATTACTTTATTTGCTAAACGACAACTGATCTTGTCCAAAAAATATAAAGCTTTTTTTATCAAAAAATTATTACTAGTTTTTCTATCATCAATCATAGTATCATAAATAGATAACATGGGATTAAAGATGATCTTTTTTCTCAAAAATAAAACCCTAGCCAATAACATATCCAACTGACCAGGATAACCAACGATAACACAATCAATTTTACCTAGACCAAATCTTTTGATAATTAATTTCAAATATAATAAAATTGCCAAAAATATCAACAATATTTTCTTCCCCAGGCTAAGATTAATTTTATTTTCAAATTTAGCATATAGATCAACTCGGTATTCCACCACCTCCACACCATTGGCAATTAAACCATTGATAATATTCCTATTACGTGGATAATCTTTTTCATATGTACCAAAATAACAAACTCTCATATGATTATTTTTTCTTAGCTATATAAATAATTTCACTTTGCATCAGATTACTTTTCGTTACAGTGGCTTCATTTAATTGTTCGCAATACCTTTTTGCCTGAACATTAAAGCCAGCGGATGCTAACCTGTCTATATAATCACGACCATACAACCTTAAATGATCATACTGCCCAAATAACCTCTCTCTGTCTATTGGCTCAACTATGTTTTTGTCTTCAAGTGTCCTGTCCCTCTTAGTATCTATCGGCACTTGCAATATTGCCCAGCCACCTGGTTTAAGTACTCGATAAACTTCCTTCATGGCTTTGACATCATCTTCTACGTGCTCCAAAACATGATTGGCAAACACAACATCAAAAAGATTGTCAGTGAACGGCATTTTGTGAATATCTAATTTTACCTCAGCTAATGGAGAATTAAGATCGCCGGTTACATACTCAAGGTTAGACATCTTTTTAAATTTTCTATAAAAACATTGTTCTGGGGCCAAATGTAAAACTTTCAATTTATCTCTAAAAAAATTAGTTTCATTTTTTAAATAAAACCATAATAATCTATGACGCTCCAAAGACAAACAGCCCGGACATAAAGAATTATTTCTATTTTTAGAACCATAAGAAAAAAACCGACTAAAGCCAGTTTCACATATTGGACAATAGTGTTTATTGCCTTTTAAAAAAATACTAAAAATATTAGAAAAAATAAAACTAAACCTAATTAGTTGATGCCTTGGTAATTTTTGTATTAAAAATAATTTGGCTCGTCTCATATCTCAAGTTTAAAAACTACTCAAACAAAACCATAATACTTACTAATAATGGGAAATCTATTTTAACAATTTGCCCATTGGATAATAATATATCAGCAAGTGTTCTTCCCCAGGGATTCAAAAATCCAATCAAAGCAACTACAATTGAAATAGCTGTTGTTGTGGTAAATAATAACAAAAAGTTATATGATCTTTTCTTGGTAAACAATAAAAGAAGGAAAAAATAAAGTAGCGGCGTAATAGCAATAAGCCAACGATAACCAAAGGATGCTCCAGTGTAAACCCTAACCTTTAAAGAATAATATAAAATTATAATTAAAAAACCCACGAAAATTATAAGTGCCTCTAACCTAAAATGTGCTTTTCTGTTTCTTAAAATTTTATAAATTGAATAAATTGAAAATAAGAGAATTGGGGTATATAAAAATAATCCATGTGTGCCAAACAATATATTTATCAAATAAACCAATGGTCTACTCCTTATTGCTGTGCCGTAGGCAACGCTTACTGGATCCCAGAATTCTGGATGAAATTGAGGTAGCAGAAAATCACCAGTAACCTGGTAATTAAGTACCACCTGTAGAATCAACATAGGTAGGGCTGCCAAAATATAGTAAATTATATATTTTTTAGGAAATGTTACTAAACAGTAAATAAAAAATAAAAATAAAAATGTTAAACCAGTCGGAATATCAATTACCGCTGCCAAAGAAATAAAAAATCCTGATAAACTCAAATATTTTTTATAGTTATTGGATTTCTTTAATTTTAATTTTAACAAAAAATAAAACCCTATAAACAACAAACTACCCGCGATAGTGTGATTGTTTAAAGAAATAAAAAAAGAAAAAAATAATGTTCCTAAACCAAAACCTAGTAATAGCCATGTCCTATATTCTTTTCTAATATCTAATAATTTAATAGTTTTGTGGAGGATAAATAATAAGGCGAAAAAACTACCTCCCACCAAAATTAAATTAATAAAATAAATAGCCCAGCTTTGATCTAACATTCGAATATCAAGATTGAAAACATTGTATAGAACAAAATATACCCCCGCTCCAGCTACTGACAAAACTGGCGGTTTAGAAGAATAATAATTACCATCCCGAAGTATTTTATCATCAGTATTAATCTGATAATCATTGATCACTAGTGTGCCTTGCTCAACTATGGCTTGCATAGTCATAAAGCGTGATGAGTTATTGGTACTATCTGAATGGGGTCGTGTAAAAGCTAAGGCAAAGATAGCAAAAAACATAATCACCAGCAAAAGCTGGGATTTTATAAAATATTGTGCAATGTGTTTTTTGAAACCCATTTTAAATGATTTTTTTTATGTAGTGCCTAGTTTCTTTTTTGTCTGCCTGTCGAACAATAATCTCTCCCAAAAACCCCATTGATATCAACTGGATGCCAATTATGATAAATAATACCCCTAAAAATAACAACGGCCTACTACCAATAGCTTGCCCCTGAAACCAAACAATAGTTAAATATAAACACAGACCAGAACCGAGGAGAAAAAACATTAGACCCAAATTACCAAAGAAATGCGCTGGCTTACGAGCATACTTAGTCAATAAAATAACATTAATTGGATCTAATAAATAATTAGTAAATCTACCTAGTCCAAGATTGCCATATTTTGATTCGTCAAACTTGCGAGCATGGTGCTTAACTACGACCTCTGTCACCTTAAAGCCTTGTTGGTGAGCTAAAGCTGGCAGGAATCTATGCAGCTCTCCGTAAACGTTTATATTTTTTACTACCTCTTTTTTATAAATCTTAAAACCACAATTAAAATCATGCAGCTTTATTCCTGTCATTGATGCTACGGTAATATTAAATATTTTAGAAGATATTAATTTTACCAAAGGATCCTTGCGATCTTTTTTCCAACCAGAAACCAGATCATAACCCTTATTTATTTTAGCTATTAGATTTGGTATCTCATTGGGATCATCTTGCAAGTCAGCATCCATGGTAACAACTAAATCTCCCTGACATTCCTGAAACCCAATAGCTAGGGCTGCGGACTTGCCAAAATTACGTCTTAGACTAATTACCTTAATTTGTTGATTGCTTACTTTGAGCTGCTTGAGAATATCTAGAGATCCATCATCAGAACCATCATCTATATAGACTATCTCGTATGTTAAATTTAACCCAGTCAAAACATCAACTAATTTATCATTTAATTCCTGCAAAGAACCCTTTTCATTAAAAAGAGGAATTACTATTGATATTTCTTGATTAATTTTTTCAGACATGATTAAAACTTATTTTTTTTGATTTTAAATATATACCCCAAATAATTAAAGAATGGATGAAAAAACAGAGCCATAGCCACGGCTGATAATAACATATGCCAAGGCAAGTATACATAAAACGACATAAATATGATAGTGCCTATAATCCAATCTATTTGATCAAATGGAAACCAATATACCCCTGGTTTAATTTGGCGGCGGCGTTTAAAAAAACTCCTAATTGCATCCCCAAACAAAGCACCGAATCCCATAAGAAAGCCTAGCAAAAAAACATTGGTCTGACTATAATCGATTATCAACCAATCTGTCATACTGCCGGTTATCGTAGTCTGCCAATATAAAAAAACCATACACGCCAAAATACCAAAAAAGAAGCCACGAATTGTCTTGTGTGGTCCAAAGATAGGCTGATCTTTATATCTTTTATTAAAATCTATCGGATAATTAAGCCACGGCACCCATTTAAATAAAACCGGCGCCATGTTGGCTACTCCGGCTGGTAGAAAAAACCAAAATATTTTTACTAAATAAATAAACATTCAAATCAAGCTATTAAAAATCTTTAAGGCTTTTCTTCTTACCCTTTAACTCCTTTTTTATTTTTGCAAAACTAACTACGGTTAATATTATAATCAGAACAGAGAATGCTAATAAAGCAATATTTAAATAATTTGCTCCTGTGAATGCCCACCATATATATAACGCATAAACCAAACCTTTACTTCTAACCACTAAACGAACGGGGATCTTGAGCCAATATCTAACAATAATAAAGAATAGCCAAACCGTATAGAAATAAATATAAAGCAAACCAATATTAGGATCTATCAACCTAAATATACCCAGAGTTAAGACAACAATAAAAATACCTGTGTGATCACAAACAGTATCAACTAAATCTCCCTCGGTATCATCCTGTTTAAGTAAACGGGCTAGCCCACCATCTATACCATCAATAAAAACATGTACTACTAAAAAAATACTAGCTATTTTTGGAGCATCTAAAACAAAATACACAAAACCACCCAAAATAAATATTCCAAAATAACTCAAGTGATTAGCACTAACGTTTATTTTTTTGAAAAATAAAGCTAGTGGTGAAAAAAATAAATCCCTCCAGCACCTAACTCTTTTATATAGAGTTTGCTCGGTTTCACAATAGTCATCTAAATACTTGTCTATTTTATGTATTTCGGACATAACGCAAAATATTAATATGTATTTATAATACTATTTTTTCTATTTTTATTCAACAAAATATATTAGTATAAAAAAATA
The DNA here is from genome assembly GCA_018669975.1 of Candidatus Parcubacteria bacterium. Lineage (GTDB taxonomy): Bacteria > Patescibacteriota > Patescibacteriia > UBA1558 > GWA2-36-10 > JABHSK01. The sequence continues at coordinate 62,028 of JABHSK010000009.1, forward strand.
ACTATATAGCACATTAGACTTGTTTCTGTTATAATAATAAATAGATAATTAAAGTTTTAATATGGATGAGCAAAACAATACCCCTTTAAACAACGTGGCTACACCAACTGACGCATCAATGCCTGCTAGTGACGCCCCGGTCAACCCCACTTCCATGACTAATAATCAATTAGCCAATCAAGGCGTACCAGCTGAAATATCTAATGAAACAGCTACTACACCTTTAGCAGCAGAACCAGCGCCAGTTACCCCCGAAGCAGTTACTCCTGCAAAAACTCAAGAGCAAACCTTTGGTAAGAGTGAACTTTTAAATGCCAAAGATATATTACTGGACATGCTAGGAATGGATATAGGGAATATGGTTGCCGATTTAGGAGCTGGCGGAGGGTTGTTTACTTTAACAGCGGCTAGAATAGTTGGGGATCAAGGACAGGTTTATGCCGTTGATATTATAAAAAATAGTTTATCTGAAATAGAATCAAAGGCTAGGATGGCCGGACTGTATAATATCAAAACTATATGGAGTAATATAGAAATGGTTGGGGCCACAAAAATTCCCGATGCTTCCCTAGATTATGCTATGTTAGTTAATGTCTTGTTTCAATCAAAAAAACACTTTGAAATGATGAGCGAAGCTACTCGCCTATTAAAACCAAATGGAAAATTACTAATCGTAGATTGGAGTAATACTAACCCTGGTTTTGCACCAAATAATGACATGAAAGTTGATAAAGATAGCTTGATAAATAATTCTGCTCAAATAAATTTACTATTAGACAAAGAGTTCAAAGCTGGCGAATACCATTTTGGCTTAATTTTCATAAAACAATAAAATTTATACTAATGATTACCAACCTCGCTCTCAGCGGGGTTGACTTTATTTTACGAATTATTTAACATAGAAATACTTATAAAATATAATTTTATGGATTTATCAAAACTTTTGAATTTCGAATACTTATTTGCACGTTTTCCTGAAGCAGGATTTTCTTGGCCTGTCAGAATCGGTCTATTGATTATTTTTGTTGGCGCCATTATAGTAGCCCTGTATACACATAAAAAACTTAAACAAAATTTGGGTGTGGCTGGAAAAGCTTGGAAAAGATTACAAGTTTGGAGCTGGTCAGTTGGACTCGTTGGTATTATGCTCGTTTATTTCAGAGAAGTAAGGGCTCTATATCTTAGTTCCAGGTTCTGGTTAATCCTCTGGTTACTAGTATCTGTAGTGTGGTTAATCTATATCATCGCAAAATGGAAAAAAGATGTCCCTAATAAAGAGACCCAAGAAAAGCATAAACAAGAATATTCTAAATGGTTACCTAAACAAAATAAATAATTTTTACAATATAAACAGGCGAAATTTTTAGCCTGTTTTATGTTTAGAAAAAAATTAGGAAATGAAGGTGAGGAAATTGCCGCACAATACTATAAAAGCCTAGGTTGGCAGGTCATAGCCCAAAATTTTTGGACTCGTTATGGTGAGTTGGATTTGATATTGAAAAAAAATAAACAAATCTTGTTGGTAGAAGTTAAGACTAGGAGTAATTATAATTTTGGCTGGGCAGAAGAAAGCATAAATGAACAAAAAATACTAAGAATGCAAGAGTCTTTCTACATTTTTAGTGAAGAATTTTCCTTTGGGGACACCTATTCAATTGAAATATGCTTGATTTATAAACGTGAAAATAAATTTTCCATAAAAAGATTAACCATATAAATAGGTTGACTAATTGTACAAAAAACTGTATAGTGTAAGAAGTTAAGCTAGTTACTCTGTAAACTAGCTTATTTTTATAAATTAATATTGATTTATGGCTACTGACAAAACCTTGGCCACTGCTATCAAACAGATTTGTGATGAAAAAAATCTGTCTATGGAAGCAGTAATCGGCGCTATAGAAGCAGCCCTAGCTGCTGCCTATAGAAAAGAATTCGGCGAAAAAGATCAAAACATCAAAGTATTATTTAATGCGGACAATGGCCAAACCGCTGTTTTTGATGTTAAGACTGTCGTAGAAGACGTTGATCTTGAAGAGCAAGAAAAAATGCTAGAAGAATTAAGAGAAAGAAAAGAAGCAGGTGAAGAAATAGACGAGGAAGAGCTAATAAAGAAATTTAATCCTCGTACTGAACTTATGTTTTCTGAAGCTGAAGAAATCAGCAAAACCTACAAGGTTGGTGATATTATCGAGACCAAACTTGAGGTGCCAGAAGAATATGGACGCATGGCTGCTCAAACTGCTAAGCAGGTAATTATTCAAAGGTTGCGTGAGGCCGAAAGAGATCACATCTTTAATGAATACAAAGATAGAGAGGGTGAGCTAATACTAGGAACCATTCAACGTCGTGAGGGTCGTAGATATATTGTTGACCTGGGTCAAGCCAATGGCATTCTACCGCCAGAAGAACAAATTCGTAATGAAGGATATAATATCGGTACTCGACTAAATTTCTTTATTTATGAAGTAAAGGTTGGTAATAAGGGTCCTGAAATAATTTTATCGCGTACTCATCCAGAAATTGTCAAAGAGTTATTCGCCACTGAAGTGCCTGAAATTGCTGCTGGTTCAGTAGAGATCAAGGCTATTTCTAGAGAAGCTGGCGCACGCTCTAAAATTGCTGTGACAGCCAATGAAGAAAATATTGATCCAGTTGGATCATGTGTTGGCCAAAAAGGTGCTAGAGTACAAACCGTTATTAATGAACTAGGTGGTGAAAAAATAGACATTATTGAATGGGATGAAGATGAAAAGGCTTTTATCTCTAATGCTCTAAGCCCAGCCGAAATAGCTGACATAGATCTTGATGAAGAGGAAAAAACTGCCTCTGTTAAGGTTAATGAAGATCAGCTTTCACTAGCCATTGGTAGGGGTGGGCAAAATGCTCGTTTAGCTGCTAAACTAACTGGTTGGAAAATAGACATTGTATCCAATGAAACTGGTGATAAAATTAACGACAAAGGAGAAAACATACCAGAAAAAGATGAGGATGTAAAAGAAGATAAAGAGGAGAAAAAACCAGCTAAGAAAAAAGCTACTTCTAAAAAAACAGCTGATAAAGATGAAGACATAAAAGAAGACAAGGAAGAAAAGAAAAAAGAGAAAGAAGCTGTAAAAGAAGATAAAGAGGAGAAAAAACCAGCTAAGAAAAAAGCTACTTCTAAAAAAACAGCTGATAAAGATGTTAAAAAAACGAGTAAAAAGAAAACTACTAAAAAATAACTTAATATTTATTAATAATTCAACATTATGCTAGATGTAAAACTATTAGCTATCTTAGCTGCCATTATCTCTATCGTTTTTGGTGTTGTATTGATCAAAAAAATACTTAAAGCACCAAGCGGTAATGACAAAATGAAAGAAATAGCCAATGCTATTCAGGAAGGCGCTAAAGCTTATTTAACTAGACAATATAAAACTATTGCTTATTTAGCAGTGGTTATATTTATTATCTTGGGATTTGCCACTCAAGATTGGATTACTGCCGTAGCCTTTTTGATAGGTGCTATTCTATCTGCTGCTGCTGGCATCATTGGCATGAACGTTTCTGTTAGAGCTAATGTACGTACAGCTGAAGCAGCCCGAAAAGGCATTCAACCAGCCATGAACCTAGCTGTATTAGGTGGCTCTGTCACTGGCATGCTAGTAGTCGGCTTGGCACTCCTTGGAGTAGCTGGTATGTATGCCCTGCCTTTTGTTGAGGTGCATCATTTAATAGGCCTGGGTTTTGGTGGCTCTCTAATCTCTGTTTTTGCTAGATTAGGTGGTGGTATCTTCACCAAAGCAGCTGACGTTGGCGCCGATTTAGTCGGAAAAGTGGAGGCAGGTATTCCTGAAGATGACCCTAGAAACCCGGCTGTTATTGCTGACAATGTAGGTGACAATGTAGGTGACTGTGCTGGTATGGCCGCTGACCTATTTGAAACATATGCTGTTACGCTAGTAGCTGCTATGCTATTGGGTGGTCTAACCTATAAAACTATAGACGGTATGCCTATGGAAAATGCTGTACTTTATCCCTTGGCTCTAGGAGCTGTGGCTATTATCACCTCACTAATCGGTTTATTGTTTATCAAACTTGATAAGAAAAAAAGTGTCGAGGAAATAGAAAAAAATGACAGCATCATGAAGGCTTTATACAAAGGTTTAATTGCTGCTGGATTATTAACCGTAATTGGATTCTATTTTGTCACTAAAAATATGATGGACAGTCTAGTTATTACTAAATATATGGATATTTATTATGCTAGTTTAGTTGGGCTAGGTGTAACTGGATTCATCGTTTGGTTAACTGAATACTATACTTCTACAAAGTATAAACCTGTACAGTCAATTGCCAAGGCCTCTGAAACAGGACATGGCACAAATATCATACAAGGATTGGCTATTAGTATGAAAGCTACCGTTTGGCCAGTATTAGTTATTGTAGCTGGTATTATTGCTGCTTATTATTTTGCTGACTTATATGGTATTGCTGTAGCTGCTATGAGTATGCTTTCCCTAGCTGGTATTATTGTCACTATTGATGCCTATGGACCAATTACTGATAACGCTGGCGGTATTGCTGAAATGGCTGAAATGCCAGAAGAGGTTAGAAAAATCACTGACCCCCTAGATGCGGTTGGCAACACTACCAAGGCTGTTACCAAGGGCTACGCCATTGCTTCTGCTGCTTTAGCTGCGCTAGTATTATTTGCGGCTTACACTGAAGAGTTAGCTGCCGTAGGAAGAAACGCAGTCTTTGCCCTAGACAATCCTTACGTATTAGCTGGATTGTTTATTGGTGGACTATTGCCGTACATTTTCGGTGCTCTATCCATGGAGGCTGTCGGAAAAACTGCTGGGTACATTGTTAAAGAAGTAAGGAGACAATTTAAAGAAAAGCCTGGTATTATGGATGGTACAGAAAAACCAGATTATACAGCTGCTGTAGATATCGTCACCAAAGGCGCCCTTAAACAAATGATTGTGCCTGCATTGATACCCGTGGTGGTTCCTATCTTGATTATTGTAGTATTCGGCAAAGATAATGGACTAGTTGCGTTAGGTGGTGCTCTAGTAGGAAGTATTGTCACTGGTATTTTTATGGCCTTATCAATGACTTCTGGTGGTGGTGCTTGGGATAATGCTAAGAAATACATTGAAAGTGGTAATCATGGTGGCAAGGGATCTGAGGCTCACAAGGCTGCTATCACTGGAGATACTGTTGGTGATCCTTATAAAGATACCGCTGGCCCAGCCATTAATCCAATGATTAAAATTCTTAATGTTGTAGCCTTACTATTAATAGCAATATTGTTTAAATAAAAAATATGCAAATAACTAAAAAAGATCTAGGAAAAGGAGAGGTAGAACTAACTATTGAAGTATCACTAGAAGAATTGAAACCTCATTTGGAAAATGCCGCTATTTCTCTTTCTAAAAAACATAAGGTTCCTGGTTTTCGACCAGGCAAGGCACCATTGGATTTGATCAAAAACAAATTCGGCGACATGGCGCTATATCAAGAAGCTCTTGATGCTGCTATTTCAGATAGTTTTTATAAAGCAGTTACTAGAGAAAAATTACAAACCGTTGGGCAACCAAAAATCAATGTTGATAAAATGGCTCCTGACAATCCTTTAATTTATAAAGCTGTAGTAGCCTTACTGCCCAAAGTAACTCTTGGTGAGTGGCAGAAAATCTCTGTCACCAAAAAAGAAGTTAAAGCAGAAGATAGCGACATCAACAAAACCCTCGAACAACTACAGACCATGAATGTCAAAGAAACTGTAGCGGAACGAGTTGCCAAAAAAGGCGATAAAGTTGAACTTGATTTCGAAGTTTATTTAGACAAAGTAATTATTGAGGGAGGTAAAAATCCTAAATATCCAATCGTGATTGGTGAAAGTAAAATGATACCTGGCTTTGAAGAACACATTATTGGTCTTAAGACTGGAGACAAAAAAGAATTTGAATTAAAATTTCCTGCTAAATACTTTCAAAATAATCTAGCTGGTAAACTAGCCACCTTCAAAATAAAAGTTTTACAAGTTTTTGATCGTGAATTACCAAAAATAGACGATGGATTTGCTAAAGGTGTAGGCTTTGAAGATTTAGCTAAACTAAAAAAACAACTAGTAGACAACATCACTCAAGATAAACAATCCAGAGAAAAACAAAGGGTGGAGAGTGAGTCTATTCAAGAAATAGTTAAGACGTCTGAATTTAGCGATCTGCCAGAATTACTCATAGATAATGAAATTCACAAAATGATTCATGAGCTGGAGCACAATATCACCAGCCAGGGCATGGACATGGCCGGATACCTAAAATCAATCAACAAGACTCATGATGATCTACATAAGGATTTTAGAGTGCAAGCCACTGAAAGGGTTAAGGCGGCACTAGTGTTACGCCAACTAGCTACTGAAGAAAAAATCACTGCCGATGACAAAGAAGTGGAGGCTGAAATTGCTAAACAAAAAGAAACCTATAAAGACAACAAGCAGGCCTTGCAAAACATCGAAAATACCGGCCACAAACAACATATGGCCAATATGATAACCAACCAAAAAATCATTGAACTGATTGCTAAAACTGTTATAAAATAAATCTATCATATCCTTGAAAACCACCTGAATAGGTGGTTTTCTTTTTGAATCTTTTTCTGCTAAGATGAAAGAATCAATAAAAAAATAATCTTATGCAAAAAGTAACTCCTCTGGCAGACAAACTAAGGCCTGATGAATTCAAAAAATTCTTTGGGCAGGAACACCTTTTGAATGAGGGTAAGATTCTTGATCAAATGATTAAGAGTCAAAGCCTGAGCTCCATTATTTTTTGGGGTCCTCCAGGCGTAGGTAAAACTACCCTAGCTCATGTGATGAGTCAGCAGCTCAAGGCTAAATTTATTTCTAGTAGCGCTGTGTTGATTGGTGTACCCGAAATAAAAAAAATTGCGGACAATGCTCGACAAGATGCTAATTTTCTTAAACAGAAGACAATTTTGTTTTTAGATGAAATCCATCGTTTCAATAAAGCTCAACAGGATGTATTGCTACCCTATGTAGAGCAAGGCATTTTAACCTTAATTGGTGCTACCACAGAGAACCCTTCTTTTTCTATCAACTCTGCCCTCTTGTCACGCTGCAGGGTTTTGATTTTAAATTCTTTAGAAGAATCAGATCTTAAAAAAATTCTAAAATACGCTCTAAGTGATAAAAAAAACGGTCTCGGCAATAAAAAATTAAACTTAAATAAAACAGCTGAAAAATTATTACTAAGTTTTGCTGAAGGAGATGCGCGTAGACTTTTAACTGCTATAGAAATTGCCAGCTACGGAAAAGAAAGAGTTACTCTAAATGAAAAAAATATCCGCGAGGCAATTCAAAGTTCAGTACTATATTACGATAAACACGGTGAAGAACATTACAACGTCATTTCAGCCCTACATAAATGTCTACGTGACTCAGATGCTGACGCTGCCCTCTACTGGCTAGCTAGAATGCTAGAAGCTGGCGAAGATCCTCTCTATGTGGCTAGACGTTTAATACGCTTTGCCTCAGAAGATGTGGGTATGGCAGATTTTCGGGCTTTATTAATAACCATGGCTGCTAAAGACACCGTTCATTTCGTGGGTATGCCAGAAGCTAAATTAGCTTTGGCGCAAGCTGTTGTATACCTAGCCCAGGCCAAAAAATCAAATAAGCTCTACACCGCTTATTCTCAAGCTGCCAAAGATGCTCAATCCACTAGTCATTTAGGTGTACCTCTAGTATTACGAAATGCTCCCACTAAATTAATGAAAGAACTAGCCTATGGTAAGGGTTATAAATATGCTCCTAATAGTACTGAAAAGGAGATTTCTAAACAACAACATTGGCCTGATAAAATGGAACCTAAAAAATATTACTCTGATTGATAAAATGTGATATAATGAAGCTAATATTATGGAAATTTATGTATAATAAAGAATTAAAAATCACAAAGCAGGTTGCTAAGGAAGCCGGGGAATTCTTGCGCAAAGAATTTTTACTATGGAAAAGAGGAAATGCCAGATATAAAAAACATATGGAACTGGTGACGTGGGTAGATGAAAAAGCTAATAAAATTATTTTATCAAAATTAAAGAAGCATTTTCCAAAATACGCAATACTGTCTGAGGAAAGTGGCTTACAAGATAAGCCAAGTGATTATTCTTGGGTAGTTGATCCATTAGACGGTACTACAAACTTTACTATCCATCACCCCTTGTTTGCTACATCTATTAGTTTATTTTACAAAAATGAAGTAGTGATGGCTGTCAGTTATCTACCAGTATTAAAAGAAATGTATTGGGCCAGTAAAGATGGTGGCGTTTATAAAAACAATGAGAAAATCCATGTATCCTCTAAGTCTGCGTTGAGGGAGTCTATTATTTCTTATAATCATGGTCAGGGACGAATAAATACTAAAAAATCTTTTAGAATTTTTGAACACTTCCAACAAAAGGCTCTCAAGTGTCGTAATTTTCACTGCACTAGCATGCAAACTGCTATGGTTGCAGCTGGACACATTGATGGCTACGCTGTCTCTGGGGCCAAGCTATGGGATGTAGCTGCGGGAATGTTATTTATTAAAGAGGCCGGTGGAGTTGTAACTGACTGGAAAAACAAACCATGGAGTAGAAAATCAAAAACTGTGTTAGCTGCAAATCCAAAACTACACAAAATATACTTACGGGAGTTAAAAAAGATTGGACTTGCCTAAAATATGAATGTTTGCTAAATTGTTTATCCGTGGCCACGTAGCCAAGTGGTAAGGCAGGGGTCTGCAAAACCTCTATTCGGCGGTTCGATTCCGCCCGTGGCCTCCAAATAAAAACGAGCTAAAAAACAGCTCGATTTTTTTATATAAAAAAACAGCCCAAAAGCTGTTAAAAAATCTGGTACCGGCGATCGGACTTGAACCGATACGGCCTTACGGCCACAGGATTTTAAGTCCTGCGTGTCTACCAATTCCACCACGCCGGCATACTGGAGCGAGTGACCGGGCTCGAACCGGCGACCTTTTCCTTGGCAAGGAAATGTTCTAGCCAACTGAACTACACTCGCTTGATAAAACATAACTATTATACAACAAAATAATAAAAAGTCAACCACTGATACTCTTGGTTTTGAACCTTAAAAATGCTATTATAAAGGAAGATTAAATTACTCAAATATGCCCAAAAAACAAAAGAAATTGGTGGTTATAGACAGTAATGCCCTACTACATAGAGCCTGGCACGCTATACCTCCTCTGAAGACTAAAGATGGCACTGTGGTTAACGCTGTTTTTGGCTATACCTCACTATTATTGAGTATTATCAGAGAGTTGAAACCCGAATACATCATCGCCTCATTTGATCTACCTGGTAAGACTTTTCGACACGAACAATATAAAGAGTATAAAGCTCAGCGGGTTAAGCAGGCAGATGAATTTTATGAACAATTTGATCTAGCCAAAGATGTTCTAAAAGCTTTTAATATACCAATACTAACTAAGGCTGGCTTTGAGGCTGACGACGTCATTGGCACCATTAGTCAGGAGGCCTATAACCAATATCCAGACATTCAAACTATTATCATCACTGGAGATCTTGATGCTTTACAACTGGTCAATGATCGTGTAAAAGTCTTAACTCTTAAAAGAGGTTTTAATGACACCATCACTTATGATATTGCAGCTGTCAAAGAAAGGTACGGCCTTGATCCAGAACAACTTATAGACCTCAAAGCTATACAAGGAGACGCCTCAGATAATATCAAGGGTGTCAGAGGCATCGGTGCCAAAGGAGCCACTAATTTAATAAAAGAATTTGGTAGTTTAGAAAATCTTTATAAAAAAATAAGTGAAGCTGACATCAAAGAAAGAACAAAAAATCTTTTACTAGAGCAAAAAGATGAAGCTTTTGAAAGCAAGGAGTTGGTAACCATTGTTACTGATGTACCCTTAACATGGAAATTGGAAAATGCTACCTTTTCTGAATTTGATGCGGAAAAAGTTTATAAAATCTTTCAAGAATTAGAGTTTAGTTCATTGCTTAATAAAATACCACATAAAGAATCTAATTTAAATAATAATGCCTTTGCAGATAAAAAGGCCGCCTATCAAACTATAAGCAATACCAAAGACTTCGAAATATTCTATGGGGAGCTAAGTAAACAAAAAATATTTGCTCTAGACACAGAAACATCTGGCTTAGATGTTTTTAATGATAAAATATTAGGCATGTCATTTTCCTGGCAAGCTAAAACCGGTTTTTATATCGACCTATCAGATAATAAATTTCAAAAATTAGTTGTCGAACAGCTCAAGCCAATCCTAGAGGATGACAAAATATCTAAGGTGGGTCATCACTTAAAGTTTGATTATAAGGTTTTTAAACAACTAGACATAGAACTAAAGGGTATAATTTTTGACACGCTAATAGCTGCCTATCTAATTAACGCTAACCGCGGTTTACGCCTAGAAGAACTGGCTTTTAGTTATCTGGGTTATAAAAAACTAAAATTAGTAGACCTGCTAGATGAACCACCAAAAAAGAAAAAAGAAATAGATATTAAACAAATTCCAGCTGAAAAATTAGCCTGGTATGCTGCTGAAGATGCCGATATTACCTTTAGACTATATGAAAAACTGTTATCCATCATCAAAACCAATAAAAACTTTGATCTGCTAGAAAAAATGGAATTGCCACTAATACCAGTGTTGGCAGAAATGGAATTAGCTGGTATTTCACTCGACAGTGCTTTTCTTAAAAAAATGGAACAACAGTTTAGTAAGGAAATAAATAAGATTACCAAACAAGTATATAAATTGGCTGGCAGGGAATTCAATATCGCCTCACCCCTGCAACTTAAGGAAATATTATTTGAAGAACTAGAAATAAGTGCTGTCGGAATAAAAAAAACAAAAACCGGCCTATCAACCGCTGCTTCTGAGCTGGCCAAACTACAAAGTGCTCATCCAATAATTCCACTAATCACTGAGTATAGAGAGCTGGCCAAACTACAATCTACTTATATCATTGCTTTGCCAGAATTAGTAAACAAAAAGAGCAAGAGATTGCATACTAATTTTAATCAGGCCATCACTGCCACTGGCAGATTATCTTCATCAAATCCAAATTTACAAAACATACCCACCCGTACGACTCTGGGTAGAAAAATACGTCAGGCTTTCGTAACACCAAAAAACTATGTTTTGCTATCAGCTGATTATTCACAAATAGAACTACGTTTAGTGGCCTCCTTGTCTAAGGATCCAAAAATGTTAGCTAGTTTTAAAAAGGGTGAAGATATTCATGCGCGTACAGCTGCTGAGATACACAAAATCTCTCTAGACAAAGTAACCAAGGAAATACGCCGCACAGCTAAAGAGGTAAATTTTGGCATACTCTATGGACTTGGTTCTCTAGGATTATCTCAACGTACCGACCTTAACCGCAATGAAGCTAAAGAATTTATAGATAGTTACTTTGATATTTACAAAAAAATAAAAACCTACATAGAATACACCAAAGATTTTGCTCATCAAAAAGGCTATTCGCAAACCTTATTTGGCAGAAGGCGCTATCTGCCAGACATTAACTCTTCCATGCCTATGTTGAGGGCTGCCGCTGAGCGCATGGCTATTAATATGCCCGTACAGGGCACTTCCGCCGATCTTATGAAATTGGCCATGATCAGGATACACCGAGACTTGCCAAAAATAAGCAAGGACACTAAAATGGTTCTACAGGTTCATGATGAATTGGTTCTAGAGGTCCCCAAAACAGAACTGAAAAAAGTAGCCAAGTTTGTTAAGCAAGCTATGGAAACAATCCACAAGCTACCTATACCATTAACTGTGGATTTAGAAGTAGGTAATAATTGGGGAAAATTAGAAACTTACCCAGTTAAATAAATGCTATTTTTCTATTATGGTGAAGACTCATTTCGAGCTCATCAAAAAATTCAAGCGATTGTCAAAAAATTCAAAGACAAGATAGATCCGTCTGGACAAAATATCCAGCACCTTGACGGTGAAACCATCACTGCTGATGATTTCTTTAAAGCTGTATCAGTGATGGGTTTTTTAGCTGACAAAAAACTAATTATTATAAAAAATATTTTTGATAATAAAAAACTAACCACTTGGCAAGATATATTAATAAAATTTCTAGATAAACAAAATGATACTCCCGATGAAAATTATTTAGTTTTCTGGCAAGGTGGTAAGGCAGACTCTAGAAAAAAAATATTCAAAAGATTGAATAAGTTAAAATTTAGTGAAGAGTTTAGCAAGCAAAATCCAAGGCAACTCTCCCAATGGATAACTAGACATGCACAAGCGCAAAAAAAACATATCACCCCAGCAGCCGTAGAATTATTAATTAGTTATGTAGGTAATGATCTCTGGCAACTACATCAAGAGATATCTAAACTGGCTCATTTTAGTGAAGAAGATATAAACGATAAAGATGTCCGTGAAATAGTACAAGCTAAGATAGATGACAATATTTTTAATATGATAGATGCCTTGGGCAACAAAGATAAAGCCTTAACTCTTAAGCTAATAGAAGAAAAATTAAATCATGGTGTCAATCATCAATACATTCTAACCATGATTATCCGCCAATTCAGAATACTAATCAAAGCAAAGGCCTTATCTAAAGACACCAAATACGCAAGTGCCCTAGCACAAGCCCTAAAAATACCACCAAGGATTGCCGAAAAAACTTTGGCTCAAAGCAAAGAATATAGTGCAGATGAGTTAAAAAAAATATACAGCCATTTATTGCTACTAGATGAAAAATTTAAAACTACTCAAAATCAAGAAAAAATACTATTTACCCAGATGATTCATAATTTATAAAACTCCCAATATCTAACGACGAAAACATAATAATAACGGCTTCGCTGATGCGAAGCCGTTATTATTTTAAAAATTACCTTGTAAAAATCTCTTTCTTTTGGTCTCTACCATTCTTTCGATGGCATATCGTAAAGTGGTTCTTGGTAAATATGAATAATTTTTCTTTAAAAATTCTTCTGCTCTAGCTGCATCTTTTTTCCAAGCCTCTCGAAGCATCCATCCTACTGCCTTATGCATCAAATCTTCTTTGTCTTTAAGAAGTAGTTTAGACAACTTAAAGCAATCATCTAATTGCCCCTCTCTAATAAATATCCAAGTAGTAATTATAGATATACGTCTTTCCCAAAGTTTATTGCTCTTGGCATATTTATATAATATTTGCCTTGACTCTAGTTTGTCTAAAATAGCTTGCCCTAAAATATAATGCGCTGAAAGGTCCACTAGATCCCAATTATTTACCCCCGCTCTGTTCCTCAAATAAAAATTAAGGATTTGTTTTTGTAATTTTATATCTTTATTCTTCCGTGCTAACTTATTTTTCTCTACCAAAATTAAAATACCTGCCAAACGAATTTCATGAATATCTGAATTCAAACAATTTTTAAGTTCTGAAAAATCTAGCTCTAAAAACTTTCTAGCCACTTGCCTAATATTTGGCACACGCACACCAATAAATTTATCTCCCTCTCCATACTCTCCCGGTCCAGTTTTAAAAAACCATTCATTGGATTTTTTTCTAGCTGACGAGGCATGTTTCTTTAATTCTTTTATCAAATCTTGTGACTTCATAATTTTATTATATAAAACAAAAACAACCCCGTAAAGGATTGTTTTTTATAATTTTATTTTTTATCAGCTGACTTTTCCTCTGCCTTTGGCTTGGTGGCCACTGGCTTAGCGCCTGCCTGCTTAATCATAGCCGCGAAACGTTGTTTTTTACGATTTCCAGTGTTAACTTTAATGATGTTTGACTTTACAGCTTTATCTACTGCTTTTTGTAAAGTATGTATCAATTCACCAGATTTCTTATCAATATTACCGGCTGATATAGCTTTTTTACCAGACTTGATGATCTCTCTGATATTTCTTTTAACTAAAGCATTACGCTTTGTAAGCTTTTCGGTCTGCCTCAAGTGCTTGATGGCTGATTTCTTATTTGGCATAAATTCAAATTTCTATTAAAATGATAATATAAAGACTTTTAAGATGATAACATAAACTAACTATTAAGTCAATAATATATGATATCTAGAGAACAACAGCGACTGGTTATAGAAAAACTGTATAGGTCTTCAGATTCTATTACTAGCACTAAGAAATTTAATGAAAAATATGGCAGTAGCGTTGGTCATATGGGTGAAGAAAGTATGAGAATGACTGATTTTGGTCGTAAAATGAAGAAAACAGACTTTATGAGCAGTAGAGTAGAACAGGCCATGCGAGAGGTTACAGGCCGAAGTGTTGATTTAGAGAGCTTATAATTTGCTCAGCACTTATAGCATTTTTTGCTAAAACTTCTTGATCTACCTTGTCCAAATGAATAGCTTGGTCAATATAAAACTCTCCAATAGCTACTCGGCGTAAATCTGACAACAATGCGCCCTGTTTTGTAGCTTGCCCTAAATCGTGAGCTAGGCTACGTATATAGGTGCCAGCTGAACAGCTCACCTTTATTTTTAACTTGGGGAAATTAAAATCTAACATCTCAATCTCATATATCTCCACCTCTTTACTAGGCGGAGTTACTACCTTACCTTGTCTGGCTAAGACGTGCAGTTTTTTGCCAGCTACTTTCTTAGCTGAATACATTGGTGCCTGTTGATTCTGTTTTCCAGTAAACTTTTTTAACTGCTGTTTTAGAAATATTTTATCAAACTCTTCTGCATCTGTATTGTTGACTACCTGACCCTCTAAATCATAGGTATCTGATATTTGACCAAAAATAATATCTGCCTGATAAATCTTAGGCAAAAAATGAAACAAGTCTAATAGGCGAGTAGCTCGTCCAGTGGCCATGATCAACAAGCCTGAGGCTAGCGGATCTAATGTGCCAGCAAAACCAACTTTCTTTATATCCAATACTTTACGCAAAACAGACACTGCTCTAAAAGAGTGTATATTTTTAGGCTTATCTATCAAATAAATGTTTGCCTGGGGGTCAGAAATAATAGATTGTTTTTTAGTCTCAGTTAGAAACTTTTGAGTAAATTCTTGCGCTGTTTTTATCTGCATTATCTATTCATTATCTTATATATCTTACACTATAGTACTAATTACAAAAATTGACAAAATTTTATAAAGTTGGCTACAATATAGACATGAAAGTTCCCTCTTCAACTTTATAAAGAAAGGAGGTGAAAAATATGGGTCAGCGTTGCTATTGCCCAGTTTCCTTAAATGTTACTGTTGGACTATTCCTTATTTTTTTGTCCATATTATCTTTTTTTGAAATCTGGGATGTATATATGCCATTTTGGCTATCGGTGTTAAGTTTGTTTCTTGGCATTATGGCTATTATCATGAATTCTATAAATCGTATACATGATAAGGTGAATGATCTGAGTGTCGAGAAGGCTGATGAATTACATGCCAATGAAGGTTACTAAAAAGAATAAACTAAAATAAAAACACCCGTAATAAACAAATAGGGTGTTTTTATTTTATTCAATATTTACAATTATCGACGGAGTAGTCATTAGATTGTCAGACACATCTTTAACAAGCATATATATCTTATAAACCCCTGACTCCAAATCATCCCCCCAACTAACAGACACATTATTATCGGCTGGCGATGAAACATAATCAAACCAATGAGACTTATCATCTGGAGATAGGTAGTAAAAATCAATTTTCTTAATTTGTTCTGGCTTATCTATACTCAACCGCAAATCAATAGGTAGCCCCGATTGATTGATAGTGTCCCCATTGGACGGGTCAAGCCAAACAATATTAAAGGCTCGCTCTGAGCTGTCTATATCTAAATTAATATTAATAGTCTTAGACTGAAAATTATCCTGATCATCAAAAGCAATAGCTTTGAGCTGATGCCGACCATTACCAAGAAAAGGGTTGACCTGATAACTATAATTAAATGGACTATTATAGCTAGTACCGACTAAGTTATCATCCATAAAATACTCAACTCTACGTACTTCCCTAGGAGCATCAGTGTTTACCCGCATAGAAAAACTAACGTCACGAACAGTATCATTGTTGTTTGGAAATTGCCAAGATATATCTGGTTTAAGCTCTGGCAGATGTATATCATCATATTCAGTCGGCGCGGCCTCAGCCTCATATCCTTTGTCCTTAGCCCAAACCATGATTGGCTCTTCCCAAAGACTATATTGCGGCTCATGATTTGGATCTGATAACGGATCTCCTAGAGGGTCGTTTATGTTTACATAATGTAAAATATTATGAGCTTCTAAAAACTTCTTTTCTTGAATTTGAGTGTACGGGGTATATTCAGTGGCCAATTTACCAGACATTTTATCTATTCTAACTGGCTCTGCGCCAGAAAGCTCCCCACAAACCATAGGCTTATCACAACCATCAAGATTGTGTTCTTTAAAATCCTCTATCGGCATATCCTTGGTAACCTCACGCATAAATGCATTCCAAATTGGCGCAGCTACAACTGAACCACTGGACCCTTCTTTCATTTCTGTATTATCATTATTACCAACCCAAACACCTGTAGCAATCTGTGGTGTAAAGCCCATTAACCAAGCATCTCGATAATTATTGGTGGTGCCAGTCTTAGCTACCACTGGCCTATCACCTAGGGTTAGATAATTATTTTCCCCAAAAACATAGGCCCTAGCTGAATTATCAGACAGTATATCATTAATTAAACGAACATACTCCTTATCGATGGCTCGACGTCCTTTATTTTTATCATTTTCTTCTATAACCTTTCCTTCGTGATCTTTAATTTCTACTATAGCCACTGTGTCTTGATACACACCCTCTCTAGCTAATGTGGCATAACCATTAACATGCTCTAACAACTTTACTTCTGCACCTCCTAATACCAATGATAATCCATAACGATCTGGGTCTCCTAGGGTAGTATAGCCAAATTTACCTGCTAACTCTGTCACATTACGCACACCCGCTAAATATATAGCTTTTACAGCTGGGATATTGAGTGAGCCCGCCAGAGCTTGTTTCATACTGACTGGTCCACGCTCTTCTAGGTCATAATTATGTGGAATATAGTCATCACCAGCTGAGGCAAAATTAGTCACCACATCAAAAAGTATAGTATCTGGACGGAAACCTTTCTCAAAAGCTTTAAGATAAACAAAGGGCTTCATGGAGCTGCCTGGTTGTCTGTTAGAAATTGAAACATTAACCTGCCCATCTATCTCATCATCAAAATAATCCTTGGAACCAACCATAGCAATTATTTGCCCAGTCTCTACATCTAAAGATACTAAAGAGGCGTTGCTGGCCTGATGATTTTCAGCATTACCCTTGGCCTTTTCTGTTATAATCTCCTCTGCTTTTTGTTGAATCTCCCAATCTAAAGATGTTCTTATTTCCCAACCGCTTTGCTCAACTAGAGACGCGCCATATTTCTGTTCCAATAATTCTCTAACATACATCACAAAATGAGGGGCTTTAATTTGCTCAGCGCGTTTTTTAAAGGTTAACTCCTGAGCCTCAGCACTCTCTGCCTCTTCTTCTGTAATATAACCCTGATCAACCATGAGACCCAAAATAGTCTGCTGACGAGCAATTAACAAATCCTTATTATTACCATAGGGCGAATACAATGTCGGCGCCTGTGGTAAAGCAGCTAATATAGCAGCCTCTGCCAATGTCACATCCTGAATTGATTTATCAAAATAATATCTAGCTGCTGCCTCAGTTCCATAGACGGCTCCACCATAGGGAATTTCATTGAAATAAAATTCCAAAACTTGATCTTTACTATATTTTTGTTCTATTCGATAAGATAAAATCCATTCCTTAATTTTTCTAGAAAGCTTTCTCTCATTGGTTAAAATAGCATTTTTGACAAATTGCTGTGTTAAAGTAGATCCGCCCTGGGCTCGTTTACCTTGTAATCTAGGTACAATTTGTCCGCGCAAAATACCCCACAAAGATACCCCTTTGTGGCTATAAAAATCTTTATCTTCAATAGCAATGGTCGCATACTTTACGTGGTCTGGAATATCTTCTATATGCACCATGGTTCTATTCTCATCACCATGCACTTCATAAAGCAAAACCTCGCCAGTGCGATCATATATCTTAGTGCTCATAGCTACTGATCTGTCCAATAACTTACCCTCTTCTGGTAAGTCCTTGGAATACCAGGCAAATAAGCCAACCATAGAAATACCAAATAAAAGAGTTCCCCCTAATAAAAACGGCCACAATTTTCTGAGTAATCGTCTAAACCAACCTCCACCTTTGGATCGTCTTGGTTTTTTGTGAAAAGAAACACGCTGAGTGCGCTTGTTTTTACTTTTGACGTCACTCATTATTCGTCGAGAAGAAAAGCCCGCTGATTGGGCTCCGCTAATTTTACGACGACGAAAACCTGATTTTTCTAGTTGTGGTATAGGCATTAGGAATCAATAGGAAATATTAATCTAGTACCTAAATTATAGCAAAAATAAGCTATAATTTAAACACCAAACAAAGTATGCATAAGCTTAATATAAATAGAGTAAAAACTCAAGTACTATAAAACCCCAAATTGGTTGGGGTTTTATATAATCAATATCATTAAAGTATTTTGGCTTCTTACAGTCCTTGTCTATAAAAATCAGCAGCATCAGCTGGATCAATTGGATTAATAATCAAACCAGAACCAATTTCTACTCCAGCCCAAACCGAACCACGCGGAACTACCTTCATATACAAATGCTGATCATTATCATTTATAACTTGGTGGAAATAAAAATTGTAAGGTAAATTCAGTTGCCCTATTTTTGTTAGGAGGTGTTTTAAGGACTTAGCAAAAGACTTCCTCTCTAGGTCATTCAACTCTGTAATATTATCTCTATGCTTAATAGGCATAATCCATGCCTCATAATTAAACATGGATGCATATGGAGTAAAGACAATTATATGTTTATCTTTATAAATCAATCTAGGACTTTTTGACTCTTTGGCTATTACATCACAATAAACACAGTGCCCATGCTTCAACTTATAAGCTTGCTGACGTTGTGATTTGTCGAATAAATGTGGTGGTAAAAATTTTGTAGCAAAAATTTGTGAGTGTGCGTGTTGCAAGCTAGCTCCGGCCACACCACCATTATTCTTAAATATTAATATATATTCAATTTTATTATTCTTGGAGATCTCTTTAGTGCGCTCTGAATAAGCCACTAATAAATCAGATATATGCTCAGTTGATAAGTCCTCAAGCTCTTGTGTATGGTCTGGTGTTTCTACTACTACCTCCTGTTGACCATAGGCCTCTTTATTATCCAAAGAAACGGCTGGGTATTTATTGGCAATTATTTTTATCTGCCAATCATTATTTTTTCCTTTTTTATAAAGCGCTGGCACACCCTTTAAACTGTCTGGGCAAAAAATACAAGAAGATACCATTTCTTTACGATGATTCTTAGGCACAATTGTGTCGTGTGGCCTCTTGCCACGTTTAGGGGCAATAATAACGTACTTTTCCTGAATATAATCTTTTCTTATTTCTGGACCTTTCATTTTACTCATATAATTATTTTAATTTTTTATAAAGTTTTATATAATCTTTAGCTGATCTATTCCAAGAAAAATCTTCACGCATACCAGCTGCTCTAATTTTCTTAAATTTGGTTTTGTTGTTATATATACGAATAGATCGCTCTAGTGCTTTCCTCATCTCAATCTGAGTATATTTTTTGAAAACAACCCCTGTTTTGTTGTTATTAACCGTATCCTTAAGTCCTCCTGTTTGTCTAACTATTGGTATAGTACCATAGCGCATAGCTATCATCTGACCCAAGCCACATGGTTCAAAACGAGAAGGCATTAAAAAGAAATCTGAGCCAGCATATATTTGTTGTGCCAATTTTAAACTAAAAGTAATATCAGCTCTAACTTTTTCAGGATATTTTTTAGCTAGCTCTTTAAAACCATCTTCATACTTATCATAACCTGTCCCCAAAATAACCACTTGAATATCATGTTTCTTAACAATGCTCTCTAAAGCTGGTAGTAGTATATCTAAACCTTTTTGCTTGACTAAACGAGTGACTAACCCAAACACTGGCTTGTCTTCAACTGGCAATTTAGAGGTTTTCTGTAAATATTCTTTATTACTCTGTTTGCCTTGAACGATAGTTTTAAGGGTATATCTTTTTTTAATTAACTTATCCTTGGCTGGATCAAATAATTTAAGATCCAAACCATTTACTATGCCGGCTAAATGATTCTTTCTACGCAGTAAATATTTCTCTAGACCTGCTCCATACTCTTTGGTTAAAATCTCTTTAGCATAATTAGGACTAACTGTGTTAATGTAGTCGGCTGATAAGATTCCAACTTTCATAGAATCTATCTTGTGTCCATCCTTGTCATAATAATCTTCCATGAGAGCCGGCGTCAGCCTATGGTCCATGCTGCCATAATCTACTATGTCCAATCCAGTCACCCCTTGATTTGCTAAATTATGAATAGTAAATAATGTTCTAATATTATCAAAGTGTGTATCCTCTAAATTATATTCATCTACAAATGTGGGTAACAATGCTGTATGCCAATCATGACAATGAATCACATCGGGCCTCCACTTAAACTCCTTGACCATCTCAACTACAGCTTTAGAAAAAAATGTGAATCTCTCTACATCTCCAACACCTTTAATACGTTTTTTCTTACTAGCACGCCTAACATTCTTTACATAATTACCACGACCCAAATAAACATTAGGACCATCAAATATTTTATGTTTAATAAAATAAATCTTTACTTGACTACCTGGCAATTTTCCTTGATAGATATCAAATTTAGCCTGCCTGTCTTCTATGAGCATGCTTAAATTTTTTTTAAAAAGTTTTATCTTATATTTTCTTTTATTAATGCTGCCATATAATGGTAATGCTACCTTTATGTTAGTATTTAACTTTGCTAGAGCTATTGGCAAAGAACCCATTACATCACCCAGTCCACCAACCTTGGCAAATGGCGCTAATTCTCCTCCTACTAATAATACTTCAAGTTTATTTTTGTTTGGCATATTATATTTAACAAATATTAATTAACATTCTTATTATATCAAAAAACACCCTTTATCAAAAGGATGTTTCTGTACAATTATGTTTCCTTTAAAAAACCTAGAATATCCTCTACCAATGCCGGGTTTGGTAATACAGAGGCGTTGACTATCAAATATTCTAATTGGCTTGATTTTATTAAATCAATATACATTCGTTGTTGCTTAAGGTACTCCTTTGGCTGCTGAGCAATACGATCATAATGCGGATAAAGATTAAGCCTGTCCTCTAGACGTTTAGCTATTAATGACTCGTCTTCATCAAAAATAACCAAAATAATCTTAGCCTTAATTAATTTCAACCTTGCTTCTATGTCACTAAAATCAAAGGTTTTATTATTATATAGTTTTTGATAAACAGTTTCAGTTAAATGAAATTTTTCTACCATTACATTAGTATCATTTATCTCTTCCATCAACTCTAGATACTTAAGTAGTGCTGTTTGTCCAAACTTAGTACCAAAAATACCTACATCACAGTTAAACCAATGACAACCATCCATAATTTTTCCGCCACTATAATATTTTTGCTCCAAATGATTAAATATTTGGCTCATTAAATAACTTTTTCCTCCCAATTCTGGTCCTTCAAATATTATATTATGCTTAGGATTCTTCATCTTAATGAAGGTTAATTATTTTTTCTTCTTTTTTGACTACTGCTAGATAACCCTGGGAATCTTGTAATAAATCATCAATAGGGTTTTCTGCATCATTCATATAAAACAAAAATATGGCCGTTCTCAATGCTGTCCAGGCTTGATATAGGTTGATCCTAGATATATATTCAATGTCAATTTTGTCAAAATCTTTTTTAAAATAAGCTGAAATAAAAAATGTCTTATAATTGTTTATCTGCTCCCGAGAAATAAAATTGTGCCCCATGAAATCTAATTGTTGTAGAAATGTTCCTAAATCCATCATTGGGTCACCATAGGCCAAATCTGTAAAATCTATCATCTCTAGGTCTTTAGAGTTAAGATCAAAAACAATTATGTTCTCTGGATGATAATCACCATAAATAACTATATTACCCATCTTTGCTCTAAATTTATTTTCTAGAGCATTCATTTCCTCAGTTAACTCTTTAACTAGCTTTCCCTGCGTTTCGTCCTGATCCATAAAGTCTGCAATAAACTTACTAGGCTTAGGAGTCATGCCACTAATCTTAAAGGTGGGCCAATCAAACTTAAATTTATTAGTATCAAAACAATGTAGTTTTTTTATCCAACCAGCTGCTAGAGTCAAACTTGGACCTAAATCAGCCTTGGGATCTTGAGTAAAAAAATGAAATAAACTACGTCCAATAGAGGCCTCATAGAAGAAAGCCATTTGTTCCTTGCTAAAAAACAACGGCTTGGTCACTCGATATTTTCCTTTCCCAAAACCATGCTCATATAAGAACTTTGTTTTTCTATAGGCCTCCTCTTTGGTGCCATCTGAGTGCGCACCCGCAAAAATATCAATACTCTGTTGTTCATTTTGCTTGTCAATATATTTGACTCTGTATTCAACAACAAAGACTGCACTGGTAGCTCCCAAATGTTTTTTGTGAGCCTCTAACTCTACACTCTCTAACTCCTGAAAACCATCAAGGTGCTCTGGTAGATGCTTTCGCAATATTTCCTCCGCAAAACTTTTGTCTAGCAATTTAGCTATCCTATTTTTAGTTTGCTCTGTCGGTGTTTTTTTGTCCATACCACAAATTTTATCTATTTATTATACTTGCGCCAATGTGTTAGCCAGGTATTTTTCTTAATATCTATATAAAGTTTCTCTGCTTTTATTTTTTCTTTACTAGTAGCCTTTTTCAATGATCTAACAGCTCGTATCAACTCTTCTGAGCCATTATCAATCATATCTGGATTCCATGTTAAAGGAGAAAATTCTGATGGCTTCTTAGCTGATGACCACCAAAAAGTACATGACGATACTCCACGGTCTAAGTGTTGCCTAGCCCACTGCCAATTACTATCACGCCTATATTTATAAACTAAGTCACTAGCTAAATCCACCATCTGCCATAGCAGTTGATGAATTTTATTACTAGGATGATTCCATAAGGCATAGGGAATGTTTTTTCTAAGCTCTGCTTCGGTACTCTCCCAAGAAGCATCGCGTAAACCTATTATTTTTTTACTCCTTATTCCTGACAAATATTCTCCAACAGTCAAAACATCTAACTGTTTATTTTGTAAAATCTTTTCCAAATGACCTTGCCAATCCTCGTGCTGATGGCCATATATCTCTCCGTCTGTAGCAGTGATGATTGTTTCTGACTTTTTAAGTTGTTTTCTGAATTTCAAATAAATAACTTCTGCTGGGTATGCTTTAGATATTTTTCTGTTTCTAAAAATGACTTTTAATCCTATGTTTTTTATTTGATATAGAACATCATCTTCTATTTTATCTTGAAAGTTGATAGCATCTAATATTATCCATTTGAAGCCTAATTTCTTCACTACCTTAGCAGCCTTAAAACTATAAGACATTTCTGGAAAATAAAATCCTTTAGTTTGACGTATGTCAAAATACTGTGCCAAAACTTCTTGATTAAGCTCAATCTGACGTTTAATTTCCCGCTCATTCAGTAGTGGTAGTAAAGCATGATATTTAGAAGATCCAGTTATCTCTATTTGTCCACGATCAACTAATTTTTTTAGCTTAACTAATAAATCTGGGCGTACATTGGCTAGTTGCTCTACCAAACTACCTGTAACGTTCAGCGTACAGCTAAAATTTCTATATTTATTCAACAGGGTAAACAAATACTCATAGCTCTCACTAGCTATTTGTTCAATCACGCCCCTGTGTTGCCAGGGTGGTTGGTAAATATGTAAAAAATTAACCCAGGTTATTTTATTTTTCATCTTGTTTTTTAAATTTAATCGCTTTTTTATAAAGTTCAATGTATTCCTTACCTGGTACATCCCATGAAAATGAAGGTTTCATGCCTCTACAAACCAAGTCACGCCAAACCTTATGATATTTATATGTCTCTAATGCTCGTGTAATAGCTACTAGTAGTTCCTGGGAGCTATAATTTTTAAATTTGAAACCATTTCCTTCATTTCCAGGTTCAAAATTTATTACAGTATCATTTAAACCACCTGTACTTCTAACGACTGGCACACATCCATAACGAAAAGCTTTCATTTGATTGATACCACAGGGCTCATGGTGTGAAGGCAAAAGTATTATGTCAGACCCCGCGTAAAGCTGATTCTCGTATTTAAGAGTTTTTTCATGTGACGGTATAACTGCTAATTTATCAGGAAATTTTTTGGCAACTTTTTTTAGTTTGCTAATAAAGTTCTTATCCCCACTACCTGCAATAATCAATTGAATATCAAAGTGCATCAAACGATTAACGATTTCTAATATTAACTCAAAGCCTTTTTGATAGGTCACCCTAGAGGTGGTACACAAAATTGGCACATCCTGATCAACTTTAAGTTTAAAAAGCTTCTGAATATATTTTTTGTTGAGCTTTTTGCGTTGAATCTTCTTATGATCATAATTTCGGTAGATAGTCTTATCATTCTTTGGATTAAGATCTTTATAATCAATGCCATTTACCACACCAAATAGTTTGTGTTCTCTATTTATTAAAACACGATGTAGATCCTGCCCAAAACTTCTCTTTAAAATTTCTTGGGCATAGGTTTCTGAAACTGTATTAATAGCATCAGCGCTAAGAATGGCTCGTTTAGCAAAGTTAATATATTCAATTTTTGGATCATTAAAAAGTGGTAGTGCTTTTTTACCCTTATCTTTATATTTGGGTGGTATTTCCCACCAATTAGAGCCGAGTTGAAAAACCAAATTATGAATAGTAAAAACAGTAGCTGCATTAGCCAATGTCCTGCTCTTTTTAAAACGAGTATTTTTCAAATATGGCACTAGCCCTGTCTGCCAATCATGACAATGAAGAACATCAGCTTTAAATTTTAATAAAGAAACCAATTTTAATGCGGCCACATTAAATAAATAAAACCTAGCCCCTTCATGACCAGAGCCATATAACTCTTTCCGTCTAGAGAAATGTTTATCGTTGCGTATAAAATAAACCTTGAGGCCTGGTAATAACTCGGCCCTGTAATAACTGACTTTAACCTCGTTTTTTTTATCTATATATAACTTAACATCACTATATATTTTTTCTAGTTTGTGTTTTTTCCTATCAATTACCTTAGCATAAAATGGCGTAATAATTATTACGTCATTGCCAGCCCTATGCAAAGCCTTAGCCAATGATCTAGACACATCAGCTAGACCACCAGTCTTGGAATAAGGGTGTACTTCTGAGGTAATTGATACTATTTTTAACTTTTTCATATTCTAAACTAATTTCTTATTAAAGAAAGATGCTGTTATAGCTATCGCCAAAGCATCTGCTGCATCATCTGGCTTAGGCACTGATTCTAACTTCAGAATCGTCTTAACCATTAGACCCACTTGTCGTTTAGCAGACTGCCCGTTACCAGTAACAGCCTGTTTTATTTGCGGAGGAGTAAATTCTAACAATTCTTTCTTGTTCTGCTGAATTGCTAGTATAACCACACCCCTAGCCTGTCCTACATCCAAGGCAGTTTTTACATTTTTCCCAAAATACAATTTTTCCACGGCTACCAAATCTGGATTGTATTTTTTTATAAGTTCGTCAACGCTATTATATATCTCCTGTAATCTAACACTAAGATTTTTATTTTTTGAAGTCTGAATGCTACCTGTATCAATAAACTCTAATTTATTACCCTCTTTAGCAATAACACCAAAGCCAGTGTCTGCTATGCCTGGATCGATGCCTAAAATATTTGTTTTTGTAGATGTCATTAAATGTCAGCGTTAGTATAAATGTTGTTGACGTCATCATCATCGTCTAATGCATCCATTAAATTCAAAACTTTCTCAGAATCTTTTAATCCTACCTTATCTTTGGCCAAATAAATCATCTCTGAAGACTCAACATCAAAATTTGCAGTCTGTAAAGAATTCTTTATTTTTTCTAAATCATCAATATTGGTGATAATCCTAATTTTATCTTCCACTAAAATATCCTCCGCTCCAGCTTCAATTAGCTTCATTTCTTCCTCTTCGGTCAACTCGCTCTTATCTAGAATAACCTCGCCCTTCATTTCAAACATCCACAAAACACTACCATTGCCGCCTAAACTACCATTATGTTTACTCAAAATATGTTTAACATTAGACACTGTTCTGTTTTTGTTGTCTGTTAAAATCTCAATTATCAATGCTGCTCCGTCTGGACCATAGGCTTCGTACAAGAGACTTTCTATCTGCCCCTCATCACCGGTACCACTGCCCTTTTTAACAGCTCTGTCAATATTATCTTTGGGCATAGACATTGCTTTAGCCTTGTCTATGGCCATTCTTAATTTAAAATTTGAATCTGGATCAGCCCCACCACGAGCTGCTACAGCAATATTCTTTGATAACTTGGTAAATAAATTGCTTCTTTTGGCGTCCTTGGCTTCTTTGGCTCTTTTGATTGTTGACCACTTGGAATGTCCGCTCATAAAAATTGACAATTAATCTATTTTTTATATGTTTTGTATAGATATCTTAGCAATTATGCCTTAAAAAATCAACCAAAAAAAGCTATCCACTTGACTAGTTAATAAATAAATAATAAACTACAAATATCATTCGTTCTGTATTAAAAACTTTTGCTCCTTGTATAATAAACCTAACTTTTTATCCCCGCACCCATGCCTGACGGGGATTTTATTTTTATCTTTATTCTTATAGTTTTTTTTGCTAAAATGTAAGCATGCCTGAAAAATCTCAAAATAAACATAATAAACTATTCACTTGGATTAAACAACACAAATTATTGCTACTAATAATAGTCGTGTTTTTGATTCTAAACAACCTTTCTTATATCATAGGTTTTTGGCAAAGCAGTCAAAGCTCTGAACTAATATACAGAGTTACTCCACTTATGAACAGAGCCGATCATTTTGTCTACCTATCACACATAGAACAAGGTAAAGAGGGTCATCTAATGACTAAGTTGCTCTATAATCACCTGGCTGAAAACAATGTTATGTTCTCACCACACTGGTATATAATTGGGCAGTTTAGCAATATAACAAATATCAGTGTAGTCACTAGTTATTTTATTTGGCGAATATTATTATTAATTCCGTTTCTATTTTTACTATGGTGGTTTATCAAAAAAATATTCTCTAGTTATAAAAAATCAATTTTGGCCATGCTGACGATATTGTTTGGCAATGGTATAGGAACCATCTTTATAAATATATTTCCAGAAAGCACTCTAAAACCGACCAATTTGTGGATGCCTGAAAGTATTACATTCTTATCACTCAATCAGACGCCGTTATTTGTCTTGGCGCTGATATTGATCCTGTTGGTGTTTATATCATTTATAGAAAGTGTAAAAAGTAAAAAAAATTATTTAATACTAATCTGCTGTTCACTAAACCTGCTACTAACTCTAATACACACCTATGATATGGTGATCACCCTAGCTGTTTTAACTGGTTGGTCAGCTTTTAAATTTTATCAAACTAGGCATAAAAAAATAATCCTCTACTTAGCTTATTTATACTTTGTATCTGGAACGGGTGCGCTCTACTATGCCTGGCTATTAAGGCGTGACTTAGCGATGATTCAATGGAACGCTCAAAACCTGTGCATCTCTGGTCCATTAACTGAATATCTATGGGGAATGGGACTTTTATTCGTATTCTCAATAGCTGGTATAGTGTACATTATCAAAAAAAGATTATTCCAAAACGATTACCTAAATCTAATCACTGTCTGGGCCGCTATTGGTTGGGTGTTAATTTATCTACCAGTACATTTTAATCGTCGCTTATCTAATGGTTGGCACATGGCCCTGGCTATTACTTCTTTGTATTTTTTCCTTTGGCTACACAAAAAATTTCCTGTGGTGCTGCGGGGCGCATTAATTACTGTAGTGGGCTTCCTGGTGTTCTTTGATACTATGATATTTTTATCCGTAGACTCATCAGTAACACGCAGTAATGAGTCACATTATTTTTTTCATAGCCAGACTAAGCAAGAAATATATCAACAAATACAAGCCACCACCGATGAACACGATGTTATACTGACCCGTGGCATAGATGGTAATCACTTGCCTGGTTTTACTGCTAGAAAAGTATACACTGGGCACCTAATGGGCACCTGGGAAGCCGTTCTAAAAAATAGAGAAGTTGAAAAATTATGGTCAAACCCTAATGATATATCAGAATGGTTAGTAGACAAAAATATTGCCTATATTTTTGCTAGTCGTTTTTATATCCCTGAATTTGATAAAATAAAATGGCTCGCTAAAGAAAAATATATCGAGCCAATCATAGATAATGATGAATTTATACTTTATAAAATATTGTTAGAAGAATAATTATTTTTTAAATTTAACCAAACAACCTAGCGACATAAAAAAAGGAAAGCTGAAAGGCAGTCCTCTTTTTTTTAATACTTGCAAATCAACCTCTCTGGACATTCGTCTTGGTGTAAAAAAATTTATATGATCAACAACACGGATAGGTCGACGCCCTAAAAGAAATCTAGATATTGTCCATAAAACTTCATTGGGAAATGTAACTACCAGCAAGCCCCCTGGTTTTAATACTCTTTTAAATTCCGCTAATACTGCCTGATATTCGTCAACATGCTCTAAGGTCTCGGTACAGGTGATGAAGTCAAAAAAATTATCCTCAAAATCAAGCTTACTCAAGTCTGCTTTAATAAAATGCGTGTCCGGGCATCTTCTGGTAGCCATATCCAAAGCTTCCTGTGTTAAATCAATACCATAATATCTATTACTTTTATTTCTATTGTATAGTTTCTCCAATAAATGCCCCTCCCCACAACCAGCGTCCAAAACCTTCATCCCATCTTGGCTAGGCATGGTTTTAACAATATTGTCTAGTCTATTTAGATGCACGTATCTAACAAAAAAATTATCAGCACTATATAATTTCTCCATATGATTTTCAGGCATATATAAAGGTGTCTTCTGCATATTCAGATAAATAGTAAATTAAAACAATAAACTAATGATAGCCTAAATACCACCTTCTTTCAAGCTTTATTATTGTTCGTTTTTTTGATAAAATAAGACTATGCCAAGAAAAAAACGTACCACTTTATTAAACAAAATAACTGCTCTCAAATTAGACTATGTGTTGCTTTTTGTTTTAATGTCACTATACTATGGACGATTACAGTGGAATAATTTCATCGGTGATCCAGATGGCTTTTACCATGCTAAAATAACCACCTTTCTAGGCCAGGGCACTTTACTTAAAAGCTTACCCTGGATGCAGTTTACCACCCTAAAAGAACACTATACTGATCATCATCTACTATATCATTTGTTACTTTTGCCTTTTACCTATATAACCGACAATGCTCTATTGGCTGTAAAGATAGCTACAGTTTTGTTTGCTGTAATAATGATTTTAGTCTTTTATTGGCTACTCAAACAATTCAAGATTGTTTGGCCATTTGTCTTTGCTTTGTTATTTATAAGCCTGGAGGCGGTCAGCTTTAGATTGGCGCTAGTTAAGGCTAATTCTTTATCATTATTAGTCATTTGGTTATTGATATATGCCATGTTCCGTCAAAAAACATGGCTAATGGCTTTGCTGGGTTTTGTTTTTGTATGGCTTTATGGTGGTTGGGCACTATCCATTATTATTTTCTTTATTTATTTCTTTAGTGAAAAAATATATGAACGCCTTAATACAAATAAATTAAAATTATTTTGGTCCAAAGTAGTCCATACTTTTAATTTTAAAAAGGGAAGCGCTAAAAACCATCGTATATTTCTAGGATTAATTCTGGGACTATTAGCTGGACTAGTTATTAATCCCTATTGGCCACATAATTTATATTTTTATTATCAACAAATAATACAAATTGGCGTTATCAACCTTGGTGGTCAACTACAAGTAGGCGGTGAATGGTATGGCACATCTTTTATGCATATTATTTCTTCCTTGCCGCATATTTTTGTTCTAGCTAGTCTTTTGATTTTAATGTTATTTATAAACTACCAAAAAATTAGTAAAAAAACTTGGTTTAGTTTTTTGTTAAGTTTTGTCTTCTTGTTATTGACTGTAAAATCACGTCGTTATATAGAATACTTCTCTCCTTTCTTACTATTATTCACGGCCTGTGCTTTCACTGATGTTAAATCTATGGTTAATTGGAAAAAAATAAAAAAATTCTGGAGTAATAATCCAACTTATTTAAAGGTGTACTTAGGTTTGGCCGGCACACTGTTTACCATATTGATACTACCGGTTATTTTCACTAAAACCTGGGATGTGGCTATCCCACAGAATTGGACCCTAGAAAAATTTCGCCCTGGCTTACTCTGGCTAAAACAAAACACACCAGCGGACACACTAATTTTCCATGGAGATTGGGATGAATGGCCAATACTCTTTTATCATAATGATCACAACCGCTACATAGTTGGCTTAGACCCTACTTTTATGTACAACTTTGATGCTAATCTACAGCAAGAGCACACTGATATCACTGCTGGAAAAATAAAAGGGATAGTTTCAGAAAAAATAAAAAAAGACTTTGGTGCTGACTATGTTTTTATAGAAAAAAAAGAACATGCCGCGTTTGGAAACAACTTAGACATGGACTCCTTTGCTACGCTTGTTTATGAAGACGAAGAAGTGGCTATTTATCACTTGATAAGTCCCTAAGCTCTGTTTCTTCAGTCAATTCTAATTTAGGTACAACGTCCTTGATTAGGCTAATTGCATTAATTCCCTGATAAGAAAAAATTTGATAAGAGTTTATATCTGAACTGAGATAGTAATAAAAATGTACTAACTCATTCTCTGGCCAATCTTTTTCTGAAAATACACCATAGTCTAGGGGCATATCAAAATCATAATTTCGCCCATAAAAACGCACCAGATAACTATTGTCCTCGGTGTGATTTTTTTGTAAAGTAAGCTCCAGTACCCCATCAGTAAAATTTGCCCCTATTAAAAAATCATCTTCCGCAAACCCTATTGGTTTCTCGTCGGTGCGATATAATTCTATATTATCCTGAGTGGCATGTTGCTTGTTTTGCCAAAGTAATAAATTATTCCAAGCCTTAATTAAAGAATAATCGTTTAATACCTGTTGCCAATTATTTGGAATATCATCTCTCTTGTATTCTAAAAAAGAAGCTATATTTTTTTCTACAATAGTGGCTAAAAATTGAGAATTGTCCACCAGTATATAATCTACTGGCGGTAACTCAAACTCAAAACCACAAAACTGCCCACAACCAAAGTATGAGCCAGCCAAAGTGTAAACCTCTTGTCTGGTGCTAGCTGGCGCAATAAAGGTTGACTCCGCCACCAAGCTAGCCTCTGGTGGTATCTGAGCAAAAAATTCTTGCTTAGCTTGAACTAATTCCCTTGGATACTTTTTAAATAATATATCTTTAGCTGGCGATAAAAAGATTGAAAAATAAACTATTGTGACTACAAAAATTAATGTAACAAAACCAAAATTTTTATAAATATGTTTACTGCCCGAAAATCTTTCCTGTAGAAGAACCCTTTTAAAAGCAAAAATTAGGGCTATAAAAATCCCCGGCATAAATAATAGAGTATAGTGCGTACTATAAGCCATGAAATTAAAACCGCTACCACTTAAAAGAATCTGTAAAAAAGGTAAAAAGGCCAAAGAGAGGTATCTAGATTTCAAAAATGGCAGAAATAAGACTGGCAACATAATTACTGCAATGCTGAGAAAATTATTTATATTTATTAAATGCCAAATAAACTGTATTGGATGAGTTAACCAACTAATAATGATACCTAAAATACTTTCTCCCCCCAGCCAACCATAATAAGCAAAAAACTTATAGCTACCCGCTATAGAAAAATAACTAATAATCTTAAGTGCAGATAAAAAATAAACAACTGGTAATAACAAACTAAACAGTTTCCATTTTAAACTACGTTTATGCAGTATTGCCAACCAAGTGAATGCTAACAGTATTAAGCTAATATCTTCTCTGACAAGTAGTGCTAAAATAAAAAATAACACAAATAATTTAAAACTTCTCTGCTGATAAAAATAAAATACCCAGAAAATAAAAAATACAGCTATCGGCAACAGGTGAAATTCAAAGACATTGGCGCTGTGCACAAAAGGATTAAGTAGCCACATTAAAGCAACAATCAATGACACTACTTTGTTTTTAACGATATTTCTACTAATTAAATATATAGGCCAAGCGCTCAATCCCAAAATAACGCTCTGTAATATTAGTAATGTTTCTGGCGTCTGCCAAAACCAATAAAAAGGCAGTAATAAAAAAATGATTGGTGTAAAATGGTCAGCTAAATAAATGTTGAAATTAACCGTTCCGGCGAACCAATCACCGTGCAGGGTATTAAAAAAGACTTGATTAAAGATTGCTAAATCATAGGCGTTGTAGCTAAAATTATAGTACTTCTTAAGGCTTAAAAAGGCCATTAGGAGCACGTATAGCACTGTGGCAATACCCAACACCAAAGCACTGTGTTTATTAGCAAAATTGCTTATTTTTGAGCTAAAATGTGACATATCCATATTATATCACATTAAAAATGCCGGGGGTATGCTAAATATTGACAAAATAGATGAAATATGATATAATTATAAGATTCTTAATGTGGCCTTTGTATAAGGTCCGACTGTTCATTTCTTCGCTAGGAAACTCTAAATAGGAGGTCGTCATCATGAAGACGTCACAATTGTTAATCTCGTTACTCTTGGTAGCAGTTATGAGCGCTATCCTGAGTGGCTGTGGTGCCACAAAACAATGGTATGGTTCATCACCTAATGGAACCTACGATCATCGAGGCCCGCGCCTCGATACCAACAACTCACCCAAGGTCGAAAATATCATCGACAACCAAAGCAAAGAAATGCTTTTTGTCGACATCGAAGGACATGACCTGAGTTTCAGTGAGCATTTGGTTCAGGTCAACCCTGGTACCAAGCTGACTCGCAAGGGTCGTAGCTATCGTCGCCTCAAGGTGACTGTTCGCTGGATGGGCACTGGCTTCCGCAACACCATCGGTCACACCGAAGAGGAGATGAAATTCCTGATGCCCGGCCTATACTCCGGTGACCCTATTGTCATCACCGATGCCATGCTTCGAGGTCAGATGCCTATGCGTGGCATCATCATCTGCCAGGGTGACCCCACCCTATATCAAGATGATCGAGGTCATCGCTTCAAGATGAACAACGGTGACAAAATTGAAGTCAACATGTCTTCTGGTCCAATTGAGTTCAAATTCAGATCACTGCGAGATCCCTCTCGCTTTGGCAGCAGGACTTATCCTGATTGCATTGATCTCGAAACTGAACAATATGAAGTCGTTGGACCCGATGGCAAAAAGAAGCGTTATGACTTCACTGTCATTGTCGATGAATCCTGGCGTCATCGCTGGTAGTCAAAAACTACCGAAATACAAAGCGCCGCAGCTCGAAAGCTGCGGCGCGTTTTTTTAATAAAAATATATTTATGGATTAAGCGGAGTATTACCAGTTGAAGCTTTTAGTAGGCTATCAAAAACAAATCTAACAATAGCATACGAAGTAACAACTATAACTAAACCTATGGTTGCATTCTTAATTGATTCCTTGGCTTCTTTTATTCTATCTGCATTACCTTGAGAAGTCATCCATTTGAAACCACCTAA
The DNA here is from genome assembly GCA_018669975.1 of Candidatus Parcubacteria bacterium. Lineage (GTDB taxonomy): Bacteria > Patescibacteriota > Patescibacteriia > UBA1558 > GWA2-36-10 > JABHSK01. The sequence continues at coordinate 95,879 of JABHSK010000009.1, forward strand.
AATAATCAAAACAACAAAGAGTGTCCCTAAGACAGCGAGCAAACCTCTAACGATAGATGCAATTACATCTGTAATTGGTCTTTCAATTAATCCCGTTTGACCAGCTATTTGATCTAGTCCTCCAGCAGACTCTAAAGGACCCGCTGAAGCAACCAACGGAGCTAAAGCAAACAATAAAATAAACTTGTATTTTAAATTTTTCATTATATTTAGAAAGTAAAGCCTAGTGGAGGCTAAGCTCTAGTAGGTCATAATTCAATGACCTACTATAGTCTAGACTACATAGGTCTATTAGATAGTTTCGTTTTGTAAAGATGTTAGTACGAAACGTGATATTGCGTAAGCAGTCAAGATGATGACCAAACCAACTATACCTGCTCCAATAAGCTTTTTAGCTTCATCAACTTTATCAGTGTTGCCTTGAGAAGTCATCCATTTGAAACCACCCATAAGGATGATCAAAGTAGCTAAAATTCCCAAGAAACCCAAGACGATGTTTACAACAGAAGATGCAGTGTCACCTAGTTCTTTAGTACCCAGGTTTGAATTCTTCATTGAATTAACACCGTATACGTCAAGCTGAGCTGATGCTGCCATCGGCATGAAAAGTAATGCGCTAGTGATAAGTTTGTTCATTGTTTCACCCCCTTTCTAAAAAATAAAAGTATTGTTTAAATTATAAAACAAAATTGACTTTTTTACAATAGATTAGCTAGTGCCAGCCAAAGTACTGAAAAAGTATCTTATTATAGCATAGCTCATGAAAATAGCCACTAGTCCGAAAATAGCCCAAACTATAGTGTCTTTTCCTCTTTTTACTTTGTCAGTATTACCAGCTGAGGTCATCCAAGTGACGCCTCCCCAAACCAACATTAGTAAAGCCACAGCACCAACTATGCCTAATATACCTTTGACAGCAAAACCTATAACCGTAGGTATATCTTCCGCTGGCAATGGATTGGGCAACTCGGCCGCCTTAACCAACAAAGGCGCAAAGAATAATAATGTAGCCAAAAATGTTTTATGTTTGTTTTTAATCATATCTATATATTAATTTAATATTACCTTAAAGTGACGCAGCATTTAATGTGCAAAGATTAGTGTTGCTTCCTGGACACAAGCCAGCTTCAGTTACAGGACCTACTGGAATAGCGCCCATTTCACTAAAATCAAAACAAGACCAATTTCCTGAATCATCCAAAAGATTCTTTAATTGACATTTTGTTACGCAGGTTTCGTTGTGGCTAGACTTATCACCACTAAAGGTGTCCGTGCCAGTACAAACATAGTTTGTTTCTGTTTCATTACAACGACTATCTTTTGCTTTCTCAGTACAAGAAGCTGCTATTTTATATCTTGAATTTGTAACACCCAAAATATCATTAACAAAAAATGATGTTAATAAATAACTACTAAAAGCTATAAACAAAGCAATGAGGGTATTAATCATAATCTGCTGACCACGCTTTACTCTGTCAGCATTACCACCAGAAACCAACCATTGAATACCTCCCCAAATAAAATATAGTAGCGCTATTGCTCCCATGCCACCGAGCAACATTTGAATTAAATAGGTAAAACCTAAAGTGATATCTTCTAGGCTACAATTTCCATCTTTAATACAGGTCTCTGGAAGTTTATCTAAAAATCCTTGAGCAAAGCCAACATTTGGCGCCAAGATGACAATTAATAAAATTGAAAAAAATAAAATTTTATTCATTTGTTTTTGTGTATGTTTTATTAATACGTTCTACAAATAGTTTGAGCGGTGTGCCCGCTAAATCAAAGGTATATTCTCCAGATACAAGCCCATCTATAATTTCAGCTGTATATTGTTCGGCTAAATCTATATTATAACCCTCATACCAGTTATCAGCTGTTAAAACCTGAGAGGCAAAAACCTTTAAATCGGTGTCTTCCATCTGCTCTGCTATCAGAGATCTTAACGCAGTTGGTTTTTTATTAGCATTTAAATAAACCCTGACAATTTCCTTACCAGAAGCATTCTGAATAAAATCCCAGGCTGAAGGAGCATTGATAGATTTCTTAGCTACTACTGTTATCCAATAATCTGTATAATATTTTGTCCCTTCGGCTCCTCTAGTTTGAGGAAAGTTAGTAATACCCCAATCAAATACCACACCCCTATCTCTTAGCTCATCCGCGTGGTAACTATAGCCGAAAAAATAGGCCAGCCTACCATTGGCAAACATCTCAAAAGCATTTGGCAAATCATCGCTCCAGCTATAACTCAGCCTACCAGGTCTAGCAAAATCAGTATAAAAATTAAGCACTTGTGTCAGCCTATCTCTTGATCCGCCATCTTTAATTGGACTAAACCATTCTCCTTTCATGTTAACATCGCTCTGCAATAATAAACTAGATAAAATATCAAAAAAACGAGGTATGTTATCAGTTCCGCCTAGGGAAACAGCTGAGTACAGCACCCTATTATCCTCTGTAACCCTGGTTATCTTTGGTACCTGCTCAATTAAATCATGAAAATCTCTCATTGGCTCTGGAATACTAGATTTGTCCAATAGGCTAGAATTATAAAAAGTCACTAGGGTTTCCAGAGAAAATGGTAAACCGTATATTTTATCATCCAATACTACATCATCATATACTACTGGCACATACCTTGTTTTAACATCCTGGGGAGATAGACTTTTAAAAGATTTGAGCGTCAGTGTTCGCTCTGGCTTAATAGAGCCCTTCATTTCCCAAATTGGCACGTTAATACTTGGTGGTATTGGCACTAAACGATGCTGATATTCTTTAAGCCAGGTAACTGGAATAGCGAAAAGGTCTGGACCACGATCATCTGCCCAGGCTTCTAATAATTTTTGCTCGTACTCCTCGTACCTAAAATTACGATAAGTTATCTTAATTGTTGGATGCTTAGCTTGATATGTATTGATTAAGGGTGCTACTTGAGCAGCTGTATCCCAAACACCCCAGTATTCTAAATATACTGGTCTATATTCTACTCCTTTTTTACAAGTCATTCCCTGACAACCAAATCCAGCAGAAACAACAAAAACTGCTAATATTAGAAGTGTGAAAAGTTTTAAATGTCTTTTCATATTTTAAACTAAATATTTTTTAAATACTTTTTTAAATAAGCCTTTAACTCTTTCCTTTCGCTAGCATATTCTAGGGTGGCCTTTAATAAATTCAGTGGATCACCCGTAGTAAGCCATTCTCCGTCTTTAACTTCTTTAGCATAAAATTCTCCGCCAGACTTAATATAATCACGAATAGCGTCTACTATCCAAAGTTCCTTGCCTTTGCCTAGTTTGGTTTTCTTCAAAACATCAACAATCTCTTGATTCAAAATCATTCGACCAAAGTCAGCTAAACGAGAAGGTGCTTGATCTATCTGTGGTTTTTCCACTATGCCGTCGAGTTGCATTGTTTTTTTATCTTTTAGGCTAACTATACCGTATCTATCTACTTGATTACGCGGAACTTCCTGCACACCAATCATCAGATGACCAGTTTTATTATAATCATCTATCATTTGCTTAGCAAAGGGAATTTTAGATTTGACCAAGTCGTCTCCCCAGACATACATAAATGGCTCATCCTGGACCAGACTAGATGCTGATAAAACTGGCGTTCCGTTTCCATAGGGACCTTTTTGTCTAACATAAATAAAATTAGCCATCTCGGAAATCTTTTTAATTTCAGCTAATTTTTCTTTTTTACCTGCTTTAGCTAATTCGTTTTCTAAAGCCCAAGAATGATCAAAATGATCTTCTAGTGGTTTCTTATCCCACTTAGTAACTAAAATTATATCTTCGATGCCACCAGCTACTAATTCCTCAACTACCAATTGAATAATTGGCTTGTCAACAATTGGCAACATCTCTTTGGGCATAGATTTAGTAGCTGGTAATAACCTTGTTCCTGAACCTGCTACCGCTACTATGGCCTTTTTAACTCTTTTCATGTATATATTATACTAAAATTTAAGCTTTATGTAAATCAATGTCTCTTGAAGATTAATCTGTGATGTTCTACAACGTGAATCAATGCATCAAAAATGATTTTAATTAAAACCAATAATATTATAGCTGCAACGTTTAAATCTAAATTGGTCCATACTATAAAATATCCTAATAAAAATAAAGTTATGTGCATCACTAATATTCTTTGGTATGGAACAAGCATCTGTTGTCGTAAGCTAATTTTCTTATATTCTTTTTTCCATAAAAAATTATATAAAAATGATGCGCCGTGGCTAACAAACAGAAAAAATAATGATAATAGAATTCCACCAATATATTCCGTGACCAATAAGAAGGCATTGTAGCCAGAGCTAACAACTTCTAGGTTTGGTTTAAATATAATCAACACCAATGATAAATGCACAAACATAAATAGTGCATAATGAACTATAAACATTGGAATTAACGAGGAATTCATTGATTTGTTTATTTTTATCATTCGCAGCACGTTCAAAAAACCAACCACCCCACTCTCCAACCAATACAAAAGCATTATGGAAAAAATATCCCATTTAAAAAATAAAACACCGATCAGAGGAACTAAATTTGCACCGATCAATAAAAGCACTGACGGATGTTTTAAACTTTTTACCAATAATTCCTTTCGGCTTGGTTTTTTGAAAGTCGCGCTAAAATCAAAAGCTAACATAAACTATTTTATTTTTTTATCTTGTTGCACCACCAAGGTTAAACCAAGCATAATAAAAAATAGAACACTTAGATCATTCTTAAAATATGGAACATCTACTAAACCATGGATAAACCAAGTTAACCACATCATACTAAGTGGCCAAGCCCAAACACTTCGATTAGCAAATAATCTCTTGAGCAAATAGATGATCGATATTAGTATAAGCAAAAATACAATGAGTCCAGCTAAGCCGAGCTCTGTCCAAAAATTCAAAAATATATTATGCGGGTATAAATAAATTTCCAACCATTGATACTGATGATAAGCCAATAAACCGTCCTGATAACCATCAATACCTAATCCAAAGATAAGGTTATCCTGAAGCATATCGGTTGTTTCTTGCCATTGATTCAGACGGATATCTACCGAACTAGATTGTAGGTCTAGTTTTGGATTTATATTTGTTGTCAAAGCTGACTCTATTTTTTCTGTTGGTAAAATTACAATTGCAATTAAGGTCATTATTACTAGGGGAATGCCGATTTTCCGAATCTTTTTAGCTAAAATTAGCCAAAGTAAAATCGACAAACCTAGAGCTAAAATCGCTCCATCACTCCTAGACAATAAAGCCAAAATTAGACCCGCTATAAAGGCTATTAAGTAGATAATTTCTTTCAGCTTATTTTTACTGTAGGCCCACAGCCCAAAAAACAAAGCTGTTATTGGCGCTACTAATAAAGCCAAGGCATTGGGGTAAGAAAATACTCCTGTTAATCTTTTTATATTAGGTGGATTATAAGCAGCAATAAAATTCCAATCACTAAAATTTTGATACATGGTTGTTATCAATAACCAAATCACCAACACACCTAGAGCCTTAATAATATTTATAATATCCTGTCGACTTTTTACTGAGTATATAAAAACTAAAAAAAACATAATTGGTTCCAGCCAATAGGCTCGCCATAAACCCAAAGAAGTATAGGTGAAATTGATAACAAGGGCTAAAATGCTAACTAATAACCAAGTCACTAATAAATATCGCCACTTAACCGGCAAAACATTGTACGCTTTTTTACTTAGTGAAAAATTTATCTTAGTTATCCTCTTACCCTTAAGTAACCAAATAACAAACAACGAAATTATCATCAACTCTAAAAACGTTGACGGTAAATTGAACAACGTAACACGCCATAAATATGTAGGTAGCAAGGCTACGATAATAGCCACACCCCAGATTGTACGTTTATAGCTTGATATAACAAAGGCTATTAACGCTATCAGCATAAATATCTCGCTAATCATGTTTGTTTATTAAATAATTCTTTAACTAATTTTTTATCCACTGCTTTGGTCCAATATAAGACAGTCAAATAAACAAGGCCGGTTATCAGTATAGCAAAAATTAAATTAAATTCTTTTATTGCCCAACCTGAAAGTAACGCTACTGTACCAGCTAATAAACTTTTATTAAAAACTTTAAAATTTAAAGATATCTTTAGTTGTTGTCTAGCAACTAGATAAGCAAACACCACTATCAGCGCTTCTATAAATAGCGTCATATAGGCTGCCCCCCAATATGAATATCTAGGAATAAAAATAAAATAACCTATGGCGCCAATAATAGCTGCAAACAAAAAATATTTTATCATTTTCTTTTGTGCACCCAATGCAACTATCATATAAGTAAATAAGGTGCCGAAAAAAATGATAGCTGTAGCCACTACCAGCACATTCAAAATTGCCCCTGAAGCAGCAAATTCTTTTCCTGCCAACAAAATCATCAACGGTCGATTAACAATCCATATACCCACTATCATTCCTATGGTTAATATACTAAAAAAATCAAAACTATGTTGCCAAAGCATTTTCAACTTTGACAGATTCTTACTAATCCAAGCAGCTGTAAATAAAGGCAGAATTAAACTCATAAACATATGAGGGAAAGTGGCTAATACTTCCAAAACTTTGTAGGGAGCACCATAAAGACCAACGTCCTCCGGAGAATGAAAGGCTGAGAGAATTAATGTGTCAGCCTTAAAATAGACCAAATTTAAAACTACTGTTATGGCTAAAGGCCAGGTACGGAAAAAAACTTTTTTCCAGTATCTAAAATCCCAGGCAAAACGTAATGTGACGTATTTCTTTAATAGAAAATAAAAAATAATAAAACTAATAACAAAAACAATTGAGTGTAGCAGTAAAACCACATTTAAACTTCCACCTGCTTTGAAAAGATAAACTAAAGATCCTAAATATAACACTCTGTTTACTAGGTCAACTGAAGCTGCCTTGGGCATATCTAGTTTCTTTGAAAAAACTGCAGTCAGGGTAGACATTAGGCTTTGAAAGAAAAATACAAAAACAAAAAATACGACGCCATCTTTTACTATTTGATCATAGGGAAAGAACTTTATAACTACTGGTACTAATAACAAAATAAGTAAAGAGGAAAAAAATCTAATAGTAAAAATGTTGTTTACTACCCGGCTTTCTTCTGAACGTGTCTCAACTGCGGAAATTTCCCTAAGTAAAGTAAGAAATAATCCTAGGTCAGCTAATATCATGAACATCTGCACAAAAGCAAAAACAGTAGTATAAAAACCAAAGCCAGTTTGACCTAAAATTCTAGTAATTAAAGCTAAATTAAAAACACCTATTACTACGGTAATCACACGAATAACAACTTGCCACAGAGTGTTAGTAAATATTTTATTGGCTACAGACATACTAAGATTATACTAATTTAAGGTAAATAAAACAACCCGCCCGGCAAATGCCGGGCGGGCATAAAATATAAATTTAAGCTTCTGCAGTTTTGTATTCTTTCCAGATTTTTTTTCTTAGTTCGGCGATTAGTTTTTTATCACCCTTTAAAAAACTTTTAGCGTTTTCTCTGCCGACACCTATTTTGGTATCACCATAAGAATATGAATTACCAGCCTTACTAATAATACCAAAGGCTAGTCCAGTATCTAAAATGTCTCCGGCTACAGAAATACCTTCGTTGTACATGATATCAAAAACAGTATTCTTAAATGGAGCCGCTACTTTATTCTTAACTACCTTAGCTTTAACTTGGTTACCTATAATCTTTTCACCTTGTTTAATCTGAGCAGAACGTCTAACCTCTATTCTAACTGATGAATAAAATTTAAGCGCATTACCACCCGTAGTTGTTTCAGGGTTTCCAAAGAAAACACCTATCTTCATCCTAATCTGATTAATAAAGACAACAGTAGTCTTACTTTTGTGTACTATGCCGGCCAACTTTCTAAGTGCTTGACTCATTAACCTAGCCTGTAAGCCCATATGAGAATCTCCCATATCACCCTCTATCTCTGCCTTTGGTACCAAAGCAGCTACAGAGTCAACCACTATTACATCAACCCCACCTGAACGTACTAGAGTCTCTACTATTTCTAAGGCTTGCTCACCTGTATCTGGCTGTGATATCAATAAATTATTAACATCAACTCCAATTTTTTTAGCATATTCAGGGTCCAGAGCATGCTCAGCATCTACAAAAGCGGCTATACCACCTTCTTTTTGTACTTCAGCCACTATATGTTGTGCCAGAGTGGTCTTACCTGAAGATTCTGGTCCGTAAATTTCTACAATACGACCCTTCGGCACTCCGCCAATACCCAAAGCTATATCTAAAGATAAACAACCAGTACTAACTGCGTCTACATTCATTGCTTTGGCTTCACCAAGGCTCATTATAGAGCCCGCACCAAAACGAGTTCTAATTTGCTCAATAGCTGTCTTTGTCGCCTGATCAAATTTATCCTTTTTTTCTTTTGGTTTCTTTTCTGTTGCCATATGTTTGTCCTTCTTTTGAGCAAACTAGCCTGTATTGCTTGCTTATTACTTATTATTTATTCTATTACCTCTCTTAAAATATCTAATTCTAAAACATTGGTTTTACTATGTTTCTTTTTAGCACTTATTTGTAAATTATTCAAGCCAACAATCAAATTAATGACCTGACTAAAATTTCCATCATGGTCCAGTAAAACAGTTTCGTTGTTTATTGTTAACTGAACCTCTGCCTGTGTCTGCCCTTTAACCAAAACACTGCTTTCGGTAGTACGAAAATTATCACCTGGTTCCAAAATAACAACTTTTGGAGGGGCTACAATATTATACAGCTCCCAGCCCAAATATCCAAGTAGCACCCCTACCACTAAAGCAATCACGACCACTTTAAGGGTCTTTGGACCTAAAAAATTGTGCTTAGAAACCTCTTTCACCTTAACTGGCTTATCAATACTACTAATTTTATCACTAATGTTCTTTTCTACCTTATAATCAAATAACAATTCTTGACTAGGAATTTCTAAAAACTCTGCATATAGTTTTATCCATGCTTTAGCATACATATTACCCGGCAATAGATGATAATCACCGCTTTCTAATATTTCGAGATATTTTATTTGAATACTTGTGCCCCTATAAACATCTTCTAGGGATAATTCCTTATCAAGTCTAACCTGTTTTAATTTATCTCCAAGTGTCTGTCCCTTACTGATTTGCTTTCTTTTGAATCTCTGCATAAATCACTTATTTATCTTCGTCTTCCTCTTCATATTCATAATCCTCATCTTCTTCTGACTCATCACCATCCTCCTCATCTACGTCTTCTTCCTCAATCTCCTCCTCATCTAGTGGTGATGAAAAATTTTCTTCTAGCTCTTCTTGTGATATAAAAACTTCCCTTGGTTTTGCTCCATCAGCTGGACTAACCACTCCCATTTCTTCTAAAATGTCTAGCAATCTAGCTGCTCTAGCATAACCAACTCTTAAACGGCGCTGTAATAATGTAGCTGAAGCTTTACCAGCCTTAATAACTATTTCTTTAGCATCTAGTGTTAGTTCGTCTTCAAAGTCTTCGTTACCGCCAAAACCTGGCACCCCTTTACCAGCTTTTTCAGTTACCTTATCATTGTATTCTGGTTCCGCTTGATCTTTAATAAACTCCATAACATCTGTTATCTCTTCATCGGAAACAAAAGCTCCTTGAATACGCCTTTGTTGTGAGCTGTCAGAAGTCATAAATAACATATCTCCTTTACCTAGCAATTTTTCTGCACCAGAAGTATCAATAATTGTTCTGGAATCCATAGACGATGCTACCGCAAAAGCAATACGAGATGTAATATTAGCCTTAATCAATCCCGTAATAACATCGACAGACGGCCGCTGAGTAGCTAGAATCAAATGTATACCTGCAGCTCTGCCTAGTTGGGCCAAACTAACCACGGCCGCTTCTACCTCCTTGGCTGCCAAAGACATTAAAGCAGCAAATTCATCGACTATAACTACTATATAAGGCAGGCGATTAACTATTACTGCTTTATTATAACTGTCTATATTTTTTTTTCCAGCTGCTTGCAACAGTTTATACCTTTCTTGCATCTCTGAAACCACCCAACGAAGGGCGTTGATGGTTTTATCGGTCTCATTAATAACTGGTGTCAAAAGATGTGGACTGTTATTAAATGAGGTTAATTCCACTCTCTTGGGATCAATTAAAATAAATTTTAAATCCTCTGGGGAATTCTGATAAATCAAACTAAGAATAATATTATTAATAGCAACTGATTTACCAGATCCAGTTGAACCAGCAATCAATAGGTGCGGCATGGCTGCTAAGTTAGCCAGGATAGCCTTGCCGCTGACATCCTTACCTAAGGCTAAATGAAGATTATTTTTTCTTTTTTTATATTCACTGCTCTCCAAAATATCCCTAAGTTTTACTATAGACACACTCTGGTTGGGAACCTCGATTCCTACTAATGATTTACCAGGAATGGGTGCCTCCATACGCAAAGGGTGTGCAGCCAAAGCTAGAGACAAATCGTTCTGTAAAGTCAACATTTGTGAAAGCTTAACACCATCAGCTGGTCTTAAAGTATATTGCGTAACAGTAGGACCAACATTAACATCGCTCATAGTTACATCAATGCCAAAGTTTTCCAGAGTCTTCTTAATCTTGTTCATGTTAGCATTAACGTCCCCTGAGTCTGGTTTACCACTAGATTTCTTGAGCAACTCAATAGGTACAACAATTTTTTTACGCGGCTTTTTCTTAGCTGGCTCTTCATCCTCCTCTGGATCTCCTTCGTCGTCTTCCTCTTCTTCTCCCTCATCCTCCTCTGGATCTCCTTCGTCGTCTTCCTCTTCTTCTTCATCGGGCTCAAACTCTGACCCCTCCTCGTCGTCTTCCTCTTCATCATCTTCTTCGTCATCTTCCTCCGTCAAAAACTTTTCCTTGAGTATACCCAAGGCCTTAGCTCTTTCAGTAATATCTTTAAATGATGTATTAAAAGCCAGAAATATTCCGATCAATAACATGGCTATTAAAACTACCAATGTGCCCCAAAATCCTAATAATTTTTCAAAGCCCACGCCAACACCAAATCCCAAGGCACCACCACCGGTTCCTGCTTTAGTAATTTCTTTAAATGTAAACTCATCTACAAAAAAGTGTAATATACCAGCAAAAGAAACAATAATTAAAAAAAGTCCAATATAGCTAATGAGCTTAACTTTGTATTGTCCGCTCTTTAATAAAATAAATCCTAAAAATATCAACACTAATATAAACAACCAATCACCCCAGCCAAATAAATAAGCTAAAGCAAAATTAAGACCCCTGCCCAGAGCCCCAGCCAAATCAAACATTGATAGAATACTTAAAAAAGCAATTACAAAAATCAGAATAGTGAAAATGGCTCCCTTGGTCTCGGGATTGAGATGAAAACCATCCTCTTCATACTCATCTCTATAAGATCTCCTTTTTTTAGGTTTTTTTCTTCCAAACATATTTAGTATATTTTATAATTTTTTACCTAAGTTGTATATATTTTAACATATAATTAGATAAAAATAAACTGCTCAAATATAAGAAAAACCCTTAATTTTAGGGGTTTTTCTATGATAAGTTTTCTTTTATAATTCCTCTATCCTTTAAAGCCAGTGCCGGCTGGTATTTTACGACCAATGATAACGTTTTCTTTAAGGCCTCGCAGATGATCTACTTTACCAGTGATGGCTGCATCAATTAATACTCTGGCTGTTTCCTGAAATGAAGCAGCGGATAAAAACGAGTCTGAGGTTAAAGATGCTTTGGTAATACCTAATAACAACACCTCACCTTTGGCCTTCTTACCTTTAGCTTTAACCTTGGCATTGGCTTCTCTAAATTGTGTAGAAGTAATAATCTCACCTGGTAATAAATCCGCATCACCAACATCTTTAACTAACAATCTAGAAAACATCTGCTTAACAATCAACTCAACGTGTTTATCATTTAAATTCTGACCTTGTGATGAGTAGATATTCTTAATCTCTTTGATAATATATTCCTGCACAGCTAGTTTGCCCTGCAAACTAAACAGTTCGTGTAAATCAATACTACCCTCGGTTATCTGCTGACCCTCAATAACAATGTCTTTATTTTTAATCCATAAATTGTATCCGGCTGGGATAATAACTTCTTGTGTTTCAGTTTCTTGGCTAACAACCTTTATTTCCTTATCGGTCAATTTAACTAGGCCATTCAATTTAGTTCTAACTTCTTTACCATCTTCAACAAATAAGACTTGATCGGCTTCTATTTCTTTACCATCCTTAACTTTAATTTCTATTTTTTTATTAAGATCATAGGTTTCTATACGGCTACCCTGAGGTTTAACCTTGATAATTCTTGGATCTTTGCTGACTAACTTATTATCATCATCAATACTAACTATTCCAGCTAATGGTGCTAAAATCGCTTTCTTCTTAGGTGGGCGAGCTTCAAACAACTCTTCAACTCGAGGTAAACCTTGAGTAATATCACCTCCAGCTACACCACCCATATGAAAAGTTCTCATGGTTAACTGCGTACCAGGCTCACCAATACTTTGAGCAGCAACAACTCCAACAGCAGCACCCATTTCAACTAGTCTATTATGTCCTAAGTCGTATCCATAACACTTCTGACAAGTACCCCTGATAGATTTACAGGTAAGCACAGCGCGAACTCTAATTTGCTCTGGATCAGCATCTTTTATTTGCTCAGATACCTCTTTAGTAATCAATGTGCCTTTTTTAACAACTATTTTATCTTTCTTGTCTTTTATGCCTTCTGCTAAAACACGACCAACTACCCTACCAAATAAAGGTTCGTTAACCTTCTCACTTTCTTCTTTGGTCAAAATTAAACCTTCATCATCTTTACAGTCTGTTTCTAATACCACCATATCTTGTGATACATCAACTAGTCTCCTAGTTAAATATCCAGCACTAGCTGTACGTAGAGCAGTATCAGACAAGCCTTTACGTGTACCATGAGTAGAAATGAAATATTCCAGCACATCTAAACCTTCTTGAAAATTAGCCTTCACCGGCAATTCAATAATTTCACCAGCCGGATTAATCACCAAGCCTTTCATGCCCATTATTTGAATCATCTGTGACATTGATCCTCTAGCACCAGAATTAATAATGGTAGAGATAGAATTGTCTGGGGCCATAATACCAGCACCATGCTCAGTAATACGATTTTTTATTTCTGTCCAAACCTCAATTACTTTAACGTATCTTTCTTTGTTGGTTAACAAACCATCGTTATATTGCTCTTTAATTGCTTCAATTTTCTTTTCTGCTTCTTTAATAAGGTCTTCTTTGATATTTAATTTAGGAATATCATCCATACCCCATGACAAACCTGAAGCAGTGATGTATTTAAAGGTTATATTTTTTATGTTGTCCAAAAGTTTTACTGTTTCTTCGTGAGGAAATAGACGAAAAGAGTCAGCAATTATATCTTTTAGGCCTTTCTTGTCTAATAACTTATTTACGTAATCCATTTTGGCTGGCAAAATCTTATTTAATAGAATACGTCCAATGGATGTTTCTATAACATTCTCCCCAGCCCTCTCTACTCTAACCTTAATTGGATCCTGTAAGCCAATAATACCTAAATTAAAAGCCTTTTCAGCTTCATCCTCATCGGAAAAAGCCTTGCTAGCTTTAACGCCTTCTTTTATAAAGGTTAAATAATAACCACCCCAAACCATATCTTGACTAGGAATGGCTACTGGTTCACCAGTGGCTGGTTTAAGTAGATTTTTTGAAGACAACATAATTTCAGCCGCCTCCTTCTTACCATCTTCTGTTAGAGGCACATGGACAGCCATTTGGTCGCCATCAAAGTCAGCATTAAAAGCACTACACACCAAAGGGTGTAAATGAATGGCTTTACCTTCAATCAAAACTGGTTGAAAAGCTTGAATACCAAGTCTGTGCAAAGTAGGAGCACGATTAAGCATAACATGCGCACCTTTGACTACTTCTTCTAAAATAGCCCAAACTTCTTGGTGCCCTGCTTCAATATATCTATTAGCACTACGTACATTATGTACTAGCTCGTCTTTTATTAATCTAGAGATAACAAACGGCTTAAACAACTCTAAAGCCATTGTCTTTGGCAAGCCGCATTGATTTAATTTTAAGTGTGGCCCAATAACAATTACTGAACGACCTGAATAATCAACACGTTTACCTAATAAGTTCTGTCTAAAACGACCCTGCTTACCTTTTAACATGTCGGCAATACTCTTGAGGGTTCTTTTTTGACCAGTAGAAGCAGTGACCGTTTTACCATGACGAGCATTATTATCAATCAAGGCATCAACAGCTTCTTGAAGCATGCGTTTTTCATTACGTTGAATAACTTCGGGAGCATTCAAATCTTTCAACCTCTTAAGACGATTGTTTCTATTAATAACTCTTCGATATAAGTCATTTAAGTCAGAAGACGCAAAACGTCCACCGTCCAATTGAACCATTGGTCTTAGGTCTGGAGGAATAACTGGAATAGCTGTCATGATCATCCACTCTGGTTTAATCTTGTTAACAACCAAGCTTTTAACTAGTCTTGATCGACGAACAAGTTTCTTTTGTTTGGAAAGGATAGCTGTTTCTATTTCTTCTTCTAAATTGTCGTACAACTCTTTAAGATTGACCTTGCTCAATAAATCTCTAATCGCTTCTGCACCAATACCAGCTTCAAATACATGGCCATAACGCAAAGATAGTTCTTGATATTTTGTTTCCGAAATAATTTGTAGTTCTTTAAGTTCTTTAAGTTCTTTAAGAGCTATATCAGCAGCCTCTTCTAGAGTTTTAACCTTGTCTATCTTGGCTACATTAAGAACCATTAACTCCTGTTCAATATCTTTTTCAACCTTTCCTTTTGGTTGACCATCTGCAATCATCTTATCACGACGATTATTTATCTCTTGTGTTCTTTGATTAAACTCATTATCAATTTGTTTACGTTTGCTCTTGAGCTCTGTCTTGATCTGCTCCATAGTTTCCTGACGAGCTGGATTGTCAACTTTGGTTACAACAAAAGAAGCAAAGTAAATAACTTTTTCTAAATTCTGAATACTCAAATCTAAAACCAAACCAATCTTTGATGGAATACCACGCAAAAACCAAATATGTGATACTGGAGCAGCTAAATCAATAT
Organism: Candidatus Parcubacteria bacterium; assembly: GCA_018669975.1. Lineage (GTDB taxonomy): Bacteria > Patescibacteriota > Patescibacteriia > UBA1558 > GWA2-36-10 > JABHSK01. Next base: position 111,051 of record JABHSK010000009.1, read on the forward strand.
GACCCATACGTTCACGACGCACAATGGCTCTGGTAACTTCTACACCACATTTATCACAAACAATACCCTTGTAACGGATGCGTTTATATTTACCGCAATAACATTCCCAATCTTTGGTCGGTCCAAAAATCTTTTCGCAAAACAAACCATCTTTTTCGGGTTTTTGTGTCCGATAATTAATTGTTTCTGGTTTTACTACTTCGCCAAAAGACCAGTCATGTATGTCTTCTGGTGAGGCTAATCTTAACTTAATGGCATCAAATTCCAGCACAGTAGTTTTCTCTGCTGCCATGAAAGTTGTTTTTGTTGAAGAAGGAGTAGGCATATATTTATAGTAATATTATTTATTTACTCGTTGGACTCTTCAGCGTCCCCTTTGTCAGAATCGCTGGTTATAATTGGTGCTTCTTTCTTGAGAACGTCTTCTATTTTTTTATCAACGTGTTCAATTTTTCTTTCTCTTTCACCAATCAATTCAACTTCCAGGCCTAGACCTTTTAACTCTCTAACTAGGACGTTAAATGATTCTGGTATATTTAACCTATTAATTGACTCACCTTTAATAATGGCTTCGTAAGCCTTAGAACGACCTGGTACATCATCAGATTTAATAGTGATCATCTCTTGCAGAGTGCTAGCTGCGCCATAGGCTTCCAATGCCCAAACTTCCATCTCACCAAATCTCTGTCCACCAAATTGAGCTTTACCACCCAAAGGTTGTTGAGTAACCAAGGAATAAGGACCAATAGAACGTTGATGTATTTTATCTTCAACCAAATGATTCAATTTCAACATATAGGCTACACCAACGGTAGTCTTGTTATCAAATGGTTTACCAGCACGACCATCATACAATTGTAGTTTTCCATCTTCTGGCCAGCCAGCTTTCTTGAGTTCCTTACGGATGGTTTCTTCTGACACACCATTTAGGGCTGGACTAGCAACTTTATAATCCAATGTTCTGGCAGCTAGACCTAAATGAGTTTCCAATAATTGCCCTAGGTTCATACGAGAAATAACACCTAGAGGATTCAAGATAATATCTACTGGTGTACCGTCGGCTAAGAATGGCATGTCAGCCTCTGGAACAACTCGGGAAATAACACCTTTATTTCCATGACGTCCGGCCATCTTATCGCCAACTTGTATTTTTCTCAATTGGGCTATAGTAATTTGAATTGTCTTAATGACACCGGCTGGTAGCTTATCACCCTTATCGCGAGAAAATACTTTAATATCAATAACCCTACCTCTTTCACCGTGTTTTAAATACAGGGAAGTGTCTCTAACATCTTTAGCTTTTTCACCAAAGATAGCTCTAAGCAGTTTTTCTTCAGCAGATAATTCAGTCTCACCCTTTGGTGTAATCTTACCGACTAAAATGTCTCCAGAGGAAACATTAGCTCCAATTCTAACTACACCCTCTCTATCTAAATCTTTTAATTTTTCTTCACTGACATTTGGTATGTCTCTAGTGATTACTTCTGGCCCCAGTTTAGTATCACGAACATCAATAGAATAATCTTCGATACTAACTGAAGTATAATTATCATTCTTTACAACTCGCTCGGAAACCAAGATGGCATCTTCATAATTACCACCATCCCAAGTCATATAAGCTACCAACATGTTTTGACCAAGCGCTAGCTCTCCTTGATCGGTAGCAGCACCATCAGCCAATACATCACCCTTTTTTACTTTTTGTCCCTTATCAACTATTGGGTGCTGGTTCATACTAGTAGAGGTATTTGAACGAGCAAACTTATTTAAATTATAAGTTGTAGTAACTTTATCTTTGTTGGTTACCTCAATAACCCGACTGTCTACTCTAGTAATCTCGCCAGCCTCCTTAACTATTAAAGCTTGACCAGAGTCAATGGCAGCCTTGGCTTCTACGCCAGTGCCCACAATAGGCGCCTGTGGCCTAATCAGAGAAACTGCTTGTCGTTGCATGTTTGTTCCCATCAACGCTCGAACAGCATCATCGTGTTCCAAAAATGGAATAAGTGATGTGGCAATACTGATAATCTGATTTGGTGCGACGTCTAACAAATCAATATTTTCTACCTTTTCATAGGTAGGCTCACCCTTAATTCTAATTTCAGCATAACTATTTATGAAGTGACCATTTTCATCAATCTTAGTAGTAGCAGGAGAGGTATTATACCTTTCTTCTTCAAAGGCATCCATATAAACAATCTCATTGGTTACCACTGGTTTAATGGGCACTGTTTCTATTTTTTTATTCTTAGCAATCTCCTTGGCCAAGGTAGCAGTGATAGTGTCTCCGGCAACTACAATAATCTTGCCGCTGGCATCCTTGATATCCTCTCTAGCAATTTTATCAGTAGTTATTTTTACTTCGTTCTCTACATCGTGTAATACCTTTTTAAATGGAGTCTCAATAAAACCAAAATCGTTAACTTTGGCATAAGCGGCCAAGTGTCCAACTAGACCAATATTTGGACCCTCTGGAGTAGCAATCGGACAAATTCTACCGTAATGAGTACGATGTACATCACGAACCTCAAAACCAGCTCTTTCGCGAGATAGACCACCAGGACCCATGGCTGACAAACGACGTTTGTGTTCTAATTCAGCCAAAGGATTAACCTGGTCCATGAATTGTGATAATTGAGAACTCATGAAGAATTCTTTAATCACACCAATAACCGGCCTAGAATTAATCAACTGATTTGGATTTAAGGCATTAATATCCAATGTGCTCATCCTGTCCTTGATAATTCTTTCCATACGAGCCAAACCAATGCGGAATCTATTTTGGACCAACTCACCAATAGCTCTAACTCTTCTGTTTCCTAGGTGATCAATATCGTCAGCGTTGTCCTGTGTTAGGTTGAGTTTAATAATTTCTTTAATAACTAAAATCAAATCCTCTTTTCTAAGGATTCTTGTTTTTTTGTTATTTGGCAGATCCAAACTAAAACGAGCGTTTATTTTATATCTACCAACTCTACCAAAATCATATCGATCAAAATCGAAAAACATGGAGTGGATTAAACTACGAGCATTATCAGTGGTGGCCAAGTCTCCTGGTCTAATACGACGATAAACCTCTTTAAGTCCTTCTGCTTCATTTTTAGAAGTATCTTTCTCTAAGGTATTTTTTATAAAACTAACCTCAGGATGTGTATCTACATCCTTAAATAGTCCCATTATTTCTTCATCTGTAAAATAACCAAAAGCTCTAAGTAAGGCTGTAATAGGTAGCTTTCTCTTTCGGTCTATTTTTACATATATAATATTATTGAGGTCTGTTTCTATTTCTAACCAAGCACCACGATTTGGAATAATCTTAGCACCATAGTGTTTTCTACCACGTAGAATTTCTGAAGTAAAAAATACACCAGCACTACGAATCAACTGAGAAACAACCACTCTCTCTACTCCATTGATAATAAAAGTACCGCGATCAGTCATTAGTGGAAAATCCCCTAGGTACACCTCTTGCTCTTTTACCTCGTTACTCCTCTTGTTTACCAAGCGGACATTTACTCTGAGTGGAGCCTCATAGGTAACGTTTTTATTTTTGGCAGTAACCTCATCAAACTTTGGTTCATCCAAATAATAATCTAGAAAATAAAGTTCTAGATCACGACCAATAAAATCTTTAATTGGGGAGATTTCGTCAAAAAGTTCCTTTAGACCTTCGGAAAAAAACCAATCATTGGATTTTTTCTGCACTTCAATTAAGTCGGTCAAAGGAATAGCCTCTCGTAACGTGGTGAAATACTTACGAGATACGGAAGTTTTTACTTGGGGCATAGCAATTTTGCTAATTATTTAAATTAGCCGCTAAGTGCGGACTTGATTATATCAAACAAATATAAAATTAAAATAAGGGCGCAAAAAAATAAACTCACCCAGTCTTAGGGTCAGTTCTCAGTTCTTTTTATAGGTTAAAATAGGTCGCTCGGCAAAATTTGCATGACTAAATGCTACCAAAATTTTAGTCCTTTGTCAAGGACTTTGACGCTTTTTAGAAAATTCTTGTTAAAAAATTACTATTTTTGTCTAATATTAGCCAAATTTATGCTATATACATTTTAAAAAAAATGTCAAATTTTTACTCACTTTGCTTTGTTTAAGCTAGAAATATACACAAATTTAAGTGTTTACCTACACCTTATCCACAGTTATGAATAAAATATATGTATTAAGTGCCTTTTTTAGCTAATTTTAGCTAAAAATCATCCTGGGTAAAACCTAATTTCCAAATACCTCTTTCAGGAGTACCATCCCAAACAAAACGACCACAGTTATCTCCATTAGCCCCATCTATCAATCCATCAACCACTGTCAAATAAGTCACACCTTGTATATATAGACTAGCACTATGATATGGATTACCAATCATGCAACCATTACTATCATAGCTTTGCGCATCTCCATCATTATCATACTCATAACTAAGTTCAAAACTTCCCGCAAAGTTAGAAAAATCGGTATTATTAGCAAACCAATCTATGGTTGGTTCGGCGTTATTACTACAACCACCCACCAAACTACAACTACCGGATCCCCTTGGATATTCACCACCCTCGCAAAACAGAGCACTCACACCATTACTTGGATCATGAAATTCATCCTGAATCTCACACTCGGACATCCAGTGATTACCATAGTCCCCCATCCAAACACGCAAGGCTAAAGCGAGTTGTTTTATTTCACTACCATTCTTAGCAGCTCGAGCCTTGTCTACACCCCCACGAAGCTGAGCTACAGCTATGGTAGATAAAATACCAATAATAGCAATTACCACTAATAACTCCATCAAAGTAAACCCTCCTTGTTGTTTGTTTTTTCCAAACATTCTGTCTGGTTATTTATTTTGTAAATATTTTCTAACTACTTGCCTATCATCATGTGGAATCATCTCACCTGCCTGGCTGCATATAAATTGCTCTGCTCCTTTTCCAGTAATCAACACCAAATCATTTGCCTGAGCTAATTCTATAGCCTTTTTAATTCCATCTTGTCTGTCTAATATCTCAAATAAATTTTTGTTCTTTTGTTTTCCAGCTTCTACTGCACCTTTGGTTACATAATTTATTATTTCCATCGGATCATCATCGTAGGGATCTTCATTGGTGACAATGACAATGTCTGCCTCCTGCCCAGCTAGTTTGCCCATGATTGGCTGTCGAGCCTTATCCCTACCACCACCACAAGAACCTAGTACATGAATCAATTTCTTTTTAGAAATCTGACCTAAGGCTTGATATAGATTCTTCAGGCTCTCTGGCTCTGGTGCATAATCAACCATCACTTTAAAATTTTGCCCCTCTTCTATCCACTCCTGTCTACCTGGCACACCCCTCAATAAGCATTGTGAGGCTTTACTCAAATCAAAACCAAGTGCATCAACCGTGCTGATAGCTGCCAAAACATTATAAACATTAAAACGACCTAAAAAATTTGTCTTAATAGCTTGATCATTAACTACAAAGTATAAATCACCACCATCCATATCAATGGAACGTGCTTGCCAGTCAGCTTCTTGGTCTATGCCATAAGTAAAAAATTTATCTACTTCAGTTTCTCGCAGGCGAGCGGTTTCCTTGTCATCAGCATTGCTAATGATGGTCTTGTTTATTTTTTTTCCTTTTATATTTTTACAACTACTCTTAGACAAATGCTTAAAAAGCCTCTCCTTACAATCTCGATATTTTTCAAAGCTGCCGTGTGCCTCTATATGCTCTGGTGTTAGATTAGTAAAAACCACCAGATCATAATTAATGCCACTGTGTCTGTGTTGCTCTATCCCTTGGGAAGAGGTCTCCACAACAGCGTAGGTACAACCAGATTCTACCATTTGCCGTAATAATTTTTGAGTTTGAAAACGACCCAACATCGTCATTTTTTTGTTGTTGAGCCACTCTTTGTCATCCACCTTGAAATTAACCGTTGACGCAATACCTGTTTTCTCACCTAGACATTCTAGATATTGAGAGATTAAATTAACAGTGGTGGTCTTACCATTGGTACCAGTGACACCAATAACTATCAACTCTTCGCTAGGACTAAAATAATACCAGGTTGCCAACTTGGCTAAAAACCAATGGTAAAAAAGCAGTAATGGTCTAGGTGTAAATTTTTTAATAATTTTTCTAAGCATTATTATTTAAATAATTTTCAACCTTCTCAATATCCTCTGGTTTACCAAAATCAAGCCAATCACCTTTTAAATCCTTAACCTTAACTTTCCCTTGTTTGGCTAATAAATTTATAACATCTGTTAGTTCGTATTCACCACGTGGTGATATATCTATCTTGTCTAAATAATCAAAAACTTCAGTTGTAAATTTATATAAGCCTGTATTAATTAGGTTACCAATATGTTTCTCTGGTTTTTCAACAATCTTCTCTAGTAAACCCTTATCGTTAACCCGCAAAACTCCATAATTTTGTGGTTGTTGATGTGGTAAGCCAGCTACATAACTATACTCATCATCTATATTAAAACTCTTAAGATCTTCAACTGAATACAGGTTGTCTCCATAAACTGATAAAAAGCTTTGCCCTTGTAATAAATCACGTACACACTCTAAGGGACAAGCTGTACCATATCTATCCTCTCCTAAAATATCAAATTGATTAACCAAACTTATATTAAACTCCCCTTTATATTTAGCTAAAAACTGATCCATAAAATCTTTCTTGTAACCCACAACCATTATTACCTCCTCAAAACCTGCCTGCTTAAGATTGTTAAGTAGATAGTATAGAAAGGGTTTGCCATTGGTCTCAATTAAGTGTTTGGGCTTATCTTTGGAAAGGTGCAGCATACGGGAACCACGCCCCGCTGCTGAAATCAATACTTTTTTTATCATTGCGGTAATCTTCTTAGTTTTCTCATTAACGAATAAACACCATACCAACTTTTATCATATATAAAGTTGTGTGCTCCTGGTGATTTAATAACCCTACCACCAAAACCTTTTTTAAATCTAGTGAAACCTGCCCAACCTACCTTGGATCCATCTTCAGGAGCAATGCCCCAAAAATCATAAATCTTATAACCCTGCTCCTTCGCCTGCTTAATAATTTCCCACTGTAATAGGTGCGGCGCCATATATTTTCTAGAATTATAATCAGAGGCGCCATGCAGGTAGGTAACCGCTGATCCAAATTTAACCACAATATTAACAGCCACTACTTGCTCTGCAACTTTAGCTATACAAAGTTGTCCGACTTTATGTTTGAGTAAAATTTTCCATAGCAAACGATAGTGTGCGGCTGAGTGTGAATTGATTTGATTACGTTTGGCTGTTTGTCCAACTAAATCCAAGAAGTGTTTTATATCCTCCTCTTTGGTACTAAAACTAATTTCTACACCCTTGCGCTTGGCTAGGGAAATATTATATCTAGTCTTAGCATGCATCTCGGCTAATAAATTTTTCAATTCTAACTCAAGATCTAGGATTAAAGTATCACGTGGTTGCAAATCATGACTCTTAATAAACTCTGGCAACAAGTACATTTGATTACTTGGTTCTAGTTTATAAAAAATCTCCTGTCTTTTTTTAGTATCAATAGTAACATCTCTAAGTTTAGATAATATCAATTGTAGCGCTTCCTGCCTCTGTCTGTCATCCAAGTCTGCAGAAAAAATTGGTCCTCTAGGAGAATATAAATAACTCTTACCCAGTGGTAGTTGCATCTCATAGGCCAAACAAGTAGCTATGGTTATTTGTTTATCGACTATTGCTAACTGCCAATTTCTAAGCTCCCGCTGTTCCAAAAAATCCTGCCAAACACTAGACTGCAAAAAATTACCAGAAATGAATCTGGCTTTTAAAAAATCATCGTAATTATTTTTCTCTGCTATTAATTGCATTTATTTATTTACTAATTGTAGCGCCTGCTTAATACGTGTGGCTAAATCCGTTTCATCTTTTGGTAGATCCTTGATAATCTGCTGCGCTTCATTTTGTTTGTACCCCAAAGACACCAATGCGTTTACTACCTGTCTATCACTACTGGTCACCACAGATGCTTCAGATAAATCAACAATGAATTTCTCCTTAAGCTCTACCACCAGGCGTTCAGCGGTTTTTTTACCAATTCCAGACACCTGCTGCAACACATCATAATCACCACTAGTGATGGCTCGCTTAAGCTCCTCAACCTCTGCCAACGCCAAAACATTAAGAGCGCTTTTTGGTCCCACTCCAGATACAGAAATAAGCTTCTTGAAAAAATCCAACTCCTCAAAATCGGCAAAGCCATAGAGATCAAAGGCATCTTCTTTTATATATGAGTGTATAAAGTACTCTTGTTCTTTATCAATTTGAGCCTTTTCCAAATTTTTAGCACTCAAAAACACCTCATAACCAACCCCACTATTTAACAAAACAATGGATCGATTGGTTTTATTAATTGTCTGTCCTTTTATAAAAGCTATCATGGGCTTATTTTATCAGAATTTTCAGACAAATTCAATCACAAGCAAGTTATTGACATTAGCGCTCCAATGTACTATATTGGGTCATTGTGCGAGGTAAATTCCCTTATATCGCTATGAACCTTCAAAACCCGAAAGGAGACTCACGTGTTTGAAACAGCCGATTCCAAGCAAGCTTTTTGGAGGTGGCCCCTTGTGGCTACCGGACTATTCCTACTCATTTCTCTGTTTCGTATCTTCACCGGTCTAACCCCCGACGTCAACAGTCTTGTTTTTCCCTTTGAATTCCCGAACTGGCTAGGTTGGATCCCAGCCGCTGTCAACGCCGGACTATTTGTGATGGTCTTCCTGTTGCTGACTAGCAACAAGAAATCGCGAAGCATGCTGAAAAGTCTAGATAACAAAGACGATCATATCGTAGCTGTTATCGCCGCTTTGGTGATGAGTCTAGTTTTCAGCAATATCTATAGTATGACTGGCATTATCGCCGGTAGCCTACTGATAGGCATACTCATTTTCTTCTTCCTGGACCACGAGTTTGATCTGTTAGCTGTTCTGTCCTACATGGTAGTAATTGGTTGGTCACACAACCTCCTAGTACAGACCACAGATCACTATTGGACCTACAGCCTATTCGTTAGTCCTTTTGAAGCTGTGTTTACAGCCATCATTAGCGTGGTTGCTATGCTTTTAACTGCTGTTGTTATCTACGCTCTTTCTTCCTTGTCGGTCTACGCCTTCCGGTTTGCCTTCCCCGAGGAAGATGAAAAAAAATACGTTCCCGAAAAATTGGAACCCCGTACTCCGAATACCGAAGAGCAAGCGGCTCTCCGAATCCTGAAAAATGCTCGTGAATCAGAGGACACAACTCCCACCAAAGATAGCGAGCCTAATCCGGATGCCGAATATACCGAAGCTGGTATTGCCGACAAGGCCGCTCTAGACACCTTAGTCGATGCTCCAATCAAGACTGGAGATCCCCTTGGTGACGTTGTCCCGGATGAGATGCCAGACCTCTTGGATGGTGACACCGATGGTCCTGAAAAGACCGAAGCCGAAGCCGAGTGGGCACCTGATCCGATACATATCGACGATGAAGAGTCTGCACCCGCAGACACCGAAACCGAAATTACTTCGGCAACCAAAGACGAAGAGATAACTCCTGTCGAAACTCCAGTAGAGGTTACCCCGCCGGTCGAAACCGGCGAGGATACTCCTGCTGAGGAGACTGCTGATAAGCCGGTCGAGAATCCGACCGACGAAACCGAACCGGACAAGAAGCCGGCCTAGCAATCTCCGACCCGTCAAGTTCTGCTTGACGGGTTTTTTATTTTAAGATAATATGAGCAATCCGCTAGAAAAAGTACCTTTAATCAAGGAGAGGATGATGCTCGAAAAAATCCTGCCTCTACTTCGGCAAATAAAAAAAACTCCAAGCACAACCAGTTTGTGACCACGGTCAGGTCTCATCTCTATGGCTACAAGTTACTGAGCTAATACCAGATGAACCTCTAGAAGAGATTGACATTATGACCGAGTTAATTAACGATCTACTGGCCAACTGCTCGGATGTTTCATATGCTGCCTGGTGTGTTTCTATACCCGGTCTACTACAGCGAGCCACTATCGGTGAATTCAACTATGTAATGGACTCACTACCTGGTGCTATCTACAACCGACCAATCGAAGAGTTGGACTTGGGCGCTGAGAAAAATCTATTACTCAAGCAAAACAATATTCACACCATCGGCCAACTAATCAAACAAGCTCGACAGAGTGGTCTATTACCTGAAGTCTCCCCCGGTCTCATTAGTGAGGCTATGAGCAAAATTAGTTTTAGTGATAACATCCACTGAACCGTGGCCCTGCTTACTAAGTGGGGCTCTTTATTTATAGACAAAAATATTTTTTTATAGTTTAATTTACTTATTATGCCAAACAAAAAACATCAAGTAGAATTACTAGCTCCAGCTGGTTCATATGAAGCACTGCGGGCTGCTATCCAAAACGGTGCCGATGCAGTTTATTTTGGTGTGGGTCATATCAATATGCGCTCAGTATCAGCAGCCAATTTTGATTTGGATGATTTGGCTAAAATTAGTCAGATTTGTCAGGATAATAAAATAAAAACATACTTAACCGTCAACACCGTACTCTATGATCATGATTTAGAAATGATGCGAAAGCTAATCGATGCTGCTAAGGAAAATAAAATTACCGCTGTAATTGTTTCAGATATGGCAGCCATCCAATATGCCCATAGCATCGATATGCCTATAAATATTTCCACCCAATTGTCTGTTTCCAATATAGAGGCTATCAAATTCTATTCTCAATTTGCCGAACAAATTGTATTGGCTAGAGAACTAACCTTGCCAATGATCAAAAATCTAGCCGAAGAAATTACTAAACAAAAAATTAACACCCCTAGTGGTGGCTTGTTAAAAATTGAGGCTTTTGCCCACGGTGCCCTGTGCATCGGAATATCTGGTCGTTGTTACATGAGCCTTTATAATAGTAACGCTTCAGCTAATTGTGGTGCCTGCCGACAGATGTGCCGTCGACAATATGAAGTAAAAGATAAAGACACTGGGCAAAAAATGGTGCTCGACAATGAATTTGTAATGAGCCCCAAAGATATTTGCACTATTGGTTTTTTACCCGACCTATTAGATGCTGGTGTCTCTAGTCTTAAAATTGAAGGTCGTGGACGCTCTCCTGAATATGTAGCCATTGTTATCAAAAGCTACCGCGAAGCTCTAGACAGCATCAATGATGGTACTTATACTTTAGCCAAAGTAAAAACCTGGGAAGAAAAATTAAAGACAGTCTATAATAGAAAATTAAGTGATGGTTATTATCTGGGTAAACCAATCCATGAATGGTCTGCCTCTGGTAATAGTCAAGCTACCGAACAAAAGTTTTTTGCCGGAGTAGTAACTCATTATTTCTCTAAAGCCAAGGTAGCCGAAATTCAACTTCAGGCTCACAAACTAAAAGTTGGGGATAGGTTTTCTATCACTGGCCCAAGCACTGGTGTGTTGTTTGGGAAAATAGATTCACTTAGACTAGAAGATGAATCCGAGGCCAAACAGGCTAACAAAGATGCTTTGATTACAATCCCCATCAAAGAGCCTGTCAAAAAAAATGATAAATTATATCTTATTAAATCAAGAAAAATATACGATTAAAATATTATGAAAAAATATAAAGTAACAGTTGATAGAAATAAATGTATTAGTTGCGCCGTTTGCGTCAGCTTGTGTCCAGAAATTTTTAGCATTAGCGCTGATAATAAAATCCAAAGTAAGAGCTTTGAACAAAAAGGGGATTTATTAGTTGGTGAGGTGGACGAGTCTCAACTACTAGCAGTCCAACAAGCTTCTCAAGCTTGTGTTGAAAATGTCATCAAAATAGAAAAAATAAAATAACCATACAAACACCGATTAGAGGTCGATTTCTTCGGCCTCTTTTTTTATTTTTTAAACAACCAAAAAACACCCCAATCGCGCAAGAGTGCTTTCCGGTCTGTCCTATTGTCTTGGACAAAATAAATTTTGCCTATCTCAAAAACCTTTTTAACAAAGGCGTATTGAGATAATGGCATTATACCAAACTTTCAAAAACTTGACAAACGTTATCCACAGCCTTAATATAGGTAATATTACATATAGAACCTTACATATAGATGGACTGTCAGGGGTTAGTCCTTGGAAAACCTGAAAGGCCCTCATTGGCCAGCAAGCACCCATCGTCGGGTAATAAGATTTGCGCCCAATGTAGGCCGCTATGGATTTCAGCTTTCCGAGTGTCTCGGTACCCTTGGCAGTCCACCATTTTATTCGACTCTACTTCGGTAGAGTCTTTTTTTTGATCAAAATAAAAAACCCCGCCGAGTGGCGAGGTTTTTTACTGGTAAATTTTATTCTGGTTTTATAAATTACTGCCTAATGGGCATTATTAAATAAACATACTTATCATCACCAGTTGATTGTACTAGCCCTGGTGAAGCGTTGTTGTTAATCTTTACAATTATATCATCGCCATCGATATTACTCAGACCATCTAGTAGGTAGCGGTGGTTAAAAACTATGTCGTTGTCGCCGCCTTTAATCTCAGCTGGGACCTTGGCCACACTAGTACCCGTATTGGACGCTGTGGTGGCTACTACGATCTCCTGAGCCTTACTGTCAAAGGTTAGTTTAATGTCATTGATGCCCTGCTTACAAAATAGAGCAACCGATTTTATAGCTGGCGCTAATTTACTAGCCACACACTTGATGGTGGTGGTAAAATCGTCTGGAATAATTTGGGTGTAGTCTGGGTATTTACCATCAATTACTCTGGAAATTAATTCCACTCCATCGAAGACAAACATGATTTGATTTTCATTGAAGTATATTTTTAGTTTTTGATCATTTTGTTCACCCAAAATACGCAATAATTCCTGTAGGGTTTTCAGAGGAACAATCAAATCTTTTTCTTTGTCATTTTGGATATCAACTTTCTTTTCTGCCAAACGATAACTATCAGTAGCTGCTAGAATTAGTTTGTTTTTAGTAAAATTAAAGTTAACCGCGTTAATCTCTACTCGTGAGTTGTCCAATGAAGCAGCAAAGATGGCCTGGCTAAGGCTTTTTCTAAATTCAGCCACCGGCAACTCCACTTCGTTTTCTTTTTCAATCTCTGGAATTAGTGGAAAGTCCTCTGCCTCCATACCACTAATAACTGTTTCTTGATTTTTGGTTTTAACCTCTAGGTTTTCTTCTTGCAACTTCATTTCAATATTCTCCCTGGGTAACAGGGATACAAAACTATTAAGAAGTTTGGCGTCAACGGTATATTCACCGATATCTTCTATTTTACTCCTAACAAAAACCTTAATGCCAATTTCTAAATCAGTAGTTATTAAATTAAGCCCCTCCTTGTCTGCTTTTAACAATACGTTGTTTAGGATAGGTAGGTTACTATTCTTATTGGCAATATGAGATACTAATCCCAAACCTTTATTTAAATTTTCTTGTGTGCAAATTATCCTCATATTATTAGTTATTATTTTTTTATATATATAATAGGTAGTAGTAGTAGGGACTGTTGATATGTTAATAAGTCTGGAAAAATCTTTAGTTTTGTTTTACTTTTTGAAGATTTTTGGGGAAAAGTGCCAGTGGATAATATTGTGTTTAACTGTTGATGTCTGCCCGAGTAGTCAACAGGCCTAGGTTGCTCGTTTTTACTTGGTTGATAACTTCTTGTTTATCAACAGGGTTTTCAAGAGGTGTAAATAGACTTAGTAATAAGTTATAAACAATTTATTCGTAGATTTTTTGTCTCAATACAGCCACGTCATTTTTTATTTTATCGTCAACATCTATTAATCTAGAAATTTTAATACAGGCATGCATGGCGGTGGTGTGATCTCGACCACCAACATCTCGTCCTATATTAGGATAGGAAGCTTTGAGCTCTTCTCTCATTAAAAACATGGAGATTTGACGGGGTACAACCAATTCTCTTTTACGACTAGCCCCCAACAGATCCACCATTTCAATATCAAAAAATATTGTGACAGCATTAAGTAGTCGCTTGCTGGTTAATCCAGCCTTTTTAGGATTAGTAGAAATACCACCAAGAATAGCTTTGACGCTTTCTAGGGTTGGTGTGTTGTTGTTGAGTTGGTGGAAAGCAACAATTCTATTTAAAGCACCCTCTAACTCACGAATGTTCTCCTGGATATTCTCAGCTACAAAATTAATAATATCTTTATCAAGTTTATATCCTTTTTCTTGGCACTTGATTTGTAAAATAGCTACTCTAGTTTCTAAATCAGGAAAAGAGATATCAGCTATCATCCCCCACTCAAATCTGGATATCAAACGACTTTCTATAGAAGGGATAGCCTTGGGTGGTCGATCAGATGAGAGTACTATTTGTTTGTTATTTTGATGTAGAGCATTAAAGGTGTGAAAAAACTCTTCTTGAGTTTGTTCTTTACCAGCAATAAACTGTATATCATCAATTAATAACACATCAACACTACGGTATTTTTCTTTAAATTGGTCAGTTTTACCATTTTTGATAGCGTATATAAAGTCATTGGTAAATTTCTCACTATTAATGTAGAGAACTTTTTTATTTGGGTGCTTAGCCAAAATAGCATTGCCAATGGCTTGAATAAGATGTGTTTTGCCCAAACCAACACCACCATAGATAAATAAAGGGTTATATAGAGCACCTGGCTTTTGGGCGGCTGCGTGAGAGGCAGCTTGAGCTAACTCGTTGCCAGGGCCAACCACAAAACTATTGAAAACATAGTCAGGATTAAGGCCAAAACGGGCCACAACCCTATCTGAATTATTGTCTGAGTTATGCACAACCGCAGTTTCTACATCAACTGGCCTCGCTTGTTTTTCGCTAGCCTTAGCTAAAGTATCCTTGTTTCCTACCCTGTAGATAACTTGTAGATTGTTTTTTGATAAAACATGTTCCAAGGCTGTGGTAATTTTGTCATGGTACTTCTTTTCTAGCCAAACCTTAGTAAAAGCATTGGGTACACCAACCACCGCCTGATCATTGTCAGTAGAAATAATAAAGGTATTTTTGAACCAGGTTGTGAAGTTAGCCTTACTAATTGATAATTCTAGTTCAGCCAAGACATTTTCCCAAGTTTTATCGTGGTCATGCATATATTTTTTTGGGTCTAAAAATTCAATCTGTTATTATAGTATCATAAAATAAAGTTTACCAAAATACAAGAAAAGTTAATAAAATGTTGATAAAATGCGGACAAAGTGGACAAGTCTCAGAGACTTGCCAAAAGACTATGATTATGCTATCTTTAGTGCGTTAAATTAACAATTCTGTAATAAGCTGTATTATATGTCAACTAAGAGAACTTATCAACCAAAGAAAAGAAAAAGAGCGAAAACTCACGGTTTTAGAGCCAGGATGTCTACAAAGGGTGGGAAAAGAGTGGTTAAAAGACGCAGAGCTAAAGGTAGAGCTAAGCTAGCGGCTTAGTTTTGGTTTAAATATTAAGGCAAAAAAATGCTGCCTAAAGCTAACCGATTACATCAAGACAAAGAAATCAAAAGGTTGGCCCAAACGGGTAAAACCTTTTTTTTGCCTCAATTAATCATAAAACACTCTGATAATAAGGAAGATGCCGTTAAAATTGGTTTTGTGATATCTACCAAGGTAGATAAAAGGGCTGTGGTTCGCAACAAGTTAGCTAGACGACTACGAGAAGCTGTAAAAAAGCTTTTGCCAAGGATAAAAACAGGCACTTCTGTGCTAATTATAGCTAAAAAACAAGCCCTAGAGCTAGATTTTGCCCAACTAGAAAAACAGTTAGATTTTGCTTTTTCCAAGATAAGAATTTATAATAAAGATTAATTTTATATGTATATCTTTGATTATTTGAATAAAATAATCACCAAGATATTGCTAGTCAGTATTCGTGTGTATCAAAAGACCTTGTCACCGGACACAGGTTGGTTTAAAGAGCGTTATCCATTTGGATATTGTCGGTATCATCCAACTTGTTCAGAATATAGTTATAGAGCGATTAAAAAACATGGGCCACTTAAAGGAAGCCTTAAAGGTATTTGGCGGATTATACGTTGTAATCCATTTTCCAAAGGTGGTCACGATCCCCTTTTATAAAAATTATTAAAATAAAAAAATTAATATGAATCCATTTACTATTATTTTCTACGAACCGATTTTTAACTTGTTGGTTTATTTATATAATATTGTACCAGGAAATGATTTGGGTGTAGCTATTATTTTGCTGACCCTGATTGTTCGTTTGGCATTATATCTTCCTTCAAAAAAATCTATTACCGCTCAGAAAGATTTGGCTACCTTGCAACCAGAGATAGACAAGCTCAAAGAGAGGTATAAAGACGACAAGGAAAAAATGGGACCAGAGTTGATGGCTTTATATAAGAAGAGAAAAATAAATCCACTTTCTTCTTGTCTGCCAACTTTGATTCAACTTCCTTTTCTGTTTGCCATCTACAGGGTTTTCTGGAATGGTCTATCAGATGAGAATGCTATGGATGCCCTCTATACTTTTGTAGCCAATCCGGGCGCACTAAACACCATGGCTTTTGGATTCTTTGATTTATCAGAGAAAAGTATTATCGTAGCTCTATTGGCTGGTGCAGCTCAGTTCTGGCAATCAAAAATGATGGTGGCCAAGAAGTCCGCTGGTGGCGGTGCAGCCGCAGCCATGGGTCAACAGATGGTTTATATAATGCCAGTCATTACTGTTGTGATTGGTTCTCAGTTCAAAGCTGGTCTAACATTTTATTGGTTGCTAACCACTTTATTTTCCGTAGGTCAACAATACTTAGTTCTAGGCTCTAAAAAGAAAAAAGACGCAAAAGAGGCCGTAGAAGTAATTGATAAAAAGTAAACTTAAAACAATCAAAAATAAAAAACCCTTTATTTAAAGGGTTTTTTATATGGGCTCTGTATACATTTTTTATTCAAAGCGTCTTTCAGAGCCAACGATTATTTTTAGCTTTTCAGGCACCACTGTAATCTCCGCTGGTGTCTTAGTGATGATCTGGTGATCAGTTAAAATAGACACTTGTTCTTCGGCATTGCTGTCAATTTTTATTTTAGTAAACGGTAATATAGTCCCCTCTATTTTCTTTTTACCTAGTAGTGTTGATTTTATTGGTGTGATGACTGCCTCTAAAACTCCATCGACTGGATTTGAATTTTCAGATATTCCGTCAGCGGCAAAGTTGTATAGTGCGATGCGATTTTTTGTTGTCTCTGGTTTAACTTTAAAGTCGTTGTACTCTATCACCACGTCAGCATTTTCTATTTCAGCAGTGTTTACAAAATAGTAATTATTTATTTTTCCCAAGTCTATTTTTTTGATGATGCGAGAAGCCAAGATATCACAAGCCATAACTTTTGGTGGGATGCCTAGAATTTTGGCAATCTGATTATCATTGTCGACTGGGATTAGACCTAGAGTAACATCAAGATCAGCCACGATATTTATTACCTTGGCAAAAGTTTTGCTATCACCGATAGCGACAACAGTCTCTACCCCATCTTTCACACCGTCAGTGATTAGCTCTTTCATATTTTTTAGAACTGACAGACGAGCAATTTTTCCTTTAATGCCCAAGTCAGTCACCCGCTTCTCAATCTTAATCAATAAGTCAGTATACTTTTTGTCATTGAGAAAGGAATCGTAGATATAAAGATACATCTTCTCTTTAGAAATTTATTTTTTTATTTATCACTATCCTCTTTGGTGTCAACTGGTTCCAACTCTCGTTTTTCTAGGGTTGGATTTTCCATGATACTACCAACGGGCATGTTCAGATTACCTTGAAGTAGCGCCCCACTTTCAATAGAAATGATTTGAGCTTTGATGTCGCCCAAAATTACAGCTGTTCCAGTGATTTCTACTTTACCTTTGGCAATGATGTTTCCTTTGATCTTTCCAGAGATAAAGGCATTGTTAGCTTTGATATTGGCCTCAACCATAGCGTTTTGACCAATTTTAAGGTTATTCTTAGTTTGTAGGGTACCAACCAAGATACCTTCTATTACCAGGTCACCCTCACCCTTAAAATCACCTTCAACCCTGACAGAGGGTCCAATAATGGTTTCAATGGTTTTGCTGTTGTGGGTTACTGATTGATCTTTTTTAAACATAGACTTATTATATTTGCTTAAATTTATTTATTACTTTTATCTGTACTTAAGTTTAGAGTAAATAAACATTAATGTAAATAGCTCGAAAAGTCAAAGAAGGAATTAACCAGGATAGACTTTTGGGGTTAATTATATTAAAATATTAGTATTGAGAATTAATAAAAAACTTAGTATGCAGGAAACAAAAGTTTTAAAACACGACATTAGGAAATCCTTGCTATTATTAGTGATTGTGTTAGCATTGTTTGGCCTTCTACGTTATTTTGAAGCAACCCAGGGGGTATTGACCAGGATGTTTGTCTAAAAAATATATTACGACACAAGATACATTCTAAAACTAGCTAAAAGAATAGTTTTATTTTATTTTTTAGACCCTATAGTTTAATGGATAGAACAAGAACCTCCTAAGTTCTAGATCCAGGTTCGATTCCTGGTGGGGTCACCAGCTTTTATTTTTATTGATAGTTTGATAAAATATAAATATGAATAGTTTGGACGAACCAAGTCCCAATAAAATTAACAAGTTAAGTTTAAAGAAAGCCTTTTTTGGGCTGTTTTTTAATATAAAAATATGATTTATTTATCTCTTTTAATTCTTATCATCTTATCTTCATGGTTTTCCGGCATGGAGATAGCCATGTTTTCTTTATCTTCAGCCAAGGTAAAAGAGCTGGTCTTAGCTAAAAAACATAATGCCGAGTTATTACAAAAGCTTTTGCATGAAAAACACAAGCTACTGGTGGTAATTCTTTTAGGTAATAATTTAGTTAACATTGGTGCAGCTAGCTTGGCTACCGTAGCCGCTATAAGTGTTTTTGGTACAGCCGGTGTTGGTGTTGCTACAGGCGTAATGACTTTGATTATTTTGATATTTGGTGAAATGTACCCCAAGGCCTATTTTCAGATAAATGCTGTCAAAATAGCCTTATTATTCGCACCAGTTGTATATGTTTTGCAACTTATACTATGGCCAATAGTCTATATTTTGGAGAAATTATTAGCTATTTTAACTAGAGGTAAAACTGGCGAAAAGATATCAGAAACCGAATTTAAAGCCCTGAGTAGATTAGCTGTAGAAAAGGGTGTTTTGGATTTTGAAGAACATGAAATGATTATGAATGTCTTGGAATTTAACGATCAAGAAGTAAAAGAGATAATGACGCCAAGGTATAAAATAGAAGTTTTAAATGATGATGCCGATGTAGATCAGGTGGCTTATTTTATAGCCCAGGCTGGCTTCAGTCGTTATCCGGTCTATCACAATCAAAAGGACAATATCATTGGTTATGTGCACGCAGCTGATATTCTAAAAGTTCTTAATAGTGATGAAAGAGATAAGGAAATAGAGAGTGTGGTTCAGCCGATTATAAGGTTATCTGAGAACATAAAGATAAATATAGCTTTTAATAAAATGAGGCGTAAAAAAAGCCACATGGCTATAATTGTCAGGGGCGATGATTTATTGGGATTAGTGACTATGGAAGATATTTTGGAAGAGTTGGTAGGGGAGATTTTAGATGAAAATGATGAAGAATAATTGATTAGCAAGGGCCTAATTCTACTGAGAATAAAAAATTTGTACTAAAATTAGCTAAAATAAAAAGGCTCCTGAGCCGGGGCTCAGGAGCGCTTCACGGTCGCGACGACCGTATTGTAAGTCAGACGACCATGCCGTAAGTCATTGGATGGATGAAGAGCAGGAAGATAATGCCAGTTATTACTAGGTATACCCAGGTTACAGTCCAGAAAATTTTGGGATTAATGCGGCGTTTGCGACCACCGCTTACTATAGCGTGCGTTATGGCGCGTGTTATAGCAATTATGATGAGGTAGGGCATTGTTGCTGCTATCATAAAAATGACGTTGAGCAGGGCTGCCATGAAGGTGTGGCCGTTAAAGCCGAGATGGAAGATGGGGTGAATGACTAGGTAGGTACCTACCAAGAGAATGACAATGTCGCGGAGCCAGTTAAGGGTTCCGCCAGAGAAACGGTGTACACCATTCATGAGCTCGTTCATGACTAGCCTCCTTGGCTAATATTTGGGGAAAGTTCGTTGATTTATGATATATTAGTATATCATATTTTTTAGTTTTTGTCAATACTATTTGATATAAAGTTAAATAAAAAAGCCGCTGAAATAAGTTCAGCGGCACGAGTGCTAGTCCTTCCAGATGAAATAGAGGAAGATGCAGAGAACGATGAAAAGGATGAATTGGAGGCCACCCCCAAGATACACGAAGAGTCCACCTAGGACGATTGTTTGCCAGAATCCTTCAGGATTGGTCATGCCCTTGGCGGCTAAAATAGCCAGGTAGGAATACCGGCAACGCCGATGCAGACCAAGGAGGCGATGATTTTAAACAGAAAATCTTTCACGACAAGCTCCTTTTTTAGGGTTTATCTATTCGACAATTTTAGGGTATTCGATGACTGGTGTTTGATGAGTTATTTGCCCTTGGCGGTCATAAATGAAGAAGCAAAAGCCATCACCACCGCGGTATAAACCTAAGCTGGATCGAAGTAGGTTGGCGTTGATCCCTGCGTTGGGGTCTACCTGGCCATTATGATCTACATCAATAATAGCAATGTCTTCAGGGCGCCTGTAATATGCGTAGGGATCGCGGAATTTTTGCCAAAGATGCCGGATATCGAGCTCGCGTAGTAGCTCAGAAGCATTATTGAAAGTAAACTTATAACTATATACCAAGGAAGTAATTCGAGAGGCGTAATCTCGCATGATGTTGATTTTACGGGCTTGTTCTTGCTTTGTGCCTTGTTTAGCCAAAAACAGGGATAAAAGAACAACTAAAACCATCACAACCAAACAGATTATTGGTCCCAGGGAATTCATGTGTACTCCTTTTCATTGGTTGAAATGTACTAAGCGAATAAATTATGTTGTCATAAAAGAACTCAAATGTCAATAAGTATTGACAATAACCATGTTTTGAGGTTAAATAGTTTGATTGTTCGTTACAACCCATAACTTAACCAAGGAGGAAGAAATGATCCAGTTGGACCCTAC
Source organism: Candidatus Parcubacteria bacterium (assembly GCA_018669975.1). Classification (GTDB taxonomy): domain Bacteria; phylum Patescibacteriota; class Patescibacteriia; order UBA1558; family GWA2-36-10; genus JABHSK01. The sequence goes on from JABHSK010000009.1 coordinate 132,195, forward strand.
TATCAACACTGCTTTAATCGTAGGTACGGTTGGTGAAAAACCGGAAGATTTGCTGGCTGATTATGCTGGTATTTCTATTCGTCTATTAGGCGTTATTTTTACACCCTATGTGGTTGGTTGCAAGGCCACTCGTATTCCAGTGAATATTTATTTAGCTGAGGGCAGTGGTTTGAAATTTTATGTTATTGAGAGGCATCATTCAACTACTTATCCGCTTTATCCGCACGAGCTACACAAAGAGATTTGTGCTTATATGTACGCACTGATTAAACTATTAGGCGTTAAGTTCATCATTTCTACCTCGGCTGTTGGCGGCCTTAATGGTAATAATTTCCGAGCAACCTTCACTAAGTTGAGTCGGGGCACCTTGGCGGTGCCAGGTAGTTTTGTTGATTTGGCTGGAGTGCCCATAACCTTTGCTACCGATGACTGGAATCGTAATGCTGAATTCAAGCTACACGAAGGTCATCAGTCTGTTAATGATGCTGTTTGTCCAGCGCTACTTAATATGTTGGAGCATAGCCCAGTCTTGACCAGTCGGCGGAGCATCGTTGCTACCACTATTGGGCCTCACTTTGAGAGCAAAGCAGAGGTAGACTTCTATTATAGAGTAGTTCACGCGGATTTTTTGGGTATGCACACCTTGATTAAAGAGTGGAAATTGGTAGTCCAGGTTCCCAATGTGCATTTCTTGCCTATTGTCCATGTCACCAATATGCCCCTGGAAGACAAAGACGAGGAGACGACTGGTGATCATGTTGAAAAAGCTGCTAGCAATAGCAACGGCATGATGCTTGATCAAGTTTTTCGAGTGATGCGCGGCATCAACGAAACCCCGCAGCTTGGCTGTATTTGTAGAGGCAGGGGAGACATCTTTGATCATTTGGAACCTAAGCATCCAGTGACTAGTTAAGTTATAAATTTATCGACCCTACACTATTTCGTGTAGGGTTTTTTGTTTGACAAATAAAGGGGTACATGATATTATATACCCATATAGGGTATGGGTATGAAAAAAAATTGTGATCCAAAAAAAATAACTGTACAATTGCGCCGCATAGAGGGGCAGGTTCGAGCTGTAGAGAGAATGTATAATGAAAAGCGGGACATAGAAGAGATTGTAAGAGTGGTTAAGGCAGCTCGTTCTTCTTTAGATTCTGTCACCAAGTTATTGGTAGATGATAAAGTGTCCGGTTGCTATGATGGTAAAAAAGTGGTAAAAAAACAAGAGTTAAGTCAATTAATCAAGGTATTATTTGATATTACATAATTAATTAAATGAATAATTAATCAACAAGCATATGGCAGTAGAATTAACAGACAAAAATTTTAACGAGGAGATTAAAGAATTTAAGGGCGTAGCCCTAGTAGATTTTTGGGCTCCTTGGTGTGGACCATGTAAAATGCAAGGACCAATCATTGAAGAGGTCTCCGAAGAATTTAAAGGTAAGGATAACATCAAGATTTCCAAGCTCAATGTAGATGAAAATCAGCAGACAGCTAGTGAATTTCAAGTTATGAGTATTCCTACTTTAAAGATTTTTAAAGATGGTAAAGCGATCGAGGATATGGTCGGCTTACAAAGCAAAGAATCTTTAATAGAAAAAATTAATAAGAACTTATAAAATAATTATATGGAAGACAAAGTTTATGATGTGGTCATTATAGGTGGTGGCCCATCTGGTTTGACGGCAGCCATTTATACTACACGCCGTTCATTAAAGACTTTGGTAATTTCCAAAGACATTGGTGGTCAGCTTTCTTTAACGGATGATGTAGAAAATTATCCTGGCTTTGAATCTATTGAAGGGCTAACTTTATCGCAGAAATTTCAACAGCAAGCAGCTAAGACTGGTGCGGAGTTTTTGTTTGAGGAAGTAGTCAATATAGAAAAAGCAAACGGCAATGGTTTTCTAGTAAAGACTGTTAGTGGTAAAGAAATTAAAGCTAAAAGTTTGATATTAGGTTTTGGTTTGACCCCGCGCAATCTAGAAGTGCCGGGTGAGAAAGAATTAACCGGCAAAGGTGTTAGTTATTGTGCTACCTGTGATGGACCACTTTATCGTGGTAAGACCACAATAGTGGTTGGTGGTGGAAATGCAGCTTTAGATGCAGCTGAGTACTTAAGTAAGGTTGCTAAGCAGGTTTATTTAATCCATCGTCGTGATGAATTTAGAGGCGAGAAGGTGTTGGTTGATCAGGTTAAGGCAGCTGAGAATGTAAAAATTATTTATAATTCCAATACTGTTGAAATTAAAGGCACAGACAGGGTGGAGGGTCTGGTTTATAAAACCAACGATGGTCAGGAGCATGAATTACAAGCAGAGGGTGTATTTGTTGAGATTGGTCATATAGCTAAAACAGCTTGGTTAGAAGGCTTGATTGATATTAATGAGCGTAAAGAAATAATGATTTCTGCCGATTGTGAAACAAGTCAGCCGGGTATTTTTGCTGCTGGTGATGTCACTCAGATTACCTATAAGCAAGCCGTGATATCTGCTGGTGAAGGTGCTAAAGCAGGCCTGCAGGCTTATAAGTATTTACAAGGAGATAAACCATTAACGCCAGACTGGACACCAAAGAAATAATACAATAAATATATGAATGCATACGACAATGCTTTGCGGCAACTAGAAAAGGCTGCCAAGCTTATAAAATTAGATAAGGAAGTAGTAGCTAGATTGAGTGCTCCAGAAAAAGTAGCCATGGCTAGCCTGCCAGTAAAAATGGATGATGGTAGTCTACAAATATTTCAGGGATACCGAGTGCAATATAATAGTGCTCGCGGTCCATATAAAGGTGGAATTCGCTTTCATCCCCAGGTTGATTTAGACGAAGTTAAAGCACTAGCATTTTGGATGGCTATTAAATGTGCAGTTGTCGATATTCCTATGGGCGGTGGCAAAGGTGGAGTAGTAGTAAATCCCAAGTCGCTTAGTCAAAGTGAGCTGGAGAAGCTGGCTCGTACTTGGATTAGATCTTTTCGAGATATAGTTGGACCAGAAAAAGATATTCCAGCTCCAGATGTTTATACTAATCCGCAGATTATGGCCTGGATGGCTGATGAATATTCCCAGTTAGTTGGTAAACCATCACTAGGGGTTGTGACCGGCAAGCCACTAGAATTTGGTGGATCTAAAGGTAGAGAATCTGCCACAGCCATGGGTGGATTTTATATTTTGCAGGAAGCTGTAAAAGAGCAGAATTTAGAACCAAAAAAATTAAAGGTTGCTATTCAAGGTTTTGGTAATGCTGGCAGTATTATGGCTAAGTTGCTTTATGATGCTGGTTATAAAGTAGTTGCTTTGGCTGACTCCAAGGGCATGATTTATAATTCACGTGGATTTAATATTGATAAAGTAATTGAACATAAGCGCACTAAGAAAAGTATTAGAACTTTTCCTGGTGCTAAGAAAATTACCACTGAAGAATTCTTTGCACTTAAGATTGATGTATTGGTGCCAGCTGCTTTGGAAAATCAAATTACTAAAGATAACGCCGAGGATATACAAGCTGGGATTATAGTAGAGCTTGCCAATGGACCAACCACGCCAGAAGCAGATGATATTTTGTACGAGAATAAAGTTGTGGTAATTCCAGATGTGCTAGCTAATGCCGGCGGGGTGACAGTATCCTATTTTGAATGGCTACAAAATACCAGTCATAACTATTGGAGTGAAGAAGAAGTTGACAAGGAGCTTAGAGAGAGAATGATCCCGGCTTGGCAGGCTATTTCCCAGGCAGCCGAGGAGTATAAAATAGATTTACGTACAGCAGCATTTATTGTGGCTCTAGATAGATTAGCCAAGGCTATTAAAATAAAAAATTAAAGTAAATAAAAGCAACCCCGCTATACGCGGGGTTTTTTGATTGAAAAAAAACGGGCTAACGACGTTGCGTTAGCCCATATTCACTCAAGTTGAGCGATGATAAAAAGAACAATTTTTCTGATATTTATTTGTGGAGCGCCCATTTGAGCTCCTCGATTCTCTGCCGAATAGCGCCCGACTCCATGTCCCGATACTTGGTGGGTAGGAGTTGAGGGTAGGAGCAGTGAAGGGCGGCGACCAGAGCTTGGAACTCTCGTTGCTGCACAATTGACTTGCTCGCTTGCCAGTTCTGCAGAACCTCGGCAATAGTTATGTCTTGATGAGCCTTACGAGAGGCCAACATTTCTTTGATCAGATCGCGGTAATCGCGAGCCGAGTAATGCTTAGTCTGCTCGAGTACGTCAGCAACTTCATCATCTCCGAGAGTGAGCTTCTTGCGAGCAAACATCTCAGCGACGAAATCACGACGCTCATCACCTTCCAGATCAAATATCGGAATCTGGATGGGGGAACGACTTTTGATGTCCGGATCGAGTTCGTCCGGACGGGAAGTCATCATGCCCCATAGGACTTTGCCAAAGTAGCGAGGATCACCCATCATCTTGATGATGTTGCCGGCCAGCCGTTTTTCAGTGGCATGCGCGTCAGCGTCATGCACACTACCAAAGGCTGTGTGGGCTTCATCGACCAGGATGAGGACCTTACCTAGAACCGCGATGTTGGAGCGTAGTAGCTCAAACAGCTTATCGGTTCCACCAAAGTCCGAGCTACGGATATTGGCCAACTCGATTACCACCCGGCCAGAGGCACAGGCATAGGCTTCGAGTTGGAAGCTTTTGCCACCACCGTTTGGTCCGGAGACCAGAATGGCGGAAATAGCTGTTTCCGGATCTTCACAGCGTTCGAAAACGCTTCTGAATATTTCGCCGGTTCCTTTATGGCCGACGACATCGGTTGGTGTGTGATGCGGATACTTGATGTTGATGGCAGTACTCATCTTGGCTTCCAGAATCGTATTGACCTCAGCTACGACTTGGCTACGGGTGACAGGGTCACCAGTAGCTTCAGAAGAAAGCATCAGATCACGGATACTGGAGAGTGTTAGGCCGGCAGTATCTTCGACGAAGCGCGATAGGCCAGACTCAAGTTGAATACTGGAATGACCAGCAATTGTTTTGTCGGCACACAGCTGGCGTTGAGCACTTTCCGGAAGTTCTACTTCGATGTGTTCCGTAGCCGGTAAGGCTAGGATTTTCGAATTGACTTCCGAACGAGTGTCACTAATCAGGATGATTAGAGCTGAGCTGTCAGCAAACAAAGGATCACCAATCCAGTTGAGGAAAAAGACCAGGCGTTGCCTATCGATTTCCGACAGGCGATCGAAATCGCCACGAGGGAAAAGCGAACCAGAATATTGCACGATGAGGCACAGAGGTTTGACCTCTTTATCTATCCGTCGGAAGCGGACAGTACTGTCGGACATTCCCTTGATCGCAGTTAGAGCTGCTAGGGGACTGTTGACGGTTTGTCCAAGCATTCTTTGGAAAGATCTTTTGCGAGCATCAGTGACGTTGCCGTCATCTTTGGATTCGCAAAGCATCATCATATTTTCCTGGTCAACTTTGTCATAGAAGCTGACACCAGTCGCCGTATCCAGGCGGACCAGATTGAAGTTGGCAGCTAACTCTTGGTACAGCTTTTGCTCCAAGCGGAGAAAGCGACCAGAGGGCTCGTGCCAGAACATGTCCAACACATTGCCAGTCAACAGGGTCACATTTTTACGACGATTATTATAAGCGCGACGCAGGCTAGTGAGGAAAGGAAGTTCGCTCATTAGGTCGTACCTCCATTTCTCCAATCATGCACCGGGTGGACAGAGTCCGGGTGGTCCATGGCAAAGTCTGCTAGGTTTTGCAAGTGCTTCTTGTCAAAGCCTTCACGCTTAACTTCTACGTGATTTTCGACGAACCAGGGAGATTTCTGGAAACCAGTATCTCGTGGATAGTCGAAGGGCACTTCCAGATCCTTAACGATCTTGGCGCCCCTGGCTTTTTGGCCAGCTTCGTCGGTATAGAATTGCGACAGGACGATCACTCGCCGACCTAGGGTAAATCCCTCTTCCAAGTCATGGGTGACGAAGAAGATAGTCATACCGGTTTCCTGCCAGATTTTCTGAGCCAACTCGCCTGTTTGCTGCCGGGTGGCAGGATCCAGGGCGCTGAATGGCTCATCCATCAGCAGGATGCGGGGGTTCATGATTAGGGCCTGAGCAATAGCTACACGCTGTTGCATGCCACCAGAAAGCTCATCGGGCTTCTTGTGTGCGTCGTCGGGAGCCAACTCCACGCGGTCGATGTACTCCAAGGCCATCTTTTCATACTGCTCTTTCTTGAGCCAGTACTTAGGGACGAACCAGCGGAGGAAATACTGCCACATGTTGAAGTCTTCCCACTCTAGGCCGATATAGATATTCTGCGATACAGTCAGATGATTGAACAGAGAATACTTCTGCCAGACAATGCCTCTCTGGCGGTCAGCGCCAAAGGAAGGATTGCCGGCAATGTCTACCGTGCCGTTAGTGGGTTTTTCCATGCCCAGGATTAGGCGCAGCAAGGTGCTCTTGCCACAGCCGGACGGACCAACCACAGTAACGAAGTCACCCTCGCGAACATTCAGGTGAAGGTTGTTGAGGACTCGTTTTCTTGACGGGACTTGTGCCTGAAAAACAGGAAGAGAGCGAGGATTACGACCAGACCGCCGATGATTTTGAAGATAAGCGGGATCAGATTGATACCCAGTCCCAGGGCAAGGCCGACCCCAAAGGGTATCAAGGTGCGCTTTTTCATTTTCTGGCTCCTTTTTGTTGGTGGTTGATGATATGAAGAACAATTTATAACGGATTTAACAAGGTATTATAGGGTATATTTGCTAGTTTGTCAATGATGTAATTGCTCTTTGTTTTGCTTGTTCGTTAAAAAAAGGTTAAAATATAAGCATGAAAGGATATACTATTGGCATAGACGAAGCAGGTAGAGGTCCATTAGCTGGACCAATTGTAGCAGCCGCAGTACTTTTTCGTGGTTTAGACAAAGAACGACGGGTATTAGATAAAGTATGTGACTCTAAGCTTTTGAGTGAAAAACAAAGGAGTGATTTATTTATTCCAATTATTAAGAATATGGCTTGGTCGGTATCGGTATTGGATAATGATTTTATAGATAAATACGGTATTCAATCAGCAAATGTACTAGTTTTTCAAGAGGTTTTGGATGATTTAAAAGGTATGGTTGATGAGCCAGTTAAAGTTTATGCTGATTATGTAGGTGGTGCAGAGCACTATATGCGGCACATTAGTTTTCATAAACATGGAGAAAGTAAGTATAAAGAAATAGCCGCAGCCTCTATTATAGCTAAGGTTTTTAGAGATCGTTTAATGGTGGAGTATGACCACACTTTTCCTCACTATGATTTTTGGTTGCATAAAGGTTATGGTACCAAGGGGCATTTTAATTCTTTGACTAAGTTTGGACCAAGTCCAATTCATAGGCGTAGCTTTTTAAAGAGTGCTAATATCTAGAATATTCTATAATTTTTTCAAATAAAATAGGCCCGAACAGCTGTTCGGGCCTTTATAATTAGGGTAATCGAAGCCCTGTTTTTAACGGAGTTTTTTGCTGGTGAGAGCATTAGAAAGCTGGCTAGTAGCCATGCCCCAAGCACCGTCTGTCTTAGCAATAACCTCTTCCGTAGCTGGAATAAGATCGCCAGCCTGCAAGGTGTTTAGATCATCGGCAGTAATAGCCATCTTTTTTCTTTGGAAGAATTTCAGCAGGATACCGACAGCTGTAGCCTTGTCAATTTCTAGACTCACATGAGTCAAACAAAAAGTGTCGTCTCCATCGTCAAAGTTTGATAAAAAGCTTCGTAGAGCCGTTTGTCCATCAAATTTACAGACTAGCCTGTCTTCGTTTGCCATTGCGGCACCTCCGTAGTTAAAAGATCTAAAACCACCTTAACAATTGAGAGTGTATTTGGCAATACAGTAATATTATAGCCGTCTATTTTAAAATAGACGGCTATAAAAAAGCAAAAGCCTCCGTGAGGAGACTCTTGCGAAGAAAAGCGATTTCGAGAGCTAACTAGGTTAGCCTCAGGCCTATGGTACGATAAAATAGATGTTTTGTCAATCTATAATCTGGATATTTGTTCCCTTTGGGCGTCCCACATGGGACGTATGCAGAACTTTGAATTAGGGGAGATTTGACAAATAATATTTTATGTACTATCATACTATTACGATAGTAAATTATGAATAAATATTTTAAAAATCTGGCTCAATATTTAGCCAAAAAGAAAAAACCACAGGATATGGAAAGGTTTCTGCAGGCCATATTAACACCGCAGGAGCTAGATGCTATACCTAAACGATTAGAAATAATTAGTTTACTTAAGCGTGGAGTCACACAAAGAGAGATTGCCGAGAAGCTAGGCTTAGGCATTGCTACAGTCACTCGTGGTTCTAGAGAATTAAAGAAAGGAAATTTTAAAGATGTGTAAAGTATGTAAAAATTCAACTTGGCTTTGGACCGTCTGAACCTGGCGGTAAAGTTTTTTGTATTTTATAAACATGACTTACCGCCAATTTCGGGCGGTTTTTGTTTTGGTTCAAACTAAGTTAGGAGAAGAAAATGTTCATTCACAAGTCGATTCCCTCGACAGTCGAGGCAACCCGGGTGGCAGCAGCAGCTTTTGTGCGCACTTATTCGCAAGCGCTGTATGAAGATGTTGCTCAGCACTTGGCTGAAGGCAACGTATATACCATCTTTGATGGTGTAAACTTGGCCGGTTTTGCCATTTTTAATATGGTAGATCATGAAACCCTGTATTTGGCTGGCATTATTTTATTGCCAGACATTCAAGGACAAGGCATAGCTGCTGATGTTGTTCGTATGGCTCAGGAAGAAACTGGAGCCAAAAAGTTGATGCTGCGTACACAATCCCTTCGGATGTGGTCTGTTGGCAACAAACTTTGTCACACCTGGTTTCCCCAGCACAATAGTCAAGAGGGCTATTATGATCACGGTTGCTTTCCTTGGTCAGGCCCGTTTTATACGCCGAGCGAGGATAAGTCGGAAATTATTAGAGCTTTCTATGACGGCCCGCTCTATGGTCAAAAACCAACCCACCGTAACCGCCCGTTACAAAAGTGGTGGGACAGTATTTGTGATTTTGACCGTGGTGACGCGGTAGTTTGCTATGGAGAGTTCTAAAAACCGCCCCGCTGTGATGGAACACAGCGGGGCGGTAACAAATCTTTAATTAAAGAATTATGACAGTAATAAAAAATTTAAAAAATAATAAAAGTATTGTGACAGTAGTTTGTTGTTTGCACGGAGATGAAATTTTTGGTTTGAGAGTTTTTGAATATTTTCAAAAATGTATTCAAGATTTTTCTGGTTTGAAAATTATTTTGGCCAATGAGCCAGCTTTGCGAGCTAAGAAAAGATTTATTACGCACGATCTAAATCGAGTTTTTCCAGGGCAGTCTCGTGGCAGCTATGAACAGGTGCTAGCTCAACGTATAATGAAAGAAATTGGACAGACAAAGTATTTACTGGATATTCATACCACCACTGCTGATATAGAGATGACACCGATAGTGACTAATTTAAACCATAACACAAAGAAAGTTATTAACCTATGTAACTCCAAAGAAGTGGCTAAGATGAAAAAAACTTTTGGAACAAAAGCTTTGATTGGGCAATTTAACAGTGGTGTGTCGTTTGAATTTAATGAACAATACGCCAAACAGGAGCTTGCCTTGAGAGGTGTTATAAATATGGTTCAGGCTTTATTGTCGGGACGGATCGTCCAAAAAAAGCCTAGAAAGATTTTTTACATAAATTCTATTATATCTTTAGATGAATCGTTTTCCAGAGCAGCTAGGAATTTTATAAGGTGTAAAAATATTTATCCTTTTTTACTTGGTAATAAATCGTATAAAGATATTAAGGGGTTTGCTGCTAATAAGTATGTTAGAAAACAAATATAATTGACAGCTGTAATATTATATGGTGATATAGAATAAATTTTAATATAGACCTTTTCAATTCAAACCAAGTCAAAAAAAGGAGCACAGTCATGTCACAAGGAGAATTGTTTGACGACCAACCATTGTTTGGGAAAAAGAAAAAACGGGTTTCCTGGAAACGCGTGTCTATTCTGTTGCTGGTAATTGCATCAGTAGCGCTAGCATTTTTTGTTGGCTTAGTTGCTGATGTTAGTGTTAAAAGATTGGCGGTTCAAGAGCTGGTTAGTGAAGACACTATCAATATTCAGAATTCCTACACCATGCAATTTTATGCTCGGCACATCAGTGGGCTAGTGCGTGCCTACAAACAAATGGGTGGAGACCACATGCCAAGTATTCAAGATGTGGTGCATTTGCAAAAAGGTAGCAATGTAATGGTGGATCCTTATAATCCTCGACAAATGGTAAGTATTGTAGCTACCGATTATGATGGGCAGACCATCGCTGATATTAGTCGGCATAAATTATTTGATAAGATTGGTTACTATAGTGACCACTCGAATATAGCTACTATTTTTGTCTGGGACCGACAAGGCAATGTACTTTATCGACAGGTAGTACTTCGTAATGGTCTTCAAGGTATATTCCCAAATTGGCAGCACAAGGATAATAAGGGGCATGTCACACCGGATAAATTGGAACGACAGAGGCAGATGGCCAAAGGAGCGGCCTGATGTGGCGTAAAATTTGTACTAAAGAATTTTGGGCAAATATTTTTGCCTATGTTCTTTTGCTGGCAGTGGCAAGCGCCATTGTGCACTCGACTTTTCGTTCCTGGGAGAAAGATCAGGAAATGAGGGGTTATCTAGTGCAAGCAGAAGAGTTGGCGCAGGAATTGTTGGTTAGTGGTTGTGAATTTGGTCTAGAACTGAGGCTTCAGCTAGAACAGGTCTGGTTGGATAGGCCGAGCAGCCCTTTCGATGAACAGATGCAGATTGGCATTGTTTTATGTCAGGGAAATGATGAGCTCAAACCACCAGAGCCTTTTGATGTTGATCCACGGCACTATATCGGACTTGGAAAACAAGAAGGAGAAATTTACCTGGTTCTTTGGGATCGGGATGGCAAAATTAAGCTCAAGCGTAAGTTAAGGAGCTAGGTTCTTGTCTGTGACCCTACACTATTTTGTGTAGGGTTTTTTGTAACAAAAAATAGCCTTCAAAAAGACTATTTCATGGTGGCTGTACCTGGATTCGAACCGGGGACCTCTACGATGTCAACGTAGCGCTCTAACCAACTGAGCTATACAACCTTAAATTTGGTAAAGGTAAATTGCCGGTCCCTCGTCTCGCTTGGAAACTTTAATTGGTTGCCATTCTTTGATGGGCCAGGCATAGGCAACAACTTTTGTGCCAGGTTTTAATTCTTTCTTAAGTTTTTTTGTTAGTTGAGGGTAAATGCGGGGGATGAGAAAAAAGAAAACCACATCTGCGTCAGATAGGTTTACTAGCCAAAAATCTCTGAATTTTATAGTAACCTTATCTTTACTGAATAGTTGTCGGATTTTAGCGAGCAGATAGGGAAGGACTGAAATTTCAAGACCTTCAGCCTTGGCGCCTAGACGAGCAGCGGCAAATAATAATTTACCATCACCACAACCTAGGTCATATATTTTCTGTCCAGATTTTACTTCTGCTAAGTCTAAAACATTTTTGGTATCTTTAGACCACATAGGAAACCAAGATATAGCTCTGAAGATAGAATAAAAAAAAGTAATCAGAATCAGAAAAATTAGTATGAGTAAGGCTATATACATAGTTTTTTATTTTTGGTACCGGAGAGAGGACTTGAACCTCCACGCCCGAAGGCACCTGGTCCTAAACCAGGCGTGTCTACCAATTTCACCACTCCGGCACAAATAACGTCTGTATTTATACCTAAATTTTTAGCAAAAGTCAATACTTAAAGAAAAGAGTCATATTTTGTTTGTGTCTGATTCTGGTTTTTTGTTGGGCTGCGCTTGGCGGTTTTTATTTTTAAATAAAAACTCCTCCACCCGTAGGTAGAGGAGTTGTTCCCTGCAACTCACTCCTTCATTTTTTGGTTGAGTATTACTTCACTAGCTAGGCACTAAAAATCACCCCACGTTATTTCTAGCACCCTATTGACCGCAGTATTGCGGTTCAATTCCTGGAAAGGTCTATATTTTTAATATAGCAGAGTTAACTGACTTATGGAAATTTATCAAAAAAAAGACCCCTTGCCATAAGACAAGGGGGTACCGTCGTCGTTATAATAGGTGCAAACCAGAGTCAGTCAGGTCTACCTGACAATCACTCATTCCCCTAAGGTCATAGGGTAGTCAACCTCTTTCAATCAAAGCTTGCATAATGTGTGCCCACATAGATACTGAGAAGTGCCCTTCTCACTTTGACTTACTCGCTAACATGACTATTGGATTGTCCTACCGGACAGTTGCCGCAGGCAACTTTTCCTCCGATTCTCCGGAGCCCTTTTTCACGACGACAATTTGATGAACTCTTATCAAAAATACCTTAACATATTTAAAAATTATGTCAAGAAATTTATTACCTTTACAAACGACTAATTAAATCTTATAATATAGGTAGCTTTTATAAGCGATTTTTATAAAAATATGACTAAAAAGAAAAACAAAAAAGAAAAAGAGGAAGAAAAGGATATTTACGACAACATTGAGGAAGAAGAATTAGAAGAAGATGAAGAATTAGAAGAAGAGGGGCAGTTGTCAGTCGATGTTTATCAGGATAAGAATAGTATAATCATAAAATCTACTATTGCTGGTGTAGAACCTGAGGATGTTGACATCACCTTTGATAATGACATGATCACTATCCGAGGCAAACGTCATCGTGATAAGAGCATTAAAGATGAATTTTATTTTTATCAAGAATGTTATTGGGGTGGTTTTTCCAGATCTATTATTCTACCGGTAGAAGTACAGACTGATAAAATTCAAGCCACCATCAAGAATGGTATTTTGACAATTACATTACCCAAGGCCAAAAAGAAAGATGTTAACATAAAAGTTAAAGACGAGAATTAATATGTTGATAAAAAGTTTACAGTTATCTTTTGATCGTCGGGAAGGTGAGGTGCTTATTTTTAAAACAGAGACAGGTGCCGAGGTGTCCATAACAGATTATCTTTTAGAGAATTATAAAGAGAAAGATAAAAAAATATATTTATGTGCTGGCTATCAACCACATTCGCAGGTAGACGACAGCCATAAAACAGTATTGAATGAATTATTAGACGGAAATAAAGACTAATTAAGATGCCAAATATCTTAGTAGGTACAAAATTTATGAAATTAACAAAATGGTCGTTATTAATAATGACTGTTTTTGTTATTGCCCTAGTTTTAATTTTTGGTGGCAACGCTTACATCAATAAAAAATACTCAGGTGTTTTCCTCAAAGGTGTAAAAGCTGCCGGTATTGATATTGGGGGACTAAGCCTTGATCAAGCTCGGGAAAAGATTCAAAGGCAGATTGATTTTGTGAATAGTCGTGGCTTTGTTTATACCAACAGTGTTAAGCCAGTGGTAATTCATCCAAACGTCTCGGCTATGGAGTCAACCGATAGTTCCTATTCAATTGTTTCTTGGGACATAGATAAGAGTTTGGAGCAGGTCATGGATTTTCAAAATGATCAGCGTCTAAACAATTTATTTAATAAGATAAAAGTTTTGACTAGGGGTGAAGATTTTCCAGTAATTTATTCTTGGGATAGAAAGCAGCAGCAGCAAATATTAGAAAGCAGCTTTTCAGAAATATTAGAGGAAACTAAAGAGGCCAGCTTCTTATTCGAGGGTGAGCAGATAAAGATAGAGGCAGAGCAAATTGGTCAGACCTTTGACTATCAACAGGCTATTGCTGATACAGAAGTACAAATTGAGTCTTTAATGAGTATTGATATTCCATTGAGGATAATCTCTGATAAGCCAGGAATGACCAAAAAGATTATTGAACAATATGAAGATGAAATACTAGCTAAAGCAGCTAGGGGTGATTTTTATATGACTTTTGAAATACGTGATTGGAATGTACCAAATGATGTTTGGCGTCAGTGGTTAATGATTAAGGCTAGTGGTAGTAGTAAATTTAAAGTTGGTTTAAATCAGGATTTGTTAGACGCTTACTTGGAGGAGTCAGGTATCAGAGAAAATATCGAGACGCCTGTGCGCGATGCTAGGTTTGTGCTAGAAGAGGGTAGGGTGTCAGAGTTTGTTAATAGTCAAGTTGGTAAATCCATAGACATGCAGAGTTTGATATATAATATGGAAAATGTATTAAATAATCCAGGTGAGCTAGAGGTGGTAATGACAGTTACAGTAGTTGAGCCTAGAGTGGTTAATCAAGACGTAAATGATTTAGGTATTAAAGAGGTGATTGGTACTGGAGTATCAGATTTTTCTGGCAGTCCAGTCAACAGAGTGCACAATATCAATGTGGGAGCAGCAGCTTTACATGGTTTGTTGATTGCACCTGGAGAAGAATTTTCTTTAGTAAAAGCTTTAGGGGAAATAGATGGTGAGCATGGCTATAGGCAGGAGTTGGTTATCAAAGGCAATGAAACTATTCCAGAGTATGGCGGCGGTTTATGTCAGATTGGTACCACGGTGTTTAGAGGTGCTCTAAGTTCTGGTTTGGATATCACCGCTCGACGTAATCACTCCTATCGAGTTTCATATTATGAGCCAGCTGGTACAGATGCTACTATTTATAGTCCTTGGCCAGATTTTAAATTTTTGAATGATACTGCAAATCATATTTTAATTCAGTCTCGTCAAGATGGTACAGAATTATTTTTTGACTTCTGGGGCAGTAATGATGGCCGAGCAGCTACCACTACTTATCCTATTATATATAATATAGTGGCGCCGCCTGCAACCAAGATGATTAAAACCATAGAGCTAGCACCAGGAAAAGTTAAATGTACTGAGAGGGCTCACAATGGTGCGGATGCTAAATTTGATTATACTGTCGTTTATGTAGATGGACGAGAAACAAAAGAAGAGACTTTTAACAGTCATTATATACCCTGGCAAGAAGTTTGCCTCCTAGGTGTAACAGAAGAAGAGTTTTTAGCAGAGAATGCTAGCTCAACAGAGGATGGTATAGAATAATTTATAAAAACAAAAACGGCCCGTTAAGGGCTGTTTTATATTTTGTTTATATTTTAGTTGGAATGTTTCCAAGCAACTGTGCCCAAGAAAATCGTTTTTCGAAAGAATTCAGCCAGAGCCAAATTTGATCTGAAAAAGGATCCCCATGCTTGTCGTGGACACAGTTGACTAGAAACATTAGCAGAAAGCCATACTGCCTATACTGATTTATGATAATATCATAAAAAATTAATATTGTCAATAGCTCAAAAATATGGTATGATAATAGCAGTTTTTACAGGTTTTTTGTGAGTTTTGTCTTGACTAGCTAATGTTTTTACGGTATTATCAAAATCACTTAATTTAAAGAAAACTTTATGGGAATTCCTACACAAAAAAGAACAAAATCTTCAGCTAGGAGGCGTGCCTCTCATTTTGCTTTGAAGAAGACAAGTATAGTGAAATGTTCAAACTGTGATGCTGTTTTATTACCACACAGAGCTTGTAAGAAGTGCGGATATTTTAAAGGAGAGAAAAAATTAAAATAAAAAACTAAAATGGCCAATAGACATCTAGCTCGAACCATAGCTTTGCAGGCGCTTTTTGAATATGATTTTTCTGAGGGCAAACGCAATGTTGAAGAAATGGTTGAGCACAACAAGAAAGAGTTTGCCCCTGATTTTGATGATCAGGGATTTTGTTTAGACTTGGTAAAAAGCGTTGTAAAAAATAAAACCAAGATAGATAAGATGATTATTAAGTTTGCCCCCGAATGGCCACTGGATCAAATTACTACCACTGATAGAAATGTTTTACGTTTAGGTATCTACGAACTAAAATTAGCTGAAGACATACCACCTAAGGTAGCTATTAATGAGGCTATAGAATTAGCCAAGGCTTTTGGCGGAGATGCCAGTGGTAAGTTTGTTAACGGAGTCATGGGTAGCATATATAAGGAGATGATGAAAAAGGGTGAAAAACAAACCCTAACCAGTCAGGGTATCAAAGAGGTTTCATCTGGTGGATTAATTTATCGTAAGGAAGAAGATGGTTATTATTTCGCTTTAATTTTAGATGCCTATGATAAGTGGACCTTTCCTAAGGGGCACGTTGAAAAGGGAGATACTCTAGAGGAGACAGCTATACGTGAATTATCAGAAGAAACTGGTTTAAAAAATTTAAAGTTAATTGACTATATTGGTGAAACACAGGTTAAGGTACATAAGCCTGGCGAAAAGCCTTTTAGAAAATTGATAAAATATTTCTTAGTAGAAACAAAAGATACAGAGCTTATTGTGCCAGATGTTAAAGAGCTTAAGGATGTTAAATGGTATCCTCAACAAGAGGCGTTGGAGACACTGGGGTATGATAATGCCAAAGAAATATTTCATAATGGTTTAAAAAGATTAGGATTAGAATAAAATGGATAGAAATTTAGAGAATTTAGAAAAAAAATTAGGCATTAAATTTAAAGATAAGGATTTATTAAGGACAGCCTTAGTACATCGCTCATATATAAATGAACACAAGGATTTTGCCTTGGACCAAAATGAACGTTTGGAGTTTTTGGGAGATGCGGTTTTGGAATTGGTGGTGACCATGCATCTTTTTAATAATTATAAAGACGATGAAGGTGTGCTGACTAATTGGCGTTCTAGTTTAGTAAATGGAGATCGTTTGTCAGAGCAGAGTGAGCGTTTGGGTGTTTATGACTTTATGTATTTGAGTCGTGGCGAAGCAAAGGATAACAACCCCAAAGCTAGGAGTTATATTTTAGCTAATGTTTTTGAATCTATAGTAGGTGCTATTTATTTAGATCAGGGTTATGACCCATCTAAAAAATTTATTGAAGATAACCTATTGATACACTTACCAAAAATTATAGAAGACAAGGCCTATATTGATTCAAAGAGTATGTTTCAGGAAAGAGCACAAGAGTTTATTGGTGTTACGCCACGGTATAAAGTGTTAGCTGAATCAGGACCAGATCATAATAAAAAATTTATAGTTGGCGTATACTTAGAAAAGGAGCTAGTTGCCCAAGGAGAGGGTTATAGCAAGCAAGAAGCTCAGAGTAATGCAGCTGACGAAGGTTTGAAAGTCAAAAAGTGGAGCAAATAGTTTGACAACAAAATTATCGATTGATATAATATAAATAGCTCTTTTTCATGGAGCGTTTTGCACCAGCTTGCCAGTCCAGGTACCCTTTCCCCCGTCCGCCCGTAATACCCTTTATACCCTTTCCTCCATTCACCGTGCGTCACCTGACGACCCGAGCCCACTGCACTACACCTCCGCCAACGACTCTACTTCGGTAGAGTCTTTTTTTTATTTATTGACAGCAGTTTAGTCGAATGATATTCTTAAATCAGCTAGAACATTATAGATGGGGCGCGTGCTTTTACCCGACCAATTGGTCAATCCCAAGCTTGGATAAATATTGGTAATTGTATCGCCCCACCAACATCTCAGGTCGCTGTACGCACACAGTGTAGGGAATATTTGTCGATGAGTCGCATCATCATTTTTCGCCAGTCAAAGTCTTCATTTATATTTACGCAACAGCGCGGACCCTCCATATATACAGCGACCTGAGTCATTATCTCGCCCAAGCCATCTACGGATGGCTTTTCTTTTTTTAAAAAGAAAATCCCCCCACTCGCGTGAACAAGTGGGGGGGGCTTGGTGCTTGAAACACCGTTAACGGTTAGAATTGAATGACGTAGGCGCTCCACAGGGAGCCGGTATCGGTCAAGTCGACCGTGACGGTCAGCTTGTTGGTCGGGAAGGGCCCGACGGCACCGATGTTGTAGGAGGGTCCCCAGAACAGCTGGAAGTCATCATCGCCACATTTGATATTGTGGCCGAAGAGGCCCCAGTCAGATTCGTGGAGAGTAACTTCCTGCCGCAGCAGGATGAAGTTGTCGACGCCATTCTGGCCGACCTGGTAAAGGTTGTAGCTCTGCCAGTGGATGGCACCGAAGTCGTAGCCGAAGCCGAGGTCAAAGTTGACGTAGCCCAGGTCCTGTTGGGATTCGGTCAGAATCTCCTCGATTTCCCCGTTGAGCACGGAGGTTTCGGTGGTGATTTCGACCATGCTGAGGCCGACGCCGAGGTTGAAGCGGCCGACCTTGGGGCCAACGGTGAAGGAGACCTCGAGTCCCGAGTTGATCCAGGCGTCGATCTTGACGTTGTCAGTGATGTCGGTGCCAGCAGCAGCGAAGACCGGTGCGTTCGGGTAGAACTCGAGGCAACCGTACTGGGCGGCGGCGGTCAGGGGCAGGGACAGGCTGAGCAGAACGATCAGGGCAAAGGCGGTTTTGATGCGATTCATGGCTTTTCTCCTTAGAACGGGTTTGGTTGTGGGTTTTAGGGTTTCAAGCGAATTTATAGTGAATTTATAAGGTTCTTCAAGTGAATATAGTAGTATAGCATATTTTATAGTTTTTGTCAACGATATATAAATAGGGGTATTATTTATTAAAAGTCTAAATTATGCTAAAATAATATCGTCTTTTAGGCGTTTTATTTTTTTATTTTTATGTATCTAGAAAAATTAGAAATTCAAGGATTCAAGTCTTTTGCCAACCCAACGGAGTTGGTTTTTAATCGTGATTTAACAGCTATTGTTGGTCCAAATGGATCTGGTAAATCAAATGTTGCCGATGCTGTTCGCTGGGTATTGGGCGAGCAGAGCTCCAAGACCCTACGTAGCAAGAAGGCAGAAGACGTTATTTTTAGTGGTTCTGATAAAAAAGGCCGCCTGGGTTTTGCGCAGGTTGATTTATATCTTAACAACAGTGATAAAAGTGCAGATGTAGATTATGATCAAATTATTATTACTCGTAAGATAGATCGTAAGGGCGAGAGTGAATATTTAATAAATAACAACAAGGTTCGTTTATTGGATATACAATTGTTATTGGCTAAAGCAAACTTTGGTCAAAAAACATACAGCGTAATTGGTCAGGGTATGATTGATTCTATTTTGACTAGTTCAGCTCAAGAAAGAAAGGAATTTTTTGATGAAGCTACTGGAGTTAAGCAATTTCAAATAAAAAAGAATCAAGCCATTAATAAATTAGATGGCACCAAGAAGAACTTGGATCAGACAGGGCAGATATTAGCCGAGTTAACGCCTAGGTTGCGCAGCTTAACTAGACAGGTTAATAAACTTGATCGTCGAGAAAAGATAGAAACTGAATTAAATGAGCTACAAACTAATTATTATAGTTTTATTAGTAATAATTTGAATAAAGATCTAAAAGAAAAGCAAATTAATTTTGATAAGTTGCAAGCAGAGGTTTCAGAGTTGAATCAACAGCTAGTAGAGTTGCAGACCAAGTTAGAGAAAGAAGAAAAATCTTCTTCTCGTCAGGAAAATTTTGAGTTACTGCAAGGTAAACTTTCACAAACTCAAAGTGAGCTTAATGCTTTACTTAAAGAAAAAACTATCTTGGATGGACAGGCCGATCTTAAATTAATGTCTAGTGGTAAGGGTGATATAGTTTGGCTCAAGAAGAGAATAGATGATATTAAAAATACAGTTAGTAAACACACTTTAATTTTGGAAGAAAAGAGAACTCACCTTAAAGCAGCCAAGGAAGAGTTAGATATTTTGGAAGATAAAAGAAACAAAATCTTGGATGAGTTTAAACAACTAGAAGATAGGTTAATGGGCTCTAATGGTTCAAGTTTGTCTACCGAGGAGTTATCAGACAAAATAAAAAATATCTTTGAACAGCAGAAAAGCTTTCAAGATAGTTTAAACTCCCTTGCTAATATTGATGATTTGTCTGGTCTTAAACAAGCCAGTCAGGGAATTACCGATGCTATCAGTCGTCTGTGGGGTAGGGTTAAAAAACCCAAGGAAGACGACAGGCAGCGTTGGCAAATTGAGTTTAATAAATTATTGACCAGCAAAGATACATTAGTGTCAGAGATTAGTGAAGCACGCACTAAGTTAGCTTTGTCTGAGAATGATATAAGTAAATTAGAAGAGCAAGTTCAGGAAAATAAAGCTGAGTTAGAAAAATTAGAGTTAGAAAAACAAGCATCGCTGGACCAATCAGGCAACAGTGATTCTCTAAAAAAACAAATGGAGGCTTTGCAAAATAAAGTTGAAGTTAAAAATGAGGAGCTGGCCAAAGCTGAAGGGGCCATAAAAAGTTTCAATGAGCAAGAAGAGGGCAAGAAAAAATCTTTAGTAGATACACAGAAAAATTTTAGAGAAATCCAAGCTGATTTTAATTATAAAAATAATAAATTAAATGAAGTTAAAGTAGAATTGGCCCGTTTAGAAACCAGGCAAGAAGAGTTAGACAAGGAAATCGCCGAAGAATTTCCAGAATTAGAGATAAAAGATATTGAATCAGTGGATTTAGAAAAATCTAGACAGCAAATCAATAATTTAAGAGGGCAGCTGAGTGTAATTGGTGGCATTGATAAGACGGTGGTAGAGGAATACAAAGAAGTAAGTGAACGACATGAATTTCTATCTGAACAGACTGAGGATTTAGAGCAGGCCATAACTCATTTAGAAAAAATAATTAAAGATTTAGACGAATCAATTTCTGCCCAGTTTGACAAATCTTTTAGTAATATCAATAAGACTTTCCATGAATATTTTAAGAAGTTATTCAGTGGTGGTAAGGCAGAATTAATTTTGGATATTCAAGAAGTTAAGTTATATAAAAACAATACTGCCGACGAAGAGGAGGATGACAAAGAGGTGGAGGTTAAGAAACAATATGGTATTGAAATTAAAGCTACGCCCCCTGGTAAAAAATTATCCAGCATTAATATGCTTTCAGGTGGTGAAAAAGCCATGACTTCCATAGCTTTAATTTGTGCTATTATTGCCAACAATCCATCACCGTTTGTAGTCTTAGATGAGGTGGATGCTGCCTTAGATGAAGCCAATTCAATTCGTTTTGTTGATATTATAGACGAGTTATCTAGTAAGACACAATTTATTGCCATTACACATAATAGAGCTACTATGCACAAAGCCAAAATTATTTATGGCGTGACCATGGGAGATGATAGTGTTTCTAAATTATTATCTTTAAGTTTTGATGAGGCTGATGAAATAGCAGCTTAGATTAATTTAAATGAGTATTTAAAAAGACCCGTAGTAATTACGGGTTTTATATTTGACAAATGTTTGTGTAATACATAAAGTATGAAGACGTTCTTTATATAGTAGTTGTTCTGGTGTATATGTGAGTTTGAGGATTAACCACGCAGGAGGTAAACATTGACAAACGCAGCGCGAGTCACAGACAAGGTTGAGATCAAGGAAGCTCTGGCTGGCATTAACGCCTGGGATCATCCGATCATTACTACCCGTGAGGATTCGGTCATTCGAGTGAGGCGCATTACCAGTTTCAATGAATCCAGCGGTGAATTTCGAGTAGTTCCTAAAAGCGGTTCAATTATGTCCATTCATTTGGATGAAATTTCTCAGGTTGAACGTCAGACCTAAGAAAACCCCCTCTCATTTGAGAGGGGTATTTTTATTTTCCGTAAACTCCTTTAAGGAGATCTAAATTTTTATTGCTATCACGTAGATATTGGACATTGAGGTTACGAATATTTTTTAGAATTTCTGTGTGGTCGTCCATTTCTATATCTTCAAACATTTCTATTAGAGCTTCAAAATCTTTGATAAAGCAGTGTCCACCTGCCCCTCGACCACCCTGGTGAACAACATCTAGGTGAGTTGGTCCAATACGTAAATCGTGAGCCATGCCTTGTTTAATGTCTTCAAAGTCTAGATTATGTTTTTGTGTTAAATCATAGAGCATGTTCATGAAAACTACTTTAACATAAAACCAACAGTTGCCCCCGTATTTTGCCATCTCAGCGTTTTCTACTTTAGTGATCAAGCTATACGGCGCGCGTGGCAAAACAGACAAGACTAATTCTGCTTGGGCATATAATTTTTTATTTTCAGGATCAGTGATACCAATGATATTTCTATCAGGATGCTTAGCATCACGGGCAGCAGTTTTTTCAGTCAAAAATTCTGGAGAGTGCATAACAGTGATGTCTGGGTACAATGCTTGTAATTTTTTAGTTGTGCCGAGCTTGACGGTAGACTTAATAACAGCAATATTACCTTTGCCAACCAAAGCAAGTACTTCTTGGATGATGTCAAAGTTAAAACCATCAGGAGTAGTTGGGGTAGGTACGGCTATTAATACTATGTCGCAATCTTTTATTTTATCTTTATTAGCTTGGTAAGTATCAACGTCGTAGCGGATTATTTTGTGGTCCCTTTGTTCAAAATCATCAGCATAGTTTTTGCCGATAAATCCTTGACCGATAAATCCAATAGTTGGGTTTTTGTCCATTTGAGTGTATTTAATTATTTTTACTGATTAATATTATACATCCTTAGGGTGCCTGGCGTCCAGCCCCAATATCAACTAATTCTGCACGCGGATTGACAAAATAGTATAAATATAGTAATATTGAGCGCGTTATTAAAAGTATTAATTATTAAGACTATTTAGGACATGTTAGCTATTAGATTTGCTAGAGTTGGACGAAAGAAGCAACCGCTTTATAGGGTTGTAGTTTCTGAAAAAGCCAAGGATATGTATGGTAATCATTTGGAGATTTTAGGTACCTATAATCCCAATACTAAAGAAGTAGACCTTAAAGATGATCGTATCAAGCATTGGCTTGATAAGGGTGCCCAGGCTTCATCTAGTGTATTCAATTTGCTTATTAAAGAAAAGATTGTTGAAGGCAAGGCGCAGAAATCGGTTAGTATTAGTGATAAGAGAAAGGCTAAGAAAGAAAAATCAACCGAAGAAACTAAAGATGCCGAACCAGAAGGCGAGGCTAAAACTGAAGGTGCTCCAGCTGAAGAGGTGAAATCAGAAGTTAAGGAAGAAAAAGCTGATGAAAAACCAACCGAAGAAGTTAAGGAAGAAAAGAAAGAAGAATAAATCATTGCTTTTATTTTCAAGCAGTTATATAATAAGTAAAGTTATTCTTGGTTAACAAGAATAATGAGTAAGAAAACCATTAACCAATAAAGAAATGCAAGACAAAGAATTTTTAGAGACAATCGTCAAAGAATTAGTCGAAAAACCAGAAGACGTAGTTGTTGAAAGGGAAATCGACGAAAGAGGTGTACTTTTAACCTTAAAAGTAAACCCAGAAGAAATGGGTAAGATTATCGGTAAGCAAGGTCAAACTGCTAGATCACTCCGTACTCTTTTGAGAATTGTAGGCAACAAAAACAATTCTTATGTAAACTTGAAAGTTTATGAACCAGAAAAAGAGGGTGGAGCACCTAGAGAAGCTAAAGCAGCTGTAGAACCAGTAGCAGAAGCGCCAATCGATAATGATGTTGAAGATTTAAAATTATAACCTGAACATTTATATCAGAAAAATAAAAGACCGCAATCGCGGTCTTTTATTTTTCTCTGTTTTATAGTATCGTAAAAATATAAACATAAAGAATTATGAAATTTGATTTACTAACAATTTTTCCAAACAGTCTAGACAGTTACTTCAATTGTTCGATTTTGGATAGAGCTCAAAAAAATAAACTGATTGAGATTAACACGCACGATATTCGGGAACAAACCACTGATAAAAGAAGAACTGTAGACGATACCCCTTATGGTGGTGGACCGGGCATGGTAATCCAGATTGAGCCAGTCTATAAGACTCTAAAAAAAGTTTATCCACGCCAGAATAAATCTACTAGGGTAATATTGTTGACACCACGTGGTCAAACTTTAACTCAAAATAAAGTTAAGCAATTATCAAAATATAAAAGATTAATTTTGATTGCCGGGCACTATGAGGCCATTGATGCTCGCATAGATAAATTTACTGATGAAAAAATTTCTTTAGGTAATTTTATTTTAACTGGTGGTGAATTAGCAGCAGCTTGTGTGATAGACAGTGTGGCTAGATTAGTGCCAGGGGTAGTAGGTAAAGAAGAATCAGTTAAAGAGGAGTCTTTTGCCGAGTATGATAGTCAGAACAAAGAGTTTAATATTGAGTATCCACAATATACACGACCGGAGGTTTTTAAAGGATTAAAAGTACCACCTGTTTTATTATCTGGTCATCATGGTGAGATAGCTACTTGGCGTCAAAAACAAACTAAGTATAGAAAATAGTATGGCAGAGAAAAAAAGATGTCAGTGGCCCAGTGATGATAGGTTGATGATTGAATATCACGACAAAGAATGGGGGCTACCAGTACACGACGATCAGCTATTATTTGAGTATCTAGTATTAGATGCTTTTCAGGCGGGATTGAGTTGGCGTACTGTTCTATATAAACGGGAAAATTTTAGAAAGGCTTTTGATAATTTTAATGCTAAAAAGATAGCTAAATATACTCAGCAAGACGAGAATAAATTATTACAAAATGCTGGTATTATTAGAAATAAGTTAAAAATTAAAGCCACCATTACCAATGCCCAAAAGTTTTTGGAAGTTCAGCGAGAATTTGGCAGCTTTGATAAGTATATTTGGCAATTTACAAAGCATAAGATTATAAAGAATAAGCATCAAAAACTTGGGGATATACCAGCTACCTCACCAGAGTCTGATGTCATGAGCATAGATTTAAAGAAAAGAGGATTTAAGTTTGTGGGTTCTACTATTTGCTATGCCTTTATGCAGGCAGCGGGTATGGTTAATGATCATATAATTGATTGTTTTAGATACAGAAAATAGTATTTTTATTTTTTAGCTATTAATCTGTTGTCATTGACAGCTGCTTATTTTATAGATAAAATAAGAGCAATAAAAGATGAATAAAAATTATTTTTTTATTATAAACTTATGGAATTTTTTAAGAATAAGAGAGAAGATCCACCTGAAGAAAAATTGACCTTGGATGAATATGCAGAAATTGCAGAAAGCGGAAAATGGGAAGTGCCCTCTTTTGAAGATTTTGATAACGATGAAGAAGAGGAAAAAATGAAGAGTGTTATGGATTTTTTCAGGCCTAATACACCTGAGGGAATGAAAAAAGCCAAGCTTTTTATTGGTGTAGCCCTTGCTGCAACTGCCCTTGCTAGTGCGGTAGACACGCTCGATTTTGATGCTGGGGATCTACGGGTTGAAAATACAGGCCTTGACGAAGATGGAATTGACAACGATGAAGAAGGGGAAGAGCCACCGCCAAAATTTCGAGCAAAGACATTGGCGTATTTGGAATCTATGGAAGTTCAAAGAAATGAACAAATGGATGCAGGTGAGATAGTGATCTCTGACGAGGTGTATGAAGCTGAGCAAAAGTATTTGTTGGCCACTGATGCGAACGATGATATTGGTACGGATACATATGAAGACGTTGCGCTAGATGAAATGTATACTCTTGCCAAAAACAGTGGTAATGTGCAGGATTTGTTGTTGACTCGTTTTAGGTTGGAGGACAAAAATGAGTATGACGCTCTAGATGCTGAGCAACGAAATGCCGAAGGAAAAGATTTTGTAGGAGAGAATAGGGAGAGGTTAGATGTTCTAGATGCTGCTGATAGTGAAATGGCTGAGGAGAGAAATAAGAGGATACAAGAATTGACGACTATTATTCAAGAAAAGATAAATATGCCAATCCCAGATGGCAAGCTCAGCGATGCTCAAAGAGCTGAGGTGTCTGAAAATTTTAGGGAATTGAAAGTATTGTATTCATACCCAGACGAGCTGGAAAACAATGGGGATGCTATTTATGATAAGATGTATGGAGATGCCATGGCAGGTGGCAGAATAGCTAATTTGTTGGACATGCAGGAGATGATGAGTGTTCGTGAGTCAAAAGAACACGATAGTCTTGATATGTCACGTTCAGATAAATCTGCAGAGCTTAATGCCTTGGAAAGGAGAGTCTTGGATACAATAACTATGCTACCTGCAGGAAAGGCATTGGAGGAGGTTAAGAGGTTGTTTTATGAGAAGGACTATGTGGCAGTTGCCAAATTGTGTAATAAAAATGGAATTGCTTAAATTAAGGTATATTATATAGAATGTTAAAGTATGGTTAATAAAGTTATTAAAGAATTATTGACGTTGGTTTATAAATCCGACTTGTCTAAGGTAGACAAAAAAAAGTATTCTAAGGTCATAATGTTGGCTTTTAGGAGGTTTCAAATGGAAACAGGAGTTTCATTGGAGGATGATCCAGAGTTGATGAAAAAAATGTTGGCAAGCTATGAGAAAAAAAAGGAGATTATGAAGAGTAGAGATAAGGCTGCTTGGAAAAAACTATTGCAAGAAGAAGAGGGTGAGCTGGAAACTATGATTATTGGAGATTTAAAAGAGGAAGAAAACGCACAATTGGAAGAAATTCGAGCTAAAATAGTCAAAGGAGTATAATTTTGTTGAGAAAAGTTATTTTTTTGCGAAAGTCCTTATATTTACAGCACTTTTTCATTGATAAATAGCAAGTCTCATGTTATTATATATAAACAATTTAGGTTTTTGTTATATTTTATTAAAGTTAAATATAAATCTTATGAAAATGAAATTTGAACAACCGGATGTGGATAAGGAGATGAGCACCAAAGAAGAAGATCTTTTGTTTACAGAAGAGAAACGATTTGGGAAAATTTCTAGTAGCTTTGAACTCTCAAAAACAATGAGTGGAAAAGCTAGGGAATTCATAAATGCTGTCACACTAGCTACAATGCTATCAACCATGGGAGCGGGCTTGGCCAAGGCAGAGACGTTGGCCCCTGAATCAGGAGATGGCAACAACAAGACAGATAAAAACAAAACAGAGGTATTAGCAGACGAAGCTTTGACGGATAGTCAGGGCAGAATATGGACTCCAGAAATGTTGCAAGGGGAAATAGACAAATTTGAAGAATGGGCAAATCAGAGAAGGGAAAGGGCCGAAGAACAGGGAAAGCCAATGCAATCCGAAGAGATGCACGAATTAAATAAAAAACATGACGCGCTACGGACTTTGGACCGTGACGATGAAGCGGAGGCTACTTTGGCGGAAATGTTTGAAATGGCTAGGAAGAGTGGGGATATTATGGATATAGAGAATCCTCGTTGGGATATGATGAAGCGCATAGAAAAGAGCTATACATATGAGGATGGTCGAGAATATACTTGGTATGATTCTGCGCCAATGGAGGAGCAAAGTTCCGAATGGCAAGAATTGAATCAGCTTTTTATGGAAGAAATAAACATGCCAATTCCAGAAGGAGATTTGAGCGCTGAGCAAAAAGATGCATTAACAGAGCATGCGATAAAGTTAAATGAGTTAAGATTTAATTTAGGGCAGAGTATTGATATAGAAGCAATAGACGCTATTTACAATAAATTAAGAGATATAGCTTTGAGGACAGAGAGAGTGGAAGCGCAGATCATGGCTCGTAAGCATATGGATTCATATGAATTGAGCCATGCTAAAGATCATCATGGAGGTGCACTACCAAATGAAAAACATTCTCCAGAGTGGCAAAAGATAAATGTTGACCTGAGAGAAAAATTAGACAGTGTTGATGGTGCATATCGTATGTGGGCCAAAGGTTTTACGCATCCTACCCCCGAACTTTTAGAGCTTTTGCATGAAAATGGAGTAGAATAAAATAAATATTTATCATTAAAATATTAAATATGAATAATAAAATTCTAGGAGAAATGCTAGACTTGGTTAATAAGGCTAAGATGTCCGACGAAGATAAAAAGCATTACCGATTACTTATTAGATTTATTGAGGAAAGAATGTTAAAAGGATTGAGAAATGATCCAGAAGCAATGAAGAAATTATTAGATAGCTACGAAAAAAAGAAAGAAATTATAAAAAATGAAGACAAAGACGCTTGGAAAAAATTAATGGAAGAAGAAGAAAAAGAATTGGAAGCATTGGTAAATGAAGAAAAATAAAGCTTATTAATCCTCTAGATTAATAAGTATAAAAGCCCTCAAGTTTTGAGGGCTTTTAATATTGGCAATTTATAAAGTATAAGACTATAAAGAATAAGTATCAAAGGCTTGGCATAGAAGCGACAGGCTTTTTTATTTTATTAAGTTTTAGGGCTTGACAAAAAGCTAAAATTATTCTATATTATGATGCATCTTGAATACATCAAGATGTCTTAGATTATGGATAATTTAAGGCTCTGTACTTTCACAATGAAGAACAAGGAGGAAAAACGTTTAAGTCTTGTAAGATTTTTTATAAACTGCTGTTAAACAGCAAAAACCGAAAGGATGCATTGTGCGTTCAAAAATCAGTTTTTTGGTGATAACATTGCTTTTATTTATAAGTGGTCAGGTTTTAGCCGATCATACTGTCGAAGCAGTGGATGACACTCTGATTGTTCATCTCCAACCGGGTTATACCGGTATTTCTACCAACCTCGAGGACATCGAGTTCAACGACAATTTTTTGAATTGGATCAATCTGGCCAATGATGGTCAGGCCTACTTTACGGTATTTGTCTCCAATGACGATACCAAGTGGGCCATGCTTCAGATTATGGAGCGTGATTCTAACTTCGTCGCGGTTGATTTTGATGAGATGCAACTCAATTTTGACAGTATGGCCAAGGGAGGTCGCCAAACAGCGGCTGACCAGATTTTGACCCAGGCAGGTCTCCAGCCACACGCTATTATCAATTGGCGTTTTGGTCGGGAGGAAACCTGCTACTTTAAGATCTATGGCGTCTGTCAGGGATATCAGCCCTTGGTAGATTATGGTCAGTTGACCAAGTCACTATCGGTTGATCTATTGATCACACCCTTGAGTTTACCGGTGCCCTTCGACACTAACGTCAAAGGCACTATCGATGGTGGGCAGAAGCCTTATCAAACTTGGCTGCGCTATGATGATCAATTGATTTCCACTACTAGTATCGATACTATTTATACTGTCGACTTAGTCGGCGGGCATAAATTCGAGCTAACCGTGGTTGATGCAGTTGGTGATACAGTGATTGTCGAGCAGAGGTTCAGTGGCCTTAAGGGTAACTGGGCACTGGGTCTCTACGGCGGTTTGAGTAGTACTCGTTATGCTGTGGTTCCCATGGGAAGCGCAGCTATCTATTACCGAGAACAGGTTATGTTTCGTGGACATGGTGTTCACAGTTTATTTCTGCGTCAGGATCGTGACTATTTTGGTCAGGATGAACCGACCTTTGAACGAGGTTGGGGAGTAACGGTCGGCTATAAGTGGCCGAATCCGTTCTGGCTTACTCTTGGTTGGCATAGTGAGGAGAATATTCTCGATGCTGGTGAAGAGGCTGGTAATAATTTGAGTTGGCTTGATGCCGGCGAGATTGGTGTTAGTTATATCACTAAGAACCTGTCCTTGAACTTGGCTGGTACCTATGGTCACGAGAAGGACTACGATAAAAACTTGACGACCACCTTCGGCATACGATTTGCCGTGATGGTCGGGAATACCTGGGGGTGGTAAGGATGAAGAACATTTATACACTTTTGGGTGTTTTGCTGATTATGGTATTTATGGTCTGTGGTTGTGGTACCGAACAGGTGTCGGGTCCTGATGTTCCGGAAGATCCGGACATCTTCACTCTTCACTTCGGCGTGACTAACGATCAGGACTATGTGCCTTTCGCTGCCGCGACCATTCCTATGGTCACTGGTGGTAGCGGGGTGTATAGTTATGAACTGTACCAGGATGGTCAATTCCTCGGTCATGATCCGATTCAGATTCTGCGTTTTGGGGAGATCCGAGACTATGAGATTACTCTCAAGGTCAGGGATGCTGAAACGGATTCTGTTCGGACGGCCACCATCACGGTGGCTGGTTTGCAACCTCCGGAGGGCTTACCTCTGAAGTCTACCCTTTATACGGCAGATTTTTCGGGCACTGTGCCTTTTACGGCCTCGCTTCTCGGTATTGCTAGTGGTGGTGTTCCACCCTACAGTTACGAGATGATCGTCGATGACGTGACTCTCTACGAGGATGATAATGTTCCTGTCTATATCACAGAAGAGGGTGTTCACGATATTGTTTTTCGTGTGACCGACGCCGTGGGTACCGTTGCTCAGTCTGATGTCGGTGTCTACGGTCACGAGCGTGAAGAGGATCCGTTGATGCGGATCAACTTTATTGCTCTGCCTCAAGTGGTGGAAGTAGGCAAGCAGACTGGCTTGGTTACCGTGGTTTACGGAGGGCAGGCGCCTTTCGAGTTTGAGATCAAGGTGGACGGCCAGGTGGTTGCTTGGGAGCCTACTTATATGTATCAGATGAATACTCTGGGTGAGTTGATTGCTATGGTCAAGGTGACCGATGCAACCGGTATGTCTAGCGAGATTGGACTTTCGATCTTTGGAGAGGAACCAGAGGTTTACGTACCGTCGACTACGGTTGATGCTACGGTTGATAATCCGGAACCTCAGATCAATGAGAAGAGTTTTTTCCATGCTGATTTGCGTGGGGAATATGATCTCATTGAGTGGTCATACACTGATCTTAACCATCTGGATCCAGTGCCTTTCGGGACTGGTCAGGAGAACGCCGAATTCGCTTTCGATTTTGGACAACACCTGGCTAAGGTTGAGGTTTTCTACCAGGGAGCTTCGGTTGCCTGGGACACGGTTGGTGTTTTCGTTCAGCCGCCGGACCCAATTGAGCTGTTGACGCTCGATGCTTTTGCGGCCACCCCGCAGGCGGTGGCACCATACACAACTACCCTGGATGCAGATCCTCATGGTGGTGTACCGCCCTATATATTCGAGTGGCGACATAACGGTGCCTTATTGGCAGTCACAACCACAGAAAATATTCCTCATACCGTGGAAACAGTCGGTCCTCAGTTGGTCGAAGTGACGGTTATTGATGATGTTGGTCAGACCGCCAGTCAGGCAATATCATTAGTGGGTTTACTTGGCCCAGGCGATGCTACTATTTCTTGGATGGTTGAGACCAATCTCGTGGCCGGACCCAACGACAAGCATGATTCTGAAACGGTCGATACCGGGCAGGAATCTAGCATGAACCGAATTTGGTTCTATATTCGTATGGATGTCCGCAACGAGGATCGGGAAGTCATGACCCTGGAAGTCGTCTACGCAGACGGTAGTCGGCGGTACTGGCAGATTCCTGATGTCTTGGCTGCTCGGCCGGCCCATTTTCTGGTTGACGGTGGCGAAGCTCTTATCGAGCCGGTCATCGAGGTTAACTGGTATTACCCCGGTGGTACTTCTGTAGTTAAATGTGATGGCTGGAATAGAGTCCTGGAGATCCACGGATCTCGAGAAGTTCCGGTTAGTCATAAAGCTGCTCAGGTCATCGAGGTAAAGAGTCAGGGCGATCCTCCTTTGTTTCTTCAGTAATAGTCAGTAATTCAGCTGATTTATATAGGGGCATCTCTTCGGAGGTGCCTTTTTTTATATTCTTATAAAAGGCTTGACAAAACATTGTTTTTGCTCTATCATAGTGAAGCATTAAATAACGTACAAAGCCGCAAGTAGCTGATTGAAAAACTAGAGTTGCATTTTAGGAAAGACAGAAAAATCTGACACCCTCGGATTTTGCTGTTTTTTCTTGAATTTTGATTCCAGAAAAATCATAGTTTTTTGACAAGAGAATACACATGTTCATAAATTTGACAATTTAGAAGTGATAAGCTTTTAGTCAATTCAATTTTTTTAATTTTCAATAGAGCCTTTATTGGCTCAAATTCTAATATAATCGAGTTTACTCGATTTTAACTGAGAGTTTGATCCTGGCTCAGGGTGAACGCTGGCGGCATGTTTAAGGCATGCAAGTCGAATGTCTGTTTACAGGCATGGCAGACGGGAGAGTAACACGTTGGTAATCTGCCTCTATCCCGGGCATAACTCGGAGAAATCTGAGATAATACCCGATAGACATGGGGGGACACAAGTCATTCCCATGTAAAACTCCGGTGGATAGAGAGGAGCCTACGGCCCATCAGTTTGTTGGTAGGGTAACGGCCTACCAAGGCTACGACGGGTAGCGGGTGTGAGAGCATGATCCGTCTCACTGGGACTGAGACACTGCCCAGACTCCTACGGGAGGCTGCAGTCAAGAATCTTCCTCAATGGGCGAAAGCCTGAAGGAGCAATGCCGCGTGATCGATGAAGCTTTTCGGAGTGTAAAGATCTTTTATCAGGGACGAATTCGTGACGGTACCTGATGAATAAGTCACTGCTAACTACGTGCCAGCAGCAGCGGTAATACGTAGGTGGCGAGCGTTACCCGGATTGATTGGGCGTAAAGGGTCCGCAGACGGTCTAAATAGTTTTTGGTTAAATCTTGAGGCTCAACTTCAAGACCGCCAAGAATACTTTTAGACTAGAGACTGGAAGAGGCAAGCGGAATTGCCGGTGTAGTAGTAAAATGCGTTGATATCGGCAGGAACACCAAAAGCGAAGGCAGCTTGCTAGTACAGATCTGACGTTCAGGGACGAAAGCGTGGGGAGCGAATGGGATTAGATACCCCAGTAGTCCACGCCGTAAACGATGGTCACTAAGCATTGGGAGTATCGACCCTCTCAGTGCTGTTTAATTAA
>JABHSK010000006.1 GCA_018669975.1 Candidatus Parcubacteria bacterium
AGCAGTTACGTCTGACCAACGTTGTGCATCTCTAGCTTCGCCAATACGTTTAGCTGGATCAACAGCTACAAAAGTAGCAGCAGCCAAGAGGGCTATAATTGCAATTACAATTATTAACTCAATCAGAGTAAAACCTTTTTTATTCATAATATTATTATTATTCGAGAATTAAACTTTCTTTTAAATATTATATCATTTTTCTATAAAATACGCCAACTATGCACAAAATTATTTGTCCTGTAATACCATGTCCACCTCCAGGCTCATATTAGCCGAGTCATTAGTAATACTTTTACTAACCAAATCATAAGTAAAGATCAACTCAAAGTTATCCACAACATCATCAGCGTAAGCGCCATACATCCCAGCCAACATTAATGTTCTTATACTATTCTCTGGTACTGCTAAAAACTTAGAAGTTATCACTGCTGACAGTGAATCACCGGCTACATATTCCTCTTCGCTAGGCAATGAACTATCTTCTATTTGTTCAAACACAAGTGGTATTATATAATATCCCTCTCTTATGTGTTCTGTATTTACTTTATCTGATATAACTACAGCCAATTCTCTCAACATAGTCTCAAAAGCAGTAGCATAGTCCATATCAGACTCGGATTGAAAAACTACTTCCTCAATAACCTCAAAATGTTTTCCTAGAATGAAGTTTTCTTCTTCCTGCGGAACATCACCCACAATTATTTGCTTAGATAATTTTAGACCTGCTTCAATATCTACTGCTGGCAAATTATCACCTCCGAGTGGTTGACTTATCACTTTATTTTCAGACACATCTGTAGTATTGTCTGATTGTATAAAAAATTTATAAACAAAGAATGTTCCTACCAAAAGTAGAACTATTAAAAACACCACAAACAGTTTGTTTTTATAAAAAGGTGGTTCACCAGAATCATCAGCACCTGCCTTCTTTTTTTCTTTCTTAGGCTCTTTCTGTTTTTTCTCTTGCTTAGAAAGATTTGTATAAAAATTAATATCTGTTTTTTCATGGGCAAGCCTAGCTAATCCTAAAGCATTGATATATTTAGTTGATGTCATGTGCTCTGGTAACATTTCATTAGCCACAAAAGATTGTCCAATGTGCGCTTGCATATTAAGATTATCACCAAAATACTTATCTATGCCCTTCATCTGCGCCAAACCACCTATCAAAACTAGGTGCTCTATTCTCTCACCAAAATTCTCTTGATAATAATTTATAAATTTCTTCAATTCATCTACCAGTGGCTGCAACTGACCTTGAATAATCATCATAACTCCTCCATCTTCAGCTGCAGTCATGCCATATTTATGCTTGGCATCTTCAGCTGCGGAGTGGCTAATACTCATCTTTTTCACTAAAGAACTAGTAATATTATTACCAGCTATATTAATATTAACCGAACTCCTGATACCATTGGCATCAAAAATAGAAGCAATGGTAGTACGAGCCCCGATGTCCAGCATTAGGGTTGTTTGCTTTTTTAATTCATCAGATAAACCAGAAAAGGAACTAATCGATTCAGTGGTTATTCCCTCTATTTCTATATCTAAATCTTTACATACTCTAACAAAATCATTAACAATTTCTATTTCTGCTTCAGTATAAAAAACTTCTCTGTTGTCCCCCTGTACTGCCAACAGCTTCATGGCTGGCACTAAATTTTCCGGTGCCTCTGGCACAATTTCCTCTGCCTTATGCTCTGCTGCTTCATGAATCTCTTTTTCTTTAAGATTTTTAGGTAAAGTCAAAATCCTAGTAAAAACCTTGGACTCTGGGATAGATAAAAATACTTTTTTATCACCTTTAATCGGTTTTGGTTGTGCATTCTTAAACAAACGCTGCAAGGCATCTTTAAGTTTTTCAGAATTAACTATCTTACCGTCTTCAACTATATCCGGTGATAAACGAAAACGTGAGTAAGTATCCACCACAAAACGTCCTTTCTTTTTATCAAGAATAACAGCTTCAATAGAAAAATCTGAGATATCAATACCAATTACATTTTTTGCCATAAATTTAAATTATTATATTAAAAACATTACCTACATTTACTTTTATATAACGCACAGTTCTCTAAACAATAACTTCTCCCTGTGTCATTTACAGTGGCATATACACCCATAATCATGGTTTCACAATCATTAGTCCAATAGTCAAAATCACAGGTCTCAGATAAATTCAAAACTGATGTACAGCTAGCATTGCAAAAAGTACCGCTTTCTTTGGTACCATTACCGCAACCCTCAGTATATGTATCACCATCATCACAGGCCTCTGTCAGATTTATTACTGTCGAACAATCAGCATTACAAAAAGTACCATTTTCTTGAGAACCATTACCACAAGTCTGTGTTTCGGTATCTGTATCACCATCATCACAAACCTCATCATCACCTATAACTATCTCGGCAGTACAATCAGAATTACAATAGGTACCCGCTGTTTCCGTAACGCCAGTACCACAGCCTTCAGTGAAAGTATCATCATCATCACAAACCTCATCACCTTCTGTGACACCATCACCGCAAACACAGGCACCACAATCGGCCGAACAACTACCACAATCTTCACTACCACCACAATCACCATCACCGCAAGAAACAAGAGAGGCATAGGCATTCAAATCTGTCTTGTAGGTATAAATACTAATCGGCGTAGTCCCTACATCAACATGCATTATGACTTGATCTGCCCAGTACCCTAAATCTGAAGTGCTACTAGCAGTCGAGGTGACTATCTTAATATTGTTACTAGTACTTGATATTTCGTAAGTACAACTAATATCTGTAGTAAACAAATTATAATTACCAGACACTGAGGTACTGGAAGAAATTCTAGCTAAAGCATCATTAACACAAGCATCCATATCTCCGGCCACTAATTCTGCTTCCGTCACATGGTAGCTAGATGTATTTTCTGTTATATCAATCCAACTGACAACCAAGCTAGATACCAGGGTCAAAGCAGTTATCATAATTACCAAAATCAAAGCAATGGCTCCTTGGGAATAATTTTTCAATTTTAATATTTCCTTCATATGTCTATATTATAACCCCTGTGACTGTAAAGCCCAAATTTCCTCAACACTCAATGCTCTGTTATACAACCTTAAGTCATCAATTTGACCATCGAAACTTGAGCCTATACGAGGATAATTAGCTTGATTAGTATTCACTAAAATTGGTAATGAAGAAGCTGTTGTTGTACTAATTCCCCCTGTATCCTTTTCAAAAACATACAAAGCAGCACTATCATTATCTAAATCATATACAATTGTTAGATGATATACTGTAGAGTTAGCAATTAAGTCACTTACATCTATAATATTAGTGCAAGCCGTGGTATCACATATTTTAAAAATCACTCTCCCTGAACCTGATCCTGAATAATAATTGTAAAGTCTATAACCTTGAAAATAAGGATCTCCAACAGCTTTGTGTATTATATTATTATCTGTAGCCCCAACATAATCCATCTTTAACCAAGTAGTAATAGTAAAAGCATTAGTAAAATTAAAATCCTCTGGATTATCTATATTACAACGATCTGATGTTGCAACATCAAAGTCATAAGAACTACCACTACCATCTACCAAGCCACTAACTGACTCGGGAACACCATCGTCGTCGCATGTGAGTGTATGATTATTAACACTATCAATAGCTTCCATAGTATCACCATCACTAAAAGTCCATTGGGAAACCATGCCACTTAACTGCTCGTTACGCAGAGTAACTGTTGAGGTGGCCGTAGAGGTAGCTGCTAAATCTAATTGTCCACCCGATAAAGTGTTAACTACGACATTAGTAGTAACAGTAGAAAAGCTATTAGCAGTAGAGCTAGCCGTAGAGGTAGCAAATGATAAATTATCATTATAAATAACTACACTGGGCTCAGTTAAATAATAAGCATTACCAGCTGTATAAACTGAAGTGTCACAAGCCTGATACCAACCATTATAAGGTACATTTGGATAACAGGTTATTTTGACCTGACGATTATCTAAACTGACCCTTACTCCCCCACCACCATCTACACAAGTACCTGGCAGATAAGTATCGTCTGAAAAATATAAAGCTAGGCTCTGTGGCGTATTAGCAAAATCGGAACACTCACCATCCACATCCTTGAGTAAACCGTCAGCATTTTTTATTAAATAATCTACACTACTTAAAGCTACACGACGATTACGAGACACGTCAGCATTTGAAGATACTTTAATAGCAGTACCACCTAAACTTAAATGAAAACTAATCAAAGCTGTAAACAATATAGCCACTATCGCCAAATAAAGCACAGCTTCAATCAGAGTAAAACCTTTATTATTAAATTTTAACTTTTTGTTAAACATTAATTACCTATAATCTAATTTAACTGAATATAAGGTTGCTGTGTTAGCTCCTGCACTACAATTTGTAAGGTAAGCCTTATATCTAAGATATCGCTTACCATCTAAAATAGCTGGTGTGGTGCTAGTATATATATTTGTACTAACATCATCAAAAACTTGACTAGCGGCTCCAGACATAGCTGCATTATCTGCACTCTCCAGAGTAAGCTGCAAGCCACAACCACTAGGAATATTCTGATCAACTGTAATGCTACGCAAATCCTTGTCTGAAGACCCAATGTCAAAAATAGAAGAATAAATAGAACCGGAATCAGCATAAACGCCAGACAATGACTCCGAACCAATACTGTAAAAAGTGGAAGTAGAATTCATATTGTTATAACCAGTGGTCATCCAATCAGTACTACGAGTAGTGCTAGATACCCTCATTTCATCTAACTCACCGGTATAGAAATAATTAGTAGACGACCAATCTTTCCCGAATGTTACATCGTAAACCTCACCAATTGTAGATGTGCTAGTGTCTCTGGCATAACTATTGCCAGCCAGTGTATCAAAATACGCTTGATAACCCACATCTCTATCAATCGTGAGAGCTACATAGGTCCAAACATCATCCGTTATTCCAGTATCCCTAAGATAAAAACCTCCTAGATTATAGGTATTGTCATCTCCCATATGATACTGCAACTTATCTGTCGATTGAGCATGGTGCCTAATCACAAAACCATCTGCATCATCTACATCACCATTACCAAAATACATCGGAGATGAATATTGAGCGCCAGAAGAAGATGGTTTCATCCAAAATTCGATTGTAAAATCACTAAACTGTGGTTCAGTGTCAAGATTATGTTCTATCGTTATATAATCATAACTACCGTCAAAAGACTGACTCCTGCCTATTTTACCCTCTGTCACTTCGGTGGGTGAATCTTCGGCATATTTAAACCCACCATTACTACTGTGTGCACTAGACCTTGTGCCAGCTTTTCCAGAATCGACCATGTGCTGTACTATTTTATAATCATTACTCCAAACATCTGAAATATTTTCCTGAGTAGAACTTATAGATGAATTACCGTAAAACATATATATATCAGTGTCTGCGGCTAGCGTTGGAATTTTGACCCAGGCTGTAAATTTACCAGTAGAAGAACTATAACCTTCTATTTCATGAGACAGTAAAGTTTCACCATCTGAATCTGAGGCAAAAATAATATCATAACCAAGATCACTTTGAACTTTACCACCATGAGCAGCACTCTTCAGATAATCATCTGCTTCAGAAATAACTATTGGGAAATCACTGTGCGATGCTCCAGACACAGTACTATCTAACCCTAGGGTAATTGTTCTACTATAACTATAATTAAGACCTGAAGCCCTAGTCATGTCTCGACCAATATAATGTAAATTTACCCGATCATCATCCGTGGCAGCAGCATTGTCTGGCCTATGATCATGCAAAAATAAACCACGAGTAGTGGTACTATATCTAATCTGGTCGTATGCTCTATAGTTGGATTTTCTATTCATGCTAGTATTACTAAACTCACCATCAACTGGGGTCGCCATATCTGACAAATCCACTGAATACAAACCATTAGGGCTATAATAATATATAAAACCAGTTTCAGTATCAGGATCATAGACCACCTCTGCGTAAAGTTGGGAAGTTGATAAATTATAAGAACCAATCTCAGTCAAAGAGGTGCCTTGATCTTCGACAATAATCATTTCTTGAGTTGACCCTTCAGTGCCAACTATAAATCTATTTTTTCCACTGTACTGCCCCAAATAAAAAGCATCCGTGAAATCGGGCGAATAGCTACTATCAACATAGGCATTGGTAGAGGTGGAGCTAAAGAAATCTCCATCAAAACCAAATTTTCTAAACTCTCCAGCCCCGTCATCGCTAAAAATGTAAACATAGGGCTCAGCACCCGACTCATCTAAATAGGCGGCGTTTATCTGATAACTCCATTCTGAGTTGGTAGATGTTAATCCTTGACTATCATTGACCAATGTTAAAGTAGCGCCCCCATCACTAATATCAAAAACATGTCCAAAACCATAACTATCAAATACATAAAGTTTAGTTCCAGCCTCGTTAACCAACAGGACATTAGCGTAACGACTGTCATTTGCGGGCACTGTACCAATATGACAATTGGCTGAAGTAACAGCGGCCAAGGTTTGTAAGTTGGCTATACAAACCATATCCCAATCATATGTTGGTCCATTTCTAAAATCTCTAGTACCCAAATAAGCATAATCACCACTAGGATGTAAGGCTAAATTCAGGGTGTGCCAAGGCACTGTTATTTTCCATTCTGGAGACATAATACCTGCCTGCACCCTAGAAATATCATATTTTACAAAATCATAATTTGAAGTTCCAGTTAAATATAAACTATCACCCTCTGGTCCTAACTGATAACCATAAAAATCTTCCCAGGCTTTATATTTAGCTGTAGCATCTGGTGTTAAATCAGACCAACCACCCCAACTAAAAGATGTGCCTCCAGCTACTTTGGAAAGTGAAATTTCTCCTGCAGTAGAAGTACTGATAGTGCTAAATGATGAGGAGGCCATGGTGATGTTAGACCAAAATTCACTATCACCCACTCCTGACCAGTCTGTTTGCGTCCAAGTTTTATGATTCCAATCTGTTAGATAGGTATTAAGAGTATAATCATCCATACCAGTACCTGATATAGTCACCGTCACTTTTTTAGTATAGGGATCATCAGTACCACCAGCATCAACTATGTTCCAATTACTGTCCCGCTGGGCATTGGCAATCGTTATTACTCTAGTAAAATCATTCAGAGTATCCGATGCACCACTAAAAGCCCAGGCGCTATTACTATCTTTGGTCAATCCATTAGCTCCAACTGCATCAACAATGGTCTGCCAACCACTTTCCTTAATACTTTTAACAGCCTCCAAACCCTCCTGGGCATAATCAGAAGCAACCTGCTTGTCACCAGTACCATAATAATTACTATAAGAATTAGTAACAATATGAAATACTCCGGCTGCTAACATAGCAAAAACTGCCACAGCCACAATGACTTCGACTAAAGAAAAAGCTTGATTGTTAATTCTTATATTTAACATATTAATCTTTTAGGCAACGAACAGAGAAGCCCCAACCATAAGGATTTGCCGCTTTACTCATAGTAGCGCCATTCTCGTTATAATGAATATTCGCATTACTAGCCACATCGTCTGTTGATGTCCAAAAAACAGCCAAAGATGTCAGACTATCATAACTATTACCATCTGTATCCATTTCACCAGCCATGACCATTTCAAAGCCAGATGAACCATTTTCTTTTAGCTCTGTACCAACACTGTCTGTGGGATAATTGGCTATCAAGGTATCAAACTCTGAATCACTAGGTAAATGCCAACCATGTGGACAGATACCTTGGACCCCTTCGGTGGTCACCCACCCCATGGCCTCCTCCCATGAATATATACCTCCCTTAGCATCACAATTGCTAGTCGTGTCTGAATAACACCACTTTTCTGTAATACTATTATCAGTTGGATCAGTGGCTGCACCAGCCAACATTGTGCCTGTGTTTAAATTTTCTGCCATCCAACATTGATCAGCGATTTGCACCGTACGATAAATCTGTCCTTCGGTGTCATATATATTATCATCGCCACAGGTGAAAATATGCGCCATGCCAGTTGGTGTGATATAAATAGTTTTACTTAAGCCTAAATTACTATTAAGGACTATTGACTGCTCTGATAAACTACTAGCTGTAGTGGTGGCGAGCCAACCTGATTTATAAGAAAAGTGAAAATCATTTATTTGGCTAGAAGCTATATAAACCCCAGTATCAAACTCTAGGATTCTGTCAAAACTTGAATCACGAGAATTGTATGACTTACCTTTATATAAAACCAAGCAATCCCCACTATCCTGACAAACTGAATTTCCATCTAAAACTTTTATTCCCCAAACATCACCATAGTATCCACTCATAGAATAATCCCTGGCTTGAGTTATAAATTCTACTATTTGTTTTGATTTAGCGTCTACATCTTCTTTACTGACTCTACTGGGTACTATGGAGACAGCTGAAGCTAAAATAATAGTAAAAATGGCCACGACCAATAAAACATCAATCAAAGAAAAACCTTGCTGTCCATGAGACAGCTCTGTTTTTGTCCTTAAAATTTTATATATAAAAACCCTAAACATTACCTTCCGACTTTACTTGTCAGATCATAAATAGGATTGATAATAGACATAGCTACAAAAGCTACCACCAAGCCAATAAAGGCTAACAATATTGGCTCTAGCATACTAGATAAATTCTTAGTAGTAGTATCAACCTCTAATTCATAAAAATCAGCTAAATAATCTAAAACATCGCTTAAATTACCAGAACGCTCACCAACCTTACTCATCCGACCAACTATAGTAGGAAACAGATCTTTATTACTAATGGCATCTGCCAGAGATGTCCCCTTGAGAATAGTGTGATAAATTTTTGTAACTTCTTTTTTGTAAACATCATTAGTTAAAGTTTGTGATACTATCTGCAAAGCATTGTCTATCGGAATACCACTATTGAGCAGTGATGACAGTGTGCGGCAAAATAAAGCTAGGTTCATATTTTTACTTATCTTACCTATAACAGGTAAACCTAAAATTATTTTATGTAAAATTAATCTAGTACCTGGAATCCTAGACATTATTCTAATCCCAACTACGATTACTACTATTAAAGCTAATACCAACCACCAATAGGTACTGAAAAATCCTGACACCGTAATCAATATCCTAGTAGTAAGGGGTAGTTCTACTTTTAGGGTGGTGAAGAAGCTAGTGATTTTTGGCAAGACAAAGACTGAAATCACAGCAATCAAACCAAAAATTGCTATGATGATAAGTGCCGGGTACATAGCAGCTGATTTAATCTTATTCTTCAACTCATAGCTCTTCTGCTGCTGAACTGATAAAAGGTTTAAATTATTAGCCAGTGTGCCGCCTTTTTCACCTACACCTACCATGTTAACAAAAAGTAAATCAAAATCACGAGGATATTTTTTGAGAGCTGAAGAAAGCGAATTACCTTTTCGCACCTCTATTAAAATATCATCCAGACGTTTAGCTAAAGTTGGTGAAGCACCCTCAGACAAAACCTCCAAAGAACCATCAATCGACATACCCGCCTTAATCATAACGGACAAATGTTTAGCAAACATAACCTTCTCTAGCAACTTGACCTTGCCAAACGTTATTTGTCTACCTTTGCCGGCTTTTCCCTTTGACTTACCTTTGGCAACTTCCGATAAATCTATAACTGTACCTTCTTTGCTAGCCAAAATATTACGAGCCTCTCTCATGCTAGTTGCTTCGATTGACCCGTCAGTTATTTTACCTTTGTTGTCTGTTATTTGATAAGAAAATAACATATTTTATTTTTAATTTTTATTTTATTGTTTAGTCACTCTAAAAATTTCTTCTAGGGTCGTCTGCCCCGCAATAGCCTTGTTAAGCCCATCTTCAAACATGGTGCTCATACCATTGGCAATAGCTTTTTTCTTGATCTGATCAGCGTCAGTTCGTGACATGATTAAATTTTTAATATCATCATCAATTTGCAAAATCTCAAAAATACCAACACGACCAGCATAACCA
This sequence comes from Candidatus Parcubacteria bacterium, assembly GCA_018669975.1. GTDB lineage: Bacteria > Patescibacteriota > Patescibacteriia > UBA1558 > GWA2-36-10 > JABHSK01. The sequence goes on from JABHSK010000006.1 coordinate 10,027, forward strand.
CTGTCATTGCAAGCTTCACAACCCTTACCCTTATAAAAACGAATTTCTTTGAGCTCTCTAGTATTAAGAAATCTATCAATATTTACTTCTCTCTTAAGTTCTTCCACTTCCTTATCATTGAGCGTATAAGAAATAATACACTTCATACAAATACGCCTAAGTAGCCGCTGGGCAATAATAATATTAACTGTAGAAGCTACTAAATATGGCTCTATCTTCATATCTAACAACCTAGGTAAAGTGGTAGCTGAGTCATTGGTATGCAGTGTAGATAATACCAAATGACCAGTCATGGCAGAATTAACTGCAATACTAGCTGTTTCTTCATCCCTAATCTCACCAACCATGATAATGTCTGGATCCTGACGCAACAAAGAACGCAAACCCTGGGCAAAATTCAGATTAGTCTTAGAATTTACTTGGATTTGATTCACGCCCTGCAAATCATATTCAACTGGATCTTCAATAGTACATATATTAACATCTCGTTTATTCAAAATTTTTACTAGAGCATACAAGCTAGTTGTTTTACCAGAACCAGTTGGACCAGTAGATAGTATCATGCCATAGGGTTTTTTTACTGCCCGATTAACTATTTCCATATCATTGGGTGACATACCCAAGTCCTCCAAACTAAATTGCTTACCCTTAGAAGACAAAAGACGCATTACAACTTTTTCACCATGTGTAGTAGGAATAACAGAAACTCTAACATCAACCTTATCACCTTCAACCCTAGTGATAATTTTTCCATCTTGAGCTGCTCGACTTTCGTCTGTCCTCATTTTTGCTAAAATCTTTATCCTAGTCACAATCAATGTCAAAATATTATTAGACAAAGTCAGTACATCGTATAAAATACCATCTATTCTAAATCTAACCTTAATATCTTTTTCTCCTGGCTCAATATGCACATCGGAAGCATGATTAGTATAAGCATAACTAAACAAATCATCTACCAGTCTCACCACTGATACGTCTTCGGCTTTAGAGCCTTGTGCTTCAATAGCATGTTTTTGAATATTGGTAGCGTACTCCTGTTGAATAGATTTTCTATATAAACCAAAGGAGTTTTTAATGTCATATTCTGTAGAATAAAAAGGAATTACATTATCACCGACTTTCTTTTCTAAAGATTTGATCATTACATAATCAAACGGATCCGCCATGGCAACTTTAACACCCTCCTCATCACGATTAAAAATCAATATTTTCTGTTTGCGAGCTACTATTTCTGGCAACAAACCTAGTACCTCTGTTTTGATTTTGACTTTACGTAAATTTACAAACTTTACTTTGAGATCATTAGCTATCAACTGACCAATTTCAGTAGCCTTAATCAAATCCTGTTTGATTAACAAGGTAATAAAATCCTGCTTTCTGTCCTTGGCTGTTTTCAAGGCTGTATCTAAAATCTCCGGCTCAATCAAACCGATCTTACTTATGATCCTATGTATCTTTTCGTCTGTTATAACTCTTTTCATATAAAATTATTCGCTTTTATAATATTCTTCATCTTCCTCTTTCTCTTTATGATGATGTTTACCATTGGCAAGGTTAGCCTTTTTACTCTTAGTTTTAGAATTAATAAATTCCTGAACCTTATCCACTATTACCTCTAAAGTGGTATCATCTTTAACTAGGTAATCTACCGCGCCCATATCCAATCCTTTTTTAATGTCATCTTTTTGACCAAGATTAGATAAAATAATAACAGGAATATTTTCTGTAACAGGATTATTTCGTAATTCAGTTAAGACTTCAAAACCATTTTTACTAGGCATAATCATATCTAAGATTATCAAATCTGGATCATTTAGCTGAGCCTTCTCTAAACCATCATCGCCGTCAACTGCCAAAATAACCTCATAACCATGATCTCCCAGCTCTGATTTATACACTTTTCTCAAAAAATTATCGTCATCGACAAATAAAATTTTAGCTTTAGTTTCTCCCATACAACTTATTAGTTTAAACTACTTACGTTTAATATCAAAACTGGTTTTCCGTGTGCGGAAACCGCCACTCCTTTTATATATTTTTTCTTTTTTAAAATATGTGGCGTCCTCTTCATAATAAGTTCTCTTTCTTTTATATTACTGTGGATTGGTAAAGCCATCTGCCCAGTATCATGTTTGATAAGCACCACGTACTTTGACAGTGCGTCAAACTTGCGTAATCCAATAATCTTGGGTGTGTAAAATACTTTATATTTTTTATTTTTATGTGTGAAAGTTTTAGCTTTGGAAAAATCTTTAACTTTATCCAACTTAACTACATGCTCCACATAAGACAAGGGGATAGCAAAACTATAACCGCTCAATTTAAACTGCAGACTTCTAAATATTGATAGAGGCAATGGAAGTTCTACCTTAAAGATTGTACCTTTGTTACGATTACTCTCTACAATAATTTCACCACCGAGCTCTTGGACTTTTAACTTGACCAAACTCAATCCAACTCCTCGACCAGAAGTAGTACTCAGCTTAGTACCACGGGAAATACCAGGTTGAAAAATAAGATCCCTAATCTGACTGATGGTCATTTTTTTACTAGCAGCTTTAGTGGTTATTTTATTCTTGATGGCCATACTTAAAATATCCGGCCAGTTTATCCCTCGACCGTTATCTTCCACGGAAACTAACATGCGGTCATTCATCAACGAAACGTTGAGCATAATTTTTCCTTTCTTTTGATTAACAGTAATTCCATGGGCCACAGCATTTTTAAGTAGTTGAATTAATATTTCCACTAGTTCGTCTAAAATAGCTTTATCTAATGACAAGCCATTGTCATTAATCATTAATTCCACTTGTTTATCCTCATCACGAGCCACCTCCCTAACCAAGTAAGGCAGGGAAGAAAAAATCTGTGCTAAAGGCACTATCCTAATCTGCTCCAATTCTCTCCTTAAATCACCTACTATTTTATCTGAATCTATCGCAATAGACATCAACTTAACATTACCAATATCAGCTACAAAATTTTTAGTTTCAATGGTATTAACCAAAAGATCGTCCAATAGGCGCTGCAATTTATCTAACTTATCAGTCGATACTGATATTTCAGCCATCGTAGGCAGACTACCTAAAATATGTTTTTGCTTTTTCACAGCTGTTTTTCTATTGGCTTGCCGCTTGGTCTTTTTCAATAAACCCTTGAAATCATTGATTTTTTTAGTAATATTAGCCTCTTTATCCTTAGCTTCAATGGTGTTAAAATTGTCCTCCAACGTATCAATAGTGCTAAATAACAAATCAAGAATTTTTTTATTTACCTCTAGGGTTTGGTTGTAAACAGCATCAATAACATTTTCTATA
>JABHSK010000010.1 GCA_018669975.1 Candidatus Parcubacteria bacterium
ACACCACCGGCTGCGGCTAATACTTTTAAAATAGCTGCGGTCAGGGTTGTTTTACCATGGTCTACGTGACCAATAGTACCTACATTTACATGAGGTTTTTCTCTGTTAAAAACTTCTGCCATTTGATTTCTTCTCCTTGTAATAGCCCCCCTTAAATTCAGGAGTTTGTGAACCAGCTATCTTAAAATATTAATTATTATTTATTAGTTTTGCGTTTTTTTAAAACACAAAGATTATAGCACTGTTTTTGGATTTTGGCAAGCCCCTAAGAGCAATGCCTTAAATTCTAGCCTATTCTAGCTAACATTAGCAAAAATTCTAGTCTACAGGCTCAATGTAGTATCGATCCTCTTCAGACACTGCTGACTTATCAACAGTAATCTTATCATCAATGTTTTCAGACTTTTTATCATCTTTTTCATCTTTACGAAGAGTGTCTACCTTAAAATCTTCTAAACTATAGTCTTCTAAATCATCCTGAGAAGCTTTCCAAACCGCAATATCACGGTTGATTTTACTAAGTAATTCATCTTCTGAAAGACCTTTTACTGAAGATGGGCCATGAAGTAATCCTTCATATTCTTTGACTGTCATCACTACATAAGGATCATGATGCTCAGATAAAACTATAACTTTGTCACCAGTTTTGGCGGCTAAGTCTAAAACTTTGTCCATTTGCTTATAATTTGGCATATTTTCATGCTTAAAAATTGCTTAATGTGCCCATATCTTATAGCAAAAAGGGGTCTTTTGTCAAATAAAATAGAGCTTTATACCCTTGACAAGATTAATAATATATGCTATAATACTCTATTATCAAGAAGATCTTTGAACATTTGCCTCCAAGGTACAAAATTGGAGCAGCGAGAACAGACAATTTTAGCTAGATTTTATCGGGCCTCTAGCTCAATAATTTCAGTATATTTGTCTGGTCAGTGGTGACTTCGGTCAAAACCCTGACTCCTCGCCTCCAGTTTTATGCCTTGGAAATTCATCTAGGACATAAACGGAAAGAAAGAACGAGAAGAAAATGTTGATCTTCGTAGGAACTTACTATATCGGGAAATGGGCTCTTGAGATGATCGCAGCTATCATACTGGTAACCGCTCTCTCCAGCGCACTGTCAAATGTTCGCTGGCCCTGGTTCCCTATTCGCAACCAACTCAATCCGTAAAGGAGATAACGATGAATCGTAAAATAATTACAGTGTCTGCATTCCTAACCTTTGTCACAGGCTACCTAGTTGGCTGGGCCACCCATTCTCCTATAGCAGGATGGGCAATAGTTACAGGGCTCCTGTCCATCAACTTCTCAATTTGGTGTGCTACCCATAAATAGCACCCTTCCCGCTCTTTCCCACCTCACATCCCCACACATACAGTCGGTCAAAGACAACAAATCTAAGACCGACTCCCTCCCAAGTTTATTAACTTGTTTAGTAAATTTAGGAAGGATATAGCTAAAAAGTTCTTTAAAATCTCTAAGGTACAAATTTGTAGGTGAAAACCTCATCTCCAGTTTTGTGCCTTGGAAATTAATCTAACGCACGAACAAAGGATAGGACAATGAAAAGTCTGCAGAATAAAATAAACAACGCTTCCCGTGTTGTTACGGAGAACCTCTTTCCCGTCATCGTGATTCTCAGTATTCCAGTGGGAATAATTCACTCACTCAACCTCTACATCCCGATGGTAAAATAACAATCTGCAACTCCTCTATACCTGCCCTTTCTCTGCCTTTGGCTTATCCTCACCGATGAGCCCCCTCCTAAGTTTATTAAAAATTAGTAAATTTAGGAGGGATATTAATAAAACTTCAGATACATAATCTGGAGTTTTATTATTTTTTTATATCCTGAGCAAAGCCGAACGGATTGACAGAATATATAATATAAACTTTAATAAAAATATTAACTTGTTCAAACCATCGCCAAGAGGAGTAGAATAATGAAAACCCAAGGCACAAAACTGTTACGAGATGGCCTCGTAGACTCACTTGATCAAATCAGGCAGGGCTTATTAAGCCACCCGCTAGGTATCAAGTTTGTAATTATCCATATTTCTGTAGCTATCAGAGATGGAGAAATTACTTTAAAAGACTTGAAAACTAGCAAACAAGAGCTATTAGATCTTCACGATCTAGTTTGTGAATGTTTGAATGAAGAAAATCCTGAGAAAAGTTGCCAAGTAAAACTCAGGAAGATCTATCCAGAAACAAACACAATGATTGCTCAAGCCTAAATCCAATTCAAAGGATACATCATGCTTAAACATCAATAAACCGTTAACACATGCGTGCTGACGGTTTTAAGTTTATTTTATTTCTTTGTAGTTATATTGACAAAAATCTAAATATCTGATATAAATAATAATCCGAAACGTTATTTTCATATTTCAAAATACTGATTTGGAGAATAAAAATTATTCTTTAATTCTGTATTTTGAAAGTCGCTATACTTGGCTGGTGTCACAAGTATTTTGACTATAAAGAAAATAGACACCATTAGTTGAAATTCCCAACAGGGAATTATGAAGGAGCAAAGATGAATCTCTTGCAAGAACTGCTGACCGCCGCCCAGGAAATCGATCCCAAGTCCGTCCAGATGGATGACACCGAACTGACCGAGACCCAGACGAGTGTCGGTACCATGTCCGACGACACTCTGCGTATCTTCGGCCTGCTCCGGCAGACCGCGGGCACCCTGGAGCCCATGATCAACGAGATCCGAGGTCTCGAGAAAGGTAGCGAGCGCTACGATGAGCTCAAGCTCGAAATAAGCCAGCTGAAGCTGCGCTGCGAGCTCATCCAGGAGATCTTCTGGAAGGCTGTTCGGCTCGAATTCCCCGAGATCATCGACAAGGATATCGTCGGCTGCCGTCAAGGCGGCATGGTCTACTGGGAACCCTCCGACAACCACGGCCTCGGCATCGAGGTCATCAGCGTTGGTATCGGCGGACCCATGTCAGGTGGTCTGGCCGACCTGTTCCGCAGCTGATCCACCAACGATCGGCAACCACGAGAAGGCGCGTTCCGCAAGGGACGCGCCTATTATTATTGACTAATTTAAAAATCCTTGATATTATAGCGCCTCGTCATGCACAAGGATGTTCTTTAATGAAAACGGAGTGAAGATTGGAATCAGTACTTTTACCTTTTACAGAAACAGAGTTCTTATTGGCCTCTGTAAGGATGATTTTTTCAAATCAAAAAACGACAGCGTCTAACTTGACGCTATTTACCATCGCTCAGATGGTACGGTTGGCGCTAAAAAACGGTGCCATCAATTGGGAGCAACTCAAGGAGCGCGGACTCACGCGCCACGATCTCCAAAGCTTGGAGAAGAGGCTCCGGGAAATCCCGTAGCAACATAGAGCCTCACCCACCACCCAGTCTGCAGAGCAGGCCGGGTGGTATTTTTTTTAAACAAAATTAAGAGGGCGGAATCTGGTCCGCCCTCATCTACCCTTCTATGATCATTGGATCTCGAAGGCCATGGGATAGGCATAGCCAATAGTTGTCAGGAAAAGAATTCCATCTGATCTCAACGAGAGAAGCTCCACATTTGGATCATTACCAGAATTCTCCCAGACATTGACCAAACACTGGCCACACCAAGAAGGAAAATCACGCATAGTTGGCTGCTTTTCAGGCATATCCGACCTATCAATGATGATCTTGCGATCTCTGGGGGCAGCCACCAAGGCTACGCGACGAAGTAGCTTGTGGCCAGAACAGACCATTGTGTCAATGGCGTTTTGCTCACCATGCGTAGTCTGGGTAAAAGTCACCCTCTCGACATTGCACCCAGGGAATATCTCACCTTCAATGCTTTCGGCAGCAGCTCCACAGGTGAAGCCAGAATGATTGGCTTGGGAGTGCTCCCGTGCAACCAGAGCTGCCATAACTAACTGACGTTCCGGACCTTCCGGAACAAGTGAGAAGGGTATGAAACGTACTCGTATGACTTGAGTAATCTCACCCCCTAATGTCCAAAGACTCATAACTGATCCTCCTCGTTTATTCTAGACACGCTAGACATACTCCTCTATTTGTACGGGCTAGGATCGCCCGAATGAACTATATTAAAATTATCAACTATATATTTTTGTGTCAAACAAAAAAACCTCGCAAAAGCGAGGTTTTTAAAATATAATATTATATTAAGCTTGTCGAAATATTAAGCTTTTTTCATTATTTCTTCAGCTACATTTCTAGGCACTTCACTATACTTAGCAAATTCCATTGAATAACTAGCTCTACCTTGAGTCATAGATCTAAGAGCAGTAGCATAACCAAACATTTCTGATAATGGCACTTCAGCATTAATTACTTTAGCACCAGCTCTATCAGTCATTTCAGATACTTGCCCTCTCTTAGCATTTAAATCACCAATCACATCGCCCATATATTGTTCTGGAGTAACAGCCTCTACTTTCATAATCGGTTCTAAAATTACAGGCTTAGCTGCATTAAAAGCTGCTTTGAAAGCCATAGAACCAGCTACTTTAAAAGCTGCTTCAGATGAATCAACATCATGGAAAGATCCATCATATACAGTCACCTTAATATCTTGAATTTGATAACCAGCTAAAATACCGTTATCCATAGTTTCCTTAACACCCTTTTCAATAGGAGCAATATATTCTTTTGGAATAACACCACCTTTAATCTTCTCTACAAACTCAAATCCTTTACCAGCCTCTTGAGGTTCTAACTTCAACCAACAATGGCCATACTGACCACGACCACCAGATTGTTTAACATATTTACCTTCAGCTTCAGCTTCGCTAGTAATTGTTTCTTTAAAAGCAACTTGAGGAGCGCCAACATTGGCCTCTACAGAAAACTCACGTTTCATACGATCAATAATAATATCTAAGTGAAGTTCTCCCATACCACCAATAATAGTCTGGTTAGTTTCTTCGTCAGATCTAACAGTAAAAGTAGGATCTTCTTCAGTGAGCTTAGCTAAAGCCATGCCCATCTTTTCTTGATCTTGTTTTGTCTTTGGCTCTACAGCTACAAAAATTACTGGATCAGGAAAATCCATAGTTTCAAGCACTACTGGATGAGCTGGATCACACAAAGTATGACCAGTGGTAGTAGCTTTTAAACCTACTACTGCCACAATATCACCAGTGAATACTTCATCAACTTCTTCTCTAGAATTAGCATGCATTCTTAAAATACGACCAATTCTTTCTTTCTTATCTGAATTAGTATTATAAACATAAGAACCGGATTTTAGACTACCTGCATAAACACGCATAAAAGTAAGTCTACCTACAAAAGGATCAGTAGCCACTTTAAATGCTAAACCAACAAATGGTTTGTCATCGCCAATATCTACTTTAATTACATTTTCTTCATTTCTTGGCTCTGTACCTTCAATAGCTGGCACATCAGTCGGAGCTGGTAAATAAGCTACAATTGCATCTAATAAAAACTGAACACCTTTATTTTTCAAAGCTGATCCACAAAATACTGGAACAATTTTATTATCAGTAACTGCTTGTCTAAGTACTTTTTTAATATCTTCTAAAGCTGGCTCTTCACCACCAAGATATTTTTCCATTAAAGCTTCGTCATTTTCAATAATTGCTTCAATAAGTTTAGATCTATATTCTTCTACCTTATCCTTCATATCTTCAGGAATTTCACGTTTTTCATATTCCTTACCATCTTCATCAAGATAAAACCAAGCTTCACGTTCTAATAAATTGATAATACCTTCAAAAGTTTCAGCAGCACCAATTGGCAATTGCATTGGATGAGCTTTTTTAGTCAATCTCTCATGGATAGTGTCCATGTCAAAATAAAAGTCAGCACCCATTCTATCCATCTTGTTGATAAAACCAAGTCTAGGAACTTCATACTTATCAGCTTGTCTCCAAACAGTTTCAGATTGAGGCTCAACACCAGCCACACCATCAAATACAATCACACCACCATCAAGGACACGAAGTGATCTTTCTACTTCTACAGTAAAGTCAACGTGACCTGGGGTATCAATAATATTAATGTTAGCTTGACCACCGTCTAGCCAGTCTGGTAAATCCCAAAAACAAGTAGTAGCAGCTGAAGTAATAGTAATACCACGCTCTTTTTCTTGTTCCATCCAGTCCATCTCAGCTTCGCCTTCGTGGACTTCACCAATTTTATGTTTTTTACCAGTGTAGAAAAGGATACGCTCTGTTACTGTAGTTTTACCAGCATCAATGTGAGCGATAATTCCAATGTTTCTTACTTTTTCTAATGGAGCTCGGGCCATATAATTTTGTTTAGTTTATTTCTTAAAAATAAAATGCAGACAAGGTCTGCCTTTATTTTAAATTATTATTAATTTAAGCAAAGTGAGCAAAAGCTTTGTTTGATTCAGCCATTCTTTGTACATCTTCACGTTTTTTCATAGCAGCGCCATCACTATTAGAAGCTGCTATTAATTCATCGCCTAATCTTTTAAACATAGCAGCGCCTTTTTTACCACGAGCCGCTTCAAGAATCCAACGATAAGCTAAAGTAGTTTTTCTTTCACCAGTTACTACAATCGGCACTTGATAGTTAGCACCACCAATTCTCTTACCTTTTACTTCTAAACTTGGAGATACATTTCTAATGGCGTTATCATAAACTTCTAAAGGATCTAATTTAGTTTTTTTAGAAATATATTCAAATGCATCATAAACAACTCTTTGAGCTGTTGTTTTTTTACCATCAGACATTACATAATTAATCAATTTAGCAATATCAGCCCTTTGAAATTTAGGGTCTGGTGTAATATCTCTTTTTGGAGCTTTTTTTCCTCTCATATTATATTATTTCTTAGCTGTTTTTTCTTTTTTAGTTCCATACAAAGACCTTCCTTGTTTTCTACCTTCTACTCCTTGAGTGTCATAGACACCACGAACGATATGATAACGTACACCAGGTAAATCTTTTACCCTACCACCACGGATAAGTACAATACTATGTTCTTGTAAATTGTGGCCTTCTCCTGGGATATAAGCAGTTACTTCCATTCCATTTGATAATCTAACCCTAGCAATTTTACGAAGAGCTGAGTTAGGCTTCTTTGGAGTACTAGTTGTTACTTTAATACAAACACCACGTTTAAATGGAGCACCCTCTGGAAGCTCAGTCTTTTTTCTCTTCAAACTATTCAAAACAGTATGCAAAGCTGGAGTTGAACTCTTAGCCTTCTGTTTCTTTCTAGGTTTCTTAAGTAATTGATTTACTGTTGGCATATTTTGATGCAAAAAATTAATAATTTAAAGCAAATATCTGCTTTAAAGTCCCCAATAAAATAGCATAAAAAAATATCAAAGTCAAGACTTTGATGTGTTTACCCGCCTAGACGCGAGGCTGGTAAGTAATTTTATCAAAAAAAAGTGGGAACGACCTGTGAAAGCGTCGTCCCCCTGGGATTGTTTCGCGGCCTTGCAGCCTATTGCTTTATTGAAGTTCGTAAGATCCTCTCACGCAGGTGTGCATGGTGCCGCCATGTGCCCCTTGAATGAACTCGTTTACTGAAGGTGAGTTCAAGCCTTAAAAAAATCTACTGCGGGGGTGAAGTGGAAGAGGTGTAGGGATAGTTGGAGTAACTGAATTTGTTACCCATGGGGAATTTGATGTTGGGCATCTTACCCTCCGTGGTAGATGGATTGAACACTGAGGTGTTCAACTTGGGATTAATGCTCCGAAAACCGAAGTAGTCGGTGCTACGAACTAGTCCTGTGGACTAGAAAATTTACCATATCATATAAATAAAAAATTTGTCAATAACATATGACAAATTTTCTCTAAAAATCTATATTTTATAAAGCTCTTTAAAATATTAAATATATTAAATTTATAAAAAATCCAAAAATTCTACCAAAAATATTTATACCTACAAAATTATCTAAAAATATAAGGCCAATCAATATCCACGGCCCATTAACTGTAAACTTGCGTTTAAAATCATCCATATGACTAGGCAAGAAAGCAAGTAATACCTTAGATCCATCAAGTGGAGGAATTGGTATAAGATTAAATATTCCTAGTATAAAATTGATAAAAATCAAATAAAACAAAAAATCATAAACTAGACTACCGGGTGCAATAAAATTTGCTAAAACATTAACAATACCTGCAAAAATAGCTACTGAAATAAAGTTAGATAATGGCCCAGCCAAAGCTACAAAAGCAGTGCCCCACCTTCTCCATCTTAGATTATAAGGATTGACTGGCACTGGCTTTCCCCAACCAAAACCAGCAAAAAGAAGCATTAAAGTACCAAAGAACTCCATATGAGATAATGGATTTAGATTAAGGCGCCCACTAAATTTAGCTGTATTATCACCTAAATAAGTGGCTGCTAAAGCATGAGAAAACTCATGAATAGTTAAAGCATATATTAAAGACAATATAATAACTAAAAATATTGTGGGATCTGAAAATAATGTTGATATAAGCATAGCTTTGACAAAAAATTACTTTTATGATAAATTATTCTACGTTGTATAATATAATTATAGCTTAATTAAATAGAAATTCAAGCATATGGCAAAAGTATGTGATATCTGTAGCAGAGGCAAAGTAAGTGGCAATAGACGTAGTCACTCCAACAATGCTACTAAAAGAACAATGAAAATAAACTTACAATCCAAAAAATTAGGCGGTTCTAGAATGACCATCTGTACTTCTTGTTTGAAAACTTTAAATAAGCTAAAAAAGAAACAAGCTACAAAATAAATTTTATTTCTCTGAACACGGCGTCCTAACGCCGTGTTTTTTATTTTACCCAAAACAAAAAGGCGTTTGTATAGTAAAACTGATAAAACACCTTTTTGCTAGTCACATTTCAGCATGTTAAATTTTGTTACTGATAAAATTGACTACGCAGCATTCTTTTATATGTATAACCCCTATTTAAAATAGGTGGTGCCCGCAAACTGAAGATCAAAATCCCAGTCAATATAAGGCCCCGATGTAACATTGTTGTAGAGTTACATATTTGTAAAAGAAGAGGCTACAATATTATTATAGCACTGATAAAAGGCTCTAGCAAACCCAAAACAAAAAAGAGCTAAGCTTAGCTCTTTTTGTAAATTATATTATTTTTCCAACAAAGTATGCTTTGTATAATCCGGTTGATGACTGTGTAATTCAAAATCTTGAAACCAATAAGAAATTTCATCATTAGCTTCCTCTACACTAGCTGAAGCATGAATAAGATTGAATACTGCCATCTCATTAGCGTCAGCATGCTTAAATGAAAGATGCGCATAATCACCTCTGATAGTTCCAGGAGCAGCGCTCTTTGGTTCAGTTGCGCCAACCATTTTACGCACCACCTCTACAGCCTCTACACCTTCAACGGCAATAGCTACAGTTGGGCCTGAAGTAATCATTTCTACCATAATATCTCTGACTTTTTGTCCACGACGTTCTGCTAAGTCTTCGCTATAATGTTTAAGAGCTGTGTCTTTGTCAGACCAAACAAGTTTTAGTCCAGCTAGTTTCAATCCAACTCTCTCAAAGCGATGAATAATTTCACCTACCAATCCTCTATCGATGGCATCCGGCTTTAACAAGATAAGACTTCTTTCTAATTTGTCATTCATATTCTTTACTTAATTTTTTTAGTTAAATTAATCCCCCTCCTAAGAGATGGGATTAATCTATAATAGCATATTTTTTTTATTTGCCAAGTTTTTTCTTAACTTCTTCTACTACTTCAGAAGGAGTTAAGTTAGCCTTAACTAAATAACCAACTGCCCCAAGGTCTTTCCCTCTCTGAATATCTTCATCTTGACCTAAATTTGTTAAAAGTATAACTGGAATATCTTTAGTAGTATCATCTTCCTTAAGAGCCTTAAGCACTGAAAAACCATCCATTTTC
>JABHSK010000002.1 GCA_018669975.1 Candidatus Parcubacteria bacterium
CCAATTTTCCATACCTGGAATGGCAACATTAGGTTTAAACCAAGTCGGATCATCAGCAGCGGCATTAGCCGAAAAAATAATGCTGAAACTTAGCACAAAAGTTATTACTAGTACTAAAGCTGTAATTTTTTTATTTAACATAGTTATAACACACTATTACTAATATTTAATTTAAACGCATACTTTGCAACTTGCCGTCTTGATCTGTAAAATAAAGCAATGACCCATCGTCTGACACAAATAAATTATGAGCTGAATAACCAAGAGACAAACCAACCGGGTTAGCTATTAATGTTTTAGCGCCAGTATTTAAATTTATAGTATAAAAATTATCATTATAACTATTGGCTATTTCTGGATATAGACCAGCTCCCCGAGGTAAGCCCTTAGGTACAGCGCAATACATTGTTGTGCTACCAGAAAAAGTACACTTATCAGGCCAAGTGGCTAAATTTAAAGATGTTCTATAATTTCCCAAATCACCACTCTCTCCTTGAGCAATCCATAAGTTAGGTAAATAATCAGTACTTTCATGGTGAACGCTATACACTAAAGATTCTCCGTCAGGAGACCACTCCGAAGTAAATCCAGCTCCTTGAACTGTAAATGAACTAAAATTTTCCCCATTCAAGCCAATTGGAAAAACCTCCTGCCTTTGCAAATCAATATACTTTCTATATAAGGCTGCTACTTGATTGTCAGGTGAAAAACCAACAGCCACGTCACCTGCCTCGTCTCCTATCGGTTCAATTAATTGCATGCCTGAGCCATCATCGTTGACTGTTATTATCCAATTATTCTCTTCGTTGCCATCCGCATTTATCCATTCAGCTATTAGCTTGCTACTGTTATGATTAAAAGAAAAATCCTGTAACTCAGCTGGCAAAGTCACCTGCTTATCCGTCTTAAAATTATAAACAATATTTCTTCCATCCGGGTATTCTAAAACAGCCTTATCACCAGAGTTAGCCCAATTAACCTTTGATACATTATAAAATTTCTTATCTGTTAGTAACTCTCTTTGATTCAAAGAATTTATTGTAAAAAATTGATTCTTATCCTTATCATAATATTGCAAACCACCTGGACTAGTAGTTAAACCAGATACTGCAGTGTCTGTTAAAAGATTTACATTGGTAAAACCACCATTGGCTACTTCGGAAATTTGTCCTGTAAAATAATCCTCTATTGGCAAACGTTCATTGATTACAGCATTCACATTAGATACTACTGTGACATTACCCTCGCCCCCTGGAGGTATAGTACCGGGATCATAATTAGCATCGCCTGGGCCTACTGTACCACCTTTAAAAAATACCCAATATAAAGCAAGGGCCATGGCTACTACAAAGACCATGAAAGCTATAATGATCAATAATTTTTTTACATTCATTCTATTAGAAATTAACAACTAATAAACTTATTAAAAATCTGGCCAAAACCTCTTAACCCAGTCTAGGGCAGCATTCAAAGCCACAATGGACGACTGCCACGGATCTGCCAATAATTGTAATATCAATGCTACAGCAACTATAGCAGCAAATATCAACAATGACAGACATCCCCATATCAATATTTCAACCAATGACAACTTAGGAACTAGTTTTGACTCTAATAAATTACCAATAAAAAACTGGATAGTCATGATTATATAGCTAATAATCAATCCTACTATACTAGCTGCTGCTGCACCGCTGACAAGCCTTAATGTTAGCTTACTAGCTGCCTTTTTAACTACTTTTTGTGTGGCTTCTTTGGCTTTTTTCTTCACCATTTCCTGAGCCTTCTCCTGAGCTTCGCGTTTAGCAGCTGCTAACTTACGTTTGGATTCCTGTTCCGCCATAAATACAAAATTTTATAAAGCGTCTTGCCAATAAGCTCCATCTACCAACCATTCATTATCAGGTTTTATTAAAATCATTTTTATATCTTGATAATAAACATTACGATCATTCTCTACCCTCTGAGTACCGACTAACACCTCTGCGTCCGAATCACTCACAGATAAAATTTCCGCTGAAAGACTTTTGGTGGAAAGTCCCAAAAACTCACTTGGATTATAATCAATCTCAATCCCCTGCAAGTAGCCTTGCATTCTGATCGTACTCAAAGGTAGTAATTCTTCCAAATTTTTACCTGGGTTATCAGTGGACCAACTACCGAATCTCTCTGCAAAATTTTTAGCCAAATTTACTACATCAAACTCTGTATTTGTCTGAGCTGGTGGTAAATCGGGATCATATTGAATATTGGCGCTAGGTATTGGAATTTCTATGCCCTCATTAGTTAATCCTTGATCACCTGGTTTTCTAATGAGGTCCGAACCTTTCAGCAACCACAATAAAAGGCCTAAAATAACCAAGAGTATAATAGTGCCCCAAATGATTTTTTTCTTTTTGTCTTTATCCATAATATTTGCCTTATTAAAATTCTTTAATTATATAACGCCCTGTGACGTCTAATAAAACGATTTATTTGCCCCCTGCCTCTGCTTCAGCTATCATGGCCTCCTCAAACTCCTTTTTAGCTTCTTCAATTTCTAACAATTGTCGTGGATCAGAGGTAATGATCTGATGTTCTGCATAGGATGCTTGAATTTTAATAGCAGCATGCTTAGAGCCAGCAAAAAATATACCTTCACCCAAGCCTGATTCTAGTAGTAAGTATTTCTCACCATCCGTCAACATGAAAGTTTCTTGAATCAAATTTATTGAGGCTGGTGACTGTTTAAGCAATAACTGCACAGAAGAGTTGGTGACAATGGCCTTACCAAAAGTAGAGCTTAAAAAGTCATTTACATCTTGGGTAATAGTAGTCACTCCCAAATAATATTTCCTACAACGCTTAACCAAGGCGAACATAAACTTAGCACTATCTTCGTGCCTCATCATAATCCATGCCTCATCGACAACTAACATTCTTCTCTTCATTTCGCTACGAATGATATTCCAGATATAATTTATAATTACATACATACCAATAGGCCTCAACTCGTCTTCTAGATCTCTAATACTAAAAATAACTAATTGATTATCAACCTGTATATTTGTTGGGCTATTAAATAAACCTGAGAAAGTACCCTCTGTATACTTCTTAATACGTAATGCCATGTCTTCACCACCCTCCATACTCATCAATACATCTTCTAGGTCTGACATAATAGGAGGCTCTATATTGGCCAGGTCACTAGCTGGCGTAATATCTTTTTTAGCGTATGTTTCTAATAGCGCTCTATCTAGCAATGAATCTTCTATGTTGGTAATTTCACCTATCATCAATCTAATCAAGCCCTTTAAGGTAATAACCGCACTCCTTAATATATCCTCAGGCTTAGAGTCACCGCCAATCCCCCTAGGTAAATCAAATGGGTTCAACTTACTCTCTGAATTTAGAGATACGTTTATATAAGCTGCGCTAACAGCATCAGCTAGATGTTTATATTCATTTTCTGGATCAATAATAATAACATCTGCTCCTAGCATCAATGAGCGTAACACCTCTAATTTAACTGCATAACTTTTACCAGCACCAGAAGTAGCAAACACTACCATATTAGCATTTTGCAAGCTGAATCTATCAAATAAAATCAAACTATTATTATGCCTATTAATTCCATATAGTATACCGTTATCTGAAGTTAATTCAGAAGACACAAATGGAAATGAAGAAGCAATTGGCGAACTGTTCATATTAGTAGTAATAGCCAGTTCATCATTACCTAAAGGTAAGGTAGAATTAAACCCTTGCTCAGCTTGAAATAACGCCTTCTTTGAATAAATAAGCTGCATACCTAATAAATTTTCTATCCTGTCAGTATCCAATTCTAGCTCTGCCCTATCTTTAGAATAAATAGTGACGTATAAGGCAAACTGGAAGAACCTTTCTGTCCCCTGACTCAAAGCATCCCTTAGACCTTCTATATCACGCAAAGCAGTCTCTGCGATTGGATCACGAGGTGCTCCTTTTTCATGGTCAGACATAATCTGAGCTTCCATAGTACCCACCTTATTCCTTAGTTGTTTAAGCACCACCTGGATATCCATTGGATAAAAGAACATGGCAATATCCAAAACTAAACTCTCATTGATAATAGGCGCAAACCAACCAATAGTCACGTAACGCGGATAGGTCATTACAAATAAAGTGCGGACATAAACATCGTTCAATAAAATAAAATCTCTGTCCACTTTGAATGCAGATGGCGAAATAATATCTCTAACAGATACTATGCCCTCCATAAAAACCTTCTCTGCTTCAAGAAGTTTTTTATCTTTAACTATAACCTCTTTATCAGCCTGCTCATTTTTTCTAAGCGCCTCTTCTTGTTCCAACTTGGTCATATCTCGTTTTTGAGGCTCGGCTGCTTGTTTTATTTTTTTGAATCCAAACATTATGTCTCTATTCTTAATTTATTTACATCTTCCAAAGGTTGCCTTTGGAATAAATCAGGATTATAACTATTATAATACAATTCTATTAGAGCCTGTGTGCTCAATCTTTGGGTTCTTAAACCCAGACTACCTAAACCGCTACCTACAAAATCACATCTCTTATTTAATTGCCCTGAAAACTCTTCAAAACGCTTACGGCTCAACTGTACCACCTTGGCTGTAGAAAAGACTGAGCCCAGTCTATCAAAGAAACCTTTTTTCTTATCACTCACTGGTATGTATGGGACAATCATGTAAAATTTCTTACTCATGATTTTTTCCAGAGTCAACAATTCTCCTACAAAAATTCTATAATCAGCTGTTTGCATTCTCAGCAGTTCATTTGTTTGTTCTTTTTCTACTTTTCTCAACCTTTCCATATACTCATCAATGTTCAGGGGACGAGATTGAACAATCACTTGAATAGGATAATTAAAGGTATTTAAAAAACTCACATAACCACCAATAATTGCCTTTTGCTCATCTTCTGACTTCAGATCAAAATTAATAGAAGCTACTAGTAATACACCTCTAACACTTCCGTCATTCAAAACAACCATATCATCGCGTATTTCAGCTATATCTAAATATTTTTGAGTTGATGTGGCTGGCCTATTACCAGCTAATTTTTTATTTTTCATAGTATTTTATTTTTCGCTATAAACAGCATTATTTTCTTCATTAGCGTCCTTCTCCCCTTTAAAAACACCCCCCGTGTCTATGATTAGGGATAATTCTGATAATTTTTTACTGGGCACAATAGCCTTTTTAGCTATCAATGCTTCTGGCTTAATATCTTCATTTTTTGATTTATGTTTTTCAATTCTTATATATTCTTTACGCCAAATTCTTATTTTTGGTTTTTTAAAAGTTGTTTCTACAAAATTTAAAGCAAAAATATGAAACGGTGCGCCATTTATCTTCACAAAAGCAAATACAAGCACCAAAATAGAAGTGATAGTTGTCTCAAATAGAAATAAACTAAAATCCGCTAATTTATAAGCTAAAAAAATTACAACTCCACCAGCTATTATAATAACAAACTGCCGGACAGTAATTGGACCCCAAATTTTATCCTCAGCATCAATAAATTGTGGAACAATAAATTTGTCCTCCATATTTAAAACCTTAATTTTTTATTCAAATCTGAAATAGCTGTAAATTCTTCAATGGTCAACACCGACTTATCTTTTGATTTATAGTCTTCTATTAAATTAGCCACTTCCTTACCTTGAATCATGCTCTCTTGGCCAAGTTCCAAATATATTTTATACACCTGGCTATTCCTCCAGGCCTCAATACCCTGCGCTTTTTTAGTAAAAGAATCTTTTTCTAATACATTAATTTTATCCAAAATCTTGTCTACCCTATCCTGTACAACATCGCCAAAACGACGAAAGTTGTCCAAAGTTAAAGCCTCTAATTCTTGCACTGGCCCAGTCAACTCATGCTGCACGGGTGAAGCCTGTGGTACAGATTTCAATGTTGGCTCTGGCGTAGGTTTTGGTTTGGTAACTACATCAGAAATTTGCTTTTTATCAAGTGCGCTGGGTCTAAAAACCTTGGGTAAGGGCTCTAAACTTTTTTCAACTACCTCTGGTATATTTTTTGGTTTAACTTCAGGCTTTGGTTTAACTTCAGGCTTTGGTTTAACTTCAGGCTTTGGTTTAACTTCAGGCTTTGGTTTAACTTCAGGCTTTGGTTTAACTTGTTTTTCCACCTGAACAATCCCCTTCTTCTTTTCTCCTTCCTTGATTAACTCCACTTCTTTAACAGTCTCTATTTTTTCTTCAATTTTTGGTTGCTTTGGAAGAACAATAGGCTCTATTTCAACCTTTGTTTTTACCTGTTTAGATGCTATGGGAGGTTGCTGACTAGGCACGGGCTCAAAGGATGACTTCATTTCCTTAAGAGCTTTTTTTACCTCTTCTTGCGCAGAAGCATCTTCTCCGTCCCCATCTTCAAGCTCTATTCTGCCTCCTGGCTCTACAATTGTATCAACCATCGCAGCTTGCCTGACCACTAAACCACCCACTGAAAATAGTTTATTTTTTATACCTTTAACGATAGATAAAATATTATCGACAATATCCTTATCTAAGGATTTGTTATCCACAGATACCTTAATATACAGCAACTCTCTAACTACTATAGCGCTTTTTCGATCACGAAAAAAATCATAAAGAATGTCAGTAAATTTCTGTCTATTCACCTCATTAAGCTTCAGATCCTGCTTTTCTATAATCTTATTGACGATTTTATCAATGCTATATTTTTTACTATCGTCTTTTGGTAATACCTTAGCCAGCTCGTCAAGCTGTTGCTTGTCGTCAGGATGAAAGACTAATTCAGCTGTACTATCAGCCCTACCACCAACATACTCAATTGGCGCAAAACTATCATCCAATGGCGCTGTATTTATACTCGGAGTGTTAACAACACGTTGTTTATCCTCCTCTTTTTTCGGTATCGGAGTCAATGTAGAACCATCACCTTTTTTCGGCCCGCTTTGTTTCAAAGGATGCAATTTTCCACCTTGATCTTTTATCAACAAATTATCAGCCCAATTATCTTTAGTTAATATACTTTTATCGTTAGATGTCACCATGTTTTTATAGATTTTATATATTATATTATAACATATTTAGTGCGACATAGCCAATGATATTAAGTGATCAAAAAACCGCCCCCACTTAGTGGGGGCGGTTTAAATAAATAAAATTAAATTCTTTCTACATAATCACCTGTTTCTGTATTAATAACTACTTTGTCACCCGTTTTTATAAACAATGGAGTTCTAATTTCTACACCTGTCTCCAAAATCACTGTCTTGGTAGCAGCGCCGGCAGAATTTCCTTTTACTCCATCAGGAGCTGAACTAACCTCTAAGGTAATTTTAGTTGGCAAAGCTACAGATACTGGCTTTTCATTAAAAATCAATACATCAACCTGCTGTCCTTCTTTAAAATATTTAACCATGTCTCCCAAATCATCCCGATTAAACTGAAACTGTTCAAAGTCCTCATTGTCCATAAAGAAAAAATCATTATCTTGTTCATACAAAAAATTAGCCTTACGTCTTGCCATGTCGGCTTCTTCTATATTGTCTGAACCTGAAAAAGTTTTTTCTAAGGTAGAACCACTGATTAAATTTTTTAGTTTCGTTTTTACTACAGCACCACCTCGAGCCACTTTGATATGTTGAGTAAACACTATCTGGTATGGCTCATCATTAATGGAAATTACTGTACCTAAACGCAAATCACCGAAAGACAACATGATTATTTAGATGAAAAAGGCAATAGAGCCATAAAACGGGCCCTCTTTATAGCCTGAGACAATTTTCTTTGGTGTTTTGAACAGGCTCCACTTCTTCTCTTTGGCACAATTTTACCGTATGAAGAGGTAAATTTTTGTAATTGTTGCCAACTCTTGTAATCAATGTATGAAATATCATTCACACAAAAATGACAATATTTAGTTATGTGCTTCTTATGCATATTAAAATTATTTTATTGGTCTATTAAAATGGAATATCCTCGATACTGATCTCTTCTTCACCACCACCAGAAGATTCCTTCTTTGCTTGTGGTTCTGGCTGAGAAAAATCATCCTGTTTTTTACTAAAACCTGGTTGATTCTCATAACTAGAGTCGCCGGTAGACCCAGCCCTATCTAGCATAATCATATTTTCAGTGATAATCTCTGTGCGATATTTCTTAACTCCACTAGGATCATCCCATGATCTGGTTTGCAAACGACCTTCTATATAAACCTTGCTCCCCTTTTTCAAATATTGATTACTAATCTCAGCTAAGCGTCGCCAAGCAACGATATTGTGAAACTCAACTTTTTCCTGTTTCTGACCGCTCTGATCTTTCCAAACAAGATTGGTAGCCACAGAAAATGAAGTAACATTCTGACCATTGCCTGTAGCACGCATTTCTGGATCACGCACAACATTTCCAATGACCATAGCTTTGTTTAAATTCATAGTGTTAATTTAGTTTTTGAACAATTAATCTATTTTGGGTTCCTGATCTAGCAACTCATCAAGCTTCTTATCGATGTCGTCTAGATCAATTTTGGTAGTTTCTACCTTAGGGGTAGCTTTTACAGCTTCGTCTGCTTTTTTTGTCTCAGCTGGTGCAGCTTCACCCTTGGTAGCTGGCGCTAACTTACGAGCAGCTTGTTTCTTCTCTTGCTTGTTAGCAGCTGGATCTTTTTTGATAATCAAATAACGAAGCAAATTGTTATTTAACTTCAATTGAGTTTCAATTCCTTTAAGACCATCCTTGTCTTCTAGAGAAAACTCCAAAAACACATAAAACCCGTGTTTCTGCTTTTTAATAGGGTAAGCCAGCTTCTTACGGCCAATTGAATAGGCCTCCTTGATGACTTTAGCACCTACTTTGTCCAAATAGCCCAAGATGTCCTTCTGCACAGCTTGATGCTCTGTTTCAGGTACATTTGCACTAATGATAAAAGATAATTCGTAATTCATATTCTATTTAATTACCTTACCCAACATAATTAGAGGTAAGGGCCCTGCTCATTGACAAGGCGTGGTTAATCAAATAATATAGTTTTAAAAACCATATTAGACTCTCGATACTCTAACATAAATAATAGACAGAGTCAAGTCAGTGTATTGATTAAAAATCACTTTTAAATTATGATATATCTATGCATAAATACTTATTTATACTAGGCCAAGCAAATGACCTAGCCAAAGAAGAAATAACCACTGTCCTGGATGAAGCCCAGGATAAAATTTTGAAAACAGGTACAAATTTTGTAGTAGCTAGCAGTGGAAAAAATGCCGAACAACTAATGTCCACATTAGGTGGCACAGTTAAGATAGCTGATTTTATCGAAACCATAGATGACCCATCTAAGCTTACTGATGAAAAATGGCTTATCTATCTAAAACAATCAATAGCCAAGGCTAATGGCGACAAAATTCACTTTGGTTTTAGTTTATACAATGATTCCAATAGAAACTATCGGGCCATCAATAAAACAGCCCTAGCAATAAAAAGACAACTTAAGCAAAAACACAAAGTTCGCCTAGTCAGTAGCAAAGAACCAGTTCTATCCTCTGTAATAGTCGCTACTAATAAATTACTGGGCAACGAGCTACTCATTGTTAAATATAATAATAAGTGGTTATTGGGAATGACTAGAGCTGTCCAAGATTTTGTAAAATATGGACAAAGAGATATGAATCGACCTGGACGTGATAGTAAATCTGGCATGTTACCCCCCAAGGTGGCTCAGATGATGATAAATATTGGCAGTATTAGTCGACAAAAAACAATTTTAGACCCCTTCTGTGGTTCTGGCACTGTTCTACAAGAAGCTATACTGCTTGGTTTCAAAAAAATAAATGGCAGCGACCTAAGTCCTAGGGCTGTATCAGACTCAAATAAAAATATTACTTGGCTAAAAAAAGAATTCAATCTAGAATCCGAGGTTAATATTAAACAATCTGATATTAAAAATTTAAGTAAAGATTTTGCGCCTAATTCCATTGACTTGATAGTAACTGAACCATTCATGGGTGATGCCCGTATAATAAAAAATAAAAGGAGTATCAATCAGCTAACTGACATTAAACAAGAATTACAATACCTTTATTTGGAATCTTTTGCTCAATTTAAAAAAATATTAAAACCCGGCGGCAAGATTGTGTTTATTTTTCCAATCTTCAGAATAAAAGACCAGACTATACCCACTCTAGACAAAAACATTATCCAGCAAATAAATTTTGAATTAATACCACCAAAAATAAAATCTGATCAATTATCAGATAATGGCAATATTATATACTCAAGACCCGGCCAAGTAGTTCAAAGGGAGCTTAGTCTTTGGCAATAGATCAAAAAAAATAAAAACCCCACTCGGAGGTCTAGAAAACACTAGAAAAACGGTGGGTTTTTTTGCTATCTAACAACTTCAGATATCCAAGCCAATTGTTTGTCAGCCATGTGAATTTCTCGCCACTTGAACTTACCAGTATTCTGATCCAAATAAACTACCTGACCAGAACCTGGAATCAGGTTACTCAAATAAAAAGCTAACACGGTAACATCATCTTTAATATGCATTTTGTCTACCAATATCATCTCAAAAAACAAACGTCTAGCCAACAAATGATCAGTGTTTTTATCTAGCCAGTCTCCCAAGTCATGACTATATCTAAGGTTAATAAAACGTTTTAGTATATTCCTAAATCTACTATCCTCTTTTAATAAAGCTTCTAGAGCCTTTTTTTCTATCAAAACTTTCAAACAACTACTTACCTTATCTTTGTCTTGTAAGCCAATAGCATTCCATAGAATATCCCTGACCTTTGACAAATTATTATTTGCTTCTGACATTATAAAGTCTGCTGGCAACATTTTGACCTCTATATCATTGAGTTGCTTATGAAACTTTTTCAAAAGCTTGTCTATATCAACTTTGGTTGTGGGCTTTTCTTCCGAAAACTCAGACACCCTCAACACCCCAGCTACCAACTCAAACTGTATCTTTATATTATCATCATAGGCTGTGATAAAGTGCCGTAAAGAATCAAGCTCATTTTTACTTAGCTTGGCTATATTCGGAGCTTTAGTGAGGTATTTTGAGCGTTGTAGAGCATTATGATAGGCAGCCCCTGAAAAATGTACATAGTCTTTAATCCAATTATCTACCGTCGGCGCTGTCGTCCTTCCTTCTGGATTAACAATCTTTCTAGACGTCAAACGTAGATCTTTAAAATTGTTATATTTTTTAAGCATCTGCTTGACTGTACCTGCCTCAAACTCTGGAAAAACTGTCCTTTGCAAAGCTGCTCGCTTTAATCTTTTTAGTCTCGGTACTTTACCACCCAAACGCAAAATCAAACGATCTACATTTTCTAAATATTCCTGCAGTGGCCATAATATTTCATAGGCAATATCTAGGGTAAGCTTCCTTAAATCACATCGACCTGCCCCTTCCATTTTTTCCAATTTCTTGGGAAAATCTAAAACAGATATTTTTTTTAAAAATGCCTTGTGCTCTAATTCTAAAATATAATCCAGCTGAACCCTATTAAGAAAAAATTTATTGGATATCTTAATATTATTTAAGGGAATATCTTCACCATAAATAACATCTTTTACCTCCTCGGGTAATTTGTTTAATGCTGCTGGATTAATCATTTATATAAAATAATAAACAAAAATAATTAAACATCCCTATATTCCACCACCGCCATCAAAGTCATCATCTGCATCAGGAGCAGCACCTGCATCAGGAGCAGCACCTGCACCAGGAGCAGCACCTGCACCATAACTATTCTCAGCCAATGAGTGACGCATTCTCTCAGTTAGTATATCAGCATCATCCGCTAGTCTATCTAACTGCTCTTTTGGTAATTGGAGTAACTCTTCTAGCTTAAGATTGCTAACAAACTCATTAAAGGCCTCATCATCTAAAACTGGCCTACCATTTCCATCGACCTGCATATCACCAGCTGGAGTTACCTCTGCAAAAGCTAAATGGGCATTCTTCATGTTTCCTCGAGCCAGTCTAGTCCTAGCTTCCGCTTGCCTCGCTCTAAATTGATCATTGTTCTCAGCGCCTGTTTGATTAGGAATATTGTTTATCTCCTGACTAAAATAAGCATTAAGAGCCTCAGGACCCCCGGCATAGGGACTAGTAGCGTCGCTAGCCATCATAACCTCTGCATTACCATGCCTTATCTGGCCTGACACCATAACCTCCATCTTCTCTCTATCATTTGTCTTTGACATAAATTCTTTCCTCTGACCAGCATTCATTAATCCAGACATACTTCTAAGGAAAGTAGAGTCTGCGCCCATTCTAGCTACTTGTTTTCCTGAGATATCCCGACTAGCTGCCGCGGCAAAACTATCTCTAAGACTTGTCTGCAATCTATCTCTAGCAGCATCTGCAGCCTGTGCATTCCCTGAGCTAGCCATCTCCCTTCTATGTTCTGCTTCACCTAAATCATGACCAATATTACTAAAATGATTCTCGGTATCCGCAGCTCTGCCAAACTGAGAAATAGTAAGCGTCCTTTTATATGCTTCTGAATCTGTATTGATTTGTGCATTACCATTTTGATCTCTCACTGGGTTACCAGCTGCATCTGTAGTAAACATACTATCAGTTGGTCGAAATTCCCTTAAAGCATTTATCAATGAATTTCTGTCCTCACTTTCCATACCCTCCATAGCCTTGGCCCTAGTATCATCATCTTGAGCTAATATAGTAGTCATCACTGCTTGATGGTCAGTATTACCAGCATCAATACCATCAAAATTCATATTCTTTAAGGTGGCTACTAAACCACTGTCTGCTATATTACGATCCATGGTCTCTTCAGTGTTAACTGAAGCAGCACGCTTCTGCAAACTTGTACGAGCATCTGCATCACCATATGTTTCAAATAAATCATCCATATTGCCAGCATCTAGAGTTTGACCACCAACAGTCACACTTGTTTCACCGCGAGCCTGAGCTGCTTTAGCAGCGTGATATTGAGCCTCATCACCACCCTTAGTAGCCCAATATGCTGCCTGATCGGTTACACCTTCTGCACGTGTACCCTCATACTCAGCTCTGCGCTTCCTGCTACCCTGATCTGCTGCCACTCTACGCATCCCAGCTCTAGTTACCAAGCCGCTAACTCTACCTGCTATACCTCCACGGTCTTGCATTTGTTGGCCAGCTTCTGTCATGCTACGACCCGCCATGCCTCGCAATCTACTGAGTTGCCCCTTGATCATTCCCTCACCACTTCTGCCCTGATACAAAGTTTTAGCACCAGCTGCCGCACCAGCCTTGACTAGACCACCAGCCTTGCGACCTACCTTGCCAGGAGCTGATTTTATATTAGAAGCCATATTACCGGCTATACCAGCACCAGCCGCGCCTGATTTAGCAGTCATCTGCAATCCAGCCACTAAAATAGCTATACCAATAACAAAATTTAATACACTACTTGGTGCAGCTGCCGCACTAACATCATAAACTGGATGATTATCATCATCTTCACTGTCCCCGGGAACCTCACTGAAACTATCATTTATATTTCCATTTCCCGTAATACTAAAAGCTAGCCATAAAAAGAAAGCTAAACTGGGGCCAGCAATCAAATTCTTAAGCAATTCTTCTGACCATTCATTAAAATATTTTTCAGTTTTAGGAAAAGTAAAAGCTAAAAAAGCTAAAGGAGATAAAACCAGTAACACCCATAGAGTCACAATCCTCATAGCTAACATGGCCAAAAAGGCTAACACGACCATGACTGTTATTAACAACATAATAGCACCCAAGAAATAGGCTACTACCACATTACTTTCAAGGCTTGGACCTGTAGAGTCGCTACCTTTTTGTAAAATATTCTGCAAACCCAAGGCAGTCATCACATTACCAGCTGCAATATTCTTAATTACAGAGACAAAGGTCAACATAATTACCTGAGAAAAATCAATGGCAATACCAACGATAGTTTTACTAAAATTAATCAATACTGCTACTATTAACAATTTTTTCAACAATTGACGGTAACCGTAAGACTGAATTTTTAAAATAGTAGCTAAAGCAATCACCAAGAGTATAAGGATGAAAAACATATTACTCAGATCTCGCAAAGCTTCCCAACCAGCTGAAACACCTGCTTCTTGAGTAAAGTTATTATATTCAGCCACAATAGGCAAAAGCAACAACTCCAATTTTAAAACTTGTGACAGTGGCCAAATAAACAAGCCATAGATAATATTGGCTAATAAATCATCTACAACTGACTTTAAACCACCACCAGCATACGCAATACGTGGGGTCGCCAAACTAACAGCCGTAGCCAAGGTTACAAATAATACCCAATATTTACTTTTGATTTTTCTAGATAAGATATTCATATATTTTTAATCTTTATGTACTTGTATCCAACCCTCATACTCTTTAATAGTAGAAGTAGTCCAATTGTCAAAAATTTCTATAATAGGTTTAAAACAAGAGGCATCTGCTACGCTAGGAACAGTGTAGACATTACCGTTTATAGTAGTAGTCGCACCGTCACATGGGAATAATGGATTGTATAAATATTGGTTATACAAAACCTTATAACCTTCATGGCAAGCACCTTCAGTACCACCAAAACCTTGCCAGCTTCCCAATATACCTGGCATGTCTGATTCTGGATTACAGAGTGGCAAATTATTTTTGTATTTACCATAATAACTACTTGGCACACCGCCATCACCCCAATCCATAACAATATCTCTAACCGGCATATGATCAGGATGAGCATGATAATAAAATTTAGCGGCTGCAAACAATGAGCTCTCCTGACTAACTATACTACCGCCATTGGAATTATTTATGGTAAAGCCCTCTTCGGGTATTCCATTTGAATCAATACAAAGTCCATTTCCACAAACTCTAAGAATACGCGGTTTAGAATAGGTATTACCAACCTGTGGTCTAGCAGAGGTGGACATATTATGAGTGTCTATATAACTAGCCTGGTTATACAAACCAAGTGAATTAGACGGCATTCTCAATGAGTACATTTGTCTAAATAAGTAAGCAAAACTGTCCATAGTGTCCCACCAGCGATAAAAAGCACAGCTAGCATTTACACATCTAGCACTTGATTCATTCGTCCAATTACCAATGGGTCCCGGACTCATAAAAATAGCTGTTCTATCATAGAAATTATTAGTAAAAGGCTCCAATGGTAACATCACTTGAACTTGAAGATCTGTGCCAAATCTTGAAATAGGACTAACCGATGCACCAAAAGCATAACCTATAGACGTGGTAGCTCTTTCTATGTCTGAATTAGGAATAAACGGTGGAGTAACCGTAGGAGTCAAAATATAGTCATAATGTAATTCTGACCACCATGAGTTGACAGTCACTCCTGGCGCATAAATATCATCAGAACTAGCTAAATAAGCTGAACGATCTTGCAAGTACGCCGGTGAAGTACTAGGGCTACCATGCCAGAATGTAAACTCTGTATGAGGTAAAGTGTAGTTATAATTTTCTGGCTTTGATGCCCACCAAACATCAGTATTGACTATAGCATTGTCACCCAGAGGATCTACCTCCATCAATCTATTACAACGTTGGTAACAACCCTTGCCGTTTATATTTGCATTACAATCATCACCAGCTCTAGTTGAACCATACCCAGGAGGAGTTAATACACCGCCAAAGACATACATATTAAAATCTAGCGGATTACAAACATTGTACGGGAAAGCACCACCAGTGATATGAGCATAGTGATAATTTGGCACACAAGCCACTGTAGTAGTAACAGAAGATGGTAATGATAAAAATTGATTCACATTAGTTGAACTATAAGCGCCTGTTCCAGATACACCCTCATCTAAATAGTAGTACTCAATAGTAGCATCATACAATCTCTGTAATCGAGCCATAGTAACTCCATAGCTAGCGGCTGGCGCGTTTACAAAATCTTCGGGCTCAAATAAAGCGCGACTATCAACTCTAGGTCCAGGAGCACTACTATCATTTATATGGTTAACACCATTATTTTTTACAATCACATCCATACCTATTGGCCCAGGCAATCCACCTGGCACATCAGTAGCTTCATACCTGGTAAATACATCTTTAAGATAATAATTTGTCAACAAATCCCTCAAAGTAATATCACCCGGGTCATCTAGTGCATCAGCATTAATCAGAGATCCAGTTGGAATCCTTAATAATAACGTACAATTACCACCCGGGCCACTATCACCACTAGCAGCACAATAATATCTATCTCTAGGAATTATATAAGGATTAGTAAAAGCACACATTTGTATATAATTTCCATAGGGGTCAGTATAACCAGCAGAATCATAATTATTATATAGACCCTGTGTAGAATTAATCTTGGTAATTGGATACCACAGATTACAATAGTTTGCTCTAGAATCTATATCTGAAACAATGCCAGAATATTTATCTTGTTCATAACAAATACCTGGTAAATTAAGATTAGTCTCAATCTTTGTCATTGGCTCACATCTACCGCCAAGATACAAAAGACGCGAAGCATCTCCATCACAATTCATATGAGCATTACATGGTGAGCCAATATAAGGACTAGTCACAAACTCTGAAGAACCATCCTCATGTATTATTTCATAGGCTTCGGCAGCATCAATAGCGCTTGTACCACTAAGTGTCGATACACAAACACCAGTGTAATAATCCTTGTCTGTTGGATAATAAGCAGTGTAAGTACCGTTTCCATAGGTAATCTTATTGTAAGAATCCTCACAACCATCCTCCCAAGCATCACACAAACCATCTGCGTCAATGTCTAAGCAGGTACCGTCAGCTATAACACTCTCACAAATACTAGCATTACCGTAGCCAGGCCTTCTCTCTCTAATTTCCCTACCTGCAATACTAGTACCTGTATCCTGCGATATGCTCTGCGGAAAAGGAGAATCTGGTACTGCATAGCCCTTGGTAGTTAACCCTATATAATATGATTGGTTAGTATAATCTGGACTCAACCAACAAATCTCATCTTTACAAATACCAGTATTAATCCACTGGTAATAACCCATATGACTAATACCATCTTCTGGGAAAGCCATACAGAATTGTCCGTTAGTAAGAGGTATACCATCAGCAGTATAGTTACTAGTTTCACAACTAGTTGTCGTACTGTGCACTCTATACATCAATCTTAGATCGATGTCTTCATTATCACCAAAATTATAAACTTCTAAATCTTTGGCTGGCAATAGGTTTGGAGCTGCATAACCAACATAGTCTTTATCTGCCCACTGCAAGTGACTATTGTTTCCTGATACTCTATATTGGTAAACGGAAGTTGTCAGTGGGGTACTAGAAGTATAAGTATCCCAATTGCCACACTTGGTGACACTACCTCGTTTATCATATTCAGTACAACTAGAAATATCATCACAGAGCACATCATATTGTTGTGTATCTGGATTAAATTCACTAGAGGATGACTTACATGCCAACCATTCAGCACATTGCCTACTCTTGTTTACCTTGATAATTGTATTAGCATTACAACCCACGTCACCATTAGCACAAATATCTGGGTTAACTGGTTTATCAAAATATACATTCTTATTATAAGTAGTAGAAGCATTGTACAAAGAATCTACGCCTGCGTGTCCTGAACCCCAATTATTAGTGTCATAGAAAAGCATACAACCACTATTTCTATCCACATCAACACAACTCTTATAATCTATATTATTATTATCAAAATAATGATAATTCTTACATGACACACCGTTTATCCATTCTCCACCGCCAGTCGCATTCATTATTAAAACACACGTCATACCACCCACACCAGCATAGACAGCACCAGTACCGTCAACACAAGCGACAGTATCTCCATCTTTAAGTCTTGGATCACAGCCAGGCGGGTCAAAAGGATCTTTAAATGTAGTACATAGGTTAGCTGTCTCTGGACACTCCGCTGCCCAACGATCTGGCTGGAAATCAACTATGTAATCTAAATACTCAAAATCAGATTGATCAAAATTAAAGTCCCCGTTATCACTACAACCTATCGGATCTATACCATCTCCCAATGTATGAGTTTGGAACCAACCAGTAAATGGCACATACTGACCAGAAAGCATCCTAACATGATTATTTTCACGAAAGGAACAAGTCTTATTACCTGGATCCTTAAAGTAATAAGTACCTTTAGACGAACCATAGGTTTCACAATCTAATGCTTCAGATACACATAGAGTATTCTCATATTGATCTGGATCATTAAATTTATAAACCGTACTAAAGCCAGTAATCGCGTTGGCATTAGCCTTGTCTACTTTTGGTAGCCCAAGCTCCGAACAACCCTTAAACTGTTGCGGACAATATTTGGATCTATCTGGTACCAAATAATCTAAACTATCTCTTGACACAGTAATCTCTGCTGGTTCTGGAGGCACTTCTAGATTAAAGGTTTCTTCAAAAGGATTGGTAGAATTATGTGTATCAATCACCGCCATACAACCTATCTTGTCTTCTCCACAAAGTTTTTCAAATGATTTTAAGTTATATAATGAGCCGTTCCTATCCCGATAAGCTTGGCAACCTAAATGAAAGGCAGAATAAGGACTATCGCAGGAAGCCGGCGTGCTCCAGGTATCTTTCCTTACATAAATATGATCTGTCACTTCACGCAAGGTGACGTTGTCAAAATAGACACTATCAACTCCATTGAATGTAAATGTTAATCCAGTCGTGGTGAAATCAAAATTTAAAATATCCTCTTCTGTAATAGCCACTGTATAAGGATGCCAATCACCACCTTGTATATTATTAAAGCTAGCAATCAGCGTGCTCGTGGCCATACTACCAATAGTAACGTCTAGTGTTGTTAAATTACTATTATTTCGCAGCCACCATGACAACTCATATTCTCTATTTCCTTGTAGCTGATTGGATAAATCACGATCAACACTTGTGTTTACAGCATTGAGTTGCAACTTCATTGAATGTCCTTCATTCATAACAGATTCATTGGACATATCCAACGATCCCCAAAATGTTACCCAAGGATCATAGGTGCCTTCTTCAAAAGTGTCAGAAAGTATAGTTCTTAGATTATTTCCAGTATTACCCTTGTAGGCACGACAACCACCACTTTGTTCTCCACACTCTTCACTTAAACTAGGAATAGCACTATACAATGCACCAGTTAAAGTACGGCGATAAGTATGACAATCATCACTAGCAAATATAACTCTGTCCTGCAGGCGCCAATAAGAATCTCCGTTGGTGTCAAAAAACTCTCTACAATTCGGATTATTTTCTGGATCATCTAATATAGTAGCTGTTTCTGGACCACAAGCAGCCATAGGGAAATTTCCATTTGTAGCAGGTGCATCATCAATACATAAAATTCCGCCCCGTTGTACATTAGTACAAGGTGGTTGACCTTTACCAGCTATTGTCCGATTACTCTCTAAAGTATGCCAAGTTTTAATCTGATAACCAGATACGTCTTGACCTTCCCAAGTATAATAAGTGATTCCTAAATCATCAGCCACACATTGACGCAAATATGAAAAATATTCTTTACCTTCACCGCCATCAGCCACCTCATCTAGGTTAGTGAACTCTTCGCAGCCAGCTTCTGAAGCTGGGCAAGTCTCGGCTGTATCAGGTATAAAATTATAATAATTAACTGCGTAATCTCCCTCGATATTATCAAAAATTGTGGTTTGTTCCGCAAAAGAAGCATAACCAACACACTCCTGAGGGCATAGATCATCCTGTGAAATCACTGCTGGCACCATTGGTCCACCAGCTACTGGTCTATATGCCTGGCAACCAACCTCATCTTCACTACACATGATTCTCTCGCCACCCATATAGATAGTACTACCAACTCCATACTCGGAGTATGGCGTAGCACTCATACCTTCTTGGCTAACTATTTCTAATTTAATATTATCAAACCACATAGCTGAAGGAGCAGCACCATTTGGATTAACACCACCATAAGACATTACATCTATTCGCCCTCCACTAGTATTTTCATCTGTCATAAACAGACAACCAGCCCTTAACCAACTAAAATCACTCGGTGGCACAAATCTCAAATCCGCATTATTTGGATGACCACTACCACCAAGTAAACAAGTACCAGTGCTTGTTGCTGGTCTTGCATTATTTGTCGCACCGTTACAGTCGCCAGTCATATCACATAATTGTACAGCTACACGTGCTCCATAATCAGCTGGCGCCACATATTGAGCAGCATCAGCTGATATAATATAATATGTATTTGGCAGTAACTCCACATTCATCTGCAATACTTCTTCTGCATAAGGCTCTGTATTCCAATTACTTGCTCCCCAAGTATAACCATTTGCTACTTTATTATTGTCATAATCAGCAGTAAAACCATTGCTTGGAGTCCCATTACTTGTTCTTGTCCAACCGTCTGGAGTATTAGTAGCAGTACCATCATCATGAAAATTATTAAAACTACCATTTGGTACCAAGTTTACTCCTAGGTCAGGAACCATAACTATATACTCTGAACAATCAGCATAAGTTGAATCACACTCAGAAGTATTTAAAAATAAATCATCTTCATTTAAAGTGAATAGGGTTGGATCCAGTGTCATATCCTCTTCCATAAACCAATCACCAGCTGCATCTCTAGTCTGTGAATACCGCTTACAGCCAGACTCCTCAGCTGTACAATATTCCAAAGTGCCCTCTATATAGCCCTTTGTACCTAAATCAGCGTTGTCAAAAACTAAACAACCTGAATAAATGTCCCCATCGTCACACATGTCACCGTTGAAGCGCCAAATATTTTCACTTCTGGTGCAGTATCCATATTGTCCTTCTAGACAATTACCACTTTCATCTTCTCGTAGACATGTCTGTGGATCAGCACAATATTCTTGACGACTGCTTCCATCTGAAGATTCTAAAGCTGGTCCATAAACCATAGCATTACATCTAGTTGGTGGTGCTCTTAGCACCCAATCTGGATCAACTAAATGATAAAATGGATTGTGATGATTATCATAAGTTGGATCAATTCCATATTCACAAGATCCACCATCTTCAAAACAATTAATAACCTCTTCTACAGTCACCGCCTTATCAGCTACACGCTGAGCAGCTAACTCCATACCAACTGGAAAAATATTAGCTTTCCTTAATTTAACTAAATCTCTATAACACAGGCCTGATTTGAAACAATCTTTATTTTCATTATCTGGATTATTCGGTCCTATGATTGGTAAATCACCATCCAAGAGTCCATCATCAATGGCACTCCTAAGAGTTTCTTGATTAGAAACGGCCAACATTAAATTGGTGTCGATGACACAATTATCTAATGCCCGATAATCTTTTTGTGCTGGACAAATAGCAAAATCTTGCAAAAACGTCCAATCCTCTACTGGTGTTAACTCTGTCGCTTTTAAATCTGAAAATACATTACCTACACTCCATAATTCGTCTATATCTACACAACCACCCAAAGCACATGCTACCGTTGGTTTGATACCTGGATTTTTCTCTAGTTCACTTGCTGGAGGATTGATAATATTCATACCCTCTTCAAACGCCCGCTTCATCAACTTTGAAGACAAAGTAGATACAAACATATTACCAGCTTCAGCTAAAATAGCTGACAAAGTACCTCCTTCGGCATTTTCAAAAAAAGCGAACTGATCCCCAGCAATAGCCGCATCCCATTGAGCCTCGTTCATGTTCATAATATCTGTACAGCCAGTCTTTACGTCTCCTGAGATAGTTGTCTTTGAGTCCAAATAACCCTTACACATCTCAAGAAACATTGCTTTATGTGCTGCAGCCATAGCACCAGTTTTACTCACCTCTTCCCTTATTCTATCTCTTTGACCTAAATAGGTTTGTTCATATCCAAATAAAGCTATAAAAGCGTCATCAAAATCAGCTCTTTTGTAGTTTGGTGTAATAGTCAGACTATCTTTAACATAGTTAGCCCAGTTTCTACCATACAATGAATCACTAAAATTACTCCAATTCTCTTTAATTGCTGAAAAGTCACACTTCGGTGCTGGCGGCTCTTCAGAATCTAAAATATCTAGAGTTAGGCTAAGTTGCAAATCTAAACTTGGGTTACATAAATCTATGCCTAAGCTAGCCAAGGTCTCTCCATTTGACCCCGCAGACTGCATTAGGCCACCTATAAACTCACCCTTTGCTGCATCTGCTGCTCTATGTGTAGCACTTTCTCTTGGTTTAGTATCATAGAGTGATTTTTTACCAGAGCCTGACTCTGATATACTAGTAGCTAAATCATAGGCCAGATTATTCATAAACATTCTAGCCGTATCAACTGCCACCTTATGAATCATACCCTCCCAAACACCTGCTAATATACCCTGAAGTCTTTCCCAGCCCCATTTTGCTCCATTAACAGTAACTACGCCAGGGGAAAAAGCCTGGACAGGTTTTGGTTTTGCCAACA
This sequence comes from Candidatus Parcubacteria bacterium, assembly GCA_018669975.1. Lineage (GTDB taxonomy): Bacteria > Patescibacteriota > Patescibacteriia > UBA1558 > GWA2-36-10 > JABHSK01. Next base: position 22,447 of record JABHSK010000002.1, read on the forward strand.
AGGGTCCGACAACCATCAATGACAGTACAATCACGATTATCGCTCTTTTGTAATTGTTCATATTTTTATTTTCAATAATTTATTATGATTATTTTATATAATTACTCCTCTGTACTCTGATTATCTTCTTCGCTGATACCCAATAATTGAAAGCCTATTGATATCAACTCCTGATCCGTCATTTGATTAATTCTCTCTTTGTCAGCACCAGGCTGTGCCAATAAAAAATTTCTGACTTCTTCTGAGCTGACTTCTTCTGATTGCTCTGAAGCAGCCATGTTTTCAGAAACAATTTTAAAAAGCATCAACAAATCTTCGTCTGACAGTTTATTTACTTCCTCTTGAGGCATGCCACTCTCTATCAAAATCCTTCTAAAATCTGTGGCGATGGCACCTTGCAAGGTCAAATCCTCATCCAATTTAACATCTTCTATAACTTCTACAAGTCTAGTTTTTGGAGTAATTAAAGCCAATAAACTACAATCCTCTCCTTCTGGACATAGTGGATCAGCGCCAGAACTAACTTCATCAAAATCTGATACGCCATCGCTATCTGTATCATCTATAAAGATACTAGTGTAATACTGGTACATCTCCTGATAATCAGTCAGACCATCTTGATCTGTATCTCTTTCTTGTAATTCAGCAATAGTCACTTGAGCATCCCCCTGTTCTTGTAATTGCTCCTCCAGCCAATCGGGCCTCTCATAGGCTACTGGACCAGCTATATTTCCATACAAATACCAAAAAGAAAAAGCGACAATTGCCAATCCTAATATAATAAATAATAAAACATGCTTCTTGTCACTTTGATTTTCTTGTAGAGATCTATTGATATCCTCTGCTGAGTATCCTTCTAGCTCGTCGGACAATCCATCCTCTGTGAACTCATCTAGTTTGTGTAACTTTTTTTTCATTAATAGAGTCGATTAAATTATGTTTATTATAACATATTTTTATGAAAAAACCAAAACATAAAAACAAAATAATCTACATATTTTGTTTAACTGTTTAAAAGATAGGTCTTTATAAAAAACTTATATAAATTTTATAAATTGCGAGCTAGTTCTAACCAATTTATAGGTGATAAATTCTCAGCCCTAACATTGGCGTCTAACCTTACTTTATCAAAAGCGAATAATAATTTTTCTTTATCCAGATTCTGATCCGTCAACAAATTATTAAACAATTTCTTCCTCTTACTAGCAAATCCACGACGTATTAATTGCCAAACAAACTTTTCATCCACATCATAATCCCAAGTATGAATGTTAAAAATATGTATAACAGCTGAATCTACTTTTGGTTGCGGATAAAAATTATCTTTTCTAACTATCCGGGCCAATTTACTATCTGCATAGAGAGCCACTGACAAGGACAAACGACTGTGCTTACCTTTTTCAGCAGCAATGCGCTCAGCCACCTCTTTTTGTACCATCAAAGTCATGCTCAACGGTTTTTTATCAGCTAAAATAAATTTTTGAATAAACTTGGCTGTCAAATAATAAGGAATATTAGCCACTATTTTATAATCTTTGGCTTTATATTTTGTCAAAATTTCTAACCACTGCTGATCTGACAATGAGAGAATATTTTGCCAAATTAATTCTACGTTATTAAATGTGTTAATTAATTTATTCAAAGGTTTTTGAAAATTTTTATCTATCTCAAAAGCAACTACTTGTTTTGCCTTTTCTAACAAACTTTGAGTAAGTGCTCCCAGGCCAGGACCCACTTCTAGAATCAGGTCTTCTGAAATAATTTCAGACGCTTTGATAATATCACCCAAAACTTCATCTGAAACCAAAAAATTTTGCCCTCGCACTTTATTTGGTGTCAGGTGGTGTTTTTTTAAAATAAATTGTAACTCTTCTAAGGTCATTTTGATTTACAAAAGCATATAAAGTAGTGACATGCTACCAGCCAATATAAAAGTAAGTTTAAAAGCAAAAACTTCATCGGTAATAAAAAACATGGCTAAATAAATAGCTAAAATAGCCACTAATTTTCCAGCTACTAAACTCATTTCAAAAAATACAATACTATTCATGATATGACTACGTTCTGATTGACGCACATCTTTAGCTTTTTCATAAGTAATAGCCATTAGAGGGATAGAAATTGTATTTTTGCCTAACTTAGACATAGTATCAACAAAAAATACACCAACTGTATTAGTAATAAAAATTCTAATAAACCAGGCCAATGAATAAAAGGTGCTACCCAAAGAAAGAATCTTCCTCTTATTGCGCGAATCTGATAATTTACCTATATACAAAGTTACTAAAGTGGTAATTAAGGTAGCCAAGGCCACTATTAAGCCCAAATTAAATACATCAATGATTATAATAGATATGAATACCGGCCAAACAACCATCAGGATTAATTCCTCTCCATAACCAAGGTAAGCAAAAAAATCACTGCGATTCTTTTTACTAAAAAGATTGCTATAAACTTTTTTATATGAAAAATCACGTGGTGTAAATTTTTCTTTGGTGGCTAAAGTAGAAATATTGGAGCCTACAAATAAAATCGAGGCAATCACAAACAAAGTGCCGTATCCCCAAGTAAATATAATAAAACCTGCTGCAGCTGGTCCAACAATATAAACCAAAGATGAAGCTACATTCATAGCACTGACCTCCCTACCCTCTTCTGTGGCATCTGAAAAACGAGCAAAATCAGCATGGTAGGCAGGCCAATAAAATGTTTTCTGTAAAGCCAAAAATATTGGTGCAACATAAAATAACCAGTCATGCTGACCAATCAAAAATAAACCAGTATAATAAGCAATAAACAAAAATGTCCCAATCAACATGCCAATTTCATAACCTTTGCGACGGGCAAATTTTCCTCCTAGAGGCATCAAAATAAAATACAAAAAATAGGCTATCAGATAGAAAAACATTATCTTCTGCAATGAATACCCTATCTGATAAAGATAAATTGGCTCAAAAATCATTACTAGAGCCAATGCCAGGTTAACCAAGGTAGTTGAAATAAATAGCTCCTTCACCTGACGCTTCATGTGATGAGGTAAAAAACTTTTTATAAATTTAAATCTTTCCATATGTTTTATTTTTGTATTTTAAGTTTTCCCTGCCTTAGAACTTCCATTTGATTATTAAAAAATTTAATAATAGTTGAAGGTGGATTTTTAGGTAGAGTTCCAGCATTTATAAATAAATCTGGCTGGATTGCAGATTTAGCAAATTGTTTTTTAATATCACTAGCACTGTAAGAATCCCCAGTAGAAGCTATATTGGCTGAAGTCGATACCAGTGGACTTCCTAAAATAGTAACTAAATCTTTAGCAAAAGGATGACTAGATACACGTAGGGCTAAAAAATCATCGCAATGCTCCTGCCACTTACAATATTTAAATGGTAGCACCAAAGTCAGCGGTCCAGGCCAATACTTACCAGCCATGCGCCTAGCTGATTCAGAAAAGTCCACTAAAGATGTAGCATAAACTAAATCTGAAACCAAAACTGGCAAAGGAAATTTTCTAGCTCTATTTTTTATATTGTATATTTTATCAACAACTCGAGCATTATAAAAATCAGCACCCAAACCATAGGAAGTTTCAGTGGGGTAAACCACCACTCCTCCTCCACGGATAACTTCCAATGCCTCCTGTAAAACACTGGCACGATTTGCACTTGATAATTTTACTTCTTTCACGTCTAAAAAAAATTAATTATTATTTTAATAACATCACAAACCAAGCTAAAATGGCTGCTACTATAAAAGCTGCCTGCAAAGGGAAAAATACCAACAAAATAGCAATCACTATCAAACTAAGCACCTTACCAGCATGAATAGCCATTTCCTTTATTAAGGTATATTCATCGATATAATGCCCTCTATCGGCAGCTTTTTCATAAACTAAGGTCTCTATAGATGTCCTTAATACTATACTAGCTAAGGTATGATACAGGGAAGATAGGAATACTTGCATGGCTGTGCCAACCGCTATTTTTATCAACCATGCGCTAGAATTTAAGACAGTACCTATTTTTACTAGTTTAGTTTTTTTTATTCTGTCCAATAAATTACCGATAAACAATCGAAGAATTAGACCCAAAAGTAAAATAGCACCAGTCAATAACCCTAAAGCTTTAAATTGTTCATCTAAAATACTAAAAATAAACAATGGCCAAAATAAACCATTAATAGTCGTTACTGCTCCATCAGACATATATGCCACTACCATACGGCGATTGAATGGATGTACGAGGTATTTAAAGGTCTCTTTATATGTCCAAGTAACTTCTTCCTTTACTGTTGGTAAAAATGCAAAAGGAATCAACGAAAATATACAAACAAACAGAGCAATAAGTGCTAAAGTACCAAAGTCCCATCTATCCAGAACAAAACCACCAATCACTGGTGCAATAATAGATAAAAAAGAAGCTGCTGACCAAATTACACTAAATTGTTTACCACGATTTTTTTTGCTAGAAAATTTAGCAGAATCCGTTTGAAATGGTAGCCAAAAAAAACTACGAATTGCTATTAAGAAAAAAGCAGACAAAATAGCATACTTAACTGGATCTTCAGGTAATTTATAAAAAGCAAGTAAATAAGGAATTCGCAAAACCACCCCAATGATTAAACTAGTTTTGAGTCCAATTATATTCATCACCCTAGCTGTCCAAGGTACCAAGAAAAAATAACCAAAAGATATAGAGACCCACCAAGCGATAACTGCGTGGATACTACCCAACTCTTGATACAAAAAGATTGGCAAAAATAATCCAAAAATATTAAGACCAAAATCTAGGGTCATCTTACCTGCCCATAAAGATAGCAAGTCTTTAGAAAAACCTAATTTTTTGTAGTCATCTACTAAATGAAAATGCATGGGGTATTTTTGTTTTTATTATTTTACTACGATGCTGATAATTCTATTTTTAATATGAATAAATTTTATCAGTTCCTTGTCCTCAATATATTTTTTTATTTTATCCTGCTCTAAAATTTGTTTTTTAATGTCTTCACTAGGCTCAGTGTCATGTGGTAGTTCAATTTCACTACGAACTTTACCATTAACCTGAATTCCAATGGTCACCAGCTCATCTTGAGCTAATTTAGCATCGTATTTAGGCCATTTTTCATGGGCCAAACTATCTTTGTGTCCCAATTCACTCCACAACTCCTCAGCCATATGTGGTGCAAAGGGTGCTAATATTAATACAAATTTTTCAAACACCTCGTTGTTTATTTTGTCTTGTTTTTCCAAAGCATTTGCCAAAATCATCAATTGGGCTATAGCTGTATTAAAACGCATAGCTACAATATCTTCACCAACCTTCTGAATGCTCTTATGTAAAACATTGTTAATGTCTACATTATCAGCTTTTTCATCTAGCTTGTCCTGCAAATCCCAAGCTCTATTTAAAAATCTATAAATACCAGCTACACCTTTATCGTCCCAAGCAATTGATTGATCAAACGGACCCATAAACATTTCATACATCCGCACAGTATCTGCACCATACCTACTAACATAACTATCGGGATTAATAACATTGCCCTTAGATTTTGACATCTTGATGCCACCCTCACCTAAAACCATACCCTGAGCAGTACGCTTTTTGTATGGTTCACTACCAACCTTCTTTGGTATTACTCCAATGTCATATAAAAATTTAAAAATAAAACGAGAATACAGGAGATGCAAGGTAGTATGCTCCATGCCACCATTATACCAATCAACTGGCAGCCAATACTCGGCTTTTTTCTTATCTATTAACTCCTGATTATTTTTGGGGTCACAAAAACGAATAAAATACCAGTTAGACCCAGCCCAATTAGGCATTACATCAGTTTCTCTTCTTGCCTGACCACCACAGGACGGACACTCTGTTTTTACCCAGTCCTCTGCCTTGGCTAATGGTGATTGACCATCATCGGTTGGCTTAAAATCTTTAATATCTGGCAACTCAATCGGCAAATCATCCTCAGCCACTGCCACCCAACCACACTTATCACAATTAACCATCGGGATTGGCTCACCCCAATAACGTTGGCGAGAAAAAATCCAATCATGCAATTTATAATTAACAGCAGCTTTACCTAATTTATTTTTTTCAAGCCACTTAATAATTTTTTGTTTAAACTCTGCTGTCAACAAACCATCAAATTCACCAGAATTAATAGCTCGACCCTCACCACCGTAGGCTCCATATTTATCTAAATATATCAATATACCTATTTTATTATACTCATGACTTACACTCTGTAAAGCTTCTTTTTCACTCAACCAAATTATTTCATGTTTAGCCTTTTCTGTATCAGAAATATCTTGAGCTGACTCGTCATCTAGTTCTAATAAAATAGGATTGTCCACTCGATAACGCCAAACGTCTTTATTTTCAGCATAAAAATGCTCCTCTGTTTTATTACCCAATCTTTTTATTGCCTTTGCTTTATAGCCAGTTTCTTCAAGAACTTCCCGTTCAGCAGCCTGCTCTGGTGTCTCTCCTTCTTCTATACCACCAATGACAGGTGCTAACCAATTAAATTTTTTCCATTTGAGTAATAAAAATTTGCCATCTGACTTACGTTGTATGGTAGCTGAGATTGTCTCCCTATATTCCTCGCCATCTCTAACTTCACCGTCGACTGGCATCACCACATCCCTAATTTCGATGTTATATTTTTTAGCAAATTCATAATCACGTTGATCGTGACCTGGTACAGCCATAATCGCCCCCGTACCATAGCTCATCATCACATAGTCAGCTACAAAAATAGGTATCTCTTCATTGTTTACCGGATTAATAGCTTTAAGACCTTTTAATTCAACACCTGTCTTGTCTTTATTTAAATCTGCTCTTTCTAAATCAGATTTCTTTTTAGCTGCAACAATATACTTTTTGACTTCTGCTAAATTACTAATCTTGCCTTCCAATTGATGGATAGCTATGTGTTCTGGTGCTACCACCATAAAAGTAGCTCCAAATAAAGTGTCTGGTCGAGTAGTAAAAACTTCTAGTATTTCCTGACTGTCTTTTATTTTAAATTGCACTTCTGCACCTTCGCTACGACCAATCCAATCTACTTGCTGTTTTTTTATTTGTGGTAAAAAGTCTACTTGTTCTAAATCATTTATCAATCTATCAGCGTATTCTGTAATCTTGAGCATCCATTGCTCTTTTTCCTGTTTAACCACTTCCCCACCGCAACGTTCACAGGCACCACTAACCACTTCTTCATTGGCTAGACCAATTTTACAAGAAGTACACCAATTAATATTTTCTTTAGCTTTATAGGCCAGTCCTTGTTTGTGCATTTGGATAAAAATCCACTGGGTCCAACGATAATAATCTGGATCTGTGGTAGAAAAACTTCTATCCCAATCAAAACTTAAGCCGATGTCCTTCATCTGCTTTATGTAGTTGCTTATATTTTTTTCAGTAGTTATTTTGGGTGGTGTATTTGTTTTAATAGCATAATTTTCGGCTGGCAAACCAAAAGCGTCAAAGCCCATTGGATACAATGTTTGAAATCCCTGCATGCGTTGATATCGACATAATACATCCATAGCAGTATAAGAACGTAAATGTCCGGTATGTAAACCATCCCCAGAAGGATAGGGAAATTCTACTAAGCCATAAAATTTTTGTTTGCCTTTATCATCAACTAAAAAAGTATTGTTTTCGTCCCAATACTGCTGCCATTTTTTTTCAATAGTATCTGCTTGGTATTTCATAGTTTTTTACCGCAATTATAACCAAATTTTAGCATTACATAGCCAAAAAATCAAATACAAAGAAAGCTCTTGACTGTTGTTTTTTCTTCTGTTATGTTATTATTTATACTATTAATATAGCTTGATATTTAACCAAAGTAATATTAGTCTATTTGTACAAAAAATAATAAATAAACTAGCCATAAAAACAGCTGATGGATTAATTTCGCTCAAGAAAAAAGCGATATCTGGAGCAAAAATATTTGGCATTGGCATATTATTAATAGGAAAATTTACCATATTTCCTATTATTTTGTTTAGCTATAAAAACATCTTGCGTATCAAGATTAAAAGCAAAAATCTTAATATCAAAAATCTTAATTATATAATTTTTTTAAAAAAATACCTACCGCGTATTGGTGTAGCCACAGTATTATTAACTGTTGCCACTAATGGTATTGTCGCTCAAAGTTATAGTGCTGATGAATATGCCAATCGCACCCTCCTCTCCACCCTAGTTCAAGCTGACGAAGAACAATGGAGTGAAATAATAGAAGAAAAAGGTCCGGCCATCAACCAACCACGTGTGGTTAGCTATCTGCAAGACCAGGGCAATGTACAAGAAATAATTATCGATAGTCCCTTAGAGGATACTAGTATAAATACTGGTAGTACGGATGTATCACCAGATTCAGCCAGTCTAGTTTTAATTAATCCTGAAGATACTGAATCCAGTGAAGCTCAAGATGACCCTACTGCCATAAGGAAAGAAACCATTACCTATGTGGTTCAACCTGGTGATGTTCTAGGAAAGATAGCTCAAGAATACGGCATTAGTGTCAATACTATTCTTTGGGAAAATGATCTCAGCTGGAATAGCACCATTAGACCAGGTCAAAAACTAAATGTTCTAGCAGACTCTGGTATAAATTATGAGATTAAATCTGGCGATACTGTCTTAGCGATTGCCAAAAAATATCAGACTGAAGCCAAGGAAATTGTAGAAATCAATAAACTAGCTGACGCTGGTGATATACAAATTGGTGATCTACTATTTATCCCAAATGGTGTTAAGCCAACTGCAGTTGTTTCTTCATACAAGCCTAAACCTGCTCCTGTATCTGCCTATAGTGATAAAGTAGTCCCTCCAGCCGCCGATACTAATACTGGCACTAAATTCCTTTGGCCTTTAACCAGTCATCGTATCACCCAGTATTATCACTGGGGACACAGTGGCTTGGATGTTGGCGATAAAACTGGCAATCCTATCTACGCAGCCGAAGCCGGTAAAATTGAACGATCCGGCTGGTCTAGGGGTTATGGCTACAATGTAGTTATCAACCACGGCAATGGCCTCAAAACTATTTATGGTCATGCTAGTCAACTTCTAGTAAAGGCCGGTGATTCTGTTGCTCGTGGAGAAACCATTGCTCTAATTGGTAACACTGGCTGGTCTACTGGACCCCATCTTCACTTTGAAGTTCGAGTTAATGAAGTTAGAAAAAACCCTTTAAACTATATTAAATAAACTATTCAAATTAAAAAAACAGCCACTCTATCGAGCGGCTGTTTTAAAATATCACTATTAATTACAAGTACTCATGCCACCCTTATTAATTCGGAAATTCCAATCACCTGGACACAAGCAATGTTCTATATCCGGCAAACAAGCTCCTGGATCAGCAGTAACGTCCCAATTACAATCATTTTCACTACAAGTAAATAAATCAGTATGCATTAAACATTCTTCTTCCGTTTTTGGTACTGGCAATACCCACTCTCCACCAGCATCTGCGCAAGATACCTCCGACATTCCCAAGGTGTCTAGGCCATCAAATGGGTCCAAACTACCACCCATCAGTTCCTCCATTTTAGCTTCATAAAATTCTTGATCAAGCTCGCCGTCGCCCAAAGGATTATAACCATTATCTACTTCCTCACCATCTGGATATCCGTCTCCATCAGTATCAGGATTATTTGGATCTGTTTCAAATAACATAGTTTCAGCTGAGTCTGGCAATCCATCTCCATCTGTATCTGTTTGATCCATCATAGCAGTCATAACATCCTCATTAATATCTACACCCATCATATCTGAGGCTACTCCGGCCATTACTTGACTTATAAGCTGCTCAACTGTAATAGTTTTATCTGGTACCTGGATATTGATTGGCTCAGCTGCATAAAACATGCTCTCTACACTAAAAGTCAGCGTACTTTCTGGTTCACTATCATTTGGTAAAGCTAAATTATAAGCAGCTATTTCAACGCCCTGCAAAGCCTTGGTCTTGGTATTAACCCAAGCATAAATATCTATCTGTGCTAAAGCTCTCTTCATGTCAGCCCAATCTTCTGGCTCTTCCTGTTGAAATTTAAGAAATTCCTCTTGCATACTCTCTTTAGTCTTAGCCCTCTCATTATCTGGTATATCAAGATAGGTATCAAAGTGTTCTGTTATCACTAACATTAACTCTCCCAATTTATTTGGCTTAATATTATATTGAATCTTTTTTAATTTACCATCTGGAGTTTCCATGGTCTGATGTGGATCACTAATCACAAAGGCTTTTACATCCTTTATTTTCTCCATTAATTCCCCTGTACTTTTTTGAAACTCTTCCATCTGTGCATTATAGTCTTCCTCTGGCTGCTGCATTTGAGGGTTGAGTGCATTCAAGCTATCTGTATTGAACTCTATCCAATCTTTACCAAGCTCTATAGGAAAAGGCAAACCCAAATCATCTAAACCACTAATATTCGGCTTTATATAAAAAGTCTCCCCTATTTTCTTATATTCCATAGCTAAATCCAGTCGTATTTCTTCACTAGCATCAACAAAATAATTGGCCTCCCCTGTAAAATTTGTGCCCACTGTGTGTTGCTTTGCGCTTCCACTAAATTCAACCTTTTGACTAATAGGCATCAACAGCTTAACTGCATTCTCTTCTGCTTGAGTCATCCTTAAAGCAAAAGATGTTTCAGTTTTAAAATTAGTCAATGTACTACCCCAATTCCAAACCATTTGATTATGCAATAATAGTGCTTGTCCTTTGGCATAATACCACCAGCCACCTACACCCAGCAAAACTATAACCACAATAGGTACAATTATCAACCAAAGTTTTTTGCCTTTACCACCAGAATATTCTGGTGGTGGTGCCTGAGCTATCGGCTGAACCTGCGGCGGTGTTTGTACAGGCTGAGGTTGTGGTGCCTGGGCTATCGGCTGCTCACTTGCATTTACTGCGTTGTTTTGATTCTCCATAAATATTATTAAATTTTATTAAAAAATATTAAATAATTTACCAGCAAAGGTAAAATAAATAAGTATAAACATCAGTGCTTCCGTTCTGGTCATTTTTTTATCTATAAATGCTAACCACATCAAGAAGAATGCGCCAACTAAAAATGATCCCAAGAGCATAAACATTTCTTTACTAATGGTTAATTCAGTAAATAAACCAACAGCACCAAAAATAACAAATAAGTCAAAAATATTAGACCCTATAATATCTCCAATCACCATATCAAAATTACCTCTACGCGCAGCTGAAGTGGCTACTAAAATTTCAGGCAAAGATGTGCCTAGGGCTACTATAGTGGCAGCTATTACTGAAGTGCCAATTCCCAACATTTGAGCAATATGAATAACTGAATCTACTACAAATTTTGAAGAAAAAGATACCACTGCTAAACTAATAACTAAAAACAAAACAATTTTAATAATTGGCCTATCTTTTTTAGTTTTAATTTTCTCCTTTTTCTCTATTTCAGAGACTTCACTCTTTATCTCTTTTTTAAGTTGCTTTTCATATTCCTCTTTGACACTCTCCTTGGCTGATTTCTGAATATGATAAGCATAAATAATGTAAACGATATAACCCACTAGAAAAATGCATGCTTCTATTATATTAAATTTTCCGTCAGACAAAGCAATGATAAGTAAAAAAATAGCTGCCCCAAAAAATGGCAGATCATTAGATACTATATCCCAATTAAAAATTGCTTTTCTTTTACTAAATAAAACCGCTATACCCAAACCTAACAATATATTAACTATCACTGTACCTATCACATTACCAGCCAAAAATTCTACCTCGCCTTGATATACAGCAAAAATTGAAGTGGTTAACTCAGGTAGAGATGTACCAACTGCTACTATCAAAACACCAACAATAAAATTAGGTAGTTTTAAAAGCTTACCTAATTCCTCAGCATAATCGGTAAAGTAGTCAGCTGACTTGATAAGCATCCACAAGCTAGCTGCAAAAACTATAAGCCAAATCATCATAAACAATCTTTATTAAAAAATTCATTTATATTTTACCATAAAACTGTCTTTTTTAAAACTAAAAACCCCCACTTGATGGGGGTTTTTATATTTTACAATAAAATTATTTAACTGGGACTTCCTCTGCTTTAACTTGTTTCATTACTTCTTTCTCAAACAATATTGCACCCAAAACAGTTACTAGAATAACACCCAGTAAAGCGGCAGCGGCAAAAGTCTCATCTAAAGCATGATTAGCTAGAGCAACAGCTACAAAAACTAAGCCAACTTCACCACGAATAGACATGGCCAAACCAACTAATTTTCCTTCTTGCTTATTCTTAAATAAATATTTAACAATATACTTACCAGCAAAACCAAGCACAGTAAATAAAATAGCCCACATCCAAACCTTAAAATCAGTTAATGCGGCTCGTGGTAACATGGTACCAATACTGACTAGGAACCCACCTACAAAAATATGCATGTAGCCTTCAATTTTATCCCAAGCTCCGTGTTTAATTTCATTATCAACTTTTGATAAAACTACACCGATACCAAAAGCACCCAAAACAGGCTCTAGACCTAGCAAGGCTGCTGCAGAGGCACCTAACATTAGCATGCCAAAGAAAAATCTAGTAAATACACCAGTGCTATTATTACTATACTGTCTGTTCAAATAAGAAGCGATCTTATCAGCTATACCCATACTCCACAAAGCATATGTAGCTACCAAAAATACCACTACACCAATAGCCAACATTACAAAAGGATTCATACCACTAGCTTCGACTGCATGCTCACCAGCTCCAGTAGAAGATAATTTAGCTAAAACAGTTAAAATAATAACACCTAAAATATCATCAATAACTGCTGCACCAACAATCTGATTACCAAGGTTAGTTTCCAATTTACCAGCTCGCTTCAAAGCTTCTACTGATAGACCAACTGAAGTAGCCGTAAAGATACCGCCTAAGAAAATACTTGGTACTAAACCTAAGTCTAAAACATAATATCCTAAAGCTGCAAAAGATAATAAGGGTATTAATACACCACCAAAAGCTACAGCGCTAGCAATACCAATATTCTTTTTGAGCAACTCCATATCAAAATGAAGACCAGCCTCAAATAATATAAATAACACACCAATTAAACGGGCCAACTCTACGCCGACAGCATCTGGCTGTAAAACACCTAATACTGCTGGACCAGCAATAATACCCATGATAATTTTACCAGCCATTGGAGCTATACCCATAGCCTTGGCTAGGCGACCACCAAAAGTGGCAAACAATGCTAGAAATGATATATCAATCAAGATCGGTAAGTAAGTTTTTACTTCGTGATGATGACTGAGTACTAATTTTTCTTTAACAAAATATAAAATCACTGAAATAACAGCGACTTCTAGGACAAAGAAAAACAAACCTTTTAATTTCTGATTCATATTTATTTTTAATCTGATTAATTAATAATTTATAATAAAAACAGCAATAGTATACACTATTGCTGTAGAAAAATCAAGTCTATTTTATTTAGCTATATTAGCTATACACCAATCTGGATCTGAATGATCGTTACATAACAAAGGGTCTCCCAGATTAGAAGCTACTGACGCAATGCAGCCATCAAAATAATCACCCGTAAACATTGTTGATTTATATTTAAGGCAATCATCTGTGTTGTCTAAATAATCATAAACCGATATAGCACAAAAAATAAAAGTATCAGGATCTAAAGAGCAGGGCTCTAATGTTTTATTATTCTTTCCAATCTTAGCCAAACAATAATCTGGCTGATTTAATGTCAGGCATTTTGCAGTATCATTATCTCTAACTGCCTGATTCTTGGTTACATTTTCTTGACAACGAAATTTTAAAGTTGTCATTGCAGAAAAACCAGCTGTCTCACAAAAATCTGAATCAAAAGCCCTATTACTAACCGCATCCAAGCAAACGTCAATACCCATTCCATCGTCTTCAACCATAGAACGGCAAATTTCTGCTGCTGCGTATTCATCAAAATCTTCTTCTTCTAGCATCTGCTCTACTATTTCCCATTTAGCTTTAATAGCATTTGTTAAAGTATCATTAGGATTATAACCATTTATTACTTCTACTAGATCACTGTAACCATCATCATCTGTGTCCACTTTAGTATCCTCTGCTCTATTCATTTTTTCTAAAAACAAATTGAGACCATCTTCATCTTCGTCTGTCTGCAATAATGTTAAATAATACGTATACGCATCTTCTTTGAAAAACTGACATGTACCATCCATATAAACCTGATCTTCTTCACTAAGATCTCCTTCAAAAAAAGTATAATCTTCTTGTAATTCGGTTGGAAAATATTTAATATCTTCAGGATTTTTAACTAAATAACACATGGTTAATGAAGGGAGATTCTCTCTCCGAGTATAATCTCCGAGGAGTTCAGCCACTGTCATTCCCTCATCATCATTATGAGCTGACTCTGGAATATCACTATCATCAACATCAGATATTTGATTTCTTACCACGCCTTCTGAAACACTAACAGTCTGCACCTCTGTAATCTCTGTCCCGCTGCCACTACCCTTTAACAAAAAATATCCAGCTAGAACTACTCCTATTAATGCAATACCAATTACAACAGCCAAAATTATGCCTTTATTAGCAAAAATCCCTGTGGAACTCGGCGCAGGGATATTATTAGCTACCTGGTTAATTGGTGGATTATTCACTGGAACATCCACTGGGGGTGGTTGTTGTTGAACTGGTTGTTGAGGTTGAGACTGAGGCTGTTTATTCTCTATTTCTTCAAACATGTTTATTTATTTTTATAAATTTAAACTAAACACTATCCTGTGAATCTACATTTTGTGGTTCAACCGGCTGCTCTGGTTGAGGTGTCGGTGGAGCTTGATCCATTGTGGGAGCAGTCATAGGTGCCGCCATGGATTGGCTAGATTTTGAAATCAAGAAGAGAATACCAATCACAAAGGCTGGTCCAGACATAGCTAAAAATGATAACCAAGGTGTATCCCCCCAGGCCATCACAATATAGACAATGCCTAAAATGATAAATATAATTCCTCCTATCATCTCCTGCTTCCAGGCAATTAATAAAGCTATCAACACCGCTATTGTTGGTGTTAAATGCATGAATAACGCTCCCCAAGAGAATTGTTCAATGTCAAAAACAAATAAAGTTACTACCAAGGTAAACATGATAGCAAAAACTCTGGGAATCCAATATAAAGTTTGATTCATATCAATTTATTTTAATTTTTTATATTTTAATTGTCTAAAAATATCTGATCTGGTGTCACCCAAGTGCCTAAGGGATTAACATTGCAAGCCATCGCTTCATACTGCGCTTCCTCACCACTAATAGGTTGCCCACCATGATCATATGACCAAATCACAACCTCTGTTATAGTTTTACCACCAGTCTGACAACCTCCGTTGGTGCTATAGGGACAAGTGTTTTTAGAAAAAGTTCCTTCACTGCCACAATTAAGCTCCATTTGCTGCTCTGTCCAAAAACTACCAATATAATCTACACAATGACTCTTGTCATCAATGGTATTACAACTACCACGCACCTTATAATCTCCACTTGTTTCCTGCAGCATATCCTCTACCACCTCAATACCCTCGTCTATTTCTTCTTGAGTAGGTGGATTTCCATTTTTCCCACAGCCAGCTATAGCCAAAGGTAAAATCAAAACTAATAATAATTTTTTCATAATATTTTTTAACTAGCCCTTAGTTAGCATGGTAATAAGAGATACCGACAGTAGTATTACCAGCATGATAATAATAAAAATAAAAAATTTTGGTGGCTTCATAATTTAAATTTTAAACCGCACAACAAAATGGCGGATTGATAATAATATATAAAAACAAAATAAAAATTATCCAAGTTATAATCAAAAATATTCTATCTACTAAATCCAATTGAGAAAACTTAATTAAACCAATAATAGAAAAAGTAGCCGCAACTATGGGCATCAACATGCTAATAATAGGTAAGCCTAAGAAAACTACCAACAAGGAAACAAAGCTATAAACACCAATATGCTTAAATTCTCTTTTTTTCGAGTGTTTTTTCTTCTCCATGAAACTGCTCTAATAATAGCTTAATAATACCATAATATGGGTTAAAAAACTACCCAATATTACGTATAAAAAAGAGAGCTCCGTTGAGCTCTCCATATGCTAGAAGTCATAGTTCTCGTAGTCGAGTTCCCTGTCCAGATCTATCTGGAATTCACCGACTATCTCCGGCGGGCGATTGTCATCCATGATGACCGTCCAATAAGTACCGCCTTGCTTGGCGACCAACAACATGTGAGTAAACTGCACTTGGACGGTGTCTGCAAAGCTGGGATGGTACATGGCTGGAAAGTAATCATCGGCCGAATTTTCGATTAACGCATTGGTACTACCAACTCTGATGTTGGCATAAAAAAGTACTCGATCGAAATCATCAACGTGACTGGCCACGTACAGAGCTTCCTCCACTGAGGACTCGTGCCAGGCATAGTGATACTCAGGTGGTGTGGACTCACCACAACCAACCAACAGCAATAAAGCAATTGTAGCCCACACGAGCGCCAAACTAGTAAATCGATACTTCATGACTTCCTCCTTTTTGAGTGTTTCAGTGTACACAAATAACTACCTATATTTACACAAAACACGCTTTTTGTCAATAGTAGTAAGGGTTTTATAAAAATAAGTATAACTATAAAAGGTCCCTATATTGACAAAAAGGCCTATTTTTACTAGGCTATCTAATTATTCCTATAGAACCTTTTAAACTAACCAGGAGGAAAATAGTGGAAAGACCCCCTAAAAAAAGATTTTGGCGAGCCTGCCGTAATATCTGGGCCTGCATCCTACCGCTGTCTCTAACCTGTATTTTTATCCCCTCCCTGCCTTCTGGCTTGTTCATTGTACCTCTGATGGCCGGCGCACGGCTAACTTTTCATAGCTACTGCCAGATTGTAGTTACCGCTGAACAAAACCCTATTGCCTAAAAGGCAAAAACCACCCCCAATAAAACAAGGGGTGGCTTTTTTTATCTATGTCAATTATTTTAATTTACTACCTTTCCCCCATAAAATATCAAATATGTTCTTAAAATTATCAGCAAAATGACGGTTAGTAATTTTAATACCCACTAGATTCTTATTTTCCATGGACATAATACTAACTACATCTCCCATGATATACATCACAAATTTATCTACTTTATTTTTAGCTGGCAAATACCTAGCTTCTAACCATTGGTTGTCTTTGTAAATTTTTTCCTTCTTTTTCTCAATCGCTGAAGAATTTACCAATAGTTTGGTTGTTATGTTTAATTCTTTCTTCCAGCGCTCTATCTTATCCTGCCAGGATGACTCAAAAATAAAACTCCACTCTTTACTCCAAACAAAAAACCGCCCCTGTTTCCTAAAATCACGCTGAAAACAAAACGGTTTCTGTATGAATATTTCAAAATTTATTTATTCTTAAATCTACTGCGTCTTTTAAGTTTTTTACGCCTTCGTCTTTTCACGGATATTCTCTTGTGTTTCAGTTTTGTTCCCATGTCTTAGTTATATAAATTAATGGTAGAAATATAGCAAATTGTCTATAAAATGTCAATATGGTGGTCGTCCTGCCGGGACTTGAACCCGGGACCCCCACTTTATAAGAGTGGTGCTCTAACCAACTGAGCTACAGGACGATGAAAACATACATATTATAAATCAAACAACGTATTTTGTGAAGACTTTGGTCGTATTCGATATTAAACCCTAGTCACACTAAACGCTGTTTATTATATTCAACTTCTTTTGTATTTTGTCTATGACCAGATCTTTGGTTTCCTCAATTTCTTTGTCGATGACAATTTTGGCCAAGCGACGATACCCCTTGCCTTGCATATCCTTAGTCAGTTCCAAGGCATTTATATTATTAATGCTATAAACACAAACTTTTGTTTTATACAATTCTACTTGGTAAAAAATAACAGCCGCTTGAACATCTGGTGTAGATAAAATTAGATCTTTGACCATCTCCTCAAAATCCTGTGGCAAATTATCTATCTCGTCATGTTGCAAATACGAACTAATAATATTGTCTTTCTTTTTTAAACGAGATAATACTCTACCCCAATTTTTAAGAGTACTAATATCTTTAGTTCTATATAGAGTCTCTACAATCTGACCACGGTCAGCTCCTTTTATGATTAGCTGGCTAGCCAACTCCAGTGTCTTTGGATTAACTTGCGGCGACTGAAAACTATTAGTAGCTGAAATCATACCTGCCAATAAACAGGTGGCGATATTCTTATCTAGGTGTTTATTCAAAACATGATAGGAAACCTCTGCTAGAGAAGTAACATTACTTTCTACCACATTTAATTGTCCAAAATTTTCATTGAGCAATGATCGATCGATATTAATGATGGGTACATCATGAAAAAAACTACGGTTACTATCAAACACTTTACCAAGAGCCTCCAGACTAGGAGCACCAAAGGTGATAATTAAGTCATATTTATAGTCATCTTTATGTGTCGATAGATCTGAATCATTAAACAATCCATCTTCTGGCACAATATCAATATGTAATTGCTTGCCTTTGACATCATAACTAAGCTGTTTAACTTTGGTCTTGGATGTATCTAAAATAATCTTGAATTTATTAACATCATCTAGATTTTCCTTAAAGCTTACCTTGGATGGCAAGAACTTAAGTTTGTGCACTTTACCATCAAAAACCAAATCAACCAGCTTCTTTTGTTTTGACAAAAAAAGCCACCAGGCTGCAGCCGTGCTGACAGTGTCTACACTGGGGCTTTGAGGTCCGGTCAACAAAATGCGATTAGACGAACTCAAAAGCTTGCTAAATTGTTTTAATGGCAAATCCATTTATACTTAAATTTATACTTTTTGACTATTAAATCTATAATATTACGGCCATATTGTCAATACTTTTTATCCACTATTCACTCTAATAAGTCAATAGCCACCCCATTAGATTGACTTTTTAGCCAAAATTTAGTAGAGTAAAGCCGAAATATAAAAAATATCCTCGAATAATACACATCTTTAGTGTATTAATTTATTTATAAAACTATGAATGTATCAGCACTAGCTAGACAACTAAAAATTACTACTAACGAACTCCTGGAAAAATTGCCCGAGTTGGGCTTTGATATTGGTGCTAGAGCTATCAAAGTAGACGATAAATTGGCTCCCAAAATAATTGAGGCTTGGAAAAAAGCGGCTAAAAAAGACAGGTTCAAAAAAGAATTATCTAAGGTAACAGAGATTCGTGGCCAAGATAAAGATAAGGATTCAGACAAAGAACTCAAGGAAATATCTATTGGTGATACTATAATTGTCAAAGATATGGCTGAAATCATGGATCTGCCAGTAGCTAAATTGATGGGTGAATTAATGGCTAATGGTATCATGGTATCCCTTAATGAAAGAATTGATTTTGATACAGCCACTATTATTGCTGAAGATTTAGGATTTAAAGTAAATAAAGATAAAGCCGAGATTACTGAGGAAATCAGCAAACGAGAGCGCTTGGAAAAATTACTTAGCAAAAGAAAAACCGAAGACGCTAAACCTCCAGTAGTGGTGGTCATGGGTCATGTTGATCATGGTAAAACTAAACTATTGGATTCTATTCGTGAGACAAATGTAGTCGACCAAGAGGCTGGTGGCATCACCCAACACATCGGTGCTTATCAGGTGGAAGCTCATGACAGACTAATTACTTTCCTGGATACACCAGGTCACGAAGCTTTCAAGGCCATGCGTAGTCGTGGTGGTCAAATTGCTGACGTGGCTATTTTAGTAGTAGCCGCTGATGATGGACTACAACCACAAACTTTAGAAAGTATCTCTGTTATTCAAAAAGAAAAGCTCCCCTTCATTGTGGCTATCAATAAAATCGATAAAGAAAATGCTGACGTAGATAAAGTTAAACAAGAACTATATGAAATAAATCTAATGCCAGAAGACTGGGGTGGTAAAACTATTTGTCAGCCAATTTCTGCCAAAGAAAAACAAGGTATAACGGAAATATTAGACTTAGTGCTCTTGGTCACTGACATAGAAGATCTCAAGGCTGACGACAGTGGCTCTGCTATTGGCACTATAATAGAATCACATATAGATAAAAGTGCTGGGCCGGTAGCCACCGTTCTAGTACAAGCTGGCATGCTTAAAATTAGTGATATGTTTATCGTTGGTGATGTGCCAGGTAAAATAAAAATACTGCAAAACTGGAAAGGTGAAAATGTAAAACAAGCTGGTCCAGCAACTCCAGTAAAAATCTTGGGCTTAAAACAGCTACCAACTGTCGGGGAAATCTTAGAAGTAATTTCTGACAAAAAAACCTTTAAGGAAAAGCTTAAGCAAGCTAGCAACAAAAAGAAAGTATCTGTTACTACCAGTAGTAGCAGCAATGGTGACAACGACGACGAAGAGCAAATTAACAGTCTTAATTTAATCATCAAATCTGATGTATTGGGATCAGCTGAGGCTATCGAAGAATCACTGGATAAGATAGAAGTAGAAGACACTCGGATTAAAGTACTCAAAAAAGGCTTAGGTCAAATAACTGAAGATGATATCCTCAACGCCGAAGCTACCAACGCTTTAGTAATTGGCTTTCACATCAAAGAGAATAAAAATATTCAATCTCTAGCTGATGAGAAAAATGTCACTATCCTCTATTTTGATATTATCTACAAACTATTGGAAGACGTTGAAGAAAGATTAAAGAGTATCAAAAGCAAAAAAACCATCCATAAACTACAGGGTAAAATGGAAGTGTTGGCTATCTTTAAAACCAATAAAAATAGTATGATATTCGGCGGCAAAATTACTGAGGGTAAAGCTACCAAAACTAGTAAAATCAAAGTACTAAAAAATGACGAGGTAGAAGCTATTGGTCAAATAACCACGCTCCAAGCAGCCAAAGAAAGTGTTAGTGAGGTTGTCGAGGGCAATGAAGCTGGCATCGAATATAAAGGTGAGCCAATAATTGAAGTTGGTGATACTTTAGAATTTTTTGAAGAAACATATGAGTAAACGTACTGAACAAGTAGCTGAATTGCTACGTACAGAAATAAACAATATAATCATTCGTGATTTTGAGCCGCCGATTGGAACATTAGTTTCAATAGCTGCTGTCACAGTTTCACCTGACTTAAAAAATGCTACTGCCTATATTAGCATTATCCCGGAAAACAAAATTGGTAGTGCTCTAGAAAAAATCAAAAAATTTGGAGGTCATGTTCAAAAACGTCTTGGTCAACACATTAATCTAAAAACAACCCCTCGCATCAAATGGGAACTCGATGAACGAGGTCTCAAATATGCAGCAATAGACGAAGCTTTAAAAAACACCTAATCAGGTGTTTTTATATTTTATTGTGTGCTAATATATTTAAAATAAATAAACTATATGCAAAAAATTATTCTAGCCTCCGGCTCACCACGCCGCAAACAATTGCTCAAGCAAATAATTGGTGACAACTTCGTCATTAAAACTAGTTCCTATGAAGAGGATAACGAATTGAATATTCCCCCAAAAGATCTAGTACTTAAACACTCACTAGCCAAGGGTCGAGATGTAGCCAACAACTTAGATGAAGGCATAGTCATTTCAGCTGATACTTTAATTTTCTATAAAGGTGAGGTGTTTGGTAAACCACACACCGAAGAAAATGCTAGACGAGCACTAAAAAAAATCAGTGGAAAATCTATCGAATGTATTACTGGCATGGCTGTAATCGATGTTAAAGGCAGACAAGAAGTCCAAGATTATACTATCACCAAACTAAAAATAAAATCCCTAACCGACAAGGAAATTGATGACTATATTAAAGCTGAACAAATTCTAGATCATGCCGGTTCTTTTGCTTACGAACAAAAAGGGGCTGTCTTAATAGAATCAATCGATGGCTGTTATTACAATGTTATTGGTCTACCACTAAATAAACTTCACCAAATACTAAATAAACTTGGTGTATCTAGCTTTGATTATAAATAAAGCTTACCTACCAATATTTAGGGCTTAAGTATTGACTAATTATACCTTTTACTATATATTAACTGGCTATGCAAAATCATAAATTGACCAGCCAAGCTATATACCAGCAAATAGATCGAGCCCACAAGATACTCTTGATCTCCCATCGTAATCCCGATGGTGATACCTTGGGTTCAAATTTTGCTATGTTCAATTTTCTCAAAAATCAAGGAAAAGAAGTTACTAGTTTCTGTGTAGATCCAGTTCCCAATTATCTAAACTTTCTGCCAGATAGTCACAATCTTAGCAATGACCATAGGGTCTTCACCAAAACCTATGACACTGTTATTACTTTAGACTGTTCTACTATAGAACTAACTGCTGCTGAATATCTTCTCCAAGCCATCCCTTCCAAATATACCTTTATAAACATCGACCACCATGTTTCTAATCCTGGCTACGGTGATATAAGTCTAGTTTCACCACAGACATCCTCTACCGCTGAATTACTACACAACCTGTTTATGGACTGGAAGATTGAATGGAATGAAAACATTGCTACCAACCTAGCCTGTGGAGTCATTACTGATACCGGCGGTCTAAAAAATCCTGCTACTAGCTATCAATCTTTATCCGCTACCTCTGACTTAGTTAATAAGGGTGCTAATATTCATAAAATAATGAATGTTACACTCAACCAAACAAGTATCAACAAACTCAAACTCTGGGGACGCGCTTTAGAAAGATTAACTAAAGTAGAAAAATATAATCTAGTCTATACTTTTATAACCATAAAAGACTTTGAAGAATGCCAAGCAGATGAAGACGCCAGCGAAGGCATGTCTAATTTTCTGCATGTCCTCAAAGAGGGCGAAGTTATTTTAGTATTACGAGAAGTTGGAAATAATACTATCAAAGGTTCGCTACGTACTACCGGTAAAATAGATTTAACTAAAATAGCTGGCCTATTTGGTGGTGGTGGACACAGAAAAGCAGCTGGCTTTAGCTTGTCAGGTAAGCTGGATTATGATAATAATAAACTGAGGATTATTTAAAAATAAATAAAAATTATGCTTATACCTACAGTCATAGAAAAAACTCCAGGCGGTGAAAGAGCCTACGATATATATTCACGCTTACTTAAAGAAAGAATCATCTTCTTAGGTGACGCTATCGATGACAGAGTAGCTAACTTAGTAATTGCTCAATTACTTTTTTTAGATTCACAGGATAAAAATCAAACAATTAAAATGTACATAAATTCACCTGGTGGTTCTGTAACCGATGGACTAGCCATCTACGACACTATGCAACATGTCAAAAGCCCGATCTCAACTATCTGCGTGGGTATGGCAGCCTCTATGGCAGCTGTATTACTATCTGCTGGTGAAAAAGGTAAGAGATTTGCTCTACCTAACTCAGAAATACTAATTCACCAAATTATGGGCGGCGCTACTGGACAAGCTAGCGACATAAAGATCAAGGCTGAACAAATTTTAAAACTTAAAGACAGGTTAAATAAAATCTTACAAAAACACACTGGCCAAGTTTTGAAGACTATTGAAGGAGACACCGATCGTGATTATTATATGGCTGCCGAAGAAGCTAAAAAATACGGTCTAATAGATAAAATTATAAAATAATCTTAACAAAAAGTAGACCCTCTTTTACAATTTGCTAAAATATGATAATATATTTCTCAAGGTGGGTGTTGGGGGTTATTTAACCTTCTACAAAAAACCCACCACGAGACCATCAGTGTTTGACGTCATTCGTAGCCGAAAGACTTTGGATGATGCCATACTATATACTGATGGTCTTTTTTGTTTAAAAACAGCCCTTTCTGTGGGGTTGATTTTTGACATCATTTATGGTAGAGTAGCTAACGAGGACAAATAGATTATTTGGAAATCCTCTATTAAAAAGTAATTTACTGTTTGGATTTTTATACATTTTAATGTTTAAATACCTACTTCTATTCAAAAATACTACTGTAAAATAATAATGAAATTAACAATTACGGTAAAAATTTTCTAAATTAAGCTAGAAACCTAAAAGATTAGGTTATTTAAATATTCTCCTAAAAACAGTAAACTGGAAAGTTTGTAATAATGGAATTTATATGGTTAATTGCCGCTTTGGTCGTTGGTGTAATTTTTGGTTTTATCATAAAAAAAGCACTGACCAGCAAAACTATCAGCTCTGCTGAAAGAAAAGCTGAAACCATATTGTCAGAGGCTAAACAAAAGTCTAAAGACGCCCTTTTGGAGTCAAAAGACAAAGCACTGACCGTAATCGAAGAGGCTAAAAAAGAAGAAAAGGAAAGACGAAAACAACTTCAAGGTATAGAAAATAGATTAGCTACCCGTGAAGGTTTGTTTGATAAAAAAATTCTAGAAATTGAAGGCAGTAAGCAAAAAATTGCTGATGCCCAAAAGCAACTAGATAAAAATAAACAAGAGATCAAGCGCATCAAGGATGATCAAATAGCTAAGCTAGAAAAAATTGCTGCTTTGACTAGAGAAGAAGCCAAGGATGTTTTGATCAAAAATACTGAATTACGCATGAAAGACGAGCTCTTGCATCGTATTCGTAAATTAGAAGACAATGCTACTGAAGAATTAGAGGGTAAGGCTAAAAAAATACTTAGCTCAGTCATCGAAAGATGTGCTGCCCCCCACACCGTTGAAACTACTACTACTTCTGTATCACTTCCTAATGAAGAAATGAAAGGTAGAATTATTGGTCGTGAAGGTAGAAACATTAAAACTATCGAACAGCTAACTGGAGTAGAAATCATTATTGATGATACACCAGAGACAATACTTATCTCTGCATTTAATCCAATCCGTAGACAACTAGCTAAGCGGACTCTAGAAAAACTCATGTCCGATGGCCGTATCCACCCTGGACGTATTGAAGAAACTGTCCAGCAATCTAAAAAAGATTTAGCTTTAGATATCAAAAAAGCTGGTGAAGAAGCTGTCTATCAGGCTGGAATTGTAGGACTAGATACTAAGTTGGTACAAATATTAGGCCGCCTTAAATACAGAACTAGTTATGGTCAAAATCAACTACAACATGGTTTAGAAGTATCACACTTAGCAGGCTTACTAGCAGCGGAATTAAAAGCTGATATTAATGTCTGTAAAAAAGGTGGTTTATTACATGATATAGGTAAAGCCCTGGATCATGAAATACAAGGCTCACATCCTGATATTGGTTATGACCTAATGAAAAAATTTGGTTTGCCAGAAGATGTGGCTTATATGTCTACTGCTCACCACGAAGATAAACCTAAGAGCCTAGAAGGTGTCATAGTTAAAATCGCTGATGCTATTTCTGGTTCACGGCCAGGTGCTAGACGTGATTCTTTTGAAGAATATATTCAACGTCTAACTGAGCTTGAAAATACTGCCAAATCATTCGCTGGTGTAGACAAGGTATACGCCATCCAGGCAGGACGTGAAATCAGAGTATTCGTATCACCAGATGAGATTGATGATTTCAATGCTAATAAACTTGCTCGCGATATCGCTAATAAAATAGAAAGTGAGTTAAAATATCCTGGTGAAATCCGCGTGACTGTCATCAGGGAAAAAAGGATAACTGAGTATGCCCGATAAAACTAAGATTATATTTTTGGGTGATATCTCTGGCGTTTTAGGAAGACAAGGCGTCAAAGAAATCATTCCCCAGTGGAGAAAAAAATATTCCCCGGATATTTTTATTGCCAATATTGAAAACCTAGCACACAACAAAGGCGTCACACTCAAAACAATGCAAGAAATGCATGATGCTGGTGTAGAAATCTTTACTGGTGGAAATCACATTTGGAAAAAATATGACATAGATCAATTGGCTGCAGAAACTGATTACAAAATAGCCTGCCCAGCCAACGATCATCGTGCTCCAAAAAAATACCTGTACCAACTAACTGAAGTGGCGGGTGCTAAACTGGCTGTCATTAATCTCAATGGAAGAACTTTTATTGATTTTGAAGATGAACCTCTTAGTAATCCTTTTCACAAAGTAGACGAGTTGTTAAAAAAGATACCTAAAAATACTAATATAATAATCGACCTGCACGGTGAAGCTACCAGCGACAAAAGAGCTATGGGCTTATATCTTGATGGTCGTGTTTCAGCTGTTCTAGGCACACATACTCATGTTCCAACTGCCGATGCTCAGATATTGGAAAAAGGAACTGGATACCTTACTGATATCGGAATGGTTGGTGCTTACCCATCAGTTTTAGGAATTAAAAAAGAGATTATTATCGAAAAATTTCTATCTGATGAAAAAATACGCCATGATTTACCTAAAACTGGTCAAATTGAGGTAAATGCAGTATTATTAGAAATAGATAACCAAACAAATAAAACTTCCAAAATAGAATTACTAAGAGAAATTATAAATTAACCATAAGCTTATGAATAAAGCGCAGTTAATTGAAACAGTGGCTATCAAGGCGGGAGTCAGCAAAAAAGAAGCTGAGGATGTACTACAAGCCCTTGAAGACGTGGTCATAGAAAGACTAAAACAAGGCAAAGAAGTAACCCTAACTGGCTTCGGTACTTTTTCTGCTCGTACTAGGAATGCTCGCATGGGTGTTAACCCACAAAATCCTAAAGAAAGGATACAAATCCCTACCGTGATTGTACCCAAATTTAAAGCTGGCAAAACCTTGAAAGACTCATTAAAAAATACACAATAATATACCCGCCTCCTATTACCCTTTCAATTAGAAGGGGTAATGTTGTTTTACTTATATAAATATGGATTTAACTCTAAAAAAAATAAAAAAAGACCCCCGCATTAATTCTTTTATCGATCAAACAGAAAGATATATTAGGGCCTTGGGATATACTGATCATGGTCGTCGACATATAGACATAGTTAGTGATCGCTCAAAAATGATTGCCCGTAAAATAGGTCTTAGTACTCACGAACAAGAGACCTCTGCTATTGCTGGCTGGTGTCATGACATGGGAAATTTTTTAGGAAGGACCCAACATCACTATTGGGCAGGCATCCTTTTCTCACAATGCTATATTGATGAAAGTAATCCTGATGATATTTCACAAATAATTCAGGCCATTGTTTCACACGATAAAGACGATCTTAAAATAGTTGATAAAGTCACTGCTTGTTTGATTATTGCTGATAAATCAGACGTCCACCGTAGTCGAGTATCCAGCAAAAATATAAAACACATCAAAAAAGATATCCATGACCGCGTCAATTACGCTATCACTGATAATAAATTAAGTGTAGACAAACAAAAAAAGGCTATTACTTTAAGCCTTAAATTGGATACAAAATTTACTGATATTATGGATTATTTTTCTATCTTTACTGTCAGAATGAACTACTGCCAAAAAGCCGCTAAATATCTAAAGTATAAATTTCATCTTACTATAAACAACACTAAGATAGCTTAATCTTTATATAAAACCAAACCTATTTTGGGTCCCACAGCTAGGGACTCTTTTTGGTTCCAATCAGCAATAGAATACATTAGATTCTCGTAAGTATAAATGAAATCGGCTCCAAGCCTAGTACCGGGGTCATTGGTAATAAACTTATTTTCGGCAAACCCCTTGATAACTAACATATGATATTCTGGTCCGCCATTTCTAAAATTAGGATTATCCAATTTTTTACCATTGGCCGGCACTATCACTGGAATACCCTCTCGTAAAAGAGCTTCTATTTTAGCTACTGTTAGGTCAGGGACCAGCTCTGTTTTGTAACCAAAAAATTCTCTAGCTAACTGACTAGTTTCCCCAATAGTTATATCATAGGTGCCGTTCATAAAATCATCTTGCCAGTCTACCATTTTAATCAAAATATCCTCCACGACTTTTTTGTCCGGAAAATTTTTATTTTGATAATAGTGATCAACCATTAAAACACTAGCTTCTTCACAAGCATCCTGAAAAGGTTGCTCCCAATTAGATGTTGGTGCCTGAGAAGTAAATGGTACAGCTAAATTAATACTACTAACTTCCGGCTGAGGAGGTAAAATTGGCTCAGAATCAACCACTTCTTCTGACTCCTCCACCTCAACGATCTCCATGTCTTGATCGACATCTTCGATGATTTCTTCTCGATCAATAAAATCTTCATATTCCTGAGCTACTGGTAAATCTACTTCCAATAATTCTGGGCCTCTATTTTTATAAACCCAAGCCAAACCAGCCAAGATAATAATACTTATGATGATGATATATTTTTTCATAAGTATATCTTAACAGTAAATACTAGCATTGACAATACGCTATACTTATAGTATACTAGCTGATTCCTACGCACCTTACTAAATCCAGTCAAAACATCTTTGGAGGAAATAAAATGAGCATTCTAGACTTAGTCTTCGGCATACCGCCAATTGTAGCCCTTATAGTGGGCCTCATATCCTGGTGGATCAGAAAACCAAGTATTATGTTCGGCGGACTAGTTTCGCTAATCACCAGCATCTTGATTGCTATATTTACAATTTTCGTCCATACGCCCAGTGGCTTTTGGCTAAGCCTATGGCTATTCATTCAATATCCCACCACCCTCTCTGCTATAATACTATTCTGGTCTGAACCAGGCGATGGTAATTTAAGAAAGTTTTGACACATTAACCTACTGCCCTTTGGTAGTAGGTTTTATTTTTCATTGACAAAAAACAGCTCGACATATAAAATGCCTTTATTGCAAAGGAGAACCTTCAAAAAAGGGAGTTTTAACATGAAATTATGGCTAATCACAACTGTGGTAATCTGCTTAATCAATTTTATCGCGCTAGCGACCATCGGCAAAAATTACAAATCTAATGGCCTAATTAGAGGCGCAACTTTTGCTAGTATTTTCGCCCTCTGGGGTCTCGTTAGCACACTCTGGCTTAACCACGAAGGACATTGGCTCTATTACCCTTGCGGTCTACTTAGCGCCATATTGACTGGCATCACCTTTTCCATGCTTATTATGATACCTGTCCGCTTAAAACGAGAAAAACAAAATCACTTGGACAAGCCGATTGACTCATTTCAACGTAAAGTTTCCTAAAATATGACCATCTTGATTTTCAGGATGGTTTTTTATTTATGTAAAAAAAAAGACCTTGCGAAGCAAGGTCTTTGGATCCTGTATTTTAGCCGTAGCTAAAATTGTACGCTCAAAGAACTAGTGGACATGGAACTAAATGATTCATTCAATAGAATCAAAATGTTGGTAATCAGTTCAACGACCAATACGAATATTCCTGGAGCAAACATCTTGAACAAAATGAGCAAAAATATCATATTAAAGAATCCGTAAAGAGCTTTAAACATATTTTTGTTGTTAACTTCAAGGCCTTAAGAGAATATTTAAGATGCTGACTATTCATCTCACGACACATGAAGCGTATCCAAGATATTCTCTGCAGGGCAATAGACTTGAGGCTTTCCAGCCCACTGTCCTGCAGAGAACCTATAATGTAATGAACGCTTCTACCTTCTATATATAATAAGACGTAATAAAAGTCAAGTTATTACACTTATGCCCCAAAAACTTTATTTCTATACTGTAGAGCCTCTAAAATGTGCTCATCCTTTATACTACCGTCATCTCCCAGATCAGCTATAGTTCTAGCTACTTTTAAAATTTTAAAATATGCTCGAGCTGATAACTGTAGCCTATCTACAGCCTGCTGCAATATTTGTTTACTACTATCGGTAATCTGACAATAAATTTGCATTGCTTTTGGTTCAATATCAGCATTAAGATTAAACTTGTCTCCTTTAAATCTGTGCGACTGCCTAATTCTAGCTAAATTCACTCGCTGCTGCACAATACTTGATCGCTCAGCCTTGACATCCGACCCACTTAAATCTCCACTCTTCACTTTCTTAATTAGTAAATGCAAATCTATTCTATCTAATAAAGGGCCTGACAATCTCTTTTGATAACGTTTAATATCAGCTGCACTACAAACACAATTTTTATCCTGGTCAACCAAATAACCACAAGGGCAGGGATTAGCTGTGGCTAATAAAATAAAATTGGCAGGAAAATCTAAACTACCACGCACTCTAGATACAGTAATCAACTTGTCTTCCAACGGCTGCCGTAAAGCTTCTAAAACTTGCCGTGGAAACTCTAATATCTCATCTAAAAATAGAATATTATGATGCGCTAAACTTATTTCGCCAGGTCGCGGCCATGATCCACCACCAACAATTGCTGAAACTGATGCCGAGTGATGTGGTGAGCGTAACAATCTACTATCTATTAGATAATTATCCTCTGAAAGCAAGCCAGCTAGACTATGAACCTTGCTAACCTCCAATGCCTCATCAATAGTCATCTCTGGCAAAACAGATAAAAAACTTTTAGCCATTAATGTTTTACCAGCCCCAGGTGGTCCAACCATTAATAAGTTATGTCCCCCAGCAGCAGCTATCTCCAATACCCTTTTAGCCTCTAACTGACCTTTAACATCTGCTAAATCAACAGCTGCTTTAGCCGGCCGTGGTTTAAATTCAAAAAAAGATAAGGAGCCTATGCTTTCCTTATCAGTTAAATGACCTATAAGTTGTTTTAACGTCTTTACTGGGTATATCTCTATACCTTTCAACACACCGGCCTCTTTAGCGTTTCCGGCTGGTAAAAATACTTGCTTAAAACCCATGTCTTTCAAGCTGGCGACCATCACTAGTACACCTGGCACAGCTTTAACTTCTCCTAAAAGAGATAACTCACCAATAAAGGCAATCTTCTTATCTGGCAATATAACATCTCCATTGGTTTGTAGGACACTAATAGCTATAGACAAATCATAAGCACCACCCTCTTTTCGAATTTGAGCTGGCGCCAAGTTAATAACCACTTTTTTACGGGGAAACTGCAAATTACTATTTTCAATAGCGGCCCAAACTCTTTCTTTGGCCTCCTGAACAGCTGTATCCGGTAAGCCAACCACAATAATCTTGGGTAGATGCCGAGAAAAATTTGTCTCTACCTCTACCAAAACTCCCTTGAGACCTATTGGTGCAATTGTATAAACTTTATTCATAAAAAAATCACTTTTCTTCCAAGAAAAGCGATCTGTTTAATGCAAATAATTGTTTTTATGTTCTGCCCTGGAAACTTGCCCGCTCACCAAAGCCTAACAAAAAACTAACCCATGCCCTACCCCGCCATAGACGGGGGCACTCTCGCAAATCGCTCTTCTTGTTATTGCCATCTTAGCTCAATCAAAATATTTGTCAAGCAATTGACACCAATCTACCTTTTAGCTAAGCTATTCATGCCGAAGCTCGGCACAATGTCCTTTCCCATTCTTCCTATTAGGAGACCCTATGCCACAATTACCTGAAAATACAACCCAAGGCGATCCCTGCACTATCGAAGGCTGCCAAGGCAAGCTCAAAATAGGCTTTTCATGAGGTCACTACTATCTGGAGTGCAGTCTGCATCCCAACCAACATTACCGCCGTATATCCGAAGAAGAGCGTGAAACAATGCTAGCAAAAAAGAGTGGTTAAAACCACCCCACATTATCCTGGGAAGCTCATGCTTCCCTTTTTTATTTACTTACTTCCTTTGAGCGACTAAAAATCAACTCATAGTATAAAATCCAAATCACTGCTAAAGAAATATATATATCTGCTAAATTAAAAACTGTAAAAAACGGCACATTGATAAAATCCACCACTCCTTGGTAATAAAAACGATCCAATAGATTACTAAAAGCACCTACAATCAATAATCCCCAGGGCCAAATCAAAATAGACTTCTTACTCAGACTCTTGAGCCAAAAATAAATCAGGATAAACAATGCTATAATCACCAACGGATATAAAATTACTGTTGGCAGGGGTATAGAAAAAGCAATATTTGGATTTATATGTAAATCAATAAAACCCCCGTCATTATCAAGGGTTTTTTTGACTGCATAAATTTTAGCTAGCCTATCTACTATAAATAAAAATATAACACTAGCAAAATATTTGATCATTATAAAGATTTTTTCTTACAATCCATACATGAGGTAGCTGAAGGAAAAGCCTCTAACCTCTCTGGAGTGATTGGCTTGTCACATTTCTCACAAAGTCCATAATTACCCTCATCTATCTTTTTAATAGCTTTGTTGACATTATATAAAGATACTTCCAAAGTCTTCTCTAAAGACAGGTTCTTCTCAAAGGTAGCTACCTCAGCAGCATTCTCATCATCCTTATCACCATAATCAACGAACTTAGCATTGTAGTCATTATCAGCTACTTGAACAGTGTCAGCTTTTAATTCACGCAAAATTTCCTGACGACGTTTAGTCAGTTCAGCTTTCCTAGTCTCTATGAATTTAGCTGTTAATTTAGGACTTTTATCTTTTTTCAACATAAGATTATCTTTACTTTTGAAATAATAATACTTTAGTATATTAGCAGATACACCTTTAAAAATCAAGGTAAAATAAAAAGGCACACTTCCGTTGCCCGCATGGTAAATTTATGGCTGGTTAGTGTGCCTCTGGTATCGGCACAGAAACTTTAATTCAATTAAAGGTACTTTTTGTAAGTGAAAATTGATGTTTAAGATCTTCTATGCTGATATTTAATTACTCGTCCCTGACTCAGAGTTATAGCCATTTTACCAATCTATAGATTGATCTCTTCACACTAGGTGAAAGGATAATCTTTTTTACTGTTTTTTTGTTTTTGTTTTGGAGAATAGTCAGGTTATTCCAAGGTTTGTATTTAGAACAGTAAAATGGAAAGAGTTGAGCACTAAAATCTTAATGCACAATTCCTTAAAGTTTTAATGAGCTTCTTATCAACATACTAAGTATATCATAGATAGACCTTTATGTCAACGTGATATTTAAGCTAATATTAGATAAAAAACGACCCTATAGAAGAATCATTTGACAAAACAAGTAAAAATAATCAGAAGATACCAACAAGTTATCCACAGTGTGTATATAACTATCTTAAAAACACAACTGCAATCCCTCAACTGTAGAATTTTGGTAGGAAAATATATCTAGTGTACCTATATTCTTAGTTTCTAAGTAATCCCGCAAGCTGCTAGCTGGCACCTGATCAACCTCTAGGCTTATAAAATCACCTATCTCATAGCTAGAGTCTGACAAACAATCCCCAAAAACTGAGCTAAGTGGCCTATTATTGTTAATTATCCCCTCCAACAAGAAAGCCTCATTACTTAAATAATACATATTATCAAGGCTAATACCGTATAAGCCGTCAATTTGCCAGTATTTTAACTGGGAAAATTCATGCTCTAGCACTGGTTGTTCTTCACCAGCTAATAATTCTATATAAGTGGTGCCATCTGGTAATAGCTTGGAAACCTCTTGTAGCTCAAAATCATGGGCTAAATCTATAGCCAAACCCTGCCAATCATCCTTACCTACTAACAACCAGCCAGCTCCATCTTGAATTAAAATACTATCTGATAAAATATAGTTGTTTATCTCCTCTTGGTTTAGATTGTAATATGGCAATGCATTATAAAGTTGTAAAATAATGTCTCTACTAATAAAATTGGTTGCAAACTCTGTTGAACTAGCTTGAAAACCAGCCATTAAGTCAAAATCTGCTAGTAATCTAGCCCCTGACAAAGGATGTGGCTTGTGAGAACCACCCTCTAGCCTAGTTTGATATAGATTCAACCTAACATGCCCCTTTGTTGTCTGTAAATTAATAAAAATATCCCTAGCTAGTAACTGTTCTGGTAACAAATTATCCCAACTGGACAAAAATTCTGGCTTTGACCCTGGAAACCAGTATATATTTAGACCTTGATCGATATAATTAACTGTAAAGCGTTTAACTATTAACTCTGGTAGACTCTGTCCAAGTGCATCTGACTCTGAAATTAACAAAATGTCCCGACTGGGTTGGAAATAAAAATAATCCGGATTAGAATTTTGCAAACTATCCAAAAATTTACCTGGTAAACTAGAAAATCTCACCAAATAATGATTAACATCCTGCGCAGACTCTGTCCGAAACCAAATTACCTCCTTTAGATTGGAGAAATCTTTCCCTAATATACCCTGCAGGGTCTCTAGATGCTCCTGTGGTACACTAGTATCGAAAAACCTAGTATTATCAGCCTCATTTTGTAATAAAACCTTTTGATTAGTCCACTGAAAATAGAAAGTAGTGTCCTGGGGAAGAAAATCACGCGCATAAACATTAGATTGTGGCGCTAAAAATCTCACCAAAAACAACAAGATAGCCAAAACTAGCAGAGCTATGACTATCTTGAAATCAAACTTCTTTTCTTTCTTTTTAACAAGCTTAAGAAAGTTCACTGTTGTAATTTATTTAGAATCTTTTTTAAAAAATCTAGGTTTTCCTGGCGCTGGACGTCCTTTGTCTTCACGTCCTTTGTCAGAAAAAGCAGGTTTCGGCAACAATTCTTTCATGGACAAGCTAACACGATTTCTTTCCTTGTCTACTTCCATAACCTTAACCTTAACCATATCGCCAACATTAAGAACATCGCTAACTTTTTCAATTCTTTTGTGAGCAATCTGAG
This sequence comes from Candidatus Parcubacteria bacterium, assembly GCA_018669975.1. GTDB lineage: Bacteria > Patescibacteriota > Patescibacteriia > UBA1558 > GWA2-36-10 > JABHSK01. The sequence goes on from JABHSK010000002.1 coordinate 56,996, forward strand.
AAATGTGAACCATACCATCTTTACCTGGTATTAATTCTACGATAGCACCTAATTCAGAACCATTGTCACGTCCCTTGATGATATTTAAAACTTTACCTTCATATATTTCACCAACCTCGATATCCTTGACGATGTTTTCAATCCATTTTTTAGCTTTAGCTGAACCCTCGCCATCAGTTGAGGTAATCATGACTACACCATCCTGTTCAATATCAATATTTACATTACAGGCAGCGATAATTTCGTTAATAATCTTACCACCTGGCCCAATAACGTCTCTAATTTTATCTGGATCAATATTCATGGAAGTGATACGTGGTGCATACGGAGACATCTCGGAGCGTGGCTCAGCAATAGTCTTCTTCATAACATCCAGAATCTTAACTCTAGCATCTTTAGCTTTATCCAAAGTCTCTTTAACTACATCGTAAGATATGCCATCTAATTTTATATCCAATTGAATGGCTGTGATACCATCTCTAGTACCAGCTATTTTGAAATCCATATGACCCGCATGATCTTCAATGCCTTGAATGTCAGTCAAAATCTCATAATTACTTGCATTGTCATCATCAACTACCAATCCCATAGCTATTCCAGCTACTGGCGCCTTAATTGGCACACCAGCGTCCATTAAAGATAGTGTAGAGCCACAAATTGAAGCCTGTGAAGATGAGCCATTTGAACCCATAACCTCAGAAACTACACGAACAGTGTATGGAAAATCTTCATTTTTTGGTAAAACAGCTATTAAAGCTTTTTCAGCCAAAGCGCCATGACCAATATCACGCCTACTTGGACCTCTGAGTGGTTTTACTTCACCAACACAGTATCCTGGAAAGTTATAATGGTGCATATATTTTTTAGTACCATCTTCTTCCATAGTATCTAATGTTTGCTCATCACCAGGAGAACCTAAAGTCACTACAGACAAAACTTGTGTTTCACCACGAGAAAATAGACCACTACCATGGGTACGTGGCAATAGAGACACGTCGGCCTCCAAATTTCTTATTTCATCAAGCTTCCTATTGTCAGGACGCTTCTTTTTATCTAATACCAAACCCTTAAAGGCTTTAACTAGGGCATCATCTATCATAGACACTCCCATAGATCTCATATCTTTAGATACTTCACTGTCTTCTTTTAAAACTTCGTTAACTTTATCAGTCAAATCATTAATAGCCTGTTTCATTTTTGATTTATCTGGATTAAAGCAGCTAACTACGTCATTCTTAGCTAAAACTTCATTTACTTTAGTTATAACCTTAGAGCGCACTTCTTCTTTGTCTTTATCCACTTCTGTTACTATTTTTTCTTGGCCTTCTTTCTTTACGATATCCTCAACAAAAGGCATAATCTTTTTAATATGCTTACCAGCAAATTCAATTGCTTCATACATATCATTTTCTTTGACCTCTTGAGCTCCAGCCTCAATCATAATAACTTGATCAGCTGAACCGGCAACAAATAAATCTAGGTCGCTCTTCTGCTTAGCTTCAACACTTGGATTTAAAACCCATTCATTGTCAACTCTACCTAAATTAACACCGGCCAAAGGACCTCTCCAGGGTATTTTAGAAATACCCAAAGATATAGAGGTAGCCATCATGGCAGGAAAAGTTGGATCATTGATACCATCATATGATAAAACAGTGACCACAACTTGCACATCATTACGTTCTGACTCTTTAAATAAAGGTCTAATAGAACGATCAATCATACGAGCTGTTAACATAGCCTCATCTGTAGCCCTACCCTCACGTTTAATAAAACGTGAACCTTTAATTTTTCCAGCTGCGTAAAGCTTTTCTTCATAATCAACCATTAGTGGGAAATAATCTATCCCCTCACGTGGTTGGCTAGCTGTTGTAGCTGTTGCTAATACGACTGTTTCGCCATAACTAACAGTACAAGCTCCATGAGCCTGCTTAGCTAATCGCCCGATCTCAACTTTAAGTTCTTTTCCGGCGACTTCTGTAGAAAATTGTTTAACTGACATATATCAGTTCCTTTCAAAACACTGATGTAGAGTTGATATGGCAAACTCCAAGATATTGAAATAATATCCTAAAACTTACCTACCAACTTTCAAACAGTATTATTAATAATATTAAATTGTAAAACCCTGATCTAAACAGAACAGGGTTTATATCTTACTTTTTTACTTCTTCTTTTTTTTCTTCTTTATCCTCAGGTGTAGGAACGACAATTAAGCGCTCTTCTTCTTCAAGTCTAACTTTTTTACTCATCTTTAATTTCAAAGCCTTTACTAACTTGATAAATCTCTTCTCGTCTTCCCTCTCTAAGTAACGTAGTAATCTGTGTCTGAGAGAAACCTTAGCTAACAAACCACGACGTGAAGAAAAATCCTTCTTATTTTCACGCAAATGCTTAGTCAACTCTTTAATCTCTTCAGTTAAGATAGCAACCTGCACCTCAGCTGAACCAGTATCACTCTTATGAGTTTTAAATTTCTCAATAACTCGTTGTTTCTTTTTTTTGTCTAACATAGTTTTTTCCCTTTTTCCTAAACCCGAGCTTAACCTCAAAGCTAGACTTTGTTGGTCAGGTTAAACCAAGAATTAGGTAAATTATTTTATTAAATACAGCATTACACTAACATTTTCAGCATAAAAAGTCAAGTATTGCTAAGTTATTCGTTCATTTCCCAAACTATACCATCATTTTGGTGATGAGTAGCCCAGGAAAACCACATTTCATAGTAACCAGGCACTTTTTGCCCATTGTTTATAACTACTATCTCATCTCCATCACGTTGAGCACTAACACTATAACCATTGAGATTGAGTGTCTCTACTCCATTTTCCTGTAAACCTTCTTGCGGAAAAGATATGTACTGATCATCCAAAGAAAAAGAATACATCACCTCTTTTGCTGAAAAACGATTATCTGACACTGAAACTGGAAAATACAAATTATCTGAAGACTCATAATTATCATATGGATAAAAAGAATAATCCCGACTATGGCCTGTATCCTGACTAAGCACTAGAGCGTCATTGTGCTTTTGTTTTAATTCAAGAAAAGATATCAATTGCATATCCAGGACTTGTAATTTACTACCCACATAATCCCCTACCACAGCCTCACCCCTAGCTTGTGACCACAAAGATTCTGTCTGCCTATCGTACATTAATAAATTTGATTCATATAAATATCCTGATACACCGAAATCTAATATCTGTCCACCAACATTTCTATCAATCACTATAGCTGAACCACATAAGGGACAAAAAGTAACCGCAAAATCATTATCTCCGATACTATCGTTTACTATCTCATGCCAAACCATAATATTGTAAGGATAATATCTTTTTTCACCATCCATATTTACCAGGACACCAAAAGCTTTATCTTTTAAACTTGCTCCCTCTATGCTAGTAAATTTTGGATTAGACAATGCTGGAATATCATCCTTGCCAGGACCACCAGATAATATCAAATCTATATCTATAGATGTTTTAGTGGTATCCGTGTCAAAGCCTGGTAATTTTTTACCAGCTATCTTATCAATCACCTCTTCAGGACTATTGCTAAAAAATATAATTAAAGCAACCACTAAAAATATGCCTAATATCAAAAAATTTTTATTTCCCATATAATTTATATATTTTATTAGCTACCAAAAGTGAAGGCGTATAATTCTACACCCTCTGGAACTATTAATTCCAATACACCGCCCTCAATAAATGAATCGTGGCGGACAATATCATAAAGTTTAAATTCATCAACAGCAATGGGGCTCAAAACATCTGTTTGCCTTTGCTCATCTATAAAAGCCCTCACTTCCTTGCTCTCTGAAGAGCCCATAACCAAAAATACATCCTTACCATTAAATTTTATCTGCAAACGTGATTGATCACTTTCAGAAATCAACCTTTTTTCTTCCATGCGCCACTGCCCATCTATTGTCCATTGATTGTTAGACAACTTAGATGATTTCCTATAATTGTGACTACTATCCTTAACTAGTTCTTTATGATTATTAAAGTTGGCTAAACGCCAATAGCCCAAATACGTCTCTGGACTTTGCATTATATTATAAGAGCCACCACTCACCTCTGAAATAGCTTCTTCTGGCATATCACCACCTTCAGCCAAAAGCTGTCTAATGACTTCCTCACTTTCTTGATAGGCACCTTCACCAAAATGAGTGTGCCTTATATTTCCCTCTCTGTCTATAAAATATTTAGCAGGCCAATATCTATTTTGATAGGCAACCCATGTAGCAAAATCATTATCTAAAGCTATCGGATATTCTAATTCGAAATCTTCAACCGCCTTTTGAACATTGCTAAGCTTTTTTTCAAAAGCAAACTCCGGAGAGTGCATACCAATAATAACTAAGCCATCATCACTATACTTTTGATGCCAGTCCTTAATATAAGGCAAAGTACGAATACAATTAATACAAGAATATGTCCAAAAATCTATCAATACCACCTTACCTTTTAAATCCGCTATAGTCTCACCCTCTGAATTTATCCAAGCAGTGATACCTTTAAATTCTGGCGCTGGACCGCCGTCAATGTTTAATTCTTCCCGTTTCTCATCTAAATACTCTATTGCCCCTTCTATTACCTCTCCTTGCTCAAAACCCTGTAAAAAAGTGGTCCAGCTAGCTGGAGTAATATCTATAATATAAGTCTGCACTTTTCGATCATAGCCAGTAACAATACCTAAAGCAGCAATTATTACCAAAACACCAAAAATCTTGTGAATGGTTCCTAGGTGAGCATAAAGTTTTCTAACTCTTTCTAAAACTCTACGGCTACCCAGTATAATCAATAACATAACTACACCTGTGCCTAAAGCATAAGATAAAACTACTAAGAATGAACCTACGCCAGCCTGAGCAGTAGCAGCTAAAGTAATGACTGCCGCTAATATTGGTCCGGCGCATGGAGCCCATACCAAACCTAGGGTGGCTCCTGTGGCTAACCCTCCACCAAATCCTGTTTTCTGCCCTGTGTTCAACTGAGGTATCTTAACCAGGCTATTAATTTTTTCCTGTAGTCTAGGGAGTATCAATGTTAAGCCTAATAGGGCTAAAATTGCCGCTGCAATATATCGTAAAGTGTCTAAATCAATACCTAATGATTGTACTAAGAATGTAGCAAAAACAGTAAAGGTGGCAAAGCTTAGTACAAAACCCACCACAATACCATAAGGTCGACGTTTACCGCCAACTGCACCTGAAAGCATAATTGGCAAGATAGGCAAAATGCACGGAGATAGCACAGTAACTACGCCGGACAGAAAGCCCATTGTGATTAAAATTAGCATAACTTTATTTTAATTTTTTATTTGAGCTTTTTGAGTATTGCGCTGAGATCATTACTACCAGCCCACTTGGCTAGCTCATTACCCTGAGAATCAACCTGCACTAGTGTGTGTTGGTAAGTGATGCTATATTTTTTTTTGAGTTCTTTTTCTTTGTCATAATTAACCTTCAAAATCGTTAGGTCATTTGGGAAATCACCCAACTCATCCTTTAAGTTCTCGTCCAAAACTCGACAAGTTGGACACCAACTAGCATGAAAAAATAACACGACATCTCCGCTGTCAGCCTGGGCTAGCAAAGCTGGTTCATAATCTACATATTGATTATTATCAACCTCCATACTTTTAAAATCTTCCCCTTGTTTATCATCAGTCATCGTAAGTGAATTTTCTACATCCACATCCGACTTAGCTTGATTATAGCCATAGGCAACAACACCTATGACAATTACTACGACAATAAAAATATATATGTTTTTCATAAATTTTTTATTAATAATTATTTTATTTTTTAAATTTTAAGCATCACGTCCTGTGCACGGTAGACAAAAAACTTTTTCTACTGGCGCCTCAAAAAAACTAGCCACCTTTAAAGCTGTACAAACTGAAGGGTCATAGTTACCCTTTTCTATTGAAATAATAGTCTGGCGAGACACACCTACTGCTCGCGCCAATTCTTCCTGTGTCACGCTTTTTTTCTTCCTAAAGTCGTACACATGATTTAATACGCTACCGTGTTTATGATTCATGTTTACATTATAGAACCTGGAAAAACTTATGTCAAGTTAACTTTACATTAAAATATGTGTCGTTTTATGTTAAAATAAAGACATGGCTATAAATGACTACAAAAAATTCCTCCACTCTAGGCAGTTACATCCTAATACTGTCAAAAATTACCTTTGGCATCTTAATAAATTTTTTAGTTGGCTTAAAGATGAAAAAATAACTGAAACAAAATTAAAAGATTATCACCAATTCATGATAAGCAATCATCCAAGAATAAATACCATTAATCTTAGATTCATTATTTTAAACAACTATCTCAAATTTTTACAAAAAAGATTCCGCTTTGAATTATTATCACCAGAAGATACTAACTTGATTATACTGACAGATGATCAACTGCAAACATTTTTGGACAAGCCACTAAAACATCAGGGCAACACCAATCTTCGAGACAAAGCTCTGTTGGAGTTATTGTATTCTACTGGAATAAAAGTTGGTCAAATAGTTCAGCTTAAAAAACAATATATTGATGAAATAACTAAAGAATTGATATTACCTGATAAAAAACATATAGCCATTAAACCTCTAGCTTGGTTTCACTTAGATAAATATTTAAACACTCGTCATGATAATAGTCCCTGGCTGTTTATCAATCTAGATCGAGCTAAAAAAGCTGATGATAACAACCTGTCTGTTAGGTCAGTGGAAAGAATTATTGAGAGATATGCAAAACTAATGATTCCTATATTAAAAATTAATCCTCAGATACTTAGAAATACTCTAGCACATACACTAAAGTTGGAAGGCGCACAAAAAGAAAACATTAGAACTTCGCTACATTTCAAAACTAAGACTGGTGCTGATAATTATCTTAAAAAAATTTAAAATTATTTTTGTCTATTATACAAACCAATTAACTCTGCTTTTTCTAAAATATGCCCTTCCATGGCCTGCTCAACCTCTAGTTTACTAGCTCCTTCATTTAGACTAATTTCCGTATCTAGAGCATAAAGTTTAAAAAAATATCGATGTTCACCATCAGGCGGACAAGGACCGTGGTAGTCTAAATTATCACTAGTTCCTTTGCCATGAATGCCGCTAGGCTCCTGCCCCTCTGGAATTATAGTAGTACTTGGTGGTATGTTCCAAACAATCCAATGATCCCAGACTTTACCAGCTGGCTTGATAGCATCTGGATCATCCATTATCAGAACTAAGGATACAGCCTCAACTGGTACATCAAATATTTCTAGAGATGGATTAGTATCTTGAGCATCACAAGTATACTTTTTGTCCATAGATTGATTATGCTCAAAAGCAGTACTAGTTAGTTTCATAAAACCTTCTTGGTTATTTAATAAATCACTATCCACGACTTGTTGTGTACAGGCTGCAGATACAAAAGCTACTAAAATTATAACAAAAAGCCTCATATATGTTCATTATAACACAAATTTATTAATTTTCACTCGAGTTAAAATTATGCTATAATATATAAGTCTTAATAATTAACCGTTTAGATATGGAAGAAAAATGTCCAACTTGCGGTAATACCCCATGCACTTGTCTCCCAGAAGAAAGTTGCGATTCATGCGGAGGTAAAAAATGTAATTGTACAAGTGAGTGTACATGCAGCGGTGGCAAATGTACCTGCAGTTAATACCACAACAAAAAATTCCCGTTTCGGGAATTTTTTTATTGACTTAAATTTTCTATTATCACTTGTCGACTTCTGGGTTTTTCATCAAAATCTATCAAGACTATCTGCTGCCATGTACCTAACATCATCTTACCATCTTTAATTGGTACCAATAAATCAGGACCTATCAAGGCTGCCTTTATGTGCGCTGCTCCATTGGCATCCCCCCATTTTTTATGGTGCTTGTAATCAGCCTGCTCTGGTGCCATGTTTTCCAAAACATTTTTAATATCTTCAATTACCCCATTTTCATATTCTATCATAGTTAATGCAGCTGTAGTGCCAGCCACAAATACCAACACCGCTCCACTGTTAATTGATGCCTGCTCTATCTGTTTAGTCACCTGTTCTGTAATATTTACAAAATCATAATGACCCCTAGTATCTACTTTTATAATACCCATACATTGTCATTATACTACAAACTTGACTTTTATAATATTTAATACTAAATTACTATAGTCCTATTAGTCCTTTATTCATCATAATCAGGAGGTCCGCGATGGCTAAGAAAAAGTTTGACATTCTATTTAATGGTGACGATGGCGCCAAAAAAGTCGGCTCAGCCGAAGCAACTACTGCACAGGGTGCCGTCAAAGAATATTGCCGTCGTAGCGGTGCTGCTCAACTCTCCTGCGTCTGTCGCAGACTAACTGCCAAAGAGACGGAAGAGAAATAAAATTCGGGCTACCCCCAGGGGTAGCTTTTTATATCTTTAATAAATTTAATTTTTTTGCTAATTTATCATAATCAAAATCAGCTGCTGATACTCTAATAATATTTGATCGGGCTAACTCCTGCTCAGCATCATTATTAAAATAATTAATGTGCGCTTGGTTAACCTTGAAAAAACTATCCATAACATTAGCCTCAAAGCCTCGACCCCTACCCAACACTCTTTCCTTAACCAATTCATCACTAGCTTCCAAATAAATTATATAATCTGGCAAATGTAGAGATTGATTGGCCAGTCTTATCAAATCACGAACTAGATCCTGCTCTGCTCGATTATTATAAATAATATCATTTATAAAAAATAAATTTGTCAGCCAAAAAGTATCTAAGACCACATGATGCGCTTGATCTTTTAGAGTCAATGCTTGATTGTACTGATCTATATTTTGATTATGAAAATATAAAGTAGTTTGCAACCTATTTTTGTTCTGAGAAATATTTTCTTTAACAAATTCTGGCAAGTCACCTTCTTCACCTTCTAGGAAAGCCGTAACCCTGTACTTATCTTTTAGATGCCGAACAAAAGTACTCTTACCTACTGATGGAGCACCTACTACTGCTATAATTTTACCTGGTCTATTTTTCATATACACCCATTCTATCATATAAGCTAAAACCGCAACAAGCTCCAATGTTGACACGTCTATCATTTTCTACTAAAATACTATGTTCTTTCAAAAATCCTTAATCACCAACAACTCCTTCCAAGGATCAAAGCATGAGAAAACTACTGTCTATCATTGTCCTAATCCTGCTATTCAAATTTATACTCTGGCCTATAGTTGGTATGTTTTTTGCCGTTAGCTTCTTAGTGGGTCGCCTATTGATTGCAATCCTGGTAGCTGCGCTTTTGGCGGCACTCTTCAAGATTATACAAAAAATCCTGTGAGTGCATGTTATCCCTCGAATTTAAAAGTTCGGGGGTTTTTATTATCATTGACAAAAGAATGTAAATTACCTAATCTATCAGCATAAAGCAATTCTTAGTTCGTTCAAAAATACCACGTTATAAAACCACGTCCAAAGGAGATTCATAATGCTGGACACTAGTGAATTTGTCACCATCAGCGGCACAGGCAACCACACTCTAGCCAGAGGTATCATTAGTATCGTCAACGAGATCACTCCGGTTGGTCAAAAAGACCTAACCTTTGCTCATCTCGATTATGACGAATTTCCAGATGGAGAACCGGACTTCCGCATCCAGGATTTTGAGGGCATCGAGGGTAAGCATGTACTTATCTTCAACAGTTGTCATGATCAAGAGATGCTGGAAGAGTTCAGGACTCTAGTCTGGGCAGCCAAACATCAATATGGCGCAAACTCAGTCACAGGCATCATACCTTTTATGCGCTACCGGCGACAGGATCACGCTGAAAAAAGACATGAAATCAACCGCAACCGTATGTTGATCCATGGCTTGGCAGCTGCTGGAGTTAATCGCCTCATTGTTTGTGATATTCATTCCAAGATTACCTTGGAAAATTGCAAAGAGGTTGGCATCAAAGCCTGGAATGTAGATCCTTCGGCTGACTTTGCGGCTGAACTTCAGCCTCTAGTAGAAACAGCTCAAGCTGAAGGCCGTGAATTTTATATTCACGCTCCTGACATTGGGTCTATCCCTAGGGCAGTTGCACTAGCTAAAATTGTGAATGCCAAGGTATCGGCCAATCCCAAAGAACGGTTGCCTAATGGCGAAACCAAAATTGTTGAAGATCCAGCAGAGCTGAAAGCAATCCAAGAACAATATGATATTGAAATTGTTTTTGCTGACGAAAAACTAGCTGGAGCTGAAGTTTGTATCCGTGAGGATGAAGCTGCTACAGGAGGCACTGCCAATGGATCCGGACACAAGTTACTGCGGCTAGGCGCTTACAAGGTACACTTTTGTGTTACTCATCCAGTCTGCACTCCGGGTTGGAAGCGCAAATTGTTCAGCAATAATCCTTTTGACCTTGTCATGTTCGGTAATACTATTGAGCGGCACAACCGCTATAAATCTACTACCGGCGGCATAGTAACGCGGATAGATCTATCCAAGGTTATTGCCCATAAGCTTTTCGAAGTTATGAAGAGCATCAAATAACCAAAAACCCCGTCGAGTTCAACTCGACGGGGCCTTTTTTTACAAAAATTATTCAGTACAACCTTCTGTTAAATTTATATTCACACAAACATTTGACTGACATAGACAATCCTCAGCATTATAAGCTGCAGAACATTCAAATTGTAGCGTACACATCTCTGGTTGTTCATACTGATCTACAAAATTAGCATTTATACATTGATGTGGATGACACCCCGGTACTGGCACACAATCTTCATCTGTTACACAAGCTACCTGGCTATCAACATCTGTTCCCTCTACTTCGGTAGGCATCTCTTCTACTTCTTCTACCACCTCTTCTACAAAAGTAAAGCTATTTAAAAATCTATTATACAAATTCCAATCAACTCTATCATCTGTATGTAAAATTCTAATGCTAAATAATTGATCTCCTTTAATGAAATAATAATAATCCCCAGCAAAGACATTGGCAGTTCTCTCTTGTACGAAATGCACAGTTGGTAATCCAGCAATACTAATATCGCCTCCTTTAGTGAAGCCTGGAAATTGCTTTACCCACTCATTCACATCTGTGTCTGCTGCTGGACGATAATATTGACTATTATAATGAATAACGGAAATAGACGGCCAATGATCATCATTATTTAATTCTCCAGTAAACTGCACATTATTATCTGCGGCAAAAGCATTGCAAATACCTGGATATTCAACTGAATAGGCATGTACATCATTGCTATAGGTTTTCCAATCGATACTATCTATATCAATCTCCTTATGATCAACCTCAGTTGCCACTGGCGGTATATAACAATCACTTACCATATCCTCTGGAAAATTATATTCTTCAATAGCACTACATGGCACTGCACTAGCACCTTCAAAAACTAATTGCCAATCTTGATCTTCCTTGGCTGCCAAAAATAAATACATCTCTTCAGGCTCTTCATTAAATTTTACACTACCGCGAACATAATTATCTGTTTCTTTATGGATAGTAATCACTACTTCCTCGCTATCTCTGTTATATTTTTCTGTAAACAAAGCCATAATAGCTTCACTTTTGTCCTCCTCAACAACGGAGTTGGTAAATGAGTTATTATCATCTTTCTTATCCTCTGAATCCTTAGAACATCCAGAGATTACAAAAACTGACAAAATAGCTGCCAGCGTCCACAAATAAAAGGTTTTTTTACTAATAAGCATAGGTTTATGGTATTATTTTCTTAAGATAAACCCTCCTTAACAGCTTAATTATCAGGCTTTTCTACACTTTTGTCAATCTAACTTATCCACTTAATAAAAAACACCCTAGCTATGCGCTAAGGTGTCTTTATATACTAGATTTTCTAAATTATTCTGGGATGTAATTATCTCCACGATCATAATGCGCCCCTAGTGTTGGACACTTACGACAACCAGATAAACAATCTTCTGTTATTTTTTCTTTTTAACTACTTTTTTCTTAACAACTTTTTTAGGTTTAGCTGCCTTAATTTTTTTCTTTGCACCAAAAGAACCCATTAATACTTCTTCCAATTTTACAAAGTCCTTAACTGCCATCTCAACTGAGTGGTTATAACTATCAGAAGAAAAAACTACCTTCTTCACTTTTTCTAACTTCTTTTCCATTACTACCGGCAATTTATAAAGTGAACCAAAGGCGGCCATGGCGTCATTTTTAATCTTGAGCACCTCTCTAGCAATCTTTTCTCCTGGTATTTTTACCACCTTAACTTCTTTGCCATACTCTTTTTTAATAACTGCTTTTAATTTGTCCATATTTAAATTATGGTCTGCTGGCAAAAGTACCACAAAATAATCTTTGTCTGCTTTAACCAATAATGACTTAGCTACTTGATCCATCTTTCTTTTCATGGTGTTGGCAGCGTCTATAGCTGTATAAACTGTTTTGTGCTCTAAAATGTCATGCTTTATTCCAGCACTATCCAAATGTTTAATTGTCTTCTTTGGAGCTTTAATTTTCTTAGGCATATATTTATTTTACTAATTTTTTACTTTTTCTATCACATAGGAAACACCTGTAATCAGTATAGCATTTTTCACTTAATTTAAAAAATGTACTTTTCTAGTATTATAAATTGATTTTATGTATTATTTGCGTTATTATTAAGCTATATTTATGACTATGGGAGGTATAGAAGGTTGGCCTAGCGGCGATCAAAAAAAACAAGAAGAATTATCACCAGTTACAGAAATGTTGCGTGATATTTTTTATGATCGCAGTAGATATAGAGATGAACAATTAAGCATGCCTGACATATCTAACATTGAAGACAAGGCAGTAATAGCCAACATCGAATTACTCAAGAACCTAAATGGTCATCGTGGTGCTGATTTAAGAGCCTTAGTTAAAGTGGGGAAAAGCCCAGCTGCCTTGCACCTACAAAAATTATATAACTGGTCCGATGAATCACTAACTTCGTCACCGTCATTACCTGAGGAGGGTGTACCTCAATTATTAGGTGCCGTCAAAGATAATCCTGAATTAATTTATGAAAGATTAATGATAGCCGAGCAAACTCCTAACATCAACGCTGATAACTACGACGAGGCGCTATTTGATAAAACAGCCGAAGCTATCAGTTCAGATGACTCTGAAGATAAATGGACAGACCTAATAGAAAAAATGGCTGCCGATAATAATCCTAAACAAGCTGCCAGACAACTTCTACAGACTGTCGGTTTTGTACCAACCGAACTTTTGACTAAGAAAAAATTTAAAAATCTAGGTGCTGAATATGTGGTAGACATGCTAGAGGCTTTACGAGACCTAAAGGAGCCCCAGCTACAAAAACAAGTTGCACATGAAAGAGCTAAGCTATTAAATTATATTTTTAGTAGTAAATTGGCCACTCAACTCCGCCGTAAAAATGCTGATAACATTGCATTGGATAACAATGGCATCTTCATTAACCTTAAGGGCTTCCATTCTCACCTACCCTATGGTCTGCTAGATAAGAAATGTTTAACCGCCTTAGCCGAAGATAATTGGCTAGACACTGATGCTATAAATGAAACTAGTTTACGTAATGCTGAAGAAAATTCTGAATCTAAAGTTAAAGAACTATCCCAACAACAACTAGAAAATTTTGTCAGTCAGTGGGGTTATGAAGAAATGGACACTGAAGCAGCATTAAATAAATTATTTGTAGAACTTACTAGTAACCCTGAAAAATTCGCTGAAACAATAAGTAAAAAAAATCTAACCATTCCCGACGCTTTAATAACTAGAGTATTAACTAGCGGTGCCAAAGAAAATGTTTTCGCTTTATTAAGAACAGCTGAAGCTATTGGCGCTAATATTTCTGAAGAATCTCTACGCCAAGAAGCTGGACTACTTTCATCACACGCTGTCACTAATACTGCCCAAGCTACCTATAAAAATAGAACTCAACTTATTAATGATCCTGATTATTATAATTCTCTAAAAATCACCAAATCTTTCTTAAGCTCAGGTATAGAATCTGATCCCGATAATAAATTTTTAGTTTTCAGGGGTCAATACAAAAAGTCTGAACAGGGCCACCAACACTCTTTCATTGAAATGTTACATCAGGGCAAACTAGCTCGAGTATTAATAGACGAAGATAAACATTTGGGTAGTCATCGTGAAAAATCACTCAAGCACATAGAATTATACGATCGCCCACAGTATGAGTCTCTAGAAAATGCTTTACAAACTTTTAATTATTTTGTAGCTAACACCGAGCGCATGACTAAGGTGGCCACTAGACGTGGTAGCAATTGGAAGGCTAATTTTTCTCGCTTAGCAGAAACAGGACTACACTTCCTACTAACTAATGTTACAAAATTTTACCAATCCGCCAGCTCTCTATATGAAAAAATAAAATATGAACCTGCTGCTCATGAAAATTCCTATTCTCAACTGCTAGAGTTATTCCAACAAGCCCAAGTAGAGTACGATCAATTCTTCTACCACAACATAGCTACTGCTGATCACTTTACAGAAAAATTTTCACCTGAGATCAAAAAAATTGATGTTTCCTTCGGTCAAAGCTTTGCAGATGAATGTGAACAAAATACTGCTAACGATGGCTATAGTACTGAATTGTGTTTGGCCGCACCCGATGTCAGAATATGCGAAATAGACTATAAGACTGGAGATACAACTGAAACCATTCCCTATCACATTGAAGAATCATGCGTTGACGCTTTACGCCTTCAAAGAAATCGCCCCCTAATTAATGTCATCGGTGGTTGCCGAGAAGCCAAAGGTGCAGAAAATCCCCTAGACGTTCTTAGCCAGGCTGTTATATCTGCTGCCCATGAACACAAAGCTAATGTTGGCGTACCAGGTACTCAATCAGGCATTGGTAATACCTTTGGTTGGGCTAATGTAAATTATAGTAATCAATTCGGCCATCTACCACATAGCGAACAAGCTCATTTATTTTCAGTCAATCCTGGTGGCAATACTTTTTTTCCTGGTAGCACCAAAACTAGCCACAGTGAGCGCAACCAAGTTTTTGCTAACACTCCAGTTGATAGTATTATTACCCCCTTTGAGGCTGGTTGGGGCATGCAAGGCAAAAATAAATACAATTCTCCCTACCTCAATCACGTCGCCTATATGGAGGCCATTTATCAAAGACTGGCTCACGATCAAGCAAAAGTCATGGTGGTTGGCAATGGCGGACTATACTCAGTAGCTGAAATAAACGAATCACTCAAACGAAATTTTGATTTAATACTAGTAGAAGGCACTGGTCGCTTTGCTGATGCTGCCGCTGCTATTATGAAACATATTGATAAACTAGAAGTTCCAAATGATCCACAAAAAATTGGTCCTCAAGTCATAGACACTGTCCGCAAGATTCTCCCAGCTGACGTAAGTAAAGAATTTTTCCAAAAAGACTTTGGCAGTGAGCATTATACTGATAATGAAGACTATCAAGTATTTAGAACTTTTTTCTGGAATTTTCTCCGGCTAGCTAAGGCCAAAAAAGGAAGTATCCAAACCACCTCTCTGGATAAATTAGAACAAACGCTAAATAAATATCTCACACAATAAAAAACCGCCACGTGT
The DNA here is from genome assembly GCA_018669975.1 of Candidatus Parcubacteria bacterium. GTDB lineage: Bacteria > Patescibacteriota > Patescibacteriia > UBA1558 > GWA2-36-10 > JABHSK01. The sequence continues at coordinate 72,602 of JABHSK010000002.1, forward strand.
AAACACGTGGCGGCGCTATTTTCAAGGAACGTTGTTTCGGAACTTGTCCCGATAGACGTATCCTATCATTACCCTTAGGTAATGTGGTGAAACCTTTGTTTGGAAGCTAGTCCAAGAAAGATTTCTTTGCCCTCCACTACCCTTAGGTAATGGAAAGCTAGCTCAGCTTGTGCAGCAGCCCGTTGGCCGCGGTCTCGATCTGCACCCAGTCCTTGGCGACCTCGTCGGGATCGAGAAGGTCGAAGACGTTGGTGGTGCGGCTGCGGAAGGGCTGACCGGCGCCCCAGGTGCCGTTGGCTTCACGATGCAGAATGATCCGCTCGGCCTTGGTGACGTCGCCGGCGGCGATGTCAGTCAGGATGGGCAGAACCTGGGCGTCGACCTCGTCGGGGGTGAGATGACCACGCATGGTGGCCAAGACGCCGATGCCGGTCAGCACGGCCTGGGGGCCAGCGGCATTGATGGCGAAATTCTCGTCGTCGGCAGTGAAGGGGCTGTACCAATCGGGGTTACCGCACCCTTCGCAATAGGCCTTGGCGCAGGCGTTGGCCAGCTCGACCATGGCGGGAGTATCCTCGAAAACGGCCTTCAGAGCGGTCAGGTTCTCGGTATTCATGGTTTTCTCCTCTGTACAGTGTGAGTTGCGTTTGAAACAGATTAAATACTTTTTGCCTGAGCACAAGAATTTACCCCAGAAACGGAAGGAAATATTAAGCCTCCTTGTTAATTGTTAAAAGCTGGGGTAAAAGAACATAATTATCTTTATATCAAATAAACGTGTCTTTTTAACATATAATCACATTTTTGTCAAGTATTTAAACGCTTAGATACTAAAAACATTGCTTTTTTAGCAAAAAACGACTAAAATTAATATATTAAAATTATTAATAAAAATACAAAAAAATGGACGTAAGAATAAAAACCCCCTTTGTTAACGTTAGATTAGAAACTCCGTACGCTAAAACTCTTCCCGTCATAAACGGTCCCTATACTAGAATTTATTTAATTAGGCATTGCCACCCTGATTATGGTGTTAAACATGTAGTTGGTGATGAAAAAATGCCCCTATCAAAATTAGGTCTTAAACAAAGAAAACTATTAAATAAAAAACTTAAACAAATACAGCTGGAAAAGATATATGCTAGTGAATTACTACGCGCTAAAGAAACAGCTGCTGACTTTGCCAAAAAAAATAAAAAAAGAATCCATACCGATAAACGCCTAAATGAAATTGACTGGACTGAATGGTATAAAATAAAATATTTTAATATGTCTGAAAAAACTCGTATTAGACGGGTGCAAAAATATAAAAAGATAGATAAGGAATTACACCAGCTACATAGTAAATCTAGAAAATTATTAGCTGATATATACAAAAAGAATAAAGGCAAACGAGTTGGAGTCTTCTGTCATGGTAATCTAATTAGAGCCATGGTGACTAGCATCCTACATACCGACGTAATAGTTTTCCTATCCATGGAAATATATCAGTCATCAGTCACTAAGTTAGTAATAGATCGTGATGGTTATATTAAAATAAATTACATAAATAATATCTGCCATTTACCACACAAACCTGATGAAGATCTATTTATGGCTGCTCTCAATCAATAAAATATCAAACATAAAAAAGACTCCTACTCAGGAGTCTTTTTTGTATACCTTATTTATTCTTCACGAAGACAATCGCCTGCTCTCATACCCCTATGAAAACCTTTGCGAAAGCCTTTCTTTTTATCTGGAAAATCCATCTCAGCCCAAAGAGCTTTTGCTTCTTCGTAATTACCGTCTTGCTTCAACTGATGTAGAGTAGCAAATTGACTGAAGTTATCTTCCGTAATAAACTCCAACATTTTGCCATTATCTTGATGAAGATCTGCCCAAGTTTGATAGTCACCACTCTCTATGGCCTCTACCATTGCCTCGTGCTTGATAGGATCACGTTTCTGACCCTCAAAGTTTGGCTTGCCCTGATAAGCAGAGGCCAATGAAGAAACTGCTAAAGTGGTCACAAATAGACCTAGAACTCCGGCTAATAGATAAAATCTGTTCTTTTTCATATCTATTTTTATTATTAATTTTTAAATAAAGCTTGATCGACCCTTGCTTCTATCTAATACTACGCATTTAAATATTTTTTCTTTCAACGCTCTAAAGGACGTTTTATATCTAGCATACTGTGAGGGCCTCCTTTATCTTTCATAAACCTCATTCCTTTCATTGGAAATATAGCTTTAGCCTTAAAAATATTATCCCCTTGTACCTCTCCTATAATTTTCAAGGGCATACTAATTTCTACTGGTAATAATGGTAACTCAGCCTCGGTTACATCTACTTGCCAAAGTTCACCATCCAAACCCTTTACAGTAACATGCTCCTCATCTTCTACGTATATTAACACTCCTGCTAATAAACCTTTATCTGGCTGACTCCAAGCCCCTGCCCGTCTATTGATAACTTTCTTATAGAAATACTCATTTCCAATTACCAAACCGTCCATGGTTTGAGCCACACCAATTTTATATAAAAATGATCCAAACAATATACTAAAAATTATACTGCCGGCTATTAATTTATGTACAGCAATTTTATATCCACCCTTGGTGTGCCTAAAATTGTAATAAGCTACCCCTATAAAAATCAATAAAAACAGCAGCCAGAAATATGGCAGGGTTGTTAAAATGAACTGCCATAGACTATTACTAATCTGACTATAAATATCCCAATCATTATTTACCAACATGTATAATACTACAGAAAAAGATAAGCTGCCTACCAATAAAGATATAAAGCCAAATATCCAAACTACATAATCTTTTAACAGAAAATGCCACCTTGGTTTAGGTTTAATATCTTTGTTCTTAATTTTTTTCAGTGTATCCTGACTAACGTTATTATCACTCATATGTTTATAAATTAAATTTTTTGTCTTTTACCACTTTCTTAAACTGCTGTTTAGCCCGACTCAATAAAGTAGCTATCGTACCCATGGGCTTCTTTAAAATATCAGATATCTCCTGATAATTTTTATCTTCTAAGTATTTTAAAATTAACACTTCTTGATATTTATCATCTAACTCTTCTAAAACCTGTGCTACCTTTTGACTCAAATATTCTCTGTCTATTTCCCTACTAATATTAAAATCTGCTATCAAATTATTTAAAATATTTTCAGAGTCCCAATCAATCTGCTGTGGTCTAGCCTTTAATTTTCTAAAGTTACTAATAACCTGATTGTGCACGATGCGATAAATCCAAGAAGAAAATTTTAGTTTATCATCAAAATTATTCAAATTTTCATAGACCTTAATAAAGGAATCCTGCAGCACATCCTCTGCATCTTCCTGCCTTATATTAGCTATTCTATTAATATAACGTAATAACTTGGCTTCGTATCTTTTCATTAAACATAAAAAATAATCTGCCTCGCCTAAAGCAAGACTGACTAACTCTTCATCTGTTTTTCCCTTACAGTTAAACATAACGTTTACCATTATCTATATAATACGCATTCTAGTGCATTTTCTTTCATTGAGCAAACAAAAAACTACCTAAAAAACCAGGTAGTTCAGTTTATAATATAAAATTATTAAAAATTTCTATAGGCATCATCTATCTCATCGTCTGACCAGCCACCTTGAGATCTTAGTGTATCTTTAATGCTACTATCTATCATTCCGGCTTCTCTCGCTTTATTAATATAATCATGCAAAGCTTTTTGATTATTATCAACATCAACAAATTTAATCCCATATTCTTGCTTCACATATCTATCCCATAGCTTAAAAAACAAATGGCCCAAGACATAAGCTGTCGGCACATAAACAACCAAACTAATACCAGCTGTACATATAATAGAGGCTGCCAAGAAAGCAAGACCACCTGATGGTGACATGATTAGAAAAAATAAAACAATTATCATTGCTCCCGCTCCTAATTCTTTGGGCTTGTTTCTTTTTCTTGATTTTTGAATCTGTGGCATAGTAAATTATTTTAATACATCAAAAGCTTTAGCGATTTCGTTATCTGACCAACCACCTTGGTTTTTTAAATTTACTCCAATTTCTTGATCAGTTAAATTGTTATGTTTTGCAGATCTTATGTAATCTACCAAGGCTTCTGTATTTTTATCAAGCTTCATTTTACCTTTTCGGCCCGTTCTAATTATTTTTCTTATCAACTTATAAGCACCTACTAGTATTATAATTCCCAACGGTCCAAATACTAAAACAATACCTCCATCAAGACCACCGCAAACTATAGCAAAAAATAATAAAAACGCACCCATACCTAACACAGCTAGAATGCATAATATAGCAATTATTTTTAAAAGTATGCTAAGCGTTGTTTTTGATGCTGCTGTCATTTTTACGACGATTCTCTAATATATATATCCAATATTTGCTAGAAGCAATAATTAAGGCTAAATAAAATGGTACAGCAAAAATAACTTCTATCGGCACAGAAGTAAAGGGAAGAGTATAGCCAGAAAAATTAGCCACTGTACTAGGACCATACACTCGATATTGACTGGCTATCAACCAAGCTTCTATCGGTGTAGTGATTATACCTGCTACCAATAAATAGGCTATAAACTTTTCTATTAGGTTAAAATGCACTAAAAATTTATCCACGAAACCAATTGCCAACCATATGATTATAATCCAAATACCAGACATCAAAATGCTAACGTCTCTATAAAAATATGACCATGCAGGCAAATTAGCATTGAGAACCATAGGTTCAATCATAATTTCAAAAAATATTACTGCTAGCAAAACAATCAACAATTCCCTACCCCACTTAATCTTTTTCATTGGGATAAGCAATTTCTTGTCGATTACTAGACTCCAATATTTATAAAATCCAATAACTAAAGTCATAAATACTGGGATATAGTAAAAAGAACTCCATGGAATATTAAACCACGGCACAAAATGATCTTTGATAACCTCTAAAGACTCCGGCGCGTAAGCTCTAATCCCTAAACCCACCACTGCTTTTTCTGCCCATAAAGCTATAATAAATACGAACAATAAATAAAGCAGAAACTTATGCCATTCTTTAAAATGGACTAAATATTTATCTATCAAAACTACTGGCACTAAAATAATTGTTGACCAACCAATGGTTAGCACCCAAGATACATCACGATAGACATAGGCCAATTCTCCCAATCTAAAATTATGCCACATCGGTGCTGTAAAGAATTCAAAAATAAAAACGCCTAATGCAATAATGGCGAATCTTAAAAAAATCTTGTCTGTAATTTTTGATAAAAAGAATAAAGATGCTGCAGCCATGACAAAGATAAATACCTCAAAATAAATTATCGGCATAGTGGCAACCTTGTCAAAGTGACAAGCAGCTGAGCTACAAGGTTGAAAAATCATAGTTCTTTAATAAGTTATTTAACTATATGTAATATTATAGCACTAAAATATTAGTGTTCACAAGAACAACCTGAACAACCACTCTGTTTTTTATCTGAAGCATTTAAAAATTCTGAATCCTTCATTTTACAACCCTGCCAGGTAGCCTGGGAAAAATGTGGATGCGTAGACAATTCATCCCAAATTTTATATAGCGGTTTCTGTAAAATATTTCCAAAACCAGCATGGTTAAAATCACAAGGAGAAATATCACCATATGGTGATGCATAAAAATAACTAGTACCCCCTGAACAACCAGTGCTACGATAGCTGGTAGCATAGGCATAGATTAAAACTCCCGGATAACTTTTATCTTTATTATATTTTTTACTAAATGTTATCATCTCCTCTATCCAGGCTCGATTATCTATCAAATCATCACGACTTTTGGCGCGACCGACTGGTACCATGTCAAAAACAAGCACTTCATGCACGCCCAGCTCCTGGCCCAACTCAATTATTGCTTTAAGTCGACCGCTACGGAAATCATCTTCACTAATAGTGCACGATAAACCAACCGTTAAGCCAGCTTTTTTAGCTGCTTGTATACCAGCTAGTGCTTTATCAAAGAGCCCATCCTTGCGTCGCCTTTTATCATGTTCCTCACGATTAGCTGAATCCATAGAGATATAAACTCCATCTAAGCCAGACTGCTTCAACTGCTCAGCTTTTTCTTCCAAAAACCATCCGTTAGTAAATAAAATAGCAATTGATAAATCTTTATCAATGCTAGAAACTATTTCTGGTAAATCATCCCTAAGCAAAGGCTCGCCACCAACTATATTGATAACTGACACACCTAATTCTTGAGCATCCTCTATTAGCTTCTTACTTTGATCTAGGGTCAAAATTTGCCTACTCCTATCATCTGCTGATTCAAAGAAACTACAGTGCTCACAATTAACATTACAAGTGTCATTAACTGCAAAGCTCATTAAATTGGGGAAATTACGATTTTGAATAGTAGAAAAAACTGACCTAGAAAATAAATTAACAGCTGGTTTACTATAAACTGCTGGCGTAGAAAGAGAATACACTGGGTAACCATCACGCCAATGAACAACCTTATTATGATTGAGGTAAATTTTATAAACTCGCTCAAAAAAATCTATTGAATATTGAATTGATCTAGTAGAAATAAACCATTTGAATCTAAACTTGGAAAAAATACTCATATTGAATTATAATTAATATATGTTAATTAAAGAAATAATATTTTTTATTACACCGCTATTATTAGCTGGTCTAATCCATCACTTATTTGTTATTAAATTTGATCTGGTCAAACAACTTGCAAGACCTATTGATAATAACCTATTTTTAGGTGGGCAGCAATTATTCGGTCAGTCAAAGACTTGGCGTGGCATTATTGTTATGACTGCCTTATCCGGTCTTTTTTACTACTACTTGTCATACTGGATTAATATTGAGACAAATTACCCAGCCCTTATATCTGGGATGCTCATAGGCCTCGGCTATGCTCTGGGTGAATTGCCAAACAGCTTTATAAAACGCCGTCTCCATATAGGTGCTAGTCAATCAAATTATAAGGGTTTTAAAAAAATATTTTATCTTATCGATCAGGTTGATTCTGTAGTCGGTGCTTTAATATTATTATATGTTGTCTACCAGCCATCAATAAACCTGGTGCTATCAATATTAATAATTAGTTCTTTACTGCATTTATTAATAGACAGTTATCTGCATAAATTCAGCTACAAAAAATCAAACAATATACAATAAATAATAAATAGCCGCGCCAGCAGACACTGGTACCACCAAATTATCCAAACCTTTACCAAATAAACCTTCTAAGAAGCTAACCAATAAAGCAGCTATTATTGCGAAAACGAAATCTAATGCAGATAATTGACCCTTAACAAACCAGACTACTCCCAATAATACCAACAATGTCACTATAAAAAACAAAACACTGCCCAGCCATGTTTTTTCTCCAGTGAGATTGTATTTTTTTTGTCCAAATTTATAACCAATCACGCCAGCCAAACCATCGGCTAACGCTAAAATCAAAACCGCGCCCTGAAAAATGATAGCCTTAATTGGCACAAAAGTAACAAAAGTAACTGTCAGTCCAAGTGGAAACAAAACCGCGCCCGAACTATGCCCGTTTATTTTATGAACACTGTCTAATAATTTCTGCCTTTTTATAATTAATAAAAATAAAGCGAAAAAAATACCAATAACCACTGCCATTGGTACTCCAAACCAAACTGGTAACAACAAAGAGACAAAACCACCGCCAATATGAGCAATCTTTCTAGAATACTCTGTCCGCATACCCCGACGATAAAAAAACTCACCTGTCAAAAATACAGCTACATACAAAATTAAAATTATAATTAAATGCCAAATCATATTTGTTTTTGATAAGCCCGATAATACCTATAAATATCTGCACCCTTAGTCAAATTCAAGATGCCTTGATTATCTTCACGCATAGTAGAAAATATAAATTCCTTAACGTTCTGCTTTTTAGCTTGCTGATATACCCAATAAAACATAGCTTTGCCAATAGCCTGCCCCTGAAATTTACTGCCGACTGCAAAGGTTTTAATTATAACTCTATCTGAATCACTTACATCTGCAACAGCAAAACAAAAAGCAGCAGCACATTTTTTCTTATCTAACACCAAACAACTAAAAGGCAGGGTTGATGTTCTATCTAAATCTTTATAATAATGGGCAAACTCTTCTAAGCTAATTTTAGCAAATGACCAGGAATCTACAAATACCTCGCTAATCATCTGAAATATAGCTTGCAAACTAGCCTGATAATTTTTCTCATTAATGTGCTCAAAAACAAATCCATTGGCCACTACCTCCGAAAAATCTTGAGCAAAATTAGTAAAACCGCAATCTTTCAATGAAGATATAGTAGAAACATTTTGCTGAGCTATTTCAAAATTTGCGTTTTCAAATAAATCTTTATAATAGGCCCTACAAAATGGCTCTAGAGAAAAAGGCTGTCTGTCTTCAGGAAATGACACTCGCCAATTTTGCCAAGTAGTTAAATTAATCGGCCCACGTAAAATTTTTCTACCCAGTTGTCGTGCGTGCTCCGATATAGCGTCAAAAATTTTATCTGCGTAGACTTGATTATTTTTAGACTCAAAACAACCTAGTAAGGCCAATTCTGCTGGCAAACGAGAGTCTGTAATAACCGCTGCGTGAGCCACTGGCTTGCCCTGATCCAACAACAAAAAATTATCTACAGAACCAAAATTAAAAAAGGGATTACTAATATTATTAATCTTTCTAGCCTCCTCTACCTTTGTCCTTGCGACATCTGGATAGTCCCGATAAATATCTACAATCAGATCACTATAATCGCTAAGCAAGCCGTCAATTTTGTAATTAATGACTTCCATAAAAATGTAAATACAACATTACTGCAATTAAAGCTGCCAAAAAGATAACAAAGCCACTAATTTTTTTTGGTTTTGGGAAAGGGAAAGTAGACAACATTAAAATACTAGTCAACATAATTAAAACATCTGATATATAGACAAAATATTGCACGGCATTAAGCTTAAATATCAAAAACAACAGAACCAATAAATGACTAAAGACTACTGGCAGACCTGGATAATTAAAACCAGACACATAGCCCAACACATTGAAACGTGCTAAACGAAAAACTCCACTGGCTAAAAAAATAAAAATTACTATAATAGACCCGATGTCTTGCAAACCGAAAAATAAATAAAAAGCCAAAGCTGGATAAACTAAGTAAATAAAAACATCAACTTGCCCGTCTAGTAAACGACCAAAATCTGAGCTTATACCTAATTTTCTAGCTAACCAACCATCTGCAAAATCAACAATAAAAGCTAACAGCACCAAGGCAAAAGATAAATAGAATTGACCCTGCAATAGAAAAACTATTGCTAACCAAACTGTTAATAGAGCCAATAAAGTAATGGCGTTTGGTCCATTAAAAAATTGATTATTTTTTTCATTGTCCATAGATGATTTCTCCATTAGAAAAATTTAAGCTAATATTAGTATCATTTTTGATCATTTTGGTGGCCTTGTCCACTCCTACCAAACAAGGAATTTGTAATTCTCTAGCAACAATGGCCGCGTGAGACAACATCCCACCTCTTTCCACCACAATTCCCTTAACCAGGGGGAAAACTATTGACCAACCAGGATCAGTCTGCCTAGTGACTAAAATTTTATTCACATAGTCAGCCTTAGGATCAAAGTCGGTCAGCACCAAAGCAGTGCCGCTAACTATATCTTGATCTATTCTAGAGGCGACTGATCCGGATAGTGATGTTTTGTCAACTGAATGACTGATTTTATGTAAAAATTCTTTTTCTTTTTCACAAATAGCTTTTCTAGTTTCTATTCTACGTGGTAAATCAATTTCTCGCCAGGCATCCCCTGCTATTTGTCGCTGATTTATTAATTTTTCAACCTGTTCTCTGTTCATTTTTTTATCAATCAAAGAAAATATCTCTCCAATTTTTAAATAAAATATATCTCGCTGTGATTTTAATAAGTTCTGCTGAGACAATCTATCCCCCATCTCTAAAAACACCCTCCTGGCAAAACCAAAAATTAAAGTGCGCTTAAATCTAGTCTCTTCCCGACGACGAATTGAATTAACAGACCACTTAACAATAAATTTCAACAATGCTTTTTTAAACACTGAGCAATTTTTATAATCTAAAGTTTGAATATTGCCAGCAGATCCCACATGATTACTATTATTCCTATCACTAACCACTATCTTTTGTAAGAAACTAACAAATACCTGTGGAGATTCTTGCAATGTAATTGCCTCCAATTTTAATTCATTAGGTGATCGACTACCAAACTTTTTTAAATACTGAAAAATTATCTGACTAACTTTATTGTCTTGAAATTGACTATTCAATTTATCCCAAACAAAATTTTCATCACTATTTTTAAACAACTCACGTAGATCACTATCTGCTTTTATTTTTTGACTAATCTTAATGACCTCTAAGCCTGGATCCAACGAAATTAATGAACTGTGTGATTGCATCCTTAGATGATTATAAACGTTATCTTCTTGAAGCCATTTTTTAAAAAGCTTATCAGCTATCCCTGTACTAATCATGACTGCTAAATCATTAGCGATTGGGACCTTCCACCTAGTTGTTAAATCTTTAACCAAAGATAAATAAATCCTCCTGAGCCGTTTTAAATCAAAAGATTTTAAGTCTAACTTATCTGATTGCTCAAATATCTGATCAAACTTTTTGTTAAAATTATTAACTAAGACTCCCATGAAAATAAAGGTAAAAATCATTTTAACAAACTGCCAAATCATAACCGACAAATCGATAAAATACCTTTGCCAAAAACCATACCGCTGACCATTATCATGGTCATGCTCCTTTTGCACACCAAGCATTTTTTCCAAAAAACGACGATTAAATTTATAGCCTGGCAAAAAAGAGATTAATCTATACCAATTAATCAAATCATAATACATACGATGCCCAATAAAAACTACCATCTGCCTAAACATATCATCGTTAGCCTTTATGGTACCTTGGCTAACACCCATCATCTGACAAAAACTTTTATAAACCTCTTGATAGACATATCGAGCAAAAGAAAAAGTTAGTGGAGTTGTAATTCCTGAATAACTCTCTGCCAAATTAGAATTGTCATAAATATTTTTAGACATCCGTTCTAGATAAACAAACTAATGATAAAAACTATATCTGCTACCATCGCAAATAAAATTGACGTATTAAATACTTGTTTAGCCCCTTTATTGCTAGGATGTTTGATAAATTTATAAACAAACAACATCAAGACTATACAAATACAAAAATTTATATAAAATAAACTTGTTGAAAAAAATAAATCTATCTTAATATATGACCAAAGCACTGCAAATGATAAAGCAGTCACTAAAATTGACGCACCCTTGATACCATATTGAGCAGTATATGTATCTCTAGAGGCAATTTCCATATCTTTTGGTCTAAATTTTCTAGTCACCTCCAGTAAAAACAACTGGCTACCCAAAAATACAAATAAATACCAAAAAAATGGGCTGTTTATTTCTGGCCAAGTAGCCCCACTCAGTGCAAAGATATAAAAAAATAAGGGTAATAATAAAATTTCATGAGAGGCAATGTACACCGTGAAGTGCTTCTTAAGCCATTTAGCAACAAAGAATTCCTTAAACATCAACAAAGAATAAAACATTGCTACTACAAACATTAATAAAGAAAATAACCCCGCAGACAAAGAAATTAAAACTTCTAAAATTAAAATTAGCCAAACAATCTTTTTTAATTCTACCAATTTAATCAACCCCCTAACTACTGGCCTATCTGGATAATGCTCTTTATCATGATCATAATCTTTAAACTCATCAAATAACCTTAGACGAAATAAAAAAAGCCATAGGGCTAGGCTAGGCCAAACGAATGCCCATAAATTTTCCGTGCCTAAATAAAATTGAATACCCCAGGCAGCTACCAAAGAAAAAATTAAAGACAAAGGTATGAATTGCTGCAATGGAAAACGCTCTTTTAAATACTGGGCAAAGTTTTTGTAAGTCAACATACAAAATTATAAGGTAGTTATTGGTCTGGCTTGTAAAATAAATGTTTTATCATCCTTGATGCACCATTCAATATCACAGGGATATCCAAAATGTTTTTCTATCTTCAAACAATCATCTGATAATTGCCTTAACTGTTCATCTGTTATATTGATTTTAGATTTGGTCTGCACATCAATCACTTTACTGGTTTTTTTATCAACTACATAACAATTCGGCGTCACCTCACCGTTAACAAGTTTATCGCCAGAGCCAGCACAAGCCTCTATTATCATTTCGTTTTTTTGTTTGGAGATAGGATTAACTGTAAAACATACTCCTGCCATATCTGCATCTATCATCTCCTGCACCACTACAGCCATGTGAATATTTTTAATTTTTATTCCCTGCTGTTTTGCATAGGCCTTCACTTTTTCAGAAGATACTGCTCGCCAACAATCCTCTACTGCAGCTAATACCTTAGACTTCTTAACATCGAGGTAACTCTCAAAAATTCCCGCCCAAGATGCTTGAGCTGAATCCTCAACCAAAGCTGAAGACCTTACTGCCGCCTTCTTCAATTTTAAAGCATCAAATCTTTCTAGAATCTCCTCACTCGTCTTTGAATCAATCTGCTTTGATCTTTTATAACGATTAAAGCTCGGTGTCAATATTACAAAACCAGGCGGAACTAAAAAATCAGCTGATATCATGTCACCTAAAGATGCTGCTTTGCCGCCAGCTCTATTTTTATCCTTTCTATTTATTTGATATAAGTTTTTTGTATTCATTACTATAATTATAACATTCTTATAAACAAAAAACTATCAACCATATCTTGACAAAATGCTTATTTTATAGTATACTGCAATGTTTTCGACCATTCAAAATCAATCACAAAACCTTAAAAAGGGAGAAGATCATGGAATGCAAAAATTGTGGCCATAGCCACGACCCCTCAACCGCTAAGTTTTGTAGTGAATGTGCTACCGAATACACCCCGGAAGACAAGCTGCCTTGGATTGGCGACTGCAAAGACCGCGGGGTATTCCGCATTACCTTTGCTGCAGTTGAAGGCGAATTCGATCATGATGATGCGGCTACTGATGCTGCCAGACATTCCAATTGGAATGAAGATGATGAATTTCCCAATTTTACCCTGAAAAAGATTAGCAGTACCGTCACTGCCGCTACACACCCCTATATCTGCGGTGGCTGCGGTGACTACGTCTCCGAACACACCGATGGCAAATGCCAAGGTTGCGATGCCCAAGACTGGCAACTTCGCTAGTGACAATGTCGGTATCGGCGAGGTCTACGGACCTCGCCTTTTTATTTTAAAATAAAAAGGCTCGACCTATGCCGAGCCCTACAAAAAATATATTATATTTTACCAACTAAATCTAATCCTGGTTTAAGCGTATCTTCACCTGGCTCCCAATTAGCTGGGCAAACCTGATCACCATATTTATGAACAAATTGAGCGGCCTGTAGCTTACGAAGTAACTCTTTGCTACTACGGCCAATGCCATTGTCATGTACTTCCATAGTCTTAAGATGTCCTTCTGGATCGATAATAAAAGTACCACGCAAAGCAATACCTTCTTCCTCAATCAAAACTCCATACTTATTGCTAATCTCATGAGTAGGATCAGCTACCATAGGAAATTTAATTTTCTTAATAGTTTCACTATCATCATGCCAAGCTTTGTGCACAAAAGCTGTATCAGTAGAAACTGACAAAACTTCAGCATTTAATTTTTTGAGTTCTTCATAGCGATCAGCCATGTCACCCAACTCAGTTGGACAAACAAAGGTGAAGTCTGCTGGGTAAAAAAATAGTATCACCCACTTACCTTTATAATCTTCCAATTTTATCTTCTTAACTTGATCCTCATAATAGGCCTCAGCTTCAAACTCTGGTGCTAATTGCCCTATCTCTGGCGTGCAGTTTAAAAACATATCGTCATCACAACAAGAGTCTCCACCACAACACATATTATCTTTTTTTTCTTCCATAATTTTATGTATTATTTTTTATTAAAATTAATTATTTTGCTGCTTGATAAAATTCAGCTACTCTTGACCAATTGATCACCTGCCAAAAATTATCTACAAATTCAGCTCGTTTATTCTGATATTTTAAATAATAGGAATGTTCCCAAACATCGATGCCTAAAATAGGCTTTTGTCCCAATGAATATGGACTATCTTGATTACCAGTCTTACTGATTTGCAATTTACCATCAGCTACCACTAGCCAGGCCCAGCCTGAACCAAAAACTGTCATAGCAGCTTGAGTAAACTCTTCCTTGAATTTATCCCAATTGCCAAACGTTTTTTCAATATCAGCCAGTAAATCCCCTTCTGGTTTTACATTTTTATTATCTGGTCCCATAATCTGCCAAAAAAATCCATGATGGACATGTCCACCGCCATGGTTTCTAACAGCTAGCCTAATTTCCTCTGGCACACTGTCCAAATCTGCTAAAATTTCTTCGGCTGATTTCTTGTATAAATCTGGATACGCTTCCAGGGCTTTATTAAAGTTAGTTGTATAAGCAACATGATGCTTATCATGATGAATTATCATTGTCTCTTCATCAATATATGGCTCCAATGCATTATAATCATAAGGCAATGAAGGTGTTTCAAATTTTTTCATGAATTTATTGATTAATATTCTTCAGATTTAACCTGATAATAGGCTTGCGGATGATCACAAGACGGACATTCATCTGGCGGAGTCTCACCAACATGAATATAGCCACACTCGCGACACACCCAAACTGTTTGTTTTCCCTTTTTAAATAATGTTTTCTTTTTTAATTGCTCCAATAATTTTTTATAACGCTCTTCATGGTGTTCCTCAGCAATAGCTATTGATTCGAATCTCTTGGCAATGTCATCCAAGTCTTCCTCCTTGGCTACCTTAGCAAATCCTGGATACATGTCTGTATATTCATAATTTTCACCATCAATAGCAGACTGTAAGTTCTCTTCTGTGTTACCGTAAATAGTCCCCGCCTTGGCCTCAACATACATCTCTGAAAAATCCTCGCCTAATTTTTCCTTGAGCTCTTGAATGTGCTCAAACAATCGTTTAGCATGAACCTTTTCTTGCTCAGCTGTTTCTGCAAAAACAGCAGCAATCTGCTCATATCCTTCCTTTTTAGCAACCTTTGAATAATAGGCATACTTATTTCTAGCCTGTGACTCACCAATAAAAGCCTTTACTAAATTGTCTAATGTTTTTTTCATAATAATTTATTTTACCTTATTTATATGTTTATTCTTTATAAAAGCTTTAATATTGTCAATTGTAGTATCAAGAATCCTCTGCAGTGCTTCATCAGAATTAAAAGCATTATGAGGCGTCACCAGCACACGAGGATCTTGGATCAACAGATGACCCTGCAAAATGGTTTTCAAATCACAGCTTTTTTGAAAAGGTTTAGTTAGAAGCTCTTTTTCTTCTTTAATAAAACATTCCTCCTCTAAAACATCTAGACCTGCACAGGAAATAATTTTTTTATCTAACGCGGTAATTAAAGCTTGAGTTTCAACTAGGCCGCCACGTGCTGTATTAATTAAACAGGCTCCTTTTTTAATCAATTTAATATTACCTTTATTTATTAGGTGGTGAGTCTTTTTATTATATGGTGCATGTAGACTAATAACATCGGAGTTAGCTAGAAGTTTTTCCAAACTTACATACTTAATACCCAACTGCTTAGCTAACTTAGCATCTTTTCGAGTATCGGCTACAATTACTTTCATTTCAAACCCTTTGGCCATTCTGGCTACATGTTGACCGATGTGCCCCAAACCAACAATGCCTAAAGTTTTTCCCTTTAAATCAAAGCCCCGGACATCAGATAAATCAAAATCATAATTTTTCATCTTCTCTATTGACCTTGGTACATGTCGAGATAAGGACAGCATTAAAGCCATAGTATGCTCAGCTACGGTATTTTCTCCATAAAAAGGTACATTGCTAATTGGAATTTTTTTAGATCGACAAGTTTCTAAATCAATATGATCAAAACCAGTAGACATGGTGGTAATAAACTTTAAATTTGATAACTGATCTATAATCTGTTTATCCACTTGAGAATATATAAATACTGCCAATACATCTGAATTCTTTATCTTCGGCAGCATAGCTTTGGTCAGTGGCTTTGAAAAAAAGTTGAGGGATAAATTTTTAATATCACTTAATTTTTCTTCTAGATATTTTTGTTCCCACTTTTCTGTTTCCAAAAAACTTATATTTAACTTTGGCATGGTTTTATATTATTTAATATTTATTTTTACACTTGTTACAATCCCCAAAAAAATTAACCTGATAATTATTAATCTTACCTGCTTTAACATTTTTTGGGAAATTTATACTTTTATCAAAATTAGGCATATCAAAAACCTGTTTACAATCCTGGCAAATAAAATGTGTATGATGATCTAAATCTGCATCATAGTGACTGACGTCTGAAACAATCTCTTTAACTAGATTTTCCTGCGAAAAGTTCTTGAGAATTCTATAAACAGTAGCCTTACTAATAGTAGGCAATTTTTTTCTTATTGCTAAATAGACTTGATCAACAGACGGGTGTGTTTTAACACCTTGCAAATGATCTAAAATCACTTGTTTTTGTATAGTATTTCTTTGCATTATCCTTATTGATAATAATTCCTAATTACATTCTATTATCAATAAGATATTTTGTCAATACAAAAAGCCGCTCCCCTCTAGAACGGCTAATTGATGATAAATATTTTATTCAAAAATTATTGGCACAGTTAACTCATCAGCATTAGCTGGTAATCCAGATGGGTTGTCTTTTTTTAATACCAAAGTACCCTTACCCTCTGTTGGACCCTGATATTCTAGTTCTGCTTTAAATTCAACAAAATCTTCTGTCATCCAATCTGATTGAGCGGTAGCTATGCCCTCGGCTATTACTTGCCCCTTATACAAAACAACTACTGGGAAATCTCCTTCAAAAAACCAATACCCTCTAGCCTGCCCCTCTAATACCAATGGATTGCTAATACCTTGATTTGGTCGTGGTAAATCCAATCTAATTAAATCTTCCTTAGCCAAAGCATTACCAATGTCCTCTGTAAACATACTACCATCCTCGGCCTGACATTTTCTAGGATAAGATTCCATCACAGCCAGCCCAGCAGATAAACAATCATCAAAGTCACTTATCACTGGCTTGTCTTTTTCATTCTCAATATACCTCTGTCCAAAAATAACACCATAAACTACAGCCGCTATTACTAAGATAATAACAAAAAATATTTTTAAAAATCCTCTATTGTTCACTTTCATAATATCTAATTAATTATTATTTACTATAAGTACATTAAGGTTAACATCTTTAGACTATATGGCAAACCCTTGACACAATTTTTTATGCATGCTAACGTCAAATGTTTACAATTGAATATCTTTCAATGAAGCAATGAACGACTATCTATATTTGGACGCTTGGATAGTCGGGAGCTAGTAGCGTAACCGGCATTGAGTATTTTTATACTCTCACCAAAAACGCCTAGCCAAATGGTGTTTTTTGTAAATAAAAGCCCTTTTTACAACACAAAATATTCGATGAGACAAAGAACTATAGTCTATATTTGGACGCTTGGATTATAGGGAGTCAGTAGCGTAACCGGCATTGTTTTTTGCTGTGTTTAAAATTGGCCAAAAACGTCTCAGATTAATGAGGCGTTTTTGTTTCTCATAAAATGCTTTAGTCAGTAAAGACCCAATAATATTCATGCTCTACCTGGATAACCTAGGTAGAAAACCATACCCTCAGGAGGTAAAATCATGAAGCGTTTCTTTATCCTCACCCTAGTCCTCGTCACCAGCATCGTCTTTGTTGGTTGCGATCAGAGTGATCCGATCAGTGTGACTGTCCCTGACCTTGACGAAACTGGCCCGTCTATCACTGCTGACGAAGTTCATACTGAATTCCTGACTGAGCTTTATGCTAATCAGGATTTTGCCAAGATGAACAAGTCGGCTCAGTCCCATGATGCTACCAGGGCTGCCAATGATATTTTGGCTCGCTATGGCGAGGCTCCGATGACCGAAAAGCAGGTCGCTGATGCTATTGAAGAAGGTCGTCGTATGGCCAAGATGGATCCCGAAGCACTGATCGCTAGCATCCTTGATGCTGACGACCTTGTCTGGTGGCACCGCTTTGCTGATGAAGCTACCGCTCAGAATTGCCGCCAGATCTACACGGCTCACTGCCGTAGCTATGGTGCTCCCGTTGCTGGTAGCACTCTCGATACCATGATTGGCGTGGCTATGTCTTCAGGTGAATTCTGGGGCGAATATCGCAAGAATGACATGCCTCGCTATCACAATCCCTATGTGCCCCAGCAGGGCGAAAAGGGTTGGAGAGGATTCTTCCGCTTTGTCGTGGCTGTGGCTGTTGACGGTGGCGCCGGTGCTGCTTCGGCTGCCGGTGGACCGATTGTTTCGGGTGTTGTTGGTGGTCTGGCCAGCACTGGTGCTGATCATATCATCTTTGGTGGTGACTGAAATTAGTATCACCAAAAAAACAACCCCCAAAACTACTAGTCACTTTCATTGGAGGTAAAAAATGCCAAACCCTGTTCTTTACATCGTCTTTAGTGTTTTGGGTGCCACCATTGGGCACCTGATACTAAAGAAAGATAAAATTTCTACTGGCCTGGGCATTGGCATAGGCCTATCGATTGGCTTTGCCATCACCCAAGCAAGTCTTTGGTATCTCTTAGGTGTTCCGACCTTCGGCTTCTTCCTGCTTCAACGCAGGAATAAAGCCAAGTAACGAACAACCCCATCCCGACAAAGGGATGGGGCTTTTTATTTTTTATAATTTAAAAATATTTAGTGACCATGCGGCACAACCTGCACCACTAGATACATCAACGCCGCTCCTATTATCAGCCAAATAGAGTGTATTAGAATCTTCTTGGGATTTTCCTCATGGTGCAACTCTGGAATCAAATCAGCTGTAGCTAGATAAATAAAATTTCCAGCCGCAAAAGCAACTACCAGTGGAATAATATGCGCAAAGTTATTACCAAAACCATAAAATAACAAAGCGCCCATTACAGCTACCAATGCTGTCAACAAATTATAAACAATAGCTTTAGCCTTTGATAGTCCAGCATAAAGTAAAACTCCAAAATCAGATATCTCCTGTGGTATTTCATGAAGCAACACAGCTACGGTTACTGTTAGGCCGGCATGAAAATCCAACATAAAAGCTGAAGCAATTAATGCACCGTCTACAAAATTATGAATACCGTCACCAATCAAATTAATAACTGCTAATTTTTTCTTATTTTCAACAGATGGCTTCCCATGCTCCTCACAATGACAATGATGCCAGTGCACAATCCTTTCCAAAAGAAAGAAAAATATTATACTAACTAATACCACCGTCAAAGTAATTCGTACGTCAAATTGACTTTCCTCTATAGCTTCTGGTAATAAATCTAGGAAAGCTACTGCCAATAGAGAGCCTGCCGCTAAGCTAATTAATGCCCTAAGAAAGCTACGTTTATTTTCTTTTTTAAATATTAACAACACGCCAATAAGGGATATTAGACTGACCAATAGTGTTGCTAAAATTATATTTATTAACATAAATGGTTCTTTTTAATTATTCTGAAAAATAAAAACATTTCTATTATAACAGAGAACTACCAGACAAGGCTAGTTTTTTCAATTGACCAATATACAAAATATCATTATAATAAACATATATAATAATCAGCACTAAATTAAAAAACTATGACCGTTCATAAAAAGTTGATGAAGTCTTACAAGTGGTATCGTGCTTGGCATCAAAAACCTTGTTCAGGATATGTACATATTTCAATCCTGATGTTAGTTTTCTCCTACAATTTATATCTATTAGTAGAGATTTTTAAATACGCTCAAGAACTCTAAAATAAAAACATATGAAAAATAATACTAAATTAGGTTTTACACTCGTCGAGCTCCTAGTAGTTATAGCCATCATGGGCGTTCTAGCATCCATATCTTTTGTTGCTTTAAATACAGTTAGAGACAAAGCAAATGATGCCCATAGAATTTCTGAACTAACTCAAATGAGAAAAGCACTAGAAATATACTATCAAGCGCATGGTTACTATCCACAATTTTCAACTCCTAGTTGGGGCACCTCCAAACCCTTTGACGATTGGGAGATTGCACGAAACTGGGGTGATATTATTGACACACTGCATGGCGAAGGTATTTTTCTAGAAACTGCTGAGTTAGATAATTCTGGATACAATATGGCTGTTCAAGACCCTCTTTATGATCCAACTAGTCATGCAAATTCCTACCAATATATGCCTTCGGGTGACCATGCAGATCCAACTCCAGATTCTAAACCACAAAATTTTCGTATCAGAGTTAAGCTAGAAAATTTAAATAACCCAATATTAGACAATAGTTATGATGGTCCATTTTTCTACTATGATGAAGATCATGAGGGCTCATATAATAACCAACTTAATTCCTGCACATCAGACTTAGGATACTGGTGCATAGGTCCTCCGGAAAACTTTGAAACTTTTGTTTCAGGAAAACCCGTCATCTATCTTTATCCAACTGAAAAAACAGCCGTGTCTGTTGAAGTTAATACTAAGAAAATAACTGAATCAATACCAGATTATAATGGTGGTTGGAATGTCACAGCTTACCCAGATGGCACTATTGAAAATTCAGTTGACGGACAAACTTACCCTTATTTATTCTGGGAAGGCCCATCCTACAAGCCGCGGGTAGATAGAACCAAGGGTTTTGTCATAGCCACAAATCAAGTAGAATCATTCTTGGCTGAAAAACTAGGTGCTCAAGGTTTAAAGGCAAAAGAATACGATGAGTTTATAGAGTTTTGGGCTCCTCGCATGAAGAACAAGGATTATGTCTATGTTTATTTCATGCCGCAAGTAGATTATGATAAATTAATCCCAATGGACATTTCCCCTCAGCCAGACACTGTAATTAGAACTTATATGTTATTCAAATCTTTAGATGAGCCTATTGATGTCGCTCCGCAAAAACTATCTGCGCCAGAGAGAATTGGCTTTACTGTAGTAGAATGGGGTGGAGATCTCAAAGAATTAAAATAAATAATACTCTAACTAAAAAAGACGGCTGCTCAGCTGTCTTTTTTTATATCTATAAAACTTCTAATTATTTATGAGAAACCACCAACCAACCAGATAAAAGAAAAAAGAAAAAAATAAACATAACTATAATCATCGCTACTTTAACTCCCGGATTTTTACTATGAGGAATAACTAATTCTGTAACACCAATAGACATAAGACCGATGCCTAATACAGCCGTAAAAAATGTCACAATACCTC
Source organism: Candidatus Parcubacteria bacterium (assembly GCA_018669975.1). Lineage (GTDB taxonomy): Bacteria > Patescibacteriota > Patescibacteriia > UBA1558 > GWA2-36-10 > JABHSK01. The sequence goes on from JABHSK010000002.1 coordinate 93,989, forward strand.
CCAAGCCATACTGTGTTAATAATATCATAATCAAAAACAGGTTGGCTCCAAATAATAATATTCCTATAGAGGCTATCTTTTGATTACTCATAAACGTATTTTAATGATTACCTATTTCTTTACCTGGGCTTTAACAATCATGGAACCTCCTAGGGATGGAAATAATTTTGCCAACACCCGACTCTTTAAAAATAATTTTCCTATATCCGCTACCACATAGTTTGCTTTAAAGGCTTTTATTTTATAACCTGTCTGATGCAATGAATCTTTTAGAGAACTAAAAGTAAACGGTCTAATGTGTAGATATAAAATTTCATGCATAGGATTTGTATGTCGTGGTGCCTTACCAAATAAAAATTTTACCCTATCATCAATCCTAGCTAAATTTGGAGTAGTAAGTATTAAAAATCCACCTGGCTTTAAAACTCTTTTAATCTCCAATAGAAAAGCCCTGGCATCTATGACGTGTTCTATCACCTCACCTGCAAACACAAAATCAAAACTATTCTTAGTATAAGGCAATTTCTTGGTCACATCCCCTACTTTCATATTTATTCCTCTAGCTGTAGCTTTTTTTGCGCAAGCACTAGAAGCTTCTAAACCATGGACTGATACTCCTGTTTGTTTTTTTATGTCTTTCTCAATAATACCCGTAGAACAACCCAGGCTTAATAAGTTTAAATCTTTTTTATTAACACTTTTACTTACTTCTTCTTTTATTAAATCAATAGCAATAGCAATACGCTTAACATGATAATCCTTCTTCAAATATTCCATGCCGGAATCATCACTATACTCTGATTTATTTAATTTAAAAATATCACTCATTTATAAATTACTATTTTTTTAAATAATATATTTTCATTATAACAAAAAACCATTCCTTTTGGAATGGTTTTTTGTTACTTATACATATTTATTGATTATTGAGGTACAAAATCCTCAGTTGGTCGGATGTCTATATACTTGCTTGGTGGGCAAGTAGCCCTATTTAAAAGTAAACTATCGTGATATGGCTTACCATTTCGATCGTAGAAATAAGCTTTACTATTATTCCCCTCTCCCCATCCTGGCACCAAAGTAGGCGGCACGCAAAGGTTATAATATCTACTCCCATCAGCTGTAATAGAAATATTTCTATAAGGAAGATTAAATATCTCTATTGGACCTGCGTTTAAAAGCATAGCTAAAGGAGACTTTATATTGTCTCCACTTATTGGATTTAAATCTGAATAAACATTGTCTGTTAAATTTAATACTCCTATATGTTCCATATGTTGAAAATCAGCCTCGAAGACAGCATCAACAGAATAATTCAGAATACCTGGCTCTACATCTAAATCTCGATCTAACTCTGCGGCACTTATATTTTGTACGTCCAGTGCCCTAGCTAATATATCATCACAATCCTGTGGTATAGCTCTACGCATCAACAAACTATCATAATATGGTGTACCATTGTTATCATAAAAATATAACTTGCGCTCATAGGGAGGTAGGTCTCTAACAGGAATGACTGTTTTTGGCACACAAATGGTATGACTATTGCCATCAATATCAGAAATGTTAACTATACGTGCTGGTACAGTTTTTTGTTCCTGTTGAGCATCCACATGATCCACTTCTATAACTAAAGGGGCTTTCTTACCAATATCACCATATCCTGAGCCAAGATTAAAATAATTTCCTCCTAAATCCAGGGTTCCATAATAGGTCCAATAGGTATTAAAGTCCACCAAGAACTTGATCTCTGGTGCATAATGAGGAAAGTCTCGCACTGTCAAATTAGCGTTAGCATCACCAATATCCTCAATATCTAGAGCCCTATCTAAAACAGTATTACAATCCACTGCCAATGCTCTTTGTGTCAATAAAGTATCGTGATAAGGTGTGCCGTTTTTATCATAAAAATAGATCACTGGCTCAGGATAGAGCAGAGAATGCCCCATTAATTCGGTGGCTGGTAAACAAATATTATATTCTTGGCCTTCAAAATCAGAAATATTAATTATCCTAGCTGGCACAGTTGTACTCTCATTCATTGACCCACCTGAAATACTCACTGCTAAAGGAGAGGTTATATTATTAGGCATGCCATTGCCACCACCAAAATTATTTATACTCATATCTAAAAAACCAAAATCATGTGTATAATCCTGAAAGTCTGTATGAAACTTTGCATGAATTTGATGGTTGGTCTCCACCATAGTAACTAAATTAACTACGGCTGAACTAATCTCCTCTATGTCTAGAGAATTTGCTAAAATTTCATCACAATTTTTAGATAGTACTCTTTGACCAAGCAACGCATCATAATAAGGATTTCCCTCAACATCATAATAATAAGAAAAGCTATCATTTGGCCAATCATTTGGCCCTGCAGTTTCAGTAGTTGGCATACACAAATTATATTCCTGGCCCTCTAGACTAGAAATATGAATAATACGTGATGGAATAGTCTGAAGCCCAGAAGCAGAATGGCTCAATTTTACTTGTAATGGGCTAGTACTAGAAGTGTATACTGGGCTACCTTGATGATAATAATTTGTTTCTATATCTAACCTTCCTAAATTAGTATCATCTATTATAAATTCTGCGCTAGGCCTAATCTGACCCTCCCAGTAAGCCATGCTAACCTTGGCATCACCAATATCTTCAACCATTAAAGGTGTAGGAACAACCCTAGGTAAAGGTACAAAGTTTCTACTTTTAGTAATCCTCATGGGCTTTTTTACCATACCCATAGCCAGGCCGGCAAAATTAAGCCCTAACATAAAAGCAGATATCATCATTATACCGATGACTACTTTTTGCGCAGTGGCCACTTGTCCTTTGACCTTTGTTTTTGCTTTTTTCATAGTTATTAAATTTTTAAGAATTTATTTTATATAAAAATATTATACCACAAATAAATATATTTTGAAAATATAAATTTTTTTTAATCAAAAAACCTACCTTTTCGGTAGGTGGTAAATTTATTATAATGGTTTGTCTCAAATTTCTTTCTTTAATTTCAATATTTTTAATACACTGGCATCAATCTGCTCCATACTTATCTCTCCATCATTTACAGCTTGGATAATCGCATTATATGCCTCAGCTTGTTTTTCTGGTGTACTAGTATACAGCAAAATGTCATTGCCAGCCTGTATAGCTTTTACCGCTGCCTCAACATTTGAATAATTATTAATCAAAGCGCCCATTTCCATATCATCAGTAATAACAACGCCATTATAACCAAGTTGATCTTTTAAAATATCTTGAATAAAAACTTTTGACAGGCTACTTGGATTACCCTTGTCTATATTTTCATATACTATATGACCAACCATAATCATCTTTGGCTCACTCTCTCTTATTACATCCTTAAATGGTTGTAAGCTATTACCTAACTCTGTTTTAGTAATGTAGACCGTAGGTAAATCTTGATGGGAATCAATAGAGCCATTGTCATGCCCAGGAAAATGTTTTGGTACAGCAATAATATCATTATCTTGATAACCAGTTACCATTGACTGAGCTAACACAGAAATATGCTCTAAACTACCCCTGAAAACCCTGTTATATAAAAATGAATTAAAATTATCTATAATATCAAGCACGGGAGAATAATTTACATTTATACCCAAAGCCTTGAGCTCTTTGGCTCTAGCTACCGCTGTTGCATATGCCTGTTCTTCGCTATCAATCTCTGCCTGAGGGGTAAATTCTTCTACTCCCTTTATCTTTAGTCTAGAAACTACTCCACCCTCTTGGTCAACTGAAACAAATAAAGGAATACCTGGGTTAGTCTCCAGTGACATTTCTTGCAAGGTATCTATTAGTTCTTTTGTCTGCCCTTGATTAACAAAATTATACTTCATCAATATCACACCACCAATATTTCTTTGATTAATCATCTTAGAAATATAATAATCAGGTTTGGGGCCCCAAAAACCAACCATCAACATCTGACCAACTTTATCCTCTAGTGTCATGTTTTCCAACATCTGCCCTGGATCTAAGGTAGCCAATGTATTCACATCTTCAGTGGCTTGATCATTAACCTGTCTATCTCCAGTTACTAAAAAATAAACCAACCCCAAAGCAACTAAAATGATAAGTATTAAAATTAACTTTTTCATACTTTTATATTAAGAAATGTTATGACTAATAAACCTAAATATTATCCAAAATGAATATATACCAAAAATTCCAAAAACTACAAATTTACTAAAAAAGTTTTTATTAGCTTTATTGGCAAAAAGAAAAGGCAACCAAGAAGTCAGTATAAATAAAAGAGCAGTGCCAATATAACTATTTTTTGCAGCTAATGAATGCCCAATGTCTATAAATATTCCCGATGCCCTATTCAAGGTATCCATTGAGTTAAAAAAGATCATTGCACCAAAACCTAAAGCAGTAGACACTAAGCCAAAATTTGCCAAATACGGTGCCCACTTTTGTTTTTGCGTTAAATCCCTCTTTAGATAAAATGTATATAGGAAAAAATAAAATAAAATAAGTATAGAAAATAATACTACAAATAATATTTGAATAGCATCTGTCTGGTCATATGATTCATCTACAAGCCTCAAAATCAAAAAATTCGGTATCAAATACGCTGTAACTATAACCATTATGACTACGAAAGAAAATAATACTCGCCGCCATAGTTTGGGCTGCTTCATTGGCATGATAGGCAACTCACTTTTCATAACTTTATCTTTATTTTAAAAAAATTTATATTTTTTGTTTACTTTTTTTAATTTTTTTTATAACCAAATAAGTAATACTATACAGCATTGTATAAACTACTGCGAACACAGCTGCAAACATACTAGCAATCAGTGGTGGTGTAGAACACCCCCCTCCCTGCATGGACATATACTTTTGCCCTTCTGGACAACTTGCAGAGCCCGCTAATAAATACTCCTTCAAATCCATACCACAAGCCTCCATTAATTTCACCTCATCAGCTACAGGGTACCCACTAACACAAAGCATAGGCTGACTAAGCATAATCATAAATGACAAAAACACAACTATTGCCAATAATATAAAATAGGTTTTACTAAAAAATTTCATCGTTTTATACTAAAAATCGTAATTATTATCTAAACTTTTTAAACATTTATTCCAACAAGATTCTGCATCTTCTTCATCATCACATTGATCACAACTAGCCTTAGGATACCAATATTCTCTTTCTGGAGAATAGTCTGGAGTCACCTCTTTTATCCTATTTACAATATCAGCAAGCTCCTGTGGGCAATCCACATAACAAATAACTCCTTTTAATTTTAAATTTTCTATGCTTTTTTCAACACCTTCTGGATAATAGCTATAAGTCATTGTATATACATTGTCTGCCATATCTTCTTCACCGATATCTTTATATTCATCAAATAATTCATCGTAATCTTCCAGGGCGATAAACAGGTCGTCATTATTCAAAATCATACCATACACCTCTTTATACTCCTCTTCTGAAATAATACTTCTGTTATAACGATCATTGTCTCCTAGCTTATACTGCAAAATTCCTGTATTCAAAAAATCAATTTCACCACCATCTAAAGACATTATATCTGATGTATTATAAAAACGGGTCATCACATGCTGTATGTCAGCTCCATCAACTAAATATGGCAATCTTTTACATACACCACTCTTACATCCATTTTCACAATCATATTCAATAAAACTATCTACGAAATAACCACTGCCATCCCCCTCTTCAACACAAGTCATTTCTTTGACCTTTGACTTTCCTTCTACACTCATACACCTATCAGCAATCCGATGTGAAACGGCATTCTTGCTTATAAATTGAATATAACCATCTATATATTTATCGTCCTCGCCTTCAAAAGAATCACTATCAAAGCATGTCCCTGTTTTACATTCTCCGTCTCGCCACATACCGTCTGCTTCTACACAATTTTCTTGCATCCTTACTAGTCTGTCTTTTTCAAAATCACTTAATTCCACCCCCTGCTCTATACTGACAGCACCCCGATCTTTGTCTCCTGGTTTTGACAATTTATATTTTTTATATAAAGAAAACCCTGGACCTATTACTACTAAAACAAGAATAATAATACTAATTATTAATGCCCAATTTTTTTTATCTTCGGCCAGCTCCTCATGTGACACTGGATTATACTCATGCTCCAAATTTTGATTTTTGTCTGCCATATTTTTATTTTAATAACATGTTTAGTATACCAAAAAATCACTCCTAATGGAATGATCTTTTTATAATGAAATAAATTATTTTACCTCTCCGTATGCGTCATCTTCAAATTTTTCCTTGAAGTAAGTAGCAAACTTTGAAGCAATATATACTCTAAATTTCTCAATGTCCACTTCAGAGGCCTTATTTTTTATTCTCTCCAAAACATTAGCTGGAAATATAGCTACTAAAAATTCTGGATACTCATAGCTATCATCACCAGCTCGTTCATGCAACTCAACTAATTGGTCTTTAAGCTCTCCATATTTTGCCCATTTCTTTTCTATCAAATACTCCCAATCATCTCCCGTTAAATCACTCTTATCAATTATATCTAAACCATCGAATTTAGTTTGTTTTGCAAACTCAGAAGCATCTAAACCTAACTGGCTCATCTCTGCTTCAAGTACCTGATAGTCTAAAATATGCTTACCGCCGGAATCTTCAGCTGCTTTTTTCTTCATGGTAGCTAACATTTCCAATGATATTGGCCTAACATTTATTCCACCTATCTCTTTTTCGTCTTCTGGAAAACCACTAGCTGGGAAACTCCAATCTGCCACTTCATAATTACCTGTTTCAGAATTTATATCAAGCATGGCAACGTCTGCCCTGATACCTGTCTCTGGATTAGTGGCTCTAAATTTGTTACCCCAACCTTCTTCAACTATAAAACCTCTGTCCTCTAAATCTAAAATCACCTCATCTATATCATCAGTAGTAGTAAAATAATCTATGTCATTTGTTATGTCTCTGTGTGGCTCACCTAAGTGTGCTGCTATTGATAAACTACCCATCAACCAAACCTTCTTACCATGCTCATTAAAAACCTTCTGAAAATCACTGGCAGATTTCAAAATTTCTGGACTTATACTGGCTTCTTTCTCTGTTTTTTCTACGACTCCTGCTACGGGAAGACTCTCTTTATTTCTATCTTCAAAACCCATAATTCTAACTTAATTATTATACGCTTATATCAATTTAGTACTCTTTATTAGGATCAAAACAAGCACATTGTGAATATTCATGCTCTATACCAGCTGGCCAAAGAGTTCCCTTCTCTAGACATGCTGGCTTATCAACCTCACCTGGACAAATAAATCCTAAATCTCTACAAGAAATACTAATATTGCACTCTAATTCACCTTTCCTTAATTGTTCATTGATTTCAAAATTTGAAAATGGTGCAAATGGTTCTGTGGTATCGGTATTTTTATCTGTAGTACAACCAGCTCCCATCAATAGTGGAATGACTAAAATTAATAAAAGTTTTTTCATGTCCTTAAGTTTAAATGATTATTTATAATTCTCCTTGTCCATAATCTTGTCCATAATCCAACTCCTCATTAGATTGGAGTTTATCTAAAAATCTCTGCAATATATCTGCATTAGGTGATTCGCCAACATTTACAATCGCCTCCTGTAGAGCTTCCTCATCTTTATCCAAATAGGCCTGTGTGCCTTTCATGTACCAGACAAAATCTTTTTCCTTATTTTCTAAAACAGCCAGATCAATGGCTTCCTGTAAAAATTTTTTACCCTCTTCTATGTCACCAGCTGCCAATTTAGACTGTGCAGTATGAAAAACCTCTATGTAGGCTGGCGATGGTGTTGATTCAAATATTTTCTCCATGGCTTTAGTATATCAAAAAACCACTCCTTTTGGAATGATTCTTTATGTAAAGATTAGTAATTAGGATAAATTTAAAATTAGGTTTCCAGACCTCAGCAATCTCATATTTTTATTTTAATAGTTTTAATATCTCACTCTTTTTCCTCTTAGCCTCCAATTCACCAAACTTTATAATTTCTTTAAATTTTTTTTCTGTTTCTAATAGACCATAGGGGCTAGTGTTTGGTGTTAATAAAACATAACTATCTTTTGGAACGCTTTTTATTTTTTCGGTTGTTATCTCTTGCTGCATTATCTTAATACTAGCACCTAAAACATCCAGCAAGTTTATCCTTTGTTTTTTACCTAAACTCTTATAAGGAGAAACATTTACCATGACATAATGTTTTATGTTTTTTGGAATAATTGAAAAGGGTACTTGGTTCAAAACGCCCCCGTCAATATAATATTGATTATTAATCTTAGCTGGACTAAAAATACCTGGCACAGCTATACTAGCACGAATCGCTTTCATTAAATTACCCCTATCAAACACTACTTCAGAGCCACTAGAAATATTAGTAGCATTTATGTACAGTGGTATTTTCAAATCAGCGAAATTATCTTTGCCAATAAACTCAAGAAATAATTTTTCCAATTTATTTAAATTTTTTATACCCAAAGTGTTTAAAGAAAAATCAAAATTCTTATAAATTTTATTACTCAATATAAAGTCTTCTATCTCTTCTCCTGTTTTTCCAGAAGCATAAAAAGCTCCAATAACACCTCCCACGCTACAGCCAGCAATTACGCTCACATTTACATTAAGTTTATCCAAAACCTTTAGGACTCCAATATGTGCCATGCCTCTGGCACCTCCTCCTGATAAAACTAAAGCTGTTTTTTTCATGTTCTTATTATAAAACTTTTATTCTAATTAAAATTATCTTAATCGGTTAGCTCCTCTTTTTTACTATCAGAATAATACTGTTCTCCAATTCTGAACTTATTTGGATTCTCCCTAATAATCGTCGCTACTTTTTCTAGATCTTCCTTAGGTATAGTCACGCCCAAAATTTCTGCAGTCCCCTCATGATAAGCAGAATCATATGCCTGAAAAGTTTTTCCTCCAACAGCTTCCGCAAGTGCTTGTGCTCTTTTTTGACGCTCAGAAAAATCATCAGGGCGCTTATTATCATAACCATCATTATCTACAGGCACTATTGCAAATACAATCATTACCTCGTCATATTTAATTGCTTCTTCAGATTCCTTAATAATGGGATTGTTCATAGCCTCTTCTTGCCTAAACCTATCCCAACGATAATCAGCCGTAGTTCCTTTGGTGCTACTCGTTTTACTTGGACGCCTTTTCTTTGCATCCACATTAAAATAATATGGATTATGCCAATCTTTAGTTGTGATAATATCCTCGTCTGTTAATATAGAAAACTCAGGTAGGCCAAAATCTTCAAGTGTACAATCTTGCCTAATAATATCTATTAGCACCGTCTCTTTATCTTTACCTAATCGCTCCCCGAAATCAATCAATTCTAAATGAATATTGTGCCTTTCCTCATCTATAAGACGTATCGCCGAGGCAATCTCCTTGTTTTGCAATCCTCCCGGTGAACGTTTTTCTATTTTTCTAATTTCTTTCACCTTAGCTTTATATCGCTCCATAATTTCCCTATATTCTTTCAACACCTTTAATTCGTGCTCTTCTATGGCTTCAACTCTTCTATTTACTTCTTCTGGGCTATCAAAAGAATACCTTTCGGGCTCTCTTTCCGCTTCATTCTCCGTATCAGTCACCTCTGCACCCCTTTTTTTATCATTTCTTTCATCCTGATATTCTTGAGTGCCCTCGTCTACGTCCTTTTTGGTAAATTTTGGCTCATGGGCAGTCATGCCCGGCTCTCTAATTGGCATAAATATGTTATTTAATAATATATTCAGTATATCAGAAAACCACCTTGTTATAAAGTGGTTCTTTGATACCTTGTTTAACTTTAGATATTAATCTTTTTTAAATTTAAGGGTATTAGCAAAAGTACCCCAAGCAAAAATATAAATTAACATAGAAATCATGAATCCAATAAATGGAATCTTACCTAGTAAAATATAAATTAATATACCCAATGCCAAAACTAAAACCTTGCGCCATTTAGCATTGGAAAATAGTTTGTCTTTAATAAATTTACCTATCAACCAGGCAGCCATAACTTTAGCTAAATAAAATGCTATAGCCCACAGAACCATCACTATTATAGAAAGCGGCAAACCAACTATAGTAGCAGCTATTAAAATACTAGCCAATGGAGTCACTATTAACAATAATAGACCCTTGAAAAAAGTTTTAACTGGTTTTTTATAAACTGAACTATATGAGTCTGCCACAAATTTTGGCCACAGATACAAAGCAATTATACCCACTATAAACATTCCAAAAAATTTAACAATCCAACCGAGTAAATTTCCTTTGTCAAAACTTGGCTCAGTCTTTTTAACTATCTCATTAAAAGAAACATCACCAATCGTTGCATCAGAATTTATCTCGGATTCTTTTAGTGCTTTATAATACAAAGTACCATTGACAACTGCTTCATCTGAGATATTAATTGCCTCTTCTGTTGGTTCAGACAAATAAATATCTACATCATTATTTACAGTTCCACTTAACCGCATATTGCTAAAAGCACCCTCTAGACGACCAATCTCACCAGCCACATTAACCATCTGTCCCCAGAAAGTTAAATGCCCAGCCAGTTTAGAATCTGAGTCTACTCTAAAACTCTTACCAGCTACCATTGCATTCCTAGTCACTTCTCCCATCAAATCAATATTTTCACCAACTAACCTCAGAGAACCATTCACCTTTCCTTTGACAGTGATATTGCTACCAGCTGCAAAGATATCTCCATTAATATTCTCCGAATCAATTACTATCGTATCACCCGCTACAAAAATGTCCCCATTGACCGTACCGTTGATTTCTATTGTGTTTCCAGCTGCATAATAATTACCATTAATCACTTGATCCTTCTCCAAAATAACAATGTCTGAGCTATACCCAGTCAAAGCCAAAGCGGATGTCGGTAAAACTATACAAATAGCCAAAACAAACCATTTAATTTTTTTAAACATAAGCTTAATCTTACTAATTATATTTATATTTTAAAACACTATATGGGAAAATTAGATTATTAACTAATCTTAACCGCTGTTCCATAAGCTAACATTTCAGATGCGCCTGTCATTATCATTGAAGTAGTAAATTTAGCACCAATAACGGCGTCAGCTCCCAAGTCTATGGCTTGATTTATCATTCTATTATATGCCTCATCTCTCGCACTCATTGTCATTTCTGTGTAAGTTTTGATTTCTCCACCTACCATACCTTTTAGACTTGCTCCAATATCTCTACCAATATTTCTCGTTCTCACTGTACTACCCTTAACAACTCCTAAAATTTTAATGATTTTTTTTGCAGGAATTTCATTTCCTGTTGTAACAATTACATTCGACATATTATTTTTTATTATTTTTTATTTCTTCTATATTGTCTTCTTTTTTATTAAAAAAGATAAAAAATCCTATTACAACAAAAAAGGTCCCCCAAATCGCAAGCCAAAACCAATCTTCAGGTTTATCTGAAACTACATTAAATATTACATATAAACCCAATGCTATTAAGATTGTTCCTGCTATTGTTCGACTCGTGGTATTCATAATAATTTTATTTTAATAGCATGGCCCAGGCCACCTTCTCTAGACTCGCCATTCACCTTGCCTTCAGTATATCAAAAAACCACTTGTTTATAAAGTGATTCTTTGCTAAATGGCCCATCGTAGACCCCTAATGTAGCGATAAGGGGCTGAGACATGTTCAGAACTTTTTGTTATGAAAATATATTTAATGAGATTTAAAAAGATTAAATGTTTCTTCAATCTGTGACCAGGGGTCGAAAAGTACCCAATGCAGCATCCATTCCTGAAACATTTTCGGTATAAATAATCCTATTAAAGCTAGTATTAAGTTCTTTTTTGTTGGTTTTAAATGTTTAAACCATTTATTTCTAGCTTCCCAAAACAAGAAGAAATTTTCAAACATGTTAGGGAAAATGAATAATAGTATTCTAATGCCTGTTGCCTCCATCAAAACAACCCCTACAATTCTGTATATGAATAGTCCTATATTAATTTTTCTTGGTAATTGATCGGTCCATCGAAGGCTTACTATAAAGCTAAAAATTAAATAATAAGTATCCAATGCTTTATCTGCAGGACTATACCATCCTTCAGGTATTGTTCCAACACCTATTATTGAAACCATAACCACATCTAATGCGTCAGCTAATAATGAGGCGATTGTTCCCCAAAATGGATATTTAAATATTGAAAGAGGTACTAAAAGCCTGATAATTAACACAATAATTGGTCCAGTCATTTCCATTTTTTCTTATTTTAATAATAATATAATTATACCACAAAACAAAAAACTAGCTAAGACTAGCTAATTTTTTGACTGGAATCTCCTATGAGGAGTGTTCAAAACTTTTTGTTATAAAACCAAAATAGAGGATATTTCTATACTATTGACAAAATAGCTAAAATATGCTATACTACTATATTAATCCGAGCAAAGATGGGCTTAAACCCCCTCCTTTGCAAGTCCGTTCCTTGTCAGGAGAAGAATAATGCAGGAATTCAATTTAAACAATCGCGTCTTTGTTAAATTAACTCAACGTGGTGAGGAAGTGCTTAGTGCACACATCTCAAAACAAGCTAAGATTATCTCACACGTAAAAAGGCTTCATAACCTTCCCCAAGATGCGGCGTCCGCTGCAAAAATCACAACACTCTACGAGCCCAACGAAGAGGGCTACATAGAAATAGAACTGTGGCATCTCATGGAAATCTTCGGTGCATACGCGCAAACAACAATTGACGAACCCTCGTTCGTCGGAAACTGCATTTACTTTACCCCTCCCAAATAATCTAATGGGAGACTGTTCATGGGACCTAGCGATAATATCAAAGGGTCCTTTTCTTTTTGTCTAAAAATCAAAAAACCATTCCTTTTGAAATGGTTCTTTGATGGGTACTTTCAAAACTTTTTTAGTTGAGATTAGTGATGAGGAGCCATAGTTTCTTTCTTCTTTCTAGAAAATGGTAATGCTACGAGCAATGCCAAACCATGCCAAATTATTATATTTTGTATAAAATTTATTATATTAAAGCCTGGACTATAATTAAACCCCTTATCTTCAGATAAATATGGGAAAAAACCGAAACTTAGATGCTTCTGACAATATGATTCGCAATTAGCGCTCCTTATACCCCAGGGATCATCAAATTCTTCTAGCTCCTCATTATTAATACTATTATCAGTATTACTACAAGAAACTCTACATCTTTCTACATAAAAGGGCTTCCAAGTAGATTCTTCGGTCATTTTATATGAAAAAAGTAATGACGCTAAAATTTGAAAAAATAAACCTAAAAAGATTGTAATAACAAATATTTTTTTACCATTAAATTTTTTCATAATTATAATTTAAATAATAACTATTTCATTATACCATAAATCAAAAAACCAACTAACATTAACCAATTCTTTGATGGAGTCCATTATGAGGCATGTTCGGAACCCAAATTATAGAGATTAATGATGATGACCTACTATTTTTTTCTTCTTTCTAGAAAAAGGCAAAACTATTAGTAATGCTAATCCATGCCAAGCTATTATATTTATTAAAAAAAATTGTGCGTTGAATCCTGGTGACGGAATCATCCCTCTATCTTCCTTAAAATATGAAGGAAGGCCAAGACTCAAATAATCAACACATCCAATTGTTGGCATACAGGGGCTATTGGAATCACTAACGGAACAACCATCAATAATACAGTGAGTTAATAAAAATGTTAAAGATTCACTCTTCATAGAAGTATATGAAAGCGAGGCTATACCTTGTAATAAAAAACCTAGAACGAGTGTGATAAATAAAACTTTCTTCCAACTCATAATTTTAATTTAATAACATTCTCAGTATATCAAAAAACCACTTGTTTATAAAGTGATTCTTTGATGGGGTCCTCTATGGGGTACTTTCGGAACTTTTTTGGTTGAGAATCCTAATGTACCTATGATTTCTTAAATTTCCCAACTATCCATCCAATAACAGAACCAATGAGAACACCCGAAACTACATATATTAAAAAGAGCACAACCTCTTCTACTCCCCTAATTCCCTCTCCCCATAAATACTTTGCTGCCTTATCAGATAATTTACTGATTATAAAAGTTAAAAGTAATAATAAAACAACACCAAGGCCCCCAATAAGTTGACCTCTCAATATTTCTTTTTTACTTAAAGACCAACCAATATATAAACCCAGAAGAGTTAGAATAATAAATCCTGGTATACCGAATGCAATCAAAGCTTGTAACACATAAAATATCATTTCATCCCATTGACAAGTGACCTGATCTACTACAGCTGGACAAGAATAATCACCTATATGAGTTGCTACATAGATAAACATCCAAATTCCAGATATAACAAAAGCTGACAGGCCTGCTATCCAACCTACCGTAAAGCCCTTTTTAGTCTTGCTCATTTTACTCCATCTATTTTTAAAACTCATAATGTTATTTTAATAACATTCTCAGTATAACAAAAAACCATTCCTTTTGGAATGATTCTTTGACTGGGATCCTCTATGGGGTACTTTCAGAACTTTTTTAGTGGAGATGAATGAAAATGATATGAAAAGATTAGATTATTTACTATTAAGTTCAGGACAATTTTGAATTGTTGAGTCCGAAATATAATCTGCATCTTTATAATCTAAAGTTGAAAAATAACCACATAACACGGGATTATCTGGAGGAGTTATATTGTCTGGCATACCAAAACAATTTTCTATAAGATTCCCCTCTCTATCATAAAAGTTTGTTCCTGCATCTGTACACCAATCACAGGGAAATATATTTTTAGGTGAAGAACACACAGTTGCATATACCCTGCCATACTTAGAAGTATTCCAAGAAAGAAAAGGCGTGGCTCCAAATGAATGTTCTTTTGGCACTATCTTTTTAACTATATCCATATCAACTATATCCTCTGCGGGATTAGCGAAAGGATCTTGTAATTTAGTTAAATTATTTTGTGAAGTGTTAGAAACTTCTTCAAGATTTAAATGACGAAAAAATAAAAAATATACAGCCCATACAAAGACTACAATAATAATAGAAATAACAATTTTTTTCATAATTTTAAATTAAATAATAACATTTTAATTATACCACAAATCAAAGAATCATTCCTTTTGGAATGATTCTTTGGCTGGGGTCCTCTATGGGGTACTTTCAGAACTTTTTTGGTGGAGAATGGTGAAGAAATAAAAAAAATTATTAGTAATAATGACTAAAAAATATTATTGAGAAAATAAATCCTAAAATAACAATCATAAAATAAATTTGCTTATCCCATCTTTCCCATTTACTTTTTATTACCTTTTTATTAAAAATTTCTTGCCCATTTTTATCAAAATAATCTTCATAGTGTGTGGCCTTCATAATCTGATAGTGTCTAATAGCTAAAATCAGATATAATATAATTATAACTAATAAAACGTATTTATTATAATTAGCACCTATGTTTTCAATATATATTTTATATAATGGATACCCAAACATAAAAATATATATTGTTTCTACAAAAATAATAGATTTTCTAATATTATTATCAAATTTTACCTTGTTCATAAATTAAAATTTATGTATTAAGTATATCAAAAAACCACTTGTTTATAAAGTGATTCTTTGACTGGGGTCCCCTATGGAACACTTTCAGAACTTTTTTGGTTGAAACTAGTAAGGAAGAGATGGAAAAATTAAACTATTTAATTAAAAATCACCTACAGGAATTTTACGAATATCAATATTAGATATTCCTAAACTCAGAAATCTCATTATTTGATAGGCAGACGAACCATCTGCCATATAATATCTTTTTCCATCATTGGGGTTTACATACCAAGCCTCACCATGTTCTTCTACTTGTAAAAGAATTTTACCCTTTAGCCTACTGGAAATATTAGAATCGTATAATAATTTCCCTTCCCCTAAAGGATTATAACCATTTTTTACCTCCATACCATCATCAAATACATCACCATCTGAATCTGCTTTATTTATATCAGTACCTAAACTTTCCTCTAATTTATCACATAGAGTATCTCCGTCCGAGTCAGTGCACTCAAACCTATCTTCAAATCCAATTGGTATTTTGGCCAAATCTAAATTACTAATCCCTAATCCAAATTTCCTAAGAGCTTCATACGCCGTTGCACCATCTTTAAGATAATATTTTTGACTAGTGCTTTCATCAACATACCATGCCTCACCATGTTCTTCTACTTGTAACAATATACGCCCCTCAAGCTTATCTATCAATGTTGAATCTATATCTGAAATGAGCTCTTTTTCTTTTTCAACCCACAAAGATTCAATGACAAAAGGCTCATCTGGTAATATCTCAGGATCGGGTATAATCACTGGTAATTTTTTATTTAATTCCATAACCATCTCATAATCCCTATTATTAAAAAAGACCTCATATTGAACATCAAATCTACTTAAATAATCACCGACAACTTCTCCGTTGTAATCTACTTTAATTATATAGTTCACATAATAATCACGATCTATAACCCTCTCCCATAAACCACTAAGATCTACTATACCGTCCTGATTAGTATAATAAGTGGCTAGTAATGGACTTGGTAAATCATTCAATGAAGGATCGTCACCACAAAAAATACAACCTGTACGAGAGCCATAAACTCTTACCCTTGCATTATAAAATGGCCACCCACTTTTATTAACTACCTTTACAGTAATTGTAGGTTCAAATTCTTCTAGCGCCAACCAGTCTCTTTGGTGTTTTTTATTAGACTTAATCATACTAGCATTAAATTCATTAAAAATTTCATTTGTAAGCCAGCCCCCCATACTATCTAGTCCATATTTTTCAGAAAAATTATACTCAGGTAATATTGGTGCTACTCCACTATTATCAATATTGTCATTATATAAATAATTTTCTGGAACACCAATACCAAAACTATGTCCAAGCTCGTGAATTATAACGCTCTGCCCATTCCCATACCCATCATAGCCATAACTGTTTCTCCAGTCATCAGGAAAATGACTATTCACCTCATCTCTACCCAGAATAGTTGCGCCGTAGGCCAAGCCTTCATTTATATCCTGAGAAACATGTACTTGATTGGCAATAAATTCTGTTCCATCGCTAGTATATTTTATATATGAACCATGATTACCTCCTGGTAGATCGTTAATATTGGGATATATACTTGAATCTACAACAGTAAATAATACTGTTGTAGAAAATGGTTTTTCATCTCCATCAATAATTTCTACATCATTTAAAAAATGCAGTTCGTCTATGCTAAATAGATTCCACAACTGCTGACCAATTGTTTGTTGATAATCTAGAGAATAAGTTTTAAATTGAGCAATCTGATACTGAATACCTGTGTCTTCTTCAAATGCGGTATTTACAAAATCCATAATCTCTTGAGCTCTCTGTTCCCAGTCTGGATGCGATTGTGCATAGTCTTCGTTGATGGCAAATGTAATGTACTCATATTGAACTCCAGTCTCAATATCATTTATGGGTAAAATAGATAATTGTTTTTCTAAATTTTCATCATTACCATACTCAAAATTTTCAGCAGCTTCCACGCTATTTATAAATACTTTGGGAAGTGGTAATAAATTAAAAATAAAACCAACTAGTACAAATATTATTATTTTCATATTATTATTTTTAATAACATTTTCAGTATATCAAAAAACCACTCCTTTTGGAATGATTCTTTGACTGGGGTCCCTTACGGACCTTGGTTATAACTACATCTTGATAATTACATATTACTAATAGTCTACGCTTGGACGCTCCTCAGTGTCGCAAAATCCTCGATCATTACAGCTCAGACCACTAGGGCAACCACATCTCTGGCAATTATCTACTACGTTACTATTCTCACAATATTTTGGCTGCTCATGAGGAGAACAATAATCATTCAAATCTATGGTATTAATACAAAAATTATTAAACACATTAGAAATATCAATTAAACTTGGACCATCCAAACCAAATTCCTTTGTTGTGGCTATATACTGCCAAAAATCACTATCTTCTTTATATTTATTTTCATCCGACCATTTGACTATATCTTGAACATCTTGATTTCTTAATACATATGGATACAAAACATTAAATAACTCTTTTGTCCCTTCCAAAAGCCCCGCCCTGTAACCCGGTATATAAGATTCTGCCACAGAAGGCATAGTCATTAGCTGATGAATATCTCCAAAAATTTCATTATCAATATATAGACTGGCTATTTCATCTTTATCACTATATTCTGCTAAATTTGCCAATAGTTTAATCAAGTTCTTTATCCCATTAGAATAAAAAACTCCTAGACGGGATTGAACATTGGGATAAAGTGCCATAGATTCATAAACCATATGATTATCTTGATTTACACCCATTAAATATCCTCCACTACCGTCAGCTCTCCAAAAATGATATGGCTGTTTATAATTTATTTTATCCAGTTCATAAGAAAATTCTAATTGATAATCAAATATGTGTGCCATCTTCTCTATTACTTCATTATTTAGCAACTCATTACTCACTAAGGTAGGATTAGCCTCAAGCAACATATTAATAGTTTCTGGAACACTTATTAAATCAGAAAAAATAAAATTACTAAAGATAGGATCATAATGTTGCAGGTTGTCATTATAATCTTCTGGCATATCCATCAACAACTCCTTTTCTCCAATAATAGCTTCCAATCCTGTTTCTTTACGATAATTACATAACATTTTATCAAATAAAGCGGAGGCATAATTTTCATTCACGTACACTGGATCAGCTATATTATTATTTATATATGTTAGCTCTGAAGCAATGCTATTACTCTCTCCATACTTAAAAGCAACCATGTCATCCCATTCAGATGCACTCAAGCTTCCCTCAATTAAAAATTTATCAATTAATTCAAAATATCTATCTATATAAGTAAATAATGGTGCATCAATTGTTGTAATTTCAAATTCGCTACTACAGTCCCATTCTGATTCCACGTCATAAGGCGTATACAATAACAAATCGATATTATAAATAAATGGAAAACTATTCATTTGCAAGCCCCATGCATGGTAATCATAATATACATTACTCTCATCATCTATAAAAACTTTGTAATCGCCCGTGCTCCCCAAAATTAATGAATAATTACCACTTACATCTGTGACACCAGTATATATTTCACTTTGATTATTAATATTGGTAAAAGTAACTACAATACCAGACAAAGGATCACTACTTATTACATCTTTTACATGCCCCAAAACCTGATTATTACTCTGTTTAACAATCGCTGCTGGAACGTTTTTTTTCAATACCAACTTCTCAAAACTAACAGACATCATAGCAAAGGACATAACTCCAAACGAGAGAGCTGCTCCTGCCAAAACTAATAAAGCTAACTTAGTTTTTGTGTTTAAAGTGCTCTTTGTTTTTGTAGTCATTTCTATTGACATAATTTTATTTTAATAACACTTTAAGTATATCAAAAAATCACTCCTTTTGGAATGATTCTGTCGTGTTATAAACCTATTGGTCTGGGGGTCCCCTATAGGGGACTTTCGGAACCTTTTTAGTGGAGAATCCTGATTATTTATACCTAAACGCCAATTTCTACTATATCTCCACCCCATAAATCCTCTATACTCTTAAGTATATTATTAAATTCAACAGGACAAAAGCCATAACACATAACTGCTTTTATGCTTGGCTTCTCTGTCATTCCACAAATATGGTTACCGCAAGTCGTTACAGATATTGTATAGTAAGTTCCATCCATTAAATTATTATCTATGTAATTATCTTTTAAATCCCAAAAATGATTGCTATTTATTACATTTATTAAAATTTCATAGTCTGTAGAATCTACATCTCTTCCAATCTCTTTTCTAATACCATCGTCTAATATATTAGACTCAGCACTGTAAATAACTTGATTACCTTGAATCAATAAGTTAGCCTCTGAAAATGGTGCTTTAACTCGTAAGCTTATATTACCTATAATTGGCTTGTGTTCAAATTTAACATCTCTGGACAAATTACTATATAAATCATTTAAAGTATTTTGTTTATCTATCTCTTTCCAAACAAAAACTCCCGTGATAAACAAAGCTCCCACTATCCCTCCAATAATGGTCATTACAACCACATCATTAAATCCTTCCTGTCTTGAGCGAAGTCGAAAGATTTGATTTTTAAATAATTTCATAATTTATATTTTAATAACATGGCCCAGGCCACCCTCCCTGGCTTCGCCATTCACCTTGTCTTCATTATATCACAAAACAAAAAACGAGCTAGGATTAGCTCATTCTTTGATGGGGTGATAGATGGGATTTGAACCCACGACCGTCGGAACCACAATCCGATGCTCTACCAACTGAGCTACTACCACCATGAATATAATTGAATGGTACCCCCAGCAGGAATCGAACCTACATCTACAGCTTAGAAGGCTGCTGTTCTATCCGTTGAACTATGGGGGCATTAATTTTTAACACCGCCAAGTATAGCAAGAAATAGCTTTTAAGTCAAGACAATATATGCTAAAATATCCATATGAAAAAAAATAAGCGAGAATTATTATTTTGGCGAGCCCTAACCAACTTCTGGGGTGTAATCACATCCATCGTCTTCCTGGTTACCTTTTTTAATGTTTGGGATTTATCCTACCTCCTGACTGACCTAACTATTATTTATCTATCAATCCTGTCTATTTTTGCTGGCGTCAAGGAACTTAGTCGCTGGAAGAGTAAAAGTTTTTTATCCAAATACAACGGTGAAATATTTGTTCTTTCCTGGACAATGTTAATGGTGCTTTTTATAGTAGTGACCGCTTACAATAAAAATTATCATATGTACTCCCAATTTACTGCTACTTATTTATCAGTGCTGGGCATTTTTGCTATTAGTTTAAAATCAAAAAATTTAAAACAAAAATAATATAAAATTATGATTTATCTAGGAGCAGACCACAATGGCTTCAAATTAAAAGAAGCGCTAAAAGAATATTTAAATAATAAAAAAATAGATCACAAAGATTTAGGTAATACTAAATTTGATCAACGTGATGATTATCCTGTCTATGCCAAACAAGTTGCTCGTCAAGTTGCCAAAGGAAAAACATCTTTGGGTATATTAATATGTGGCAGTGGCCAGGGCATGTCTATGGCTGCCAATAAATTTAAAAATGTACGTGCAGCTCTGGGCTGGTCAGTAGCTGCCGCCAAAAGAGCTCGCCATGATGACGATGCCAATATCATTTGCATCCCTGCCTGGCGCCTGACCAATGATCAAGCTATGCGCGTCATTCAGACTTGGCTAAATACACCATTCTCAAAATTAGCCAGACATAAAAGAAGAATTAAAAAAATAAATGCCTAAAACCACCAAAATTGTACCGGCTATTTTAGTTAATAATAAAGCTGGTTTCAAACGACAATTTGATAAAGTAAAACCATACTTCAAATATATCCAAATTGATATTATGGATGGTATTTTAGTCAAAGAAAAAAACTCTATCAATCCACAAATTGTAAAAACTATGCTGCGTGGCTACAAAATAGAGGTACACCTAATGGTTAAAGATGTAAGTAAATATATAGAGCAATGGCACAAGTTAAAAAATGTCAAAAAAATAATTTGGCACTATGAAGCTGAAAAAGATAAAGATGCTATTCTCTGCCTCAATAAATATCTACGCTCAAAAAAAATTCAAACTGGCTTGGCTGTTAACCCCAATACATCACTAGCCAAAATTAAAGATCTAATACCAAAATTTAATACCATTCAAATAATGGGTATCAAGCCTGGTGCCCAGGGAAGAAAATTCCAACCAAAGGTACTCAAAAAAATAAAATCTCTACGGCAAAAGTATCCCAAACTCAACATTGCTGTAGACGGTGGAGTAAGTGAACAAAACTTTGCAGCCATCAAAAAAGCCGGGGCTAACATCATAGCCATCGGCTCATACCTACAAAAATCTAAAGACACTAAGCAAGCGCTAAAAAAACTGCCTCGCTAGGCAGTTTTTTGATTCCTCTTTTCTGTTTGAGGTTTTTCTTCTATCTTATGTGTTTCTTTATTATAAATCGGTATTGTGAAATAAAATTGACTACCAACGTGCTTGATACTATCAACTGATATCGTGCCACCCATTAACTCTACTAGTTGCTTGGTAATCCAAAGACCCAGACCAGTACCAATAATACCGCGAGTCTCCTCTCCCTGGACTCGATAAAATTTTTCAAATAATTTTTCTCTCTCACTGGCATCCATACCAATGCCACTATCCTTAATGGTAATAGTAATAAGTTTTTCGTCTGTTTTTTTAGCAATCAACTCTATTTCACCTTGCTTAGTATATTTTATTGAATTGCCCAATAAATTAATTATTACTTGCTTAAGCTTATCTTCATCAGCCCAAACCTGTGGCAAATCTTTATCTGCGCTTAACTTCAAAGCCAAATTTTTTGCTTTGACCCTCAATTCAAACTCTAACATCAAAGAATCCAGGACTGCCTTCAAATCAACTGGTTCTTTTTTGACTATCAATCTATTTTGCTCAATTCTAGATACATTTAATAAATCCTCTACTAAATGCCCCAACCTATTAACTGAGGCCTCCATAATCTTAAATCCTTTTTTACTACCCTCGGACAACTCACCATAGTCTCCTTCCAAAGACATCGATAGAAACCCCTTAATGGTTGTAATCGGTGTCCTAAGCTCATGAGAAGCAATAGAGATAAATTCATCTTTCATCTTATCCACCTCTTTTAGCCTCCTAAATAAAATAGCGTGCTCGAACAATCTAGTATTCAAAGCCAAGAGCAATATCACAATCAATACTGTAATGGATAAAATAATATATGACTTAGTTAAAGTATCCTTGGCTAAATCATCCATTACTGCTAAAGACATCCTGATACTCAATAGAGCTTCCTTCTCTCCTTGTACATTGGTCAGCGGCATGGCTATCTCCCAAAACCGCTCACTATCACCACCGGATTCTCGACCTATATCTGAAACTAAGGTAGCCACTGCTTCTTCCCTGTGCCAGGCTATAACATAATTAAGATCACCAGTTGTCCTATCTATGAACCCTGGCTCAAGACTAGCCACTACTTTAAAATCGTCTCCCTGGGGAACCAAAATATCAAAAGTGCGTAAATCAGTATTGGCTTGAGCCACTGAATCCAATTTCTCCTGCAGATAGTCAACATCACTGATATCCTCAAAAACTGAAGCATTAAATAATTGCCCCAACAAAAGAGCTTGTCTCTGCAATCCAACGTCTATATTTTTTTAAAAGATTTAACAGACCAAATGGTATTAAAAATGATAGTCAATGGAATCAAAATAATCAGGATGATAGCGTAGATCACCTGATAATCTTGTTTTAAAAATAGACTGGTTTTTTTCTTAGCCATCTTGCGGGTCTATAGTTTCTTCTACTCTTTTACTACGATGCAACAGCATGATAATCGCTAGTGCCAAAACAACTAGCAGCGCTGCACCAATCATATAATAAACTAACATACTATCAACACTGTCTTGTGTGGTAGTAGCATCAAAATAATTATTAGCTGTTACCGCTTGAGCTCTCTTTACCAAAAATGATACTGGACTAGACTGTTTGACCACCTTACCGGTGTCATCATTAATTGTCACATAAACTCTATGATGACCGTCTGTTAAGGACTCCTTAATTCCGTATGACCAATTACCACTAGCGTCTGTCTGTGTAGTCATTACCAAAGGCAAGTCACTATATAGGAAAAGTGTAATCCAAGTATTTGGCTGTGCGACACCCTTGAGTTCAACCCCCTGCTCTGTATTAGCCACATCTTGAACCTCAAAATCTTTATCAATCTTATCGGATTTGACCTTAGGTTGTTCAATGATACCGCCTGATAGCATTACTTCGTCTAAGGCTGTGCGCTCCTTTTCCAACACACCCTCTCCCAAAGGATTATAGCCATTATTGACCTCTGTCCCATCAGGATAACCATCGCCATCTGTGTCTGGATTATTTATATCAGTACCATAATACTCCTCTAAATCATCTGCCAAGCCATCACCATCCGTATCAATGACCATGACTGCATTATTGATTATGGTCAAATTGTCTTCATCTTCTAAAATAGTCTCTTTTTGTGACTCTGCCAAAAACACCCTTGCATTTTCTGATGTCAACGGCAAAACGCCCAAATCAACACCCTTGTCAGTTAACTCTTGATTCAATTCAGCTATCGTCAGTGTCTGACCAATCAAAGGGTTGGCCATCTCTTCTATGGCTTCTTGCTGTTGTTGACCAATTACCAATCTATTAAGATAGATGTCACGCAATACTGATTGACACAAATCATCATCGTCTAACAGGCAGGCTACGCTGGCACCATATTTCTCCAGCAAGAAATTTGTACAGTCTTCACGATTAATTATTTCTTCAGATCGACACTCTAGGTCAACACGAGTCGTGTTGAGATAATCTTCACAACTAGCCTGATCATATATACCCTGCTCTATACAACTATCATCCAATAAATCAACCATGGCTCTAAATTCCTGACAAGTAGCCTGATTTGTAATGCCTACATCTAGACAACTAGTATATATACCAATTATTACCTCTGCATTTTCTGATATAGTCTCCCCGCTGTAATCAGACCCTCCTTGGCCACCATCACCACCTTGACCATCCTCACCACCTTGATTACCCACACCATTTAATATGGCAATCTCTAGCCTATTAGAATCAACTCGGAAACTATTCACTCCTGGGTCTATATAACGAGCAAAAATAAAGTACTCGCCGTTTGGAATAGTCAATGATGAATCTGTTCTTATTCTATTGAGATTATAAGAAACAAAAATATGTGGTGTGTCTAGATTATTATTTTCTATTTCTCGAATTTGTGGAGTAAGTGCTTCTAACTCCTCTTCTGGAAAAACGTCAACAGCTTGAAAGGGAAAACTATAAAGTTCCCCTGAACTCTGATCTTCCAATATAAGCTGTAAGCCTTGCTGTATATAAAAATTAGAACTCACGAAAATGGACGTTGTCTCATCTGACAACATCTCTGGAACATTGTGCATCCTTATTATAATATTCCCTGCTGTTGGCTGAGGATCTACCAACGCACCATTTTGTAAAGAAAAATATACCTTGTTACTCTCTAAACCTTGATATGGTGAATCAGGAACAGTCCCTACATTAATAATATATAAATAATAATCACCATCTTCCAGTTGAACATTACCCTGTGTGTCTTCTAAGACAATAAAGTATATCTTGGGAACATACACATCAGAATAATCTGACTGCGATACCCCTAAACCTTCCATAGTTTGCCAATTTGAAGCTTTTATACTGGGGTCTATTGGATGATGTTCACCTTCGGAGTTAATAGCCCTACCTTGAATGCGAATGTTTGATAGGCTAGTTAAAAGTGGGAAATCTATAAAACGACCTTCAGATGATTCTGTGATATGGGCTTGTCCCAATTCAAAAGTAACATCTGGTACTATAATCTCATCATTATCTACTCTGACATTAGAAAAAATATTACTTAAAATTACCTCTCCTCCATCTAATAAGATAATTTTAACTAGAATTTTATAATCGCCGTCCGATGCATTCTCCATATGCCAAGCAGCATTATAATAATTATCACTCTCTGAATATATACCAGTCAAGGTTGCCACATCTACTCCATTATTTATATCTTCAATAATAACCATAAAATTAGCAATGTCTGAAGGTAAAAAATTTGGCGTGGCATTTAACACTAAAGCTCCATAACTGTCAATATACTGTTCAGTAGAATTTATCTGCCATTCACCATCGCCACCATTGAATATAGTAGTAGTGATTGTATCACTCACCACATCAACATCACCTATAATGGCCTTGGCGTATACCCTATAATTTCTATCCGTAAACTGCGTAGTGTCAATATTAACTGCGTATTGTTGACTAACCTCTGCTGCACTGTATGTATACACCTCTCCGCTAATAGTGTCCTCCAATACAAACACGACATTCAAACCTGAAAAATTAGCTTCGGCTACCAAATTAACTGAGCCTGACAAAGAGCCAGCTGGAACAAATAGCTCTAAGACCACATCATCTGGGTCTACGACAATTCCATTAGCTTGCACAAGAAAAGCAAAGGGCCTCTGAATAAAATCACCCTCGATATCCTCTGGTAATCCAGCACTAGCCGTCAGTGAATATGAACCCCCCACAAATGTGTCATCAATATCAATAGTAGCTGTCCAACTGTAACCATCGACATAATCAATGTCTAAAACGCCTGTAGTGATGGCGTGATCTGAGGAATTAGTAAATTCATATGTAAAACTAGGTGCATCAAAATTAGTAGAAAAATCCAACACTAAACTTGTTGGCCCATAGATTGTACCTGGGCTTTCTGGACTATTCAAAGTTATAGTTGGATCCTCTGGCGCTTGATTTGGATCTGCAGCTACCACAAAATTTGATGCTCCCAAAATCAAATCTGGAAAATCATGTACCTCAGAGGTAGCCCTAAATTGAACATGATATGTTTCCTCATAATTAAATAGCCTAACATCATTATTCTGATAATAGTCTAAATCTAGAGTCCCATAATACTGGTCACCATTACTACTTGACTCTAGGGGTATAACCACAAGATGGTCACCATCATGATAAATATCTACGTTCACTTCAGAATACTGCACCAATAAATTAGTACGCAAATTCACGATAAGATCTATTATACCACTTGCCTCTTCTCCTCTTTCTGGTGATATTATGATGCCCAGTAGTAGCGGTGGTGGTGTCACACCTCGATGTATAGTAAAAGAAACCTGTACCGCTATTGGCATACTCGTTGGCTCTCCAACCACACCAGCCCCAGAACCACTACCACTAGGATACTGTAATATAGCTGACTCAAATATCGCTGTATATTCTCCACCTGGTAATTCAGAAACATCTACATCACCATTACCATATGCAGACCCACCATTATACCCAGAAGCTATACGCAAAACCTCCTCAAAGGTGCCAGTGTCACGTATGGACAAAAAAGACTGTGAAGCATCTATATCTAATGTTTCCTGTGTTTCTAGTACAAAATCTATGGTTTGTGGATTATCGAACACCTCTCCTGGTGGAAAAACCTCAAAAGAATTTGGCGAAGTAAAATACAAGCCGCCAGCAATTGTTACCTCATCAGCCACCGCTATTTCTATGGCCTCATCCATCATGACAATCTCTTCAGCTGTGGCTACCAAATTTACCATTTGCGGCATAGAAATATAGGTTTCTGCCAACGCTCCGTCTGTATCATAAATATTAGCGGTTGCAGACAAAGTATAAACGCCTACTGGCCAAGAAGTGGTATCCCAGGCTGCTTGAGCCAACCAAGTACCATCTAGTTGATCTTCTGAATCAAAATTTAAACTAATCGCACCATCATAACTTTGCACTGTAAAATAGACAGCTGAAAAATTATTGTTATCACTGGTCGATAACATAGCCTGAATATCAATTTGCTCTCCTGCCTGAATACTGTAGCCCACAATCGGATCTACAAATACTGCTGACAACTCATAATCTGAACTATTATATGCTTTGGTGGCCACAAAAACCATGGCTTGGGTAATCACCAAACAAATAATAAATACTAACTTGAAATAGTGTTGAATTTTATCTAGTAACATAATGAAAAAAATAGTTCTTTAACTTATTTATTATACCACAAAATAAGGTAAATAAAAAAATAGCCCACCTAGACTATTCTTATTTTTTAAATTTTATTATTCGCAGGGACAAATATTATTATATCCTGCTGAAGCGTTGGTACAATCAAAAAAAGTTGTACGCGTACCACATATAGATCCATCAGCAAGATTAGCTGGCGTAAAGCCTGGCGCACTAGCTTCAAAACATACAGTGCCACAAGCCGCACCAAACGCCATATTTAAATCACAATAAGCAGTACCACTAGAATCAACATCTGGACCATACTTTACTTTCTCTACACAAACTTTATCAGCGTCTGAACAAACAGCATCACAATCATCAGTCGTTGCAGTGGCTATCTCCCAGCAATAACCACCAGCATAAGCAAGACAAGATACACTAACACTAGTGGTCTTGGTAATAGCGCTCGAACCATAAGTACTACAAGCGCCTACTACTAACTGCCCATTACTATCCTTTTCTAAATAATACCCTGTGTCTGTATTAGCTGACTTGTCAGGATCTATGGGTAGTTGTTGTAAATAATCACTATAAAAATCTCTGTGTGCAATCCTCAAACAATCAGCACTATCGCCGGAACAACTAACATTACTACCGCCCTGTGATTCACATAAAACTTTTTTAGTACCATTTACTACTGAACCCAATACAGGCAAAGCCCCTTTGTGATCATGGGTGTATTCAGCTATGGCTTCTGCTAGCATTAGAACCGCCTCTCTACGACGCTGATCTTTTGCTTCTCCAATTTTAGCTACTGGATCTACCCACATAAAAACAGCTGAACCTAAAATAACTATAATCATTGTAACCATAATCAACCCGACCAATGTCAATCCTTGTCTTTCTTTGGGAAAATCCATACTAGGCAAACTCTTTGGTCAATTGATCAATATTCCTAACCTGTACTTTTCTCTTGATTAGAGCCGTTCCTTTTAACTGCGGTAAATTACTACCATAGGTATCACGAGCTTTCTGATAAAAAATACCATAAGGGATTTTATTACCCCACACCAAACTAGCTTTGTAAGCTTGTTCAACATCCTGAGCATTATATCCTTCCTGTTCATTAATATTATAAAGACGATCAAAATACCATTTAAAAGTATTTAACTTATTAAAGGTCACACAAGGTTGGAAAGCATCTACCAAAGAAAAACCTTTATGAGTAATAGCTGCTTTAATAGTATCTTTAAGATGTACCGCATTACCAGAAAAGCTCCTAGCCACAAAAGTTCCTCCTGCCGCCAAAGCCAAAGACATTGGATTGGCAGCCTTCTCTATCAATCCATCTGGAGTAGACTTGGTTTTAAAACCCTTGTTTGATGTCGGTGATGCCTGACCAGTAGTCAGACTATACATCTTATTATCATGAGTAATATAAGTTATATTAGCATTACCACGGATAGCATGAATAAAATGACTCATACCCTCACCATAGGCATCTCCGTCTCCAGATAAAGCTATCACTGTTAAATCTTTATTGGCTAATTTAGCACCAACTGCTGTCGGTACTGGTCGACCATGAAGAGAATGCCAGGAATAAGCTCTAGTAAAGTTAGCTCCATTGCTAGAACAACCAATACCATGCACCATCAGCACCTGCTCTGGTTTGAGACCTAATTCTACTAGTGCATTTTTAAGAGCAATCCAAATACCAAAATTGCCGCAGCCTGGGCACCAAGTAGGTTTATAACTTGTTTCAAAATCTTTTATTTTCATATTTAAAATTTCTTTAATGCACTTATTATTTCCTCCCTATAAAAAGGTCGGCCGTCATATTTTAATAATTTCTTTTTGATTTGAATACCGGTCTCCTGGGCAATTAAATTACCAAGTTGACTATTACTATTATTTTCAACCAATAAAACATCTTTAGAGCCTTGTAATATTCGGCTAACGAATTTTTTTGGAAATGGCCACAGATACTGCAGTTGCATAACCCTTATTTTCTTTTTGATATTTTCTGGAAGTTGAACATAAGAATCTAAAATTGCACCCTTGTTTGATCCCCAAAAAACTACCGTCTTTTTAGCCTTAGGGTTTCCATAAACCAAAGGATCTGGCATTACTTTAGCAAAGGTCTCTAATTTTCGATTGCGTTTATCAACTTGCTTGATTCTGTTTTCTGAACTCTCCCAAGAAAATCCATACTCGTTATGTTCATCACTATTAGCTATAAACAAACCTTTCTTCATGCCTGGCAAAGAACGCGGTGAAACACCATCTTCAGTCACCTTATAACGAAGATATTTCTTCATCTTGTTCAACTGTGCCTGAGTCAATAATTTTCCACGATTTATTTTTACCTTATTGGTCTTAAATCTTTTTACAGTCGTATTACCTTCGGCAATTAACTTGTCAGACAATATAATAACTGGCAGTTGATATGTCTCTGCTAGATTCAATGCCTCTGCACCCAAGTCAAAAGCTTCTTGAGCATCCCCAGGAGCTATTACCATTCTAGGAAAATCTCCTGGTGCTGCATGCAACATAAATTGCAAGTCACCTTGTTCTGTCCAAGTTGGGATTCCAGTAGCTGGTCCAGCTCGCTGTACATTTACCATCACCAAGGGTGTTTCTGTCAGACTAACCAACCCCAGTGCTTCACTCATCAATGCCAGACCTCCACCAGAAGTACCAACCATAGCTCGAGCTCCAGCATGAGCAGCACCTAGAGCCATATTAACCACTGCAATTTCATCTTCGGCATGCTTGACTACTGTACCAGTCTTCTGTGCTACCTTAGCCAAATAATGCAAAATAGACGATGAAGGTGTCATTGGGTAGGCTACATAAAAGTTTAGACCTCCTGCCAAAGCACCCAAAGCCAACGACTCATTGGCTGATATTAAAATATTATCTTTTTTATCAAGATTAGGTAGTTCGCAAATAAAATCCTCTTTATAGTTTTGCTTAACATACTCAAAGCCAGCTTTAAGAGCTTTGATGTTATTATTTACCACTTTCACACCTTTATGCTTAAAGGTTTCTCTAATTACTTTATTGGCGACTGTTAAACTTTGACCAACCAAAGCTAGCGTGGCGCCAATGGCTACTACGTTGCGCATCAATTCCCCGCCAGCATCTTTGGCTATAGTGCTTAGAGGAATACCAATGCCGTGCACATGATTTTGTTTTAGTTTTGGAGCTGATACTTTGATGACATCCGAATCATAGACCAACACACCGTCCTTACAGAGATCTGATAAATTTTCTGTAATGGTGTTTTGATTAAGGGCCACCAAAACATCTACGTTTTTGGTAACACTATTTACTGGTCTAACATCTACCATCAATTGAAACACATTGTGTCCACCGCGTACCAATGATGGATATTCGGTATAGTCAAAAATTTCATAACCGGTTCGCATGAATATTTTTCCAAACATCATTCCAGCTGATTTAATACCAAAACCAGCTTCACCAGCTATTTTCCAGCTCAAATTATTTTTTGTTTTCATAATCTGTTTAGATTTGTTAATTTTTTCATTATTATTATACCATTTTTATTAAATTAGATAAAATAAAAAACCCTGCACTATACAATGCAGGGCAAAATGTCAGATACCGATAACAGCTTCGATATTGCCATCGTTGATGACCACTGACTTGAGTACTGCCTTAGCAGCTTTTTGCTTGATATCAGAAGTATTCAAAGTGTAGACAGGCAGGGTGTCCAAACCAAAGTAAATGATTTTTCCCAAAGCCCCGGCGACTTTGTCACACTTGGACTTACTTAGCCCACCGATGGTCAAACTCTCAATCTCAGAGTTTACCAGGTAGAAGCTACCCTTACTGGGAACGTACTCCAGTTCCGCCGACATCATTAAATCACCCGAATAGGTATCGCGTAAAAACTCGATCTCGGTATTGAGACCAAAAGTAATTCGCTCCGAACCGGCCGTCAACAGAACTGTAGGATTACTGAAGTCTGCCTTAATCAGGCGATTCTCCTTGTGCATGGGAAATTTTCCCACCATCTTGTCTTCGATTTGCTGCTGAGTGATAGTAATAGTCTTGGTCCACAGCGATTTACCG
Source organism: Candidatus Parcubacteria bacterium (assembly GCA_018669975.1). GTDB lineage: Bacteria > Patescibacteriota > Patescibacteriia > UBA1558 > GWA2-36-10 > JABHSK01. The sequence continues at coordinate 125,812 of JABHSK010000002.1, forward strand.
CCACAACCAACCAGGGATAGAGAGAAAACAATCAACAAACACAAACACACAACTTTCTTCATCTTTTTCACCTTTCTGACTTGAGTTTGAAAATGAACAGGAATAAATGGAACGACAAAGAAAATTATCATAAACACGTCCACATGTCAAACCTGCTTAAATCAAAAAAGCTCAAGGTTGATGAACCCGAGCTCCTTTGATTGTCTGTTAAAATATATTATGTTATGGAGAATCCTTGTTTTGATTATCTCCTAGTTCCTTTGTGTTTTGCTGTTCGTTTTTTATTACCATCAAATCATCTGGCGGAGCTGTTTGTATCTCATGCTCTGGTTGCTCCATTATTTGACGATCTTTTTTCGAAAATCCCAACAATTTTCCAAAAAATGACATATATAAAATTTTAATGATCTTGTATCCATCAGAGGATGGATGATTTTTTGACATATTGATCCCCCTAACAATATATCGTGTATGGTGCCCAACTAAAGAGCACCAAAATGTAGATTGTTTTATTCATTTGTATTTTTATTTTTATTTTTTCACTAACGCAAACATCTTGACGCTTCTTATTAGCTAACTAGAAAGACTAGTGCTAAAAGATAAAGAGCAAGTACCGACCAGTTTTCCGAGCTTTCCACTCTGGGATTGCAATGAAAACCGGATAATTTAAAAGATTTTACTTCATTCATAAATTTAATTAATAATTAAAGACTAGTACCTACTAGCAATAGTAAGCCAAAGGAGCCAATAGCAACTAGGCCTATTATCGCCCAGTAGTCACTGTTGCGCAATTTTTTGTCCCCTGGCTTGATAATTAATTTAAAAGATTCTACTTCGCTTGTTTTAAACATATTAAACTTCAGGCCTATTACTTATTAGCTTGGAAGGTTTTTTGCAAGTTTTATGTTTATTTTTATTTTTGGGGCTTAACTTAACCGCTTATTACAAAAAAACGGTTATAAACAAAAAAAATCGGTGTTTACCTGGGATGGTTTCCCAAATAATTAACACCAATTTCAACTTACATATACATAATAGCATGAAAAAACACTTTTGTCAACCAAAAAGAAAAAGGAGCAACCGTAGCTGCTCCTTTTTCACGCGAATGATTAATTGGTTCAGGACTTCTGAGCCTGGCTCATGTCGTACCGAATCCTGCGGCAACGATGCAACCCCATCTTATACCACGGGCACTTCTTGTAAGTGCACTGAGCATTACTAGCACAGTGTTCCGGTAAGCATTTAGGGTTGACTGCAATGGTAATCGCCGCCTTGATCTGGTCCAGAGAGATCCGAGTCGGAGACACATCCGGAGCGGACAGACTACCGTTGAGAAGCATCTGCCCCTCATGGTGGAAATACCATTCCTCAGCACCTTCGATTTTACCTTCGGCCCTCAACTGAGCCCAATCGGTAGTCACTACCTTATCGGCGAGAGCTTGCTCTTCCAGACGCAACATCTGTGCCAGATCGTACAACTGCAGCCCATGCCGCTTGTTGCTAAAAATCTGTACGTTCCCAGTGGAACGCTTCTGCACTACGATAGCCGCATCCAGGCCAGACTTGTTACGAGCAGCTTTGGAGACATGCTCACTATCCGATTCGATGATAACCATCTTGTGTTGCTGAGTACCAGCCATGATGGTCAGAACCTCGGCGTTTTCCAGTGCGATCTGGGCATCGACAAAGCCTTTCTGCTCCAAATATTTGACATCGAGAGCAGCCATGGCCCACGTCATGACCTTCTCCGGATCATCCGGATAAAACTCATGCATGGCCTTGGAGATAGCCGAAATGTCGAAAGGATGGCTAGTGCCATGAAGATCGTTGGTCAAGGTAAACTTGAGAATCTTGACCAGAATAGGATCCTGGTCGATGCCTAAGTCCTTGGCTACCAAAGTGGCAGCACAATCTCCCTGTTTGCTTTTGTCGCCATTGCGACCGTGTTCGTCGAAACGACCACCGCCGGTACCGACCAGCAAATAACCTTCAGCCTCATAACCTTCAGCCGAACGACCATCAGGCGCATTACCGCCATTGGTCCAGTACTCGATCGCGGCTTCTGCCACACCCGGGTACTTGTCTGCACCAAACTTGATCAGTAGCCAGATGGCTACGATCTCGTCCAGATGCGGACGCACATGCGTAGCAATCGCTCTGATTTGCTGACTCATAACAGTCCTCCTTTTTTGAACCGTTTTTCCAAAACCTAAGTTTTGGAGGTTTTCTAACAAACGCGTGAAATTTTATGATTTTATAATGAACTGTTTAAAAACGTTGGAAAATAGGCAATAAATACCATATCTTATACATTTTAATAGCTAATTATATCATATAATCGCTAAAATGTCAAGAACTTACCAAAATTCCCGATTTAAGCTAAAATATATTATGTTTACTAATAATTAAACGAATAAAATATGAAAATCGAAGTTGCTAGAGAACTTTGCACCAGTGTCGCTACCTGTATAGCTGTAGCCCCTGGTACTTTTGAACTCGACGATGAAGGCATTGCCATCATCAAAGACATTAAAGGAGACGATGAAAAAACCATTCTCCAGGCTGCCCAAAGCTGCCCGGTAAATGCTATTATCCTCTATGATGATAATGGTAAGCAAATACATCCTCCTAAATAATACCTATGCCAAAAAATATATATTTGGACTATGCGTCCACCACACCTGTTGATCCACAGGTGTTAAAATCTATGCAGCCATACTGGACGGAGAATTTTGGTAATCCATCCAGTCTTTATCGATTGGGTCGTATCAGTGCTCAAGCTATTCAGGACGCAAGACAAAAAGCAGCCAAAGCACTAAATTGCCAGCCAGAAGAAATAATCTTTACTGGCTCTGGTACTAGTAGTATAAACTTGGCTCTCAAGGGTCTAATTGCTAGCAAAGAAAAAATTCATTTAATAACTTCTGCAATTGAACATCACGCTGTACTTGATACTGCTGAATATTTGCATAAGCAAGGACATGAAGTATCCATTCTACCAGTAGACGCTGAAGGTTTGGTTCGTCTAGATGATTTACAAAAAACTATCACTGATAAAACTGAACTCGTCAGTATCATGATGGCTAATAATGAAATCGGCACCCTACAGCCCATTCGTGCCATTGGTACTTGGTTGGAAAAAATAAATAAAGAGCGTGTTAAAAAAAATCTACCAAAAATATATTTTCATACCGATGCCTGCCAAGCAGCTGGCGCACTTGATTTGGATGTTAAAAAACTTCACGTCGACATGTTAACTATCAATGGTAGTAAAATCTATGGTCCAAAAGGCACGGGACTACTTTATAGTAAACGCGGCACCCACCTATCTTCATTAATACACGGTGGCGGTCAAGAAAAAAACCTACTTTCAGGCACAGAAAATGTTCCTGGCATAGTTGGCTTAGCCGCTGCTCTAGAACTAGCTGCTAAAAATAGTGTTAAAGAATCCGCTCGTCTGAGTAAACTACGTGACTGGTTAATTAAAGAAATTTTAGAAAAAATATCAAAGACTCGACTCAATGGTCATATTAGTCAACGACTACCAAATAACATTAATATAGCCTTTTTAGATATAGAAGGTGAGGCTATGTTACTTCATTTAGATGAAGTAGGTATTCAAGCTTCCACTGGCTCAGCTTGCACCTCTGCTACCCTAGAACCCTCTCATGTTATCCGAGCACTAGGCTGTCCCTATGAAGTAGCACATGGATCAATGCGTTTTAGCTTGGGCAAACACACAACTAAGAAAGATTTAGAATATTTAGTCAGTAAATTACCAAATATAGTAGACAAATTACGCCATGCTTCTCCAGTTAAGATAGATATGAAAGAAGTAGAGAAATCAGTCAAAAACGCTCCCCGAGAAATCACTAATTTATAATTAATATAATTTATATATATGCCTAATTCAAAACCAAAGAAAAAGAAAACAACGGTAGCTGCCGATGTTGATATTGTACCTAAAGGCACCAGTGATAACTGGGCGTATACTGGCACTGTTAAAGATCACTTCTTTAATCCTAGAAATCTAGTTATAGATGTTTCTAAAATGAAAGGATATGATGGTCTAGGCATGGTCGGCTCACCAGCTTGTGGTGATATGATGAAAATATGGGTAAAAGTAGATAAAAAAACTGACAAAATCAAAGAAATGAAGTGGCAAACATTTGGTTGTGGTTCAGCTATTGCCGCTACTTCCATGCTGTCTGTTATGGTGACTGAAAAAGGTGGTATGAAAATAGACAAAGCTCTATCCGTCAAACCACAGGACATTACCAAGCGACTAGGTGATTTACCAACCAGAAAAATTCACTGCTCTGTTTTAGGAGACAAAGCCCTGCGCTCTGCTGTTAATAATTATTTTATAAAGTCAGGACAAAAAGACCGCGTAGTTAAAGAACAGGTCCGCATCATCGACAGAGAAGCCAAGGTAACTGATCATGATATCGAGGAAGCAGTTCTAGAGGGTGCTCATACTTTAGAAGCAGTTCAAAAAAAGACTAAAGTTGGCGTCGGTAATCCGGAGGTCATACCAGAAGTCGAGCAGTTAATTAGATTCTACACTGAAAAATATTTTGGTTAAGATATACACAGTTAAATATCAAAGATAATGAACAGAGACGTCATCATAATCATGGAAGGCGGCACTATTCAGGGTGTTTTTAGCGCCGGAGTAGCCGCAATATTACAAAAAGAAAATTTATACCCCCGCATAGATTCTATTTATGCAGTTTCCTCAGGCGCACATAACGCTGCTTATTTTTTATCTCGTAAAATAGATGTTGGGGCTAGTATATACCATGACTACCTACTCAAAAGACATTCTTTTCTTAAACATTTGTCATTTAAAGTTATACTTAAAAAAATCCTACAGTTATTTTTCCTGGGACGTAGCTTTGATGTTATTGATCTGGCTTATATCGAAGATCTAGAAAGGGACATCTTGCCCTTGGATCTAAAAAGGATTAATGAGACTCCAATTAAATTTTTTGTCAGGGTATTTAATCCTAAAACTAGGAAAATAGAATACCTAGACGCTAAAACTAATACCATTGAAAAGATAATCCAGTCTGCCAAAGTCCCACCTTATGCCTTTTCACGAACCCATAAAGACTTATATTTTGATGGTGGCATCATGCCTACTAAAAGTTTTCTCAATGATATAGTCAAAAAAAATCCTGACAAAAAAATCATCTACATATTTTGTGACAAAAAAACTTTTCGCCGCGTCACAAGATATATTATGGCTGACTTACTAGATGTGCTTTTCAAAACTAGATACCTGGGTATACGCTACGGACTCAAGCACCTCTTTAATATCTACAACTACACCTATGTAAGTAATCTCAAAAAATACCCCAACGTTATCACTGTTTATGATAGCACTGGTAATTCCAAACGAGAGAAGAAAAAACAAAAGATTTTGGATGCCTACGAACATGGCGTTAGTCGAGGTAAATATGTTTTAGAAAAACTAAGAGAATTAGATCAAAAACAAAAAGAGAGCTAGGCTCTCTTTTTTGATTATATAAAATATAGATTACCAGCTACCGCCTCCGCCGCCTCCGCCGCCTCCGCCGGAAAAACCTCCACTACCACCAGAAGATGGTCTAGAAGATAAGGTTGAACTAGAATTAGCTTGAAAACCATGCAAGCTATCACCGAAAGCTGACACACTAAAATATACTCCCGCATTAGCATTGTGATACCATCCAGGCTCTTCGTTATAAATACCCTCAAATTGCTTGGCCCACTTTTTTTCTATCCCTAAAGCCATGGCATAGGGTAAGAGTTTTTCAAACAGTTGTGGATTTTTTTCTGGGGCATTATGAAAATCTATTCGATGTTTTTCAGCTACATCAATATATTCCTTAAGTCCTAAAATATGCTCTTTAGCTAACACACCTTCTTTAGTGCGATGGGACATCTGCATACCAAAAATTACTACTATAATGATGCTCAAAAAAAGTGCCAGGAAAGTAGCTGGTCCAAATGAACCAAAAAATAAAGAGGCTAGATTTTCACCTATGGCAAAAAGAATAATAACTGTGACAGTTAAAATAGCACCATAAACAGCCTTAACTTTTTTAGGGCTCTTGGGAAAATAACCTTTATCAACAGTTGATTGATACATGTCGTCCTCTACTCGCTTCATCCATTTATATGCCTTATCTTTAAAATCAGACAAAAACACTCTAGTCATCGCATCAGGATGCAACTCTATATTTTCTAATTTAGCCAACTTGTCCTTTGAGGCAGCTGTACTAAACAAATTATCAATCAACTCCTTTTGATATTCACGAGGCAAATCATTACTATCCTTTAGCTTTTCTAAAAGATAATCCGCTGAAGAAAAAGTTCCTTTTTTCTTAGTCCTAGTAATTTTAATATAACCCTGAATAGCCAAATAAATAATTTCTGCCGAAATATCTCGGTGATGAATTTTCTCATCTACCACTGCCCCAATCTCAGCTGGCATCATATCCTTGGGTGCATCATATTGAGCAATGATAGTACCTCGTCCCTTGGGATCACGACCTCGCTTGTGCCAATAGATAAACATTATTATAAAAACCAAAACTGGCAATAATAAAACTATATTTTGTTTAATAGTGTTCCCAACTTTTTCACTAGTGGTCGGCTCTACCACCAAACCTTTGGGCAATTTTGTCAAAATAGTAACCCCACTGCCAGCAGTCAGCTGACCAGTCACAAATGACACACCGGCTACCCGATCATCGATTTCAATATCGGTTCTCCATTGGCAATTATTATTACTACCAAGCGCTCCAAAATAGCACTCTGTATCATGTTCTGCCTTGTCCAATGAAACTGGATAATAAACATTGATTTGAGAGGCGTGTATACCTACCTGCCATTTATCACCAATAGCATTCCAATATAATTCATCATAATCCTCTTCAAAAGTCATAGCTCCAACAACCGTGTATCCAATCACATAAGTATGCAGCCCACTGATAGTCCTGTCTGGATCACCAATCTTTATTTTCTTACCATTACCACCAGACATGCTAAATTGATAGTTTTTACCAAGCTCATCAACCACCGATACATCTTCAATGTACATCTTATAGCTCAATCCAAAATCAGTGTAAGACAAAGGGATATCACGATAAATTCCATGTTTTTGCTCATTAGCAAAATCATACTCAATTGTTTCCTTAACCACAATGCTAGCATCCTGCTGAATATAAACATCAACCCGCATTTCTTTAATATTTTCATGAGGGAAGGCCTGGGCCAAAATTGTTTGTGGCCAGATTAAAACTGCCAAAAATACAGCTAAAATAAATACTATTTTTTTCATAACTTTAATTTAACTATTATTTATAAGCTTAGCACAAAATATCAAAAAATGTTATAATTTCCCTATGAAAATAGAATACGAAGCTACATTTATTGACGTGAATAAAAATAATATCCGTTCTCGCCTAAAAAAAGCAGGGGCTAAGATGGTTTATCCAGAGTTTATGATGAAAAGATATGTTTGGCTTTTGCCGAAGGGTCATGAAATAGATGGTAGCTGGGCTAGAGTCAGACAGGAGGCCGACAAAATAACCCTCAGTGTCAAAATAGTTGCTGACAACAAAAAAATAGAAGACCAAAAAGAGCTTTGCATCGAAGTAGATAGTTTTGATACTGCTCGAGACATCCTCAATACCCTTGGCTGTCAAGAAAAAGCTTACCAAGAAAGCAAACGTGAGCTGTGGCATCTAGATGGCGCTGAAGTCACTATAGATGAATGGCCGTTCTTGGATCCTTTTGTAGAAATAGAAGCTGAGTCTGAACAAATAGTAAAAGCTGTGTCTAAAAAACTAAATTTTGATTATAGCCAAGCACTATTTGGCTCTGTGGACTTCCAATATGCTGATAAATATAATATTACTCTAGAACAAATCAATAATAAAACACCAAACATTACTTTTGATATGAAAAATCCATTTATAAAATAAAAATAAAATGCCAAACATAAAATTAACATCATTTGGTGCAACCCAGGAAGTAACTGGATCCTGCCATCTTTTAAACATCGGTGGCTTTCGTCTACTGGTTGACTGCGGTATGTTTCAAGGTGATCGCGACAACTACAAAAAAAATTGGGAGGAATTACCCTTTGATCCTAAAGATATCGACGCTGTAATTTTAACTCATGCTCACCTAGATCATTGTGGTCGTCTACCTAAACTATATGCTAGAAAATATCTAGGTAAAGTCTATGCTACCCCACCAACCATAAAATTATCTCGCATAGTGCTAGAGGACAGCTTCTATATCATGAATGAAAAGGCCATGAAGCTGCATCTGCCCAAATTATATTCTTTGACTGATGTCCGTAAAGTCTTTGTTAGTTGGGAACCAGTTGATTATTATAAAAAGGTTGAACTTAGCCCTGATGTTAGCTTTAAACTACATAATGCCGGCCACATTCTCGGCTCTAGTATAGTAGAAATTAAAGCTGGCGATAAAACAATTGTATTTTCCGGAGATATCGGCGGTGAACATATGCCACTCGTCAAAGACATTGATTATATATCCAAGGCAGACTACGTAATCAGTGAAGGCACCTATGGTAATAGACTACACGAGCACTTCGATAACCGTAATGAAAAATTATTAGAAGCTGTCAAAAGAGTGACTAGCAACAACTCTACTCTATTAATTACAATCTTTGCCCTGGAAAGAACACAAGACATCCTCAAGGTACTTAATGACTACTATGAAAAACATTTGGATTTTTCTGTACCTGCATTTTTAGACAGCCCAATGGCTTGGAATGCCACTAAAATATACAAAGAGTCACTAAACTATCTAAATGAAGAGGCTCAGGAGTCGCTAAAAACAGATCGTGATATTTTCAAATTTCCACACCTCAGTATCACCAACAATGTCCGCCAATCCAAAAACATAAATTCTGTATCCCCTCCTAAAATTATCCTAGCTGGCTCCGGCATGGCTGAAGGTGGCAGGATGCTTCATCATTTTTCACGATATCTAGGTGATGCCAAAAATCATGTACTATTCATGGGCTTTCAGGTGCCTGGTACTTTGGGGCATAAAATTCTAAATGGCTCCTTTGATTTCAACTACTATGGTCGCTCTATCAAAATTGAAGCAGCTGTAGATCAAATCGATGGTTTTTCTGCTCACGCTGATAAAGCTGCTCTACTTAAATGGATTGGGCACTTCAAACAACCAAACAAGGTATTACTTAGTCATGGTGATAAAGATGTCTTGGAAGATTTAGCCACATCTGTCCGTGAAAAATTTAATTTTGATACTGAAATAATAAAATATAATACAAATATAACTTTAAATTAAAATTATGCTTAAATCTCATTCTGGCTCTTATGTCATTTTAGTACTATTGGCTATATTATTAGCTGGCGCAGTGTTCAGCATTTCTTTAATGAAGGCACCCACCAAACAACTTAACATAAAAAAAGTTGATAATATTTCTGCAACAAGCACCGGTGACTCTCAATTCAATCATCCTCTCTATTGTGAAAAAGACGACGACTGTACCCTACAAACCCCTGTTGATTGTAATATCTGCGGTTGTGGTACACCGGTTAATGTACAAAACTACGTTACACCACGCTGTGATATACAAAGCACAGACTGTGACAATGCTTGCCCACAGATTGATGTAAACTGTGTAAATAATAGATGTATAGCCCAGGGCAAAAACAACTGGCAAGTAGTCGATAATATCGACATCGTCAATCAACAATTTACTTTTGATGGTTGCGGACAATTGACTGACTATACTGACTATAGTTGGTACCCTGAACTAGAACAGTCCATCAATGGCGAAGATATAGACTCAAATGACATCCTAGAACTTTGTTATTCAAAAAATGCTCAGATGGTAGTCTTTATAGTCGAGGGCAGCTACTGCAAAAGTGGCGACATCTATCGCCTAGACATTGGTCGAGACAATATGCTACATGCCAATGTCATAGATCATGACAGAGGCTGTCTGGCTGGCTTCCGAGAATTTGGTAAAAGAGTTGGTAACAATATCAAAGTAACTGGCATTGATGGTGATGCAGGTTGTACTGCCGAAATGTACTATGACTACAATTTCATGAGCAACTCTGTAGAGTTGATTAGTGAATATGACTGGTGTTTTGAAGATAAAGAAAATGGCGATTGGTCCTACCACGCTGGCTCACTCTGTGAAGATGAGCCTACTATCACTGCTATTGGTCGAGCTCGATATCCAGTTCATCCAAAATATAGTGACCAGCTACATTTCCTAGGAGAACTATTTACCGCTGATGAGTGTGGTGCCGACAGGCTAGCAGAAATACACGGTGTCTATGAAAATCAATATACACTCGGCTCATCCTTAAGCTTAGAGGCTAATCCTAGTGCCGAATTAATCGACACCCTAGATTCGATCGGTTATTTCTGTACCGTCAAAACAAACAAGTATAGATGCGATCAATGGGAATTAATGCAGATAGTGCCCCTGGATGATATTCTACAGCTAAAACCATATTATAAAGAACTAAAATCAGATGATTGCCTAAATTGTGGTTAAACACAAAAACAGCCCCTTAGGGCTGTTTTTTTATTGAAAAAATTATTTTAATAGACCAGTCTTCTCTTGAAACCAATTCCAAGGAGTAGCCTCTGTAAAGTGTAGTAGATATTCCTGTGCCATCTTAGGAATTAAGAGTAAAAACAATATAAGGGCCAATTTTTTGACTGTCAGCTGAAATTTCTTGAAGTATCTATTCCTAGCAGCCCAGAATAAAAACCAATTTTCAAACATGTTAGGGAAAATGAACAACAATATCCTAGCATGCGTGATTTCAAACAGCACTACGCCCAGTAGACGGTAAAAAAATAAAAATACTGAGGTCTTTTTGGCTAAGCCGTGCCATTTAAGACTGATAATGAAAGCAAAGGTTAGATAATAGATATCTAGGGCTTTGTCTAAACGAGAATAATCGGCAAAATCACCCATTTTGAATACATCTATCAAGATGACATCGCCGCCATCCAATAATAGAGCTACTACTGTGCCCCAAAATGGCCAACGAAAGATCATCAAGGGTACTATCAGTCGTAAAATCACGACTATCAATGGTCCCATCTCCATAATTTTGTTTTTTATCTTTTATTAAGAGGGTTTTCAATCTCTTCCTCTGGTTTCTTTTCCTTTTTTTCTATAGGCAAGGTAGGATAGGTCTCTTTGTCCAGGCCACCAATATACAAAACTGGATCAACTAGATCCTTGGCAGTGGTTTTAGGGCGTGCCTTAGCTGCTGGAGACTGAAAATTTTGCTTTTTAGGTTTAAAACCTCTCTTTGGTCGGTTTTTCCTACGACCCGGATTTGTATTTTTGAATATTTTTGCCATATGCAAATATCATAGCAGATACTGTTTTGGCTGACAATAGACCAAAATTTAATCACTGACGGCGCAAATTGGACTTTTTTTAAGGGGGGGTTTATAATGTATAAGCTTTAATTCCCAGTCTACTGGGACAAAAATAAACACAAAAAAACAAAAATTTGTCCAACCTACATCTTGTGTGCTATAATGATTTCAGACACAAGATATAGTGGTAAATCCAGTATTTACTACCTACAAGTTTTTGTCTTTTTTTGTCTAAACTAACAAAATAATTAAAAACAAAAACCCCATGCCTTTCGAACAAATCTTAAAACGTAGTGGCCAGAAAGAAACTTTCAACAGCAAAAAGCTCACACGTTCAATTTCCCAAGCCATTCTCGGTGCTGGGATGAAAGATAATCCTATTTCAGAGAAAATAACCAAACAGGCTTTAGAATATTTAGATACTAATTATAAAGATCAACAAGTAGTCACTAGCGATGATATCCGAAGCGCGGTTAATATCGCTTTATTGGAAAATGATCTAGCTCAGGTCGCTAAAATTTACTCTAAGACCCGAGGAACCAAAATGAACAATCAGGAAAACATGTTTTCTGGTCTACAACAAATTAAAAAGAGAGACGGTTCAATAACTGACTTTGATAAAGGCAAGATTTTTTCTGCTATCCATAGAGCTGGTCAAGCTTCACAGGAATTTGAAGAAACAGAAGCCCATCGCCTCAGTGATTTGGTTACTTCTATTCTAGATCACAAATTCAACCAACACCTGGTTCCTAGTGTTGAGCAAGTTCAGGATATTATCGAGATTATTCTTATCCAGGGCAACTGGGCTAAGACTGCCAAACACTTTATCCTCTATCGTGAACAACGTAAAAAAATCCGTCTCGAAAAAGGCAAGGAAGTTACTTCCGATGAAGTTAAAGAATTAGAAAAACATAGCGTTACTCTTAGCCGACAAGCTAAACATATTTTAAATAATTCTACTCACTTTGATGAACTGGGTAGAATTATATTTTTAGATCGTTATTCTATTAAAGATAAAAAAGATACTATTGCCGTTGGTGACTTGGTAATCGTCATCAGTAAAGAAGATCGCAAGTATCCTAAAAAAGACTTGGGCATCATCCAACAGATGATTGACAACGACCGTGTTGTAATTCATATGATCACTGGTGTCTATGCAGACGAAACCAATAACTATCGTTTTGAACAAGATTTATTCAAATGTGATAAACCACGCGAATCCATCGAAGATGCTCATCGTCGTATTGCCAAGGCAGTAGCCTCTGTAGAAACTGAAGAAGAAAACAAAGAAAAATATTTTGAAGAATTTTTTGAAGCTCTAAAGAATAAACAAATTCAACCCGGTGGTCGCATTATGACTGGTGCCAATGTTGACCAACATGGCAACTATACTTCCAACTTGACTCTGTTCAACTGTTATGTCCTACCTTCCCCACTAGATTCTCGAAAAGCCATCGTAAAGGACACCCTACATCAAATGGTAGAGGTAATGTCTCGTGGTGGTGGTGTTGGTATCTCCTTGAGCGCCCTCCGACCCCGCTATGCCTACGTAAAAGGTGTGCACGGTAAATCATCTGGCTCTGTATCCTGGGGTGGACTATTTTCCTATGTCACTGGCCTAATCGAACAAGGTGGCAGTCGCCGCGGTGCTTTAATGTTGATGCAATGGGACTGGCATCCAGATATCCTAGAGTTTATCGAATCAAAAACAAAGGCTGGCCAAATAGAAAATGCCAATATTTCTGTAATGGTTTCTGATGATTTCATGAAAGCTGTTAAAAATGATGAATATTGGAATTTGGAATTCCCTGATTATGAAAATCCAACCTATAACGATATCTACGACAATATTTGGGAAGGTGACCTACATGCTTGGAAAGAAGCTGGTTATCCAACTAAAGTATATAAAACTATCAAAGCTCGTGAATTGTGGAACAAACTAGTTACTTCTGCTCACACCAGCGCTGAACCAGGTGTAGTATTTATGGAACGATACAATAAGATGTCTAATTCCAACTACTACAATAAAGTTATTTGTACTAACCCTTGTGGTGAACAAGGACTACCTGGTTGGGGCGTTTGTAATCTAGGCCACTTATACCTAGCTAGCTTCCTTAAACAAACCGGTGAAGACGAAATGGGCCCACTATATGAAATGGATTGGGAAGAACTACGTAAAGGTTCACGCACTCTAACTAGATTCCTAGACAATGTCATCGATCTGACACCATATCATTTTCAAGAAAACGAAGAGAACCAAAAAAATGAACGTCGTATCGGTGGTGGTACCCTAGGACTAGGCGAAACTTTGATTAAATTACGTTTACGCTACGGTTCAGATGAGTCTCTAGCTCTAATCGACGACCTCTACAAAATCATCGTCACTGAGATGTATAAAGAATCCAGTCGCCTAGCTGAAGAAAAAGGTGTTTTCCCTAAATTCAATGCTGATAAATTTCTAGAATCTGGATTTATGAGAACCATGCCTGAAGATGTCCGCCAGATGGTCCGCGAAAAAGGTATCCGTAACGTCACTCTAACTACTCAAGCTCCAACTGGTACTGTCGGATCTATGCTGAGTACTTCTACTGGCATCGAACCATACTATGCTTTCAAGTTCTATCGCCAATCTAGACTAGGCTTCCATGAAGTATATATTCCACTAGCTGAAAAATATAAAACAAACGGTGATCTACCACATTACTTTGCCTCAGCCATGGATCTCAATCCAATGGAACATATCAAAGTTCAGGCAGCTGTCCAAAAATGGACCGACTCCTCTATCTCCAAGACTGCCAATGCTCCAGCTGACTTCTCTGTAGAAAATACTGCCGAGCTTTATGAAAAAGCCTATGAGTTGGGTTGTAAGGGTGTGACAATCTATCGTGATTCTAGTCGTGATGAGCAGGTACTATCTACCAGTGCAGATACTGAAGACAAAAACCTAGCCTACAATGGTAATTCTACTAAACATAAAGAAAAAACAGCTGAAGCTTTTGCTGAACCAAAGAAAGTAGAAATCACTGAAATGCAAAGTGCTAAAAAACACGCTGAAATACAAATAGAAGAAACACCAGTAGAAAATAAAGAAGAAGTCGAAGAACCAACCATAGAAGAAATACCTCAGGAGAGCCTACCACTAGAGGCTGATATCTTCGAAGCCATGAAAGATAAGCAGTATGGCCTAGATGTCGGCCAGATCTGTCCTCAATGTAAAGAGGGTGTAATGGTCAAAATCGGTGGTTGTACCGAGTGCAGCAAGCAATGCGGCATGAAGGGTGCATGTGATATGAAATAATAATAAACGCCCCCGCCATTGGCGGGGTTTTTTTAAGTATAAAAAAATAAATGCAGCGAAGGGAAAAACATGCTAAAATAAAAACATGCTAGAAAAAACTCTCATACAAAAAATAAAAGCTGAATTTCCAAGAATAGAATGGAAAGAATACAAATTCCTAAGCCACGGCTGGGATCATTTTGCTATAATCCTTGATAATAAGATAGTTTTTCGCTCTCCCAAAAAGGCCTCTGACAATCTAAAAAACGAACTATACAATGAAGCTGGCTTGCTCCGCTATCTAAAACAAAAAGTGGCCGTTGGCATTCCAGAATATATCTATATCTCCAAAGACAAATCACTAGCTGGCTACAAGATGTTAAGTGGCACAGAACTAGAACCCTCTTTCTTTGAATCCTTGAGTGACGCTGCCAAAGAAAAAATTGCCAAGCAACTGGCCAACTTTATAAGCACTCTACACGCCACACCAAAGTATGTTATCAAAGAATTTAATGTTGAAGAAAGCAAACCACAAAAAGATTATACTGCACTAACTGACAATTCCAAGAAACTTCTTTTTCCCAAGCTTGATAAGAAAGAAGTGCAAATGATAAAAAAATTCCTCAAAGAATTAAAAACTACCCTTGATCACAAATATTCAAATGTGCTAATACATACTGACCTCAAGTGGGAACACCTACTTTGGAACACAGAAAAAAACAAACTAAATATAATTGATTTTAGTGATCGTGAATTTGGTGATCCAGCTACCGACTTTACAAGCCTATGGGCCTTTGGTAACAAATTTACCAATAGAGTCTATGAACTTTATGAGGGCAAAAAAGATGAAAAATTTCTATATAGATCACAATTATATTTTAAAAAAATACCACTCCTTGTGATGCAGGGCGTAATAGAGGGTTATCCCCTCAGTTTCGAGGAAGCACACAAGATGTTTAGACAAAGATTTGAAACATAAAAATAACCCTTGCTTGTAGCAAGGGTTATTTGATAAAAGAAAAAAGCTCTTCCGAAGAAGAGCCCTAATGTGACTAAAGTCACTTATTCACGAACAACCGCAAATCGAGTCGACGCTCGCCAACTGAACAGACGTAAAGTCAATTCGAGTCGACGCTCGCCAGGAAGATGACGGATATAAACAACACGACGGCAATAGCGTGGATGCTCCCAAGTAGAGCCAAGAGCAGCAATGTTAAACTGATGCAGTAAATCAGGGTACTTAGCACTAAGTGCTAATAATTCCGACACAGTCGCTGGCCGCAGACCCTCTGCGTCCAATACCCTGAGTACGGCATCAGCATCCATCTTCTTGTCAAAATGCTTCAAGAGAATGTTACACTTGTGAGGTTGATCGACCGTAAAATGTTTATCGTTGATTTTAGAATTGGCTACGTCGTAGCAACCAAGTTCAACCAACTGGTCAATAGTGACCTGATAAACCTCGACCGGATAAACATCATCGACAATTAACTTGGCCATTTCAACAAGTATCTCGCGATGATCAGGACGCGATAAACGGTATAAATAATCGTCGGTTCCACCGCGCTTCCTGACCTCCTCTGACAAAAGCGAGAGAACGCTAGCTAGCAACCTAAGCTTAGATGCAACTGCTGAGACTGTGTTCTTTGCCATGATTTCACCCCTTCTTATTTTAACAGGCACCTGAAGCTTATTCTCAAAGCCTGGGCACGCCAATGTACATGATTATACATAAAGTATTAAAGGACTATTAATGATATATCAATATAGGATACTTCAACTATTTCGTCAAACCTAAAATAATATATTTTAACTAATATTAATTCAATTTATTATTAAAAAATCAAAAGAAAAAGCTCTTCCGAAGAAGAGCCTGTAATGAACAAAGCAATCTAATCCACCTTGATGAGGTGAGCCTCGACATCAGGCGGAACGAAGCAAACCTGCCCCTCGTCACTGCGTACCCACAGCAGAGATGTGCCACGATCTATGCAGTCAGCCCGAATACTATCGGGTGCTGGAGCCATCCCCACTACAGTTGCCGTCTTTTCTGCACCTTCGGGTTTGACCTGATCACCAGCCTGAAAGCCGCACGGGCTAGAAGCCTCGGTGTCGACCTCAAGTGTTAATTCATCATCCAGGATGATTTCTTCCATCTTTGGCATGTAAAGCCTCCTTGGTTTAGTGTTACAAATGAATGAGAAAATTCTACTCCGAGGATTTCCTACCTACATTTTTCGAAACCAGTGCTATGATGACAAACAATACGCCTGCCAAAGCCTGCTGTTTGACGGAAGCTTTTCCTGTCATGATGAAACTGGCTGCTATGAATGCCTGGATAGCCATACCAATGAACATGTAACCAATCTTGGACATAACCAACCTCCTTGGTTCAGTGTCTCAAGTTACAAAAAAACATATGAGGGTTTTATAATCCCCAATCTTCACAGGTGCGCTACTGGGTACCAAAGAGCAGGTCGCCAGCGTCACCAAATCCTGGCAGGATGTAAGCATTCTCATCCAACTCACGATCAATAGCTGCTGTAAAAATATCAACATCAGGATGTTGTGCTTTCATGCGAGCTAGACCCTCGGGGGCTGCTATCAAGACCAGAGCCTTGATGTCAGTACAACCATCTTCCTTGAGTAGATTGATTGTAGCATCCATGGTGCCACCGGTAGCCAACATGGGATCGAGCACAAAGGCACGACGCTGATCCAGCTTATTAGCCAACTTGTCATAGTAGCGCACAGGCTTGAAATCCGGATCTTCATCATCACGATAAAAACCAACGATGCTGACTTTACCACCAGGGAACATATCCAGTGCTCCCCAAAGCAAGCCAATGCCAGCCCGAAGGATGGGAACTAGGGTCGGCTTTTTACCAGCCAAACCCAAAGTCTCAACTTCTTCGGCCCAACCCTGAACCATTACAGGTTCTACCTTTAGATCCTTGGACGCTTCAGCGACCAAAAAACGGGCAATTTCAGTAGCCAACATACGAAAATGCATGGTACTAATACCATCTTTTCGCATCAAGCCCAATCTGTGACTGACCAAAGGATGATCAACTACATGAACACTCATTTCTTGCTCTCCTTGTTGGGGGAATAAATAATAGGAACTATTCAAATTGATAACAAATTACCTTAGTTTTAATGTTTTGTCAAAATAAAACCCATGCTTATTGTCAATATTGTTATTTTCCTCCCAATAAAGTAAGATAATGATATAAAATTAATAATAAATATGTTTGATAAGGAAAATCTAAAAAAGTTTCTCGTAAAAGCAAAGCGAGCTACCTACGCAGCTGGTGATTCTGCACAAAAAACTATCAACGATGACAAATCAACAACTTTGATTTTTGAAGAAGGCGACTGGAAGTATCATGATAACTATTTTGGTGGCGAACCATATGGCGGCAGGGAGGTAGTATTTTTTAAAGGCCAGCCGGTCTATATCATGACCTACTATGGTCAAGTCGATGAGACTGTGTCTGATGTCAAAAAAGTCTACGGAATATTAATGAGCGCTCTCAAACTTATCCCTGAAGAAAAACCATACCGTGGTCCCAAAGAATATAGGAAAGGTGAATTGTTATACGTCAATAATTTCACAGGTGAAATTGATAACTTTTCCGGTGAAGAAATTATCAAAGAAAATGGAAAAGAAATCTACCATGCCAAATATATTGGTGGTCTTGTTGATCAAAGAAGATAAACTTATTTAAATACATGACAAAATACATCCTACATGGCGGTGCTGCTAAACGCCCAACAGAAGCCAATAAAAAATTCTTTGCAGAAGTTACCAAAAGTTTGTTAAATCCTGTAAATTTATTAATTGTTTGTTTTGCCAAAGACAAAAATATTTGGGACGAAGTTTTTACTAACATCCAAGTTACTTTTTCTGCAGCCTCACCTGATCAACAAATAAAATTTACTCTGGCTAGCGATGACACCAAGCTTCTTACCGAACAAATCAAAACTACCGATGCTATTTATATGCTTGGCGGCAACACTAAAATGCTAAGAGATTATTTAGCTAAAGTAGAAAACCTAGAAAATTTGTGGCAAGATAAAATTGTGGCTGGCACCTCAGCTGGTGCTCTTACTTTAGCTAGCTACTGGTATGAAAACGATGACGATAGCTACAATCAAGGCTTAGGTATTTTTCCTTTTAAATTATTTTGTCATTATGACGCAGAAAAGTCTGAACAGCTAGAAAAATTAAAAACATACGGTGATAATTCAGAAGTAAAAACTATTGCCGAAGAAGAGTTCTTTATCATAGAGAAATAAATTAATATAAAAATATGAAAAAAACTTTATTTACACTACTAGCATTCAGTATTATGCTAACAGGCTGCTCACTCACTCCTGGTCAACAGAAAACCGCGGCACCAAACCAAGATCTTGAAGAAAAAGTAAGCCCTGAGGAAGAAGAATTTAATAATAGCGGACAAGCCAAAGCAATAGAAGATGAAACAGATCTTTGGCAATTGTATGACAACTCTGAAGTCGGCATATCTTTTCAATATCCTTGGGATGTCATTCTTTTGGATGAAGGCACTAGCCCTGAATCTGACAAAACTTACCTGGATATAGACATAAGAAACATAGGAGAGGTAGAGCTTCCTACAGATGTAAACGAGGAAGATGCTATGGAAAATATTGAGGCCCTAACTAGTGGTGAATTTGGGAAAGATTCTGACTTTGCTTTTGAAGCATCAAAACAAGTGAAGGCAGTTGGCTTTCTCTTTGCCCAAGACTACATGACTCTGGCACGCTTTGAAGTTTGCGATGTTACTCTAGAAAGAAAGCTACGTTTCTATTTTAATAATAAACAAATTACTTTGACCCTACATGGCCCTGTTGACAGTCTAAAAAAAACAATGCCTGATTACTTTACAGTTGATAGCACCAATTGCGGTGAAGAAAAAATATGGAATTTTGAAAAGCAACATAGCTTTTATCAAGAGCTTGTAGCTGGAAATGGCTCAGAGGAAGTACAGATATGGTTTGATAATTTTGACCAAATCGCTGAAACAGTTATTTTTGCCCATAGATAATTACATCACACTAATACAAACTTAAAATAAGTCCTCCGAATCTATCAGAGGACTTTTTTATTTAATTGACAATATAAGCAGACTATTTTAATATAAATTCCTATTATACCAATCCGGGTATCATAGAAAAACTTTCAGCAAGAGGAGGAAAAAATGAAAGTAGCTCTTTATACATCGCATCACTCCCTACCGTTTTGGCATGACCCTAAAAATCCCTACGCCTTATTTGACCCCAAGGCTATTGAAGGCTGGACTTGTGACTCCAAGAATGGAGTTCTCCCAGCAGAGGAACACTCAGTAATGCCCATTCTCAACGGTCTCTTGGCCTTGGATATCCCAGGCGCCACGGCCCATGTCTCGATCATCCTCAATCCCCACGAGAATACCGTAGAATATGGTCACCGCTGCTGGGTACAAATCACCACCGAAGCAGAAGAGATCGACAATGACGATCTACCTATCGTGGTTAGAGAAGGAGAGGTTCTAGTAGCTCACCTTTGGGGCGGCGACAATGCCACTTATACTCCCTACCAACTCTTGGACAAAGATCCTGTTGAGGGAGAACGCACACCTGACTTCTGGGCTAAATTCTTCCTGGAGAAACTCCAGACCACCAAAGAACGTGCCTGCAAACGAGCCAGGTCAAAAATCAGTGAAGCCGAGGAAACACTTCGGTATTATGACTTGATTCCCGAAAGGGAAAAAGAAAAAGTCTAATCATATTGGCGTCATTTGAAAAAATGACGCTTTTTTATTTAAAATAAAAAACCCGCCAGAGATCCAAAAAGGATATAACGGGTTCTAATATATTAGGAGACTTGATCAATCAGCTTATTCATAAAGCTAATAAATCTTTCAGCAGCTTGCCTGCTGGTCTGAATACTTGTCTTCGAGCCGAAGTGATACCGTGTGAATTCAGGACACTCGCCACCAGTAATGGAGGCCAATATTCCTTCGAAGTCCTTATCCAACAGGACTTCGGCCACATCACTACCTTTGATATCACCAATATCTTCATCTAGAAGAACAATGTCTGGTCGCTCAATAATAACAACAAGAGACTGTTCATCACTATCGACAATATGTGACTGACCAATAGCAGCCTCGTTAATCACAAGACCACCAGGCCAAACATTTAGCAGCCTCATCATGCCTGCAACTTCGTCAGGCATATCATCAACCACCATCACACTCAACTGACTCTTAGGAGCTAGCATAGTGCTACGCAGTTCGGCGAGATGATCTTCCAGATCAAATTTTTCTTCCTTTCGGTCGAAAAATTCTCCCTGGTGCATCTTGGCGGCAAGCTCCAAAATATTTACCAGAAGTACTGGCTCACGAATATCCGACACCGGCGGCAGGGGGAAACTATTAGCTCTAGCTACATCCCAGCCCGGCAAATTTTTCAGATCATGCCTGATAATACTATCGGCACGACCGTCTTTAAAGCTCACGGAAATAATTCCACAAATCTTACCAGCCAACAAATCTTGAACCAAAATCCTATTGTTAAAATAGGTTTCGATCCTGAGATCAGTCATAACTGCCAAAGATTGCTTCATGGCCCCCGCATAAACTTTGCTGCCAACCTTGATAGCCACAACCTGCTCCGGAATTGTTGGCTCAGAAACCGCTTCTTCTGCTTGCGCAGATATATCCGGTTCCGGAAGCAGTTCTCTGCCCAATGCACAAGCCAGTAGATTTCTACCTTGAAGGTAGAGTGACTTGGCCACAGGATCTTCTTCCTGTGCAGCACTGGCTTCGAATTCCTCCATCCTACGCAACATCTCATCTGGATCATTAAATAAATCCGGATTCTGATCTTTCAGCAGAGCCACCGTTTCATCGTATTTACTTGTATTCATTTCAAGCCTCCGTTTTTAATGTGCAATACCACTATAATCCCCTAATGGTATGGGATTAGCCTATTTTTTGCTAATTGACAACTATAGTGAATTATTAATATCTTGTCAATATAACACTAAAAACATTGCCAAAAACCTCTTTTTTATATAATATAGGCAAGTAATTACTATTTTGCTCTTTTCACACCAAAAACAGGA
The DNA here is from genome assembly GCA_018669975.1 of Candidatus Parcubacteria bacterium. GTDB lineage: Bacteria > Patescibacteriota > Patescibacteriia > UBA1558 > GWA2-36-10 > JABHSK01. The sequence continues at coordinate 147,639 of JABHSK010000002.1, forward strand.
GGAAAAACATGCTTATCGACTGCCCAATCATAGTATTTGACACTTATACCCGAAAATTGAGGGATATAACCTATTCGGTGCACCACAGCCCCAATTGTCCCAGTCCTTTCCAGGTCCGCCTGATAGGACACGGAATGGCTATCCTCGACAATCTACACCGTCGCAGCACCAAAGATATCCTAGGATACGGACAATCCATAGAAGACGCTGCCAGAGATGCCTGGCATAAAAAATTTACCAAAGGAGAAACAAGTGCAGCCTGAAACCGCCATTGTCGAAGCCCTCGACATCAATCCTAATCGTGTCAGATCTGATATCAACAGCTTCGAGGATTTGCAAAAAGCCGGAGAAACTAACAACCGCAGCATGTTTGCTGCTGTCACGACCGAGGAGTATCCTTGGTTGCTATTGCAAATGGGTTTAATTAATCTCAAAACATATCTAATCACCCGCGCCGATGGTCTCGACAAGCTCTTTAAGCATGTCACCGAAGAAGGTATGTTTCCGATTCCTCCTGGAATCATCCTGACCAAAGTCATTGCTATCAACCAAGCTGAAGCTGATCGCTTCCGAGCACTGACCAAGTCATGAAACTATCACCTGGACATTTTTGTCCAGGTTTTTTTATTGACTTTTTAACTAAAATAGAATAAAGTGTGGTGTGTTTTTAACATTGTTCGTTTCAAAGTTGATAGATAATTTAAGCTAGAAAGGAAGTGTCAGTCACTGTAGTGGGTTCACTGGAAATTCTAGAACAACTGGAACAGAAGGAGACCTTAATGGTCAAACAGAAACTAGGCCTACTTGCATTGCTTGCAGCAATCCTTCTCATGGCGCAAACAGCTTTAGCTAGCAGTGATGCTGGTAGCCATCATGGAGGAGAACCACAATGGTGGATAATCTACATGCTCACTCTTTGGGGTCTGATTATCTGTGTATTTGCCCAGAAAAGATATTTAGTACTTAATGAGGGTAAGCTCCAGCCTGCCTTTACTGAATTACAAAAATTCAGCATGTTCTTACTGGCTGGCGCTATCTTTGCTCAGCTGTGGGCACATGGCGATCCAGCAGGCTATACAACTACAATGCACGCCGTGCTTTTTTCATTACCAGATAATGTGGATGTCACTTTACACTTTATAGTCAACGACGCCTTTATGTGTCTGTTCTTTGGCATCGCTGCTAAAGAACTAACTGAAGCTGCTCTACTCCCGAATGGTGAATTAAGAGGACTAAAGGGATTTATTCCCATTACTGCTTGTCTAGGTGGAGTAGTTGGTCCGGCCTTGGTTTATCGAAAAATTTGTACCCCCGAAATGTCTTCGGCTTGGGCAGTACCTTGCGCTACTGACATTGCTTTTGCTTGGTTGGGTGCCAGAACTATCTGGGGTCCAAAACACCCAGCAGTCACGTTTCTTTTGGCTCTAGCTGTGGCCGATGACTTTGTGGGCATGGGGCTGATTGCAGCTTTCTATCCGCAAAGACAAATCCAATTGACTTGGTTACTGTTAGTGCTCCTGGGTATGCTTTGCGCCTGGATATTGAGAAAGCTCCAAGTCCAAGATTGGCCACTCTATATCATAGCTGGAATATTGTGTTGGATCGGCTTACTCTATGCTGGTCTTCATGCCGCACTGGCCTTGGTATTTGTAGTGCCTTTCATGCCTATGCAAAAACGTGATGAAGGCGTCTTTGCAAACGGTGAGTCTGAACATAAACATGACGCGCTGAATCAGTTTGAACACTCTACTAAACCCTTAGTGGACACTGGACTATTTTTCTTCGGCTTGTGCAATGCAGGAGTAGTCTGGTGGGGAGTGTCAGCCTGGGATGCAAACTCCACTGCTGTGTTCCTCGGTCTGGGTATCGGTAAGGTAATAGGCATAACCCTCTTTACTGTTATAGCATACGGCATTCTAATGCTTTTCGGTAAAGCTGAATTGCCAACTAGTAGTAGCGGTAAAATGTTATGGCGAGACGTGCCATTGGCCGGATTATTAGGAGGTATGGGATTTACTGTTGCCTTATTCGTAGCTTCGGCTGCCGGTGGGCATGATTCGCTTAAATTGGGTGCCTTGGCCAGCTTTGTCTACTTAATCCTGGCAGTAGCGATCGGAAAGATATTCTATCGCCAACAACCTATCAACTAGGTTTAAACTAACCGTTCCTCGTCGAGTATAACTCGATGGGGAACGGTATTTTTTTTAAAATAAATAAAAAACCGCCTCAACCTTTCGGTGTATTGACGGTAATACTAACTTAATGAACAATACAATCTATTCCGCTTTATGGAATCTTCCTTCTGGGTTAGGAAAAAAACAAACCTTTTCCTGCCCATCCAAACGAACCCACAATACATCTTGGCCAGCAGGCATACAGTCTGTAGCCTCACCATTGGGCAATGGAGCTACACCGACTACAGTTGCAATTTCAACTACACCATCAACTTTAATTCGATCGCCATGCTGACAACCAAACTGGCTACAGGCCTCGATATCAACCTCGAAAACAACTCCTTCTTGTTCGACAACCGTTTCTGTTTTCGGTGGGTAAACCGCATTATAGTTGTCTCGACTAGCAGTATAGAAAACACCGCGACCAACGATACGCAAAACTGCTTGCGCAGTTTCATCAAGATGCTGAAATGACACCTGACTAGTCGGAATATCTTTGTATTCAGGCAACAAGTCCTCGCGGAAAAACTCCAATTTCATACTACTTCCACCTTTCGGTATATTGACTATAGCTCCGATTAATCAAATCGCTACTTCAGTCGAACCTTTTTCCCATTCCCCGACAAAACGTCCGGATCGCTGGGTGATGTCAGGCAATTCACCACTGCCAACAGGTCGCTCCCAAACACAGCGAACACCTTGATCATCGTAGAGAATCCACTTGATCACATCGGCTGCAGTGAGATCGTCATGGGTTTCCAGTACCCACTGCTCAGCCTGATAATCATAATCGATATTATTGACTTTGGCGGTGAGAGTATTACCCTCCTCATTATCATGCAATTCCAGGTACATCTGTCACCCCTTTTTGAGTCTAAAGAATAATAGTACCAGTCCAGCAGCAACTAGCCCAATAAAGAATCCTTCTTTGTGTGTGTTGGAAAAGACAACTGGAACTGCCAACCAGTTACCAAGAAAAACACCCACTGCCAAAGGCCAACCCTTAGACATGTCTTTTTCTCCTTTCTAGAGACCTTGCTTTCTTTGTCGAATTTGATAATAAATAATTACAGCCACAGACCCATTGCCCATGACACCATTTAAAATCGGATAGGCCAAAGCTGGCCAACCACCACTCGTCTGCCAATCAAGAATGATTGACGCTATCTGAAAAAATTGAGCAATAACAGCTAACACCCATGGCAACGGTTTTTCTCTTAGCTCTTTTCTAATTAACCCACTAATAGTAGGGTAAAAAGAAATTACTAAAACCAATTGCAAAGATAGATTAGCTAAAATTGTATTTCCAGTAGTCCTCCAGATAATCCCAATGACTAAAGCCAGTGTAAAGGAAATGATTTCCGTCCAACCAGGTTTACCAAACTTTCCAGTACGGAGAGCGTAAAAGAAAATTATGGTCAAACCAGTAGCAGAAATAACAGTTAGAAAAAACTTAAACATATCTCCTTGCACTACTGAGAAGTAGCTAAATGAATTCATAATTGAAACAATTGACCAAATTAGCCAAGTGGCTGGATTCGGCGTAGAGACATCACTTCTAACTTGCAAGAAATAACTAACAACTACAGCAACCATGAATAGGCTAGCTGTAATAGACAGTAGCTCTGACATGGTCGCCTCCTTACTTGATTACCTACATCTCACCTAACTGACCAGGCAGCAAGCCGCACAAGGTCAACACAATCAGAGCAGCCAACAAGCCAATTTTGAAACTCTCCTTGAAGTTTCTCTGACGAGTGGTCAGGGGTAAGAGTGCCCAATTACCACAAAATACTCCGGCTGCCAAAAATAACTCAAAAGTGCTAAACATAGTTTTACTCCTTTCAAAGAACAGGGTTTTGTCAACGAAACATCAAATATTAGTATATTTCAAGCTTTTTGTCAATTATATATTATTTACAGTTTAAACAGGATTGGGTATGATAATAGCAATAAACTAATGAAAAATCATGAAAAAAATATTATTTACATTGCTATTGTTCAGCCTTGCGTTGGCTGGCTGCACAACTCAAAAACAAGCGCCAACAATGAGCGCTAACACCAATAAAGAAAGCTATAATCTCGGCCAAGACATTACTACCTGCCTTGATATTACGAATGCACCTCAAAATATAGAGTCAGTACATTTTACTTTGAATCTATTAGGCTCGGATAAATCGGCTAGCCAAACAACTTGGACAGCCTACGACACCAACATAAAAGATTGCTATGATCTAACAAAATTAGAATGGAGTCTAAGCATGTCCTCCTTAGGCACAGACCACAATAAAGGATTCCACTCTGCTATCACTGAAGGTGGACAATATACTCTAGAGACTAGTCTGGCCATACCGACAGACAATGATAATTATAATTTCGTAAAAGCAGAGCCTGTAAAAATAACGCTTAAAAAATTAATTTGGTAATACAAATAAAATGGCCTACAATATTATCAGATCAATTATTTTCTTTGTAGCTGGATTAATCATCCTGCTCTTTCCCAAACAAGTTCACAAATTTCAAACTTACTTGATCAAAAAATTACATCTCAAATTAAAATTAAAGTCTGATCGAAAAAACTATATTTACACGGGTCTACTCCTCATTGTCATCAGCTTAATAATATTTTCATTTTCAATCAATAAATAAAAAAACGACCCTCTGCAATAGAGGGTCTTTGTCTTGAAAAATTATCATCTTACATGCATTAGGCACGCGAAGTCACAAACTCTTCAAGAGCTGGCCGGAGTTGCTCCAGCGCATCTTCGTAACTACTGAAGACAACTTGTTTAATCACTGCTGGATTACCTTTGGCCATCCGAGAAACAGGTTTGTCGCCTTCATAAAGAATAATCAGCGGAACATCCTCATAATTGGAAATCTCCAATTCCTGACCAACGCCCAGTGAAGGCATGCCTATGTAGGCAATTACCAGATCAGCGATCTTGACCTGATGACTGTCCATTTTGTAGACTTCTTCGGGAGAAATGGATGCATGCGCTTGCGGATCAGAATTCAGATGGGGAACATAGGGCTCAAGGCCAAGTAAACCACACAGAGCAGCTATCTCTTCATAGAACTTTTTGAGTTCTTCCACATGCGGAATACCAGTCAAAGCACCAGAAATATAAACCTTCATTATTCTCTCCTTGGCTAAGTGATAATTAATGACTAGAAAGAGCTAGCACTATTTTAATGTCTCTGGCCTATTTTTGTCAAATTTCAAGAAATTGCTTTTTATCTACTAAAAGCCTAAACTTACAAATATGATGAACAAAACGATGCTTATACAAATATTGCTTAGCACAATTTTTATCTACGTCTTTTTTGGAATATTTCTCTATCTCCGACAAGGTAGCATTGTCTATTATCCAGACGATCAGGACTTTAATTCCTGCTCAAGTTTTACAGATTATCAAAAATTAAATTCCAATGGTACCCGATTTTACTTTTTAGAACAAAGTAAGGATTTAATTGTTTTTTACCATGGTAACGCTGGCTCAACTTGTAATCGCAGTTTTCTCAAAAAACTATTTGAGCCAAGCGGCAAGTCAATCATCTTTGTTGAATATGCTGGCTACTCCAATGATCAGCAAGCACCCACCAAAAAACTAATTCTTCAGGATGTAGTCAATATCAAAAATTTTGTAGGTCAGAAAAAATTTAATAACATCACTGTCATTGGTTCGAGTGTCGGTTCTGGCGCTGCCTCATACCACACCTATATCGATCAGGTAGACAATTTACTATTACTATCGTCTTTTTCCAAGATGTCTAGAATTGCTCAATCGCTATATCCTATCTATCCGACCTCTCTACTGCTTAAAGAAAATTATGACAATATCAAATGGCTGAAAAATTATAACAATGACATCCTATTAATCCATGGGATTAACGACCAAGTGATTCCAATTCGCTTTGGCCAGGAACTCTACGACAGCCTATCTAATCAAAACAAAGAATTCATGGCTATCCCTGACACTGGGCACAACAATTTACTTACCCGCCCAGAGGTTACTGATAAAATATCGGAATTCATTAAATAAGTTATTAATTAAAAAAGTAATTACATTTCTACTATGACTTGGTTCTATCTAGCCTTAGTCTCCATGGTTTTCATTGTTATCAGAAATATCTTGGAGAAAAAAACCCTGCAGACAGACAATGAAATTCAATTCTTGACGACTTTCTACATCTTCAATGCTATCCTTGTTTTGCCATTAATAAATAAAGTGAATTTCTCACTAACAACAAACGAGTGGTTATTAATTATACTTATCGGTCTATTAGCTGTCGTAGCTATATATTACTCGGTTAGTTCAATCAAACATTTTGCTTTATCTTTTTCTAAGCCACTAGGAAGTATAAGTCCTATACTGATTTTATTACTATCCTTTTTCTTTTTAAAAGAGTCTATTACTCTTCTTCAGCTTTTTGGCGTAATTATAATTTTTGCTGTCTCTTTATTGTTTATCAAAGATGAAGCAAAAATTACTCACCGCTCAATCAAACAATTGTTCAAATCAAAATACGTTATTCATTTGATGATTGCTTTAGTTTTTGGATCTCTAGCTGCCATCCTCGATAGAATATTACTAAAGACAGTAGACCCCACCACATTCTTGTTTATAAGTAGATACATTCTACTGGCACTATTCTTGATTATCGTTTTCACAAAATTTAATGGCACAAAAGACATTGCCAAGGGTTTCAAATTGTCTGCTTTTCCAATTTTGATAATAGCCCTAGCTAATATAGCGCTGGTATTTTTCTATAATTCTGCTCTAGCCGATCCCAACGCCAAAACAGGCTTAGTGGCCATCATCAGAAGTTCTTCATTGGTCTTCACGATTGCTTTGAGTGGCATAGTATTTAAAGAAAAAAACATTATCTATAAATTAATATTAAGCATAATTTTAATAGTTGGTCTGTATATCATCTTAATATAATTCTAAATATCATATTATGAAAAAAACAATCCTTATCACTGGTTGCTCAAGTGGCTTTGGTCGAGACTCTGCCATCGCCCTAGCTAAACGGGGTCACCATATTATAGCTACCACTAGGACTGAAGAGTCTGCTCAAGAGTTAGCTGCCTTTGCTAAACAAAAAAACTTAGACATAGAAACTTTTAAACTCGACATTACTCAAGATGCGGATAGGCAAAAAATAGCCAACTATGACATCGATGTATTATTAAATAATGCTGGCACTGGTGAATCTGGCTCTCTAGCAGAAATACCTCTAGAAAAAATACGCCACGACTTTGAAGTTAATGTCTTTGGCTCAATTGCCCTAGCTCAACTGGCTCTTAAAAAAATGATGGCTAAAGATAGAGGGACAGTTTTATTTGTCAGTTCTCTAGCTGGTAGAATTGCTATGCCCTTCTTAGGATCATATTCCATGACCAAATTTGCACTCTGCGGTGGTGTCGATGTGCTGCGTAAAGAAATATACCGCGTCACCAAAAATGTCCACATAGCCCTAATTGAACCAGGTGCCTACCACACTGGCTTTAATCAAAGAAATGTTGCTAAACAATATAAATGGATGGATGAAACATCCTACTTCTCAGATATTAAAGATGTTCTCAAAAAAGACGAGGAACAATATTTTCAACAAATGGAAATAAAATCTACCAAAAGCATGGTAGATAAAATTGTCCAGGCCTGCGAAGCTAAAAATCCAAAACTAAGGTATGTTGCTCCATGGTGGCAGGGCCTAGGTGTTCAGATTATGCGCATCTTTGGAAAATAAATTATATAAATAAAAAGCCCTCGAGTGAATACTCGAGGGTATATTTTTTAATCAGGCGGAAGCACCTTGATCTCACAGATCAAAGGACCGACTTCCTCAGCAAACCTCTGCAAGTTTGCTTGCTGTTCCAAAAACAACTGAGAAATACGGGCTATATAAATGCCGTCCTCAAAATCCCTGCCCTGACTAGCCAGCCAAAGCAAACCATTATGCGGAACACCATCTTTACAGCTGATACAGTTGGCCAAAAACAAAGCTAAATCACCCATGGTTGGAATGCTAGTTCTATTGTCTTTGACTTCGGGATGAAGCTTGACCTTGATATAGCCGCCCGGCCTAGGATGACACATCATCATGGCCACCAAAATACTGCCGGCATCTGTGACCTGAATGGTCTGCGGAGTATTACCAGGTACAAAATCCTCACCGATTGGTCTGGGATCCATGTCTCGTTCCTTTCCTTGTTTGGGTTTATGATTAATTACCTGCTACACATAGCAAATGGAGATAGTAGTATCCCCAGAAACAAAAACGGAAATGACAAAGTACAAAGTATCATCAACATAATAACAGCGCCAAAGGGATAGCCGATAATCTTCTTAAATAATGACCCACCACTAAAACAAGCATTGGCAAATGCCAAAGCAAATAAGGCAGCAAAATCATTAAGAATAATCCAAATGGCTACAGCCAATATTGGCGTTTCACCAATAACCCTATCCCAGTTACCACTGAGCAAGACACTCAAAAATAGTATTACATGAATAGCAATAATAACTGCCAAGGTAATACCTGTCCATTTTTCGGCTTTCTCCCACTGAGTCGGACCAAGGTCCCGTTCACCATGTATATGTGCATAAGACATTTCTCGCTCCTTTCTTAAACAGTTTTAAACGAACATATTGCGACATAATAATTTAGTATATTACCACTAAAATGTCAATATCATCGTTCTCCTTACGCTAAATAAAAAAGACTCCATCTAAGATGGAGTCCGATAATTCTCAAACTACTGCACCGCTTGAACCAATTGAGGTACTTTCTTGCCCTCAATTTGAGCGATTGATGTAATGGCTCCCTGCAGCTGCTGGAAAAGCCCGGTCGGCAAGAAAGCTCTTGTCTGACCATCAACTTCCAAAGCTGTACCCAGCACTATACCGGGTTGCAGTTCGTTGCCAATTACATTGACCGCTGGTCGATGAAGCAGTGGCCGATCACAGGCTGCGTTGAGCTGATCGATGGTCTGCGGATTTGTCACCGGAGACAGCAATAGATCGTCGCCCATAGCAAAACTGTTCAGGGCCATTTGAGTATGACTACGGTGGGGCAATTCATCGCTAAAAGCTTCGATGGTTTGCGTTAGCATTTCCCTGGTAGCCCGCGGACTAGGCAACAGCACTCGCAGGGTCTCATCACCAGCCTCGTTAGTCAAAAAGACCATGGTGCTGGAATCCAGAAGATCAGGTACTGCCCGACCCCGCATACTACGAGGACCCCACCAACCATGACTGCCACGCAGGTCAGCTCGAAGTGAGGAGCTAAGATGATGCTCAACACGAAAAGGTCGCAGCTCAGGACCAACACTAGGCTCAACCTGAGCAAAACTGTCCGAAGGTTGCTGAGACAAAGATTGGAGAGCTGGTCGCAGCTCTTGAGCTGTCTGATAATCACGCTCATTCTGGATAAAAGTTTTCTGCCTACGGCGAAAATAAACACGCAGAGCAAAAGGTAAGGGCAGCAACCAAATAGCCGCTACCACTATGCCCACCCACATCAAATAAAGTGGATGACTCAAGCCAAAGAAACACGCCACGATAGCCACTATTGTAGCCATACCTGGCGGTGCAAAAATACTACCTTGCATATTCGATATTTCAGAACTAGCGTGATCACTTAGCGGTGCACTCAACCCATCTGGTTGTAGCCAGGGCTTCCAATTGATTTTCATAACGCCTCCTTACTAGGAAATAGCCAGACCAAAGGCCGGCCCAGTGAGCTCAACTTCGATTACTCGTTTTTTATGATCCCAGGAAATAACCTGGCAATGATCTGTTGGATACTTGATCTCGTCACTGAGATCGATACTGCCCGGCAAGTGCTCGCAGATCGCCGTACGGATGTAATCATAAAGCCGGTAAGGTCCAAACCTTGTCGGCAGCTCGTAATAGTAAATCACTCGAGTGATCGGACCATCGACACCCAACTTGGAATTGGGTCGGATGTTGACGCAGACGTAGCGCATCATACTCCAGTCCAGAGCATCGTCCAAACGAAGATTCTTGCGAGCTATGTCACGAGCCACCTTGCCAAAACCACGAAAAACGTGGATTGCCCACAGAATAAGGCCACCGAAAACGACGTAGGGTAGGATGGTGTTGATTGTGTCTGACAACATTAACTATTCCTCCTCAAGGGTTTAAGTAGTTTGATTGGAACGAACGAATATAATACGAATACGCTAATATAGAATAAAATAGCCTTTTTGTCAATAATAAAATCCGTTGCTATTTAGCAACGGATTCGTCATCTCCTTGCTGGAGCTTTGACTTTGATCTTTTTTCAGAAATAACACAGTATATCGACAGCACTCCGCCAATTAATACTAGGCCCAAAAGGCCAATAATGGCGAATCCCATTAAACCGCCCATGACAACCTCCTTATTCAGGGAAAATCCATAAAAACAAAACCACAAATATAACCAACCAAAACCAGATACTTCCGGTTATTTGTCTCAACCAGTACTTCATTCTAACCTCCTTATTTGAGGAACATAAGCTGTGTTAAGTCTAGCCTATTTTACCACAAAAAGAAAACCCGCTCGATTGCCAAAGCAACCGAGCGGGCTATAACAGTCATGGTCGCTAGGCGACCACTCTCGACGTCCACATTTTCATGACCCTGTCATACAGGGGCAGAATAACAAAGACGAAGAGCAAGCCCAAACCCTGGGCTCCTAAGATAGTAAAAAAGAACGTTTTTTCCGGTGACATTGTCACACCTCCATGTTTAGCAGGATGATTAACCCCGCGTAAATTCCTTGAAAGTCTCTCGTGAAATCTGCTGGAAGTTGGTGATGACACGCGTCATCCCAGGGTTCTCTTTATGCAAGGCATCAGTAATTTGCCTCAACATAATATGCTCGCCGTCAAGGGCAAAAGCACAATTACCCATACCAGTGTGTCCTGTGTCATTGTTTCCGAGTGAGTAGACTACAAACCAATAGGTTGTCATGGATTTATCTCCTTCAGCCCCTGGGCTAGTTCTGCAGTTCTTCTGCTGTCAGACGATAGACGATCAACTTGAGCTGCTGCCCAGGATTGGGCGGCGCCAGCATGTCCAGCTTGGTATCAAAGTTGTCGCCCAAAGTAGTATAGGGACTGGGATTACCGTAATCGTAGATAGCTAACCAGCAGAGTTCGTCCCGCTGATAGTCACCGTTGTCCATGTAAAGATTAATACCTTCACTGGTCAGCTTGACTGCCTGTTCACCAGGCTCGATCTTGGGAATCCAAATACCCTTGGCTTGCACCAGCGAAAAAGTGCCACTGGATATAAGCCCCTCAGGAATCTCAGTCTGATATTCCCAATTATCGTTGGGTGAGGCATGATGCTTGATCTGAATGATCCTACCAAAACCCCTCCACGAGGAAGCGGCAACAGGAGTATCATCGCAGGACACATCCACAGCCGGCTTGTCATTGTCACTCAAATTGATCAACAAGATACACACGGACAACAGCACGCAAGTCCACAGAAACTTCTTCATGATTTATCTCCTTGGCTATTAGACTGATTTTGAAATTCTTCCTCAGTCAGACGATAGACTATCAGCTTGAAATTTTCTCTGTGGGGACTCGGCTTTGGGAAGACACTGGAATCAATCTCGGTGTCCTTATTATCACCATTAATGACGTATGGCGCAGATGTGCCGTAATCATAAATGGCCAACCAACAAAGCTCACCAGGTTGATATCCACGCCCAGATAAGGACACGGTTTCTTCAGTGGTCAACATAACAGCTTGTTCACCAGGCTGTATACGCGGCGTCCAGTCAATTGGAGTTGACTGAGTCTCCCAATTGTCATTGGGTGGCGTATCGTGCTTGATGGTAAGCGTACCCCAGGTATAAAAACCAGTGGTAATCCTACCAGTCTCTACTGAAGCCATATCCACGGATGATTCATCTTCATCCCCGTATCTGACAGCAACGTTGATAGCTAACACAAAAACTGCCAAAAGCACTGCGAGCGTCCAAAATCTCTTCATGGTCTTCTCCTCTAATTAAGGCTTTGACTGTTATTACGACTCTTACAAGATACAAATTTGGAGGTGAGATGTCATAGTTTTGAACCTAAGTTCACTATTGACCAACTAATTTAAATTGAAAATATTGAGCAAATACCCAATAAAATCAGTAAAACCAGCTGTTCTCAGCCCCTCCAAGTCAGTATCTTGTAAAAAATCTTTGTTTTTAAAGGGCGAATAATGATATAATAGTATAGCATAAAATAGCCTTTTTGTCAATAATAGCCTTTTCGTACCAACTAATGACATTTACTCCAAAATATGAGAAAATAAAGATACTAAAGATTAATAAAACTAATATGGATGCCAACGCACAGAAAAAAATAAAAGATTTTTTAAATAGCCCCAATAAAGATCTCCTAGAAATAATTCATAGTCAATTTGATACTCCTAATGCTGATTTAGCTAAATGGACACTCAACTATCGCCTCTATGAAAATATGTCTCGCATTAACCAAAACATGAAAGCAAGTACTAAAAACACCGCCCGCTACAATCGTAACATGTTTTGGATCGCTGTTTTTATGTCTTCTGTTGCTATACTTAATTTAGTCATAGTTATTACTACCCTAAGTCAAAAATAAAAAGTCACCCCTAGGGGTGACCCATTTTTTAACCAGCCGAAGCCAATAATCCATAGGCAATCAAAATCAAGCTCAAAACGGTCACGAAACCGATGCAAATCCAAGCGCGTCGGATTTTCTTTTTATCATAAGCACTCTGCTCCTTCTTCATCTTACGCTCGTAGCTTTTCACGGCTAGGCTCCCTTCGGTCTTGAGAATCAACCATAATTACTTCTACTGGTACTTCCTCAATCGGAGTTGCCTCCACTCTACACAAATATTCTTTGGCTACAAAAACAAAAATAATACCGCAGACGCAAAAGCACACGCACACCCAAGGGGTATGACCATAAGTTAAGAGTGCACCAACTACACATAATAGTATGGCTACGAAAGACAGGGCAAGTTTTACCCAGTTATTCATGGCTTACTCCTTTTGATTGGTTTTATAAGGTTCTCAGAAAAGTTTATTAAAATACCATAAAATAAGGTTTAAGTCAAGGATATAAAAAACCCGCCCATATCATTGCATAACAAAAAATATGAACGGGTATAGTGTCGGGGGATAAATAGTCCAAGGTGACTAACCTCCTAATAGTTTAGGGAAGATTGATGTGAGATTCATCCAAGCCGCGAACATAGCAGCAATGAAGAGAGTGATGCACACCGCCAGCAAGAAGCTGGTATTACTACCCTTCTTCAGGCCCATGATGGCCAAAGAAGCCAACACAAGTGCGCCGGTGGCAATGGACTTTGCTGCCACTCCTGGGATAAAAATCAGGTTAAGTAGCTGTGCCACCACTGCGGCGACTGCCCAGGTCCATGGGCTCTTGAAAAACTTCATGGTCACCTCCTTTTTTGGGCTAAGGGAAAACATCGGGGGGTCAATATGTCATATCAAGTTCTTCGGCTTCAATAGCCTTAGCGAAAGAGCCGAGTACAGAAGCACACAAGTAAGCACAGGTAGTCATGACTACCAACGCAGCCAAGAACCAGGTCATTTTTATTCCTCCGGAAAAAGTTTATATTTAAAGGGCGATAAATTAATATAATGTAATCCTTGAATTTTGTCAATAATTAAGCTACTATTAACCAACAAGCTTATGCCTAAAAATAAAGGGAAAATACATATTTATACTGGCGATGGCAAGGGTAAAACTACAGCTAGTTTAGGCTTGGCCATACGTGCTGTTGGCTCTGGCCTCAAAGTCGGGATTATTTATTTTGATAAAGGCGGAGACTACTATAATGAAAGAAAAATACTAGATCAGCTTAAAGGGCAGGGTTTAGAATATATAGCTTTTGGCAAACCCCGCATGACTGGTAAGCAGGGTTTCCGTTTCAAAAATGAGTCCGCTGATTTACAAGAAGCTAGTCGTGCTTTAGATCAGGCTCAAGTTTGGATGCAATCAGACTTCGATATCTTAATTTTAGATGAAATCAACACTACCGTCAAAACTGGATTACTAGAATTAAAAGATTTTATACATTTAATTAAGCAAAAACCTGATCACCTAGAGCTAATTCTGACTGGTCGTTATTGTACTCCGGAAATCATGGAGCTCGGGGATTTAATTACTGAAATGAAAATGATTAAACATTATTTATCTACTGGTCTACCTGCTAGACCAGGCATTGAATTTTAAACATATGCGAAAAACATTCTACATAATACTTTTCCTCTTAATTCTCGGCCTAGTCGCCTGGATTAACTTGGACAAAGTGCAAACACCAGGAAAACCACCTTATGACAATACCCCAGGACTTAAGACTGTCGATATCAACTTTGAATTTGACAATGATGATGTAGTTGATATAAAATATTCATACTCCAATTCAGACGATTTATTCACTATCACCCAAAAAATATCTGCTCAAGAAAATTGGGACTTTGGTTTTGAGGATTATGGAGACATGGGCATCTTGGTCACATCTATTAGTGATAAAGAAAACGGTCAAGACCAAAAATACTGGCAATTTTTTGTAGCAGGACAACAACCACTGCTTTCTGCTGATAAATATTACCCGCCACAAGGAACAACAATCGACTGGAAATTTCAAACATCAGAATTTTAAATAAGCTATAATATATGAAAAAAACTAATCTATTACTTATCATACTTGCTAGTGCAATAATACTAGCTGCCCGCTTTATTCCACACCTACCAAATTTTTCACCATTGGCTAGTGTTGTCTTATTTGCTAGTGTCTATGCTAAAAATAAAAAATATTTAATACTACCCTTCATTGCCCTATTAATCTCTGACTTTTTTATTGGTTTTTATCATATAGGTATAATGCTCAGCGTCTATGGTTCATTTGCCCTGGTTGCTGTCATAGGTACAGTACTAAAAAAACACCTCAACATTATAAACACTATCACCAGTAGTCTGGCTGCTGCCCTATTCTTTTTCTTAATTACTAATTTAGCGGTTTGGTATTTTGGCAACTGGTATAGTCACGATCTATCAGGTCTAGTGCTAAGTTATACGCTGGCTATTCCTTTCTTCAAAAACACTTTATTCAGTAGCTTGCTATACACCGGCCTACTCTTCGGGGTATACGAAGGCTCTAAATATTTCTACCGAGAAAAAATACTAGTCCATAATAAATAAAATTATTCAAAACCGAGCTTGACTCGGTTTTTTGATTGTCTATAAATATGTTATAATAAAAAAAATAACTTAAGCAAAAATAAACATGACTATCAACGAACTATTTAAAAAGGCTAGCAATGGCAAAGCTTCTGATTTACACATTCTAGTTGGCAAACCACCAATCATAAGAGTAGACGGAGAATTAAAGGTTATACCTAATATGCCCAACGTCACTCGGGATGCTGTTGAAAAAATGGTTTTTAGTATTTTAACTGAAAGACAAAAAAACAAATTCATTGAAGAACGTGAACTTGATTTATCTTATGAAATAGCCCAATTATCTCGCTACCGTGTTAATCTACATTGGGAAAGAGATAATATCGGCTTGGTAGCTAGAGTTATTTCCAATGAAGTTCCTTCATTGGACACTTTGAATCTACCACCAATTGCCAATGACCTAATTGCCAGAACTAGTGGTTTACTTCTGGTCACTGGTCCGAATGGTTGTGGTAAGTCTACTACCCTAGCTGCTATGGTTGAAAAAATAAATAGTATGCGTTTTGCTAATATCATTACTTTAGAAGATCCAATTGAGTATATATTCAAACCAGATAAAAGTATCATCAAGCAAAGGCAGCTCGGCAACGATATGATTACCTTCGAGGCTGCTTTGAAACATGTACTTAGGCAAGATCCAAACGTCATCATGGTTGGTGAGATGCGTGATCTAGAAACCATTGCTGCTACCATTACTTTGGCTGAAACCGGACATTTGGTACTAGCCACGTTACATACTCACAACGCCGCCCAAACCATAGACCGTATTATCGATGTTTTTCCACCACATCAACAGGCACAGGTTAGATTACAATTATCTATATCTTTAAACGGTATTATTTCACAACAATTACTACCACAAGTAGGCGGTGGCCGAATTGCTGCCCGAGAAATCCTGATCAACACCCCAGCTATCGCTAATATTATTCGTGAAAATAAGATTCCTCAAATTAAGAGTATAATTCAAACTAGTTCTGATGAGGGCATGTTCTCCATGGAACAAAATATTAAAGAATTACTACAAAATAACGAGATAGAAGAGTCAACTGCTTTAGCCTATCTATCTAACATCTAATAATGGACAAGTTTAGTTTAGCCAAATTACCTTTATTTTATAATCTCGACAAAAAAGAGTTAGCTTTTGTCGTTGATTTTTTGACTGAAAAAAAATATAAGCAAGGCGATAAAATATTTAACAAAGGCAAAGTACGAGACAAAATAATTATCGTTAGTGAAGGTCTAGTAGCTTTAGAAACTGATATAGAGGATGAGGAGATAGTTGCTCTATTTAAGGCTGGAGACTCTCTAGGTGAAATGGCGCTAGTTAGAAAAAATGAAAATCACCAATACAGCGTTGAAGTGGCCAGTCCTAAAGCCACTACTTTAGAACTATCTGTTTATAATTGGTATACCATTAGTAATAAACAACCCTTGCTTGCCAATAAAATTTATCAAAACCTAATTGTCAGACTCAAAGATAGACTCAATCACGCTAACAATAAATTGGTCACTCTATTTGCCACTGGTAAGGTCATTGGTACCTATACTGATAGCAAGCAAGTAGCTGAACATATCATAGATATAATCTTAAAAATCATTCCGTCACAGAAAGCCCTTTTCATGATTTACTCCAATGATGCTCAAAGAATTAAAGTCTGCCAAAATGTTGGCTACAAGAAGATAAACAAAGATTATAGTTATGATATCAATAAGGACATCTTGTTACGCGTACTCATAAACGAGCCATCTACTATTTTGTTAGACAAAAATGAATGGCCCAAGGAATACCGCTCATTACCCTATGCTAGTGAAACTGCTATTATCACCCCTATTCGTATTCAAGAGAAGGTGCTGGGATTCATTATTTTAGCTGATAAAACAAATACACATAATTTTAGTATCAATAATAAAATATTATTAGAAGCTATAGCTAGTCAAACTGCCCCTGCTATTGAACATATCAATAGCAAAGAACTTATCAGTGCCCAAGCAGAGGTCAAGAAAGTATACATTGACCCTTTTACTAAGTATTGATTTTATTTACAGACTATGTTATATTATTGTCTGCTGTAGCTTATTAAGCTATTTTTTTAATAGGTCTACGCACCTGTAGCTCAATTGGATAGAGTGACTGGCTTCGGACCAGTAGGTTGTAGGTTCGAGTCCTACCGGGTGCACCAGATAAACGATATTTGCCCTTATAGCTCAGTTGGTAGAGCAGTTGCCTCTTAAGCAAACGGTCGGGGGTTCGAGTCCCTCTGGGGGCACCAGATAAAAAATCAGTTCTAATGAGCTGTTTTTTATTTATAAATATAATTGACTAAAGGTATCAAATATAATAAAATATTTACTGTGTAATACTGTATTTAATTTATACTTTTTTATGATAAATGAACAAAATTATCCACTCCCAGAAGCCGATACAAGTCTCGAGAAAAAAGAAGCTAAAAATATCAGAAATGGCCCTATCTATTGATGGACAATATATTGGAGAGGTTGGTAATCCTAGTTATAAGGATAGTCCAAATATGTTTGAATATGACTCTAAAGGAGATCTTCTAGTCAATGGGCAAAGGGAGGCTGCCTTACTAAATAAAGATGATCTTGTTAAAATTCCACACGATTTAGGACATGTGACGATTGAGCGTTTATTGGGAGATGCACCAGCGCAATACTCTGGCCGGGAATTTCAAAACAAGATATCTGAAATTTATACCAGTACCTTAGATAAAATAAAAAAAATCACCTTTCTCTTTGAGTCTTTTGAGGTTGAATGGGATGATCAAAAAACTTATACTTGCGTCAATAGAATAATTCAAAAAAATCCTGACTTTAGTCCAGAAGATATTTTTGATGAAATATTGAAAGAAATTGAAGATACATATAATCGACGACATCACAATGACGAGGAAAAAGATAACTTTTCCAAAATCATGACTCAATTCAAAGAATCGGGCATTTTAGCTATTAAACCAGAAATAAGTCGGGACAACATAATTAAATATTTTTTCCTATATTGCCAATTAAAAAACCTTGACGTCTCCAATTCTAAAATAATACGCAATAAAGCTTTTGATGAATTTATGTTTCTAGATGAGCTTATGGAAGAGTACAATAGAAAACCAGACATTCGCTTTAGCGATGCGCTCCTCGTAGCTTGCTCCGAGCTACAACATGAATGGGATGAAGAATAATAAAACCAATTTTAAAAACAACCCCGTTAATGATGGGGTTGTTTTTTATTTATTTGACACTTTATACTTAATAGGCTTAAAATAAAAATAACGTTCATTATACCCTACACCACAAAAGGAGAGGACGGTGCGAAACACCCGCTTGATACTGCTTGCTAAGCCTGATGCTCTACCTAAAGACATCGCCCAATTATTCGCCTCTAGCTTCAAGGAAGTAATTACTATTCAGAATGTCGCGGATATCGGCAAACATCTCCATGCTAACGGTTGCTTAACTAGAATATTACTCTTCAACCCCAAATCAGATGGGACCAGACAGCTCTTGAGCCTCCTGGCTCGCATAAATAGAGACGAACCCCATTGAACTCCCCTGACCATGGTCAGGGGACTTTTTCTTAGTTGACAAGGCTTTTATCCTATAGTAAACTGGGCTATTCGCTCAAAAACTTCGAACCTTTAAACTTTATAGGAGGTGAAACAATGAACACCTACTCCTCTGGACAAATGACCTGCTGCATTGCAGCGGAAGAACCCAGTCTTATCGTCACCCTACAGGGAGCATTTGATCGGGATCTCACACCTTTTATCAGGCACATCATTGAGGCTGATCCTAATATCACAGTGGGCATCCCCCAGAAAAGATTCAAAGGTTTCATTTTTGACCTCTCAGAGGTCACTATTGTAGGTAGGGAGTTGGAAATTTTCATAGCCACCCTGCATCAACGATGCAGAACCCTGCATCAAGGACACGGAATATTCTGTGGCGTATTCGGAGACAACCGAAGTTCGCTGGAGTTTCTGCGTTCATTTGGTTACCAAAATGGTATTTGGAGTAGCCGAGATGTTTGTGGCGCTGAATTCCTATGTCATACTGACACAATCAGATGCGTAAAAGAAACACCTTGCGGTGACTATACTCTCGGTGATATCTATGAATTTGACCTCCAACAGGGTCCTCCTACCATATACGTACAGCGAACTGGTCCAAATGCTGGCCTTTGTGGTCGCACAACAGTTTTGCAACCAGCCGAACTATTGTACTATTTTGCTCCAGTTACAGGCTGAACGTCTATTCACATGAGCGGTGTCTAGGACACCGCTTTTTTTATCCCTTTATTTTTATATCATTTTCTGATAAATTTACATTATGGAATATACTTATCAAGAACAAGACAAAGAGAGATTAGATAAATTTTTACTAAATCACTTAGATATCTCACGTAGCCAAATAAAAAAAGTTATTTTAGATGGCCAGGTGACCGTTAACGGTAAGGTGTCTACTGTTCACCATTGGCTTAAACATGGTGACAAAATTTTGTATGAACAAAAAGTTGTAGTTCAAGAACCAGCTACATTTGATACTGAACCTAAAATCATCAGACAGGTTGATGAATACTTAATTTTAGAAAAACCACACGGTCTATTAGTTCACCCAACTGACAAGGGAGAAAATGATACTCTAGCTGATTGGTTAGTAAAATATTTTCCAGAAACAGCCAAAATAGGTGACGACCCAAATAGACCAGCTATAGTCCATCGCCTAGATAAAGAAGTGTCAGGACTAATGATTATCCCCCTAACACAAGACAGTTTTGATAATCTTAAAAGACAATTTCAAGATCGAACAATCAAAAAAGAATACACTGCTTTAGTGCATGGCCAAATGATTAATGAGCAAGGTGAAATTACTACACCCTTGGAACGTGACAAAAAAACAGGGCTAATGAAAGTGCAGTCTGCAAAAAATTCTGGCAAACGTTCTCATACCACCTATCAAGTTATAAAAAAATTTATCAAATATACTTTAGTAGAAGTGCAGCTCAAAACTGGTCGTATGCATCAAATCCGAGCCCACCTTTATAGTATCGGTCACTCTATAGTTGGCGACAAACTCTATAGGACCAAAGATCTACGTAAAAAGAAAAAGGTTTTAGAACAAAGAATATTTTTGCATGCCAATTTCCTAAAATTCAGAGTTCTAGACGGACAGTATCATACCTATCACTCTGAACTACCAAAAGAACTAAAAGACTTTTTAAAAACTATAAAATAATGAAACCAATCATTACAATTTCCGGAACACCCGGCAGCGGCAAGAGTACCATTGCTAAAGCTTTAGTTGAAAAATACAAAGCTAAACGTGTTTATGGTGGTGCTATGTGGCGACAAATAGCTAAAGATAGATCCATGACATTGATGGAGCTACAAAAAAAAATGATTAATAATTCTGAGGTTGATATAGAAGTTGATAAAAAAGCAACGAAAGAAACATATAAACTAGCTAAAGACAATATTGTCATTGCCGAGGGTAGACCCCTGTATCATTTTATACCTGAATCAATCAAAATATTTATTAAAGTAGACGTAACAGAAGGCGCCAAAAGAATTTGGCTGTCTATGCAAAAAGAAGAGAATAGGAAGGCAAGGAATGAAGCTAATGTTAATTCGCTAGAAGAGCTAATCGAAAAAACAGAGCAAAGAAAAACCAGTAATATAAACCGTTATACCAAATTCTACGGTATAGACCATACCGATGAATCTCAATATGATTTTGTCTTAGATACTACTGATATGAATATCCAGCAAGCCACTCAAAAAGTGATTGATTTCATAGATAATAAGCTCAAATAATACTATTGACAAAAGTGTTATTTTAGACTACAATAGATTCGTCGTTATTTATGATAATGACTTTTTTTATAAGCAACTAAGTTATTAAAGATATGTCTGAAGAAAAAAAGACTACCGATAAAACCAAGGAAAAAGCCGTTGAAATCAAACCTGGTATGACTGTTAAAGTGCACGAAAAAATCCGTGAAAAAAATACCAAAGGTGAAGAAAAAGAAAGAATTCAAATTTTCGAAGGCATGGTTTTAGGACGTAAACATAACAAAGAAACCGGAGCCACTATTACAGTACGTAAAGTTTCTGGTGGTATTGGTGTAGAAAAAATATTCCCCCTTAATTCACCAATCATCGTTAAAATAGAGCCTATCAAACAAGCAGAAGTAAGACGTGCTAAACTAGGTTATCTACGTAATAGTAAAAAAAGACTTAAAGAAACCAAATTATAATAAGCGGGTGTGGCGGAACTGGTAGACGCGCAAGGTTGAGGGCCTTGTCCTGAATTTATCGGGGTGGAGGTTCAAGTCCTCTCACCCGCACCACTTATTACCCCGGGCCCATAGCTCAGTTGGCTAGAGCATTTCCTTTGCAAGGAAGAGGTCGCAGGTTCGATTCCTGTTGGGTCCACCATATTACCAGGGCGCTTAGCTCAGCTGGCTAGAGCATCTCGTTTACACCGAGAGGGTCGGGGGTTCGAGTCCCTCAGCGCCCACCATAAAATAATCTTGTTCGCAAGGTTATTTTTTGTTAAAATAAAAATATGACAAAAACTAAAAAAAATGATTTTATTATTCTAATAGTTTGGAACATTATTGCTTTCACTCTTTCTTTTATTATTGGTATCAATTACATAATTACAGCTGTCTTGTTTTTTCTGATCCCATCTATATACATCTCTCTTAAAAATAAAGATTTAATAAAAAAATCTACGCTCTTTTCTATTTTATTTTCCACTCCAACAGTGGTTATCTTTAGCTACTTAGCTCATAAAGACGGTGCTTGGAAAAATTATTCAATAATTAATCTATATATATTTAATACCTACCCTATAGATGATTTTATATGGGGGATTTTATATGTATACTACATGGTAATATTTTATGAATATTTCTTTGATAAAAATAAAAAACATATTCCTAATATTTTTTATAAATTTATTAAAGCATTAACAATTATCACCCTATCATTTCTACTACTAATCATATTAATTCCACAGTTCTATATACCATATGTATACATACTAGGGGTGTTAACTATGTTTATTTTATTGCCTTGTATAATACTAATAAACTACAAAAAAATAATGCAAAAACTAACACCTTTCTTGTTCTACTTTTTTTATATGTTTATGCTTTACGAATATGTAGCTAATATCAAGGGTAATTGGTCATTTCCTGGCCAACACTTCATCGGACACTTCAAAATATTTTCAATTAGCTTTCCTTTAGAGGAATTCCTATGGGCCTTACTAGCTGCACCAGCTGTAATAGTTTATTATGAATTTTTTGCTGATGATAGAAAATAAAAACTAACTTTTAAATTGAGTTTACTCGTCACTTAGTAAAAAATATTTATTCTGAGTGATTTTTTATTTAAAAAATTTACAAAAAAAGAAAAATTTACAAAAAAGTGTTCCCTAATTTATAAAAACATGGTATAATTTATTCATAAAAATTTAATAAACAGCTTATGAGTCCAGGAAAAATTTTTTTCGGAATAATCCTAGTCGCTGTTGGCTTTTTTTTCGTATGGAAAACCGAATGGCTCCAACAAAATTTTGGTGGCATCGGCTTTGCAGAAAAACATTTAGGCAGTGAGGGTGGTAGTCGTCTGATGTATAAAGTAATTGGAACACTTATTATAGTGATTGGCATACTTTATATAACTGACTTGAGCGATAATTTCTTAGCTTGGATAGCTGGCTCAATGACTAGATAAATCAGTACAAAAAACACAAAAACAAAATAAAATCTTACTAGAAAGGAGGTGAAAATAAAGTGAAAAAGAAAAAAACTGCTAAAAAGAAAGTTACTAAGAAAAAAGTAACAAAAAGAAAGGTTACTAAGAAAAAAGTAACAAAAAGAAAGGTTACTAAGAAAAAAGTAGTTAGAAAGAAAAAAGCTACTAAAAAGAAAGTTACTAAGAAAAAAGTAGTTAGAAAGAAAAAAGTAACAAAAAGAAAGGTTACTAAGAAAAAAGTAGTTAGAAAGAAAAAAGCTACTAAAAAGAAAGTTACTAAGAAAAAAGTAGTTAGAAAGAAAAAAGCTACTAAAAAGAAAGTTACTAAGAAAAAAGTAGTTAGAAAGAAAAAAGCTACTAAAAAGAAGAAGACTGTTCGTAGAAAAAAAAGAAAATAGATCTTCTAATAAATAAAAGTTCCTTTGCATCCAGTGGAGTAAGGGAATTTTTATTTTATCTATTTTTTAGAATAATGAAGTTTGTTTATTGTTTTTAGCCGCTTTTCTTTCGGCTGCTGAAAAAATCTCTACTGTACCATACTGCCCGTCAAAACCAGGGTTTATATTTATTTTGTTATCTCGCATCTTTAAAATGCCTTCTGCTAAAATTTCTGGCATAATTTTTACTAATTCTTTTCTCTTTAAATCTAATAAAACATTAAATTCATTGCCAGCTGCCTCGACAATTCCCAAAAACAAATTTTGCACTCGTTTACTAGCTCGACCCATGCCAAAATAATCAGCAATAATATTCGGTAGAGGCACAATACTCTTGTATGGCACATGCCGATTCTTATTTACATTTTTTTTGCTAACATTAGCTAATTTATCTACCTGACTAAGCACTCCAATGGTGAGTGGTTTTTTACATTTTGGACAAAGCTCTTTATATTTGTTCACTGTTTCTTCTGGCAAACAACTAAAACTACAATCTCGATGCCCATCAATATGATACATGCCTTCTTCTGGATAAAATTCTATTGTATATAAAAACCTGCTTTTATCTTTGGTGGATATAATATCAACAATTTCATCATAACTACGCTCTCTTAGCTCCATTACATTTGCCTCTCGACCAATTTGTGGTCCTGAGTGAGCATCAGAATTTGAAACCAAGGTAATATTATCTAATTCTGATAAACGCCAATTCATACTTGGATCAGATGACAATCCAGTTTCAACAGCTTTAATATGCGGAGTTAACTCTTCAAAACATTCTTGCAAAGAATTAAAACCAGACTTGGAACCAAAAACCGCAAACCAAGGAGTCCAAACATGCGCTGGAATCACCATGCACTTCTTATCTGCCTCCAAAACAATTTTAACTATATCCTTTGCACTCATACCTAAAATCGGTCGACCATCAGAAGCTAATTTAGCACCCCTATCTGCCAAGCCCTTATTTATTTTAGCAGCAGCTTCCAAATTTGGTGCCAAAATACATAAATGCACCCGGCGAGTCTTATCATTTTGACGATAAATACAGGAAACTTCAGTTGAAATTATAAATCTAACATGAGAATCACTGC
Organism: Candidatus Parcubacteria bacterium; assembly: GCA_018669975.1. Classification (GTDB taxonomy): domain Bacteria; phylum Patescibacteriota; class Patescibacteriia; order UBA1558; family GWA2-36-10; genus JABHSK01. The sequence goes on from JABHSK010000002.1 coordinate 172,400, forward strand.
TTTTTAGTTTATATAGACCAGAGCCAACTGGATTTTCAACTAAATTCTGTTTTAAATTGGAAAACCAACGTGGATGCGTAAAATCAGCGCAAGAAATAATATCTACACCTTTAATTTTTGACCATTTAACCATTTCTTCCAACTCGAAAAACTTAGAAGTAGCTCGTGAGTATTTAGAATGTATATGAAAATCAATTATTTGTCGCATAGCAACATCTTAACAAAATCAAAGCAAAAAGAAAAGCACCCCATGGTATAAACTAAGAAGTGCAAATATTTTTAAGCAAATAAAAAACGACATCTGTCGTATGAAGAAAAAAGCATAACTCTCGCGACGACCTACTCTGACAACCCTCAGGGGTTACTACCATCGGCGCTAAGTTGCTTAACTGCTGAGTTCGGAATGGAATCAGGTGTGACCAACCCGCTAACATCACGAGAGTCATGCCTTCTTCTATGACAAATATCGTTATTTACGCTATTTGATTTAATGGGGTCAAAAATAATATTGCCCCCAAAAAAACAATTAGCATTAGGAAGACCAAAACAATTTTGATCATTCCTGCGTGTTTATTAATGTTCATGAGCCTTTTAACTTTAAAAGCTAAAAACTTCCAAAATTTTTAATGGTTGCTATTGATCTATTAGTACTCCTCTGCTAACTGCATTACTGCAATTACACATAGAGCCTATCAACCTGGTAGTCTCCCAGGGATCGTATAACGAATTCTAATCTTAGGGACGGCTTCGCGCTTATATGCTTTCAGCGCTTATCCGCACCGAACGTAGCTACCCAGCAATGCATCTGGTGACACAACTGGTACACTAGAGATTCGTCCTTCTCGGTCCTCTCGTACTAGAGAAGAATCCCCTCAAAATTCAACGCCCGTAGCGGATAGGAGACCGAACTGTCTCACGACGTTCTGAACCCAGCTCGCGTACCGCTTTAATAGGCGAACAGCCTAACCCTTGGGAGCTTCTCCACC
>JABHSK010000001.1 GCA_018669975.1 Candidatus Parcubacteria bacterium
CCGCGAGAGTCTCAGAGAAAGATGTAGGTAGGGTTAGGATTCGGTGTCCGGAGACTCTGAATTTTTGGCCACTGACCGTTTCTTTCGTGTGTCCAGTGAAGGACGTTCTGGTGCTTTCGCGGATCTTGATATCAACTGATTACTCAATCGATGTATGTATATTAGCATAGTATTAAATAATGTCAAATATAGTTATCCACAGGTAGGTAAATGAATAAAAAACCACTGATATCAGTGGTTTTTGTGAGTTATTGTTGAGAACTCATATTAGTACTTGGCTTCTTAGGTACAGCTTGTAATCCCACTTGCCGAGACGCTTCAATGTCTTTTATTTTTTTCAAGATAGTTTTATAGATCGATAGAGCAGCTACGTTTAAAACAATATTATAAACATTAAAGGTTATTATTGAGCCTACTATTGCAATGTATAACCAAATAGTAATCCAACCCTCAAGTCTATAGGCACCCCATAAAATCCAAGCTTGCAATAAAGTGACAGATATTAACGGTACCATAACAAACGTTAAGAGAAGTCCCTGTATGTCAGCGAGGCCAATTCTATTACTAAAGATTACATAATAGTTAAAAATTAGTAGTAATATGGGTACGCCTAAAAAAAGTAACATCAAATACCAAAGATTTCTTAATTTAGAATCAGCTATTACAATGGCTTTTCTTTCCTGGTGAGTCATAAATTTCTCTTAATAATCTAATTTTAGTATATCAAGAAACTTATGTTTTTGATAGTTAGATGTTTCAGACTATCAAAAAAAGATTATATAAAGTATAATATTTATTATGAGAGTGCCTATCAGAAAAGCTGGAAAATTTACCTACATTAAGCCTGATCCATATATAACTCAGGCTAAATTTGATGAATTTACAGCTAATTTAAAAAAACTAAAAGAAAATGTCCAGCCCCGCCTAATTAAAGAAGTAAAAACTTTGGCTTTGATGGGTGATTTTTCTGAAAATGCAGCTTACCAAATAGCCAAAGGTAAGTTACGCGGCGTTAATCAAAAAATCTTGGAACTAGAGAAGCAGGTGCTTGGTGCTAAAATTATTAAAACTAACAAGAATACTGGAACTGTTAAGATTGGTCATTTGGTCACCGTTAAATTAAATAATAAACAGCAGAAATTCCGTATTTTGGGTTCATCGGAAACCAATCCTACCACTGGAGTGATTTCTCATAAATCCCCTCTTGGTTTAGCATTGTTGAATAAAAAGATAGAAGATATTGTAGAAGTTAAACTTAAGGATAAAATAGTAAATTATAAAATAATTAAAATAGAGTAAGAGTTTTTAATTCGTTGACGTATAATTTTTAATTGTGTAAAGTGGAAGCGATATAGGCAAATACCCTAGCTAGGAGGAAATACCGTGCCCAATATCAAGATTATCAGTATGCCCGCTGGACAAGCACCCGAATGGGTACGACAAGAGTGGGTTGGGCTCGAATTACCCATCATGGAAGCAACGGCTCCCCCTGGAGAACAAATTGGTGCTTTAGGTGGCACACCATCGTCTCAAAACCTGAATGGTTATTCTGTGGATACAGAGCGTGCCATGGCAATTCTCTCTGATAAGAGCCCAGATGCTGCCCAGTGGTGGCGTGATAATGTTCCTTTGAGGATGATGACTGCTTTAGTCTTCGGTAAGCAATTTTGTGAGCCAGTCATCTAATAATATTTGTACTTTATATTGTGCTCTCAATGTTCTGCTAGGCAGTTCAAAGAGAGCTTTTTTATTAATCAAAAAACCGCCGCTAGGGCGATTTTTTTATTTACTATGCTTTTTTTTAGCTTTTTCTTCAAGCATAACTCTCTTTGCTTCAAGTCTCTTTGCTGTTTTTTTAGAGCGTGATTTCTGCACTCTACCAACTGCATGTGCTCTTTTTGCCATATAAGTGTTATTTTATGCTAATTACAAAGGTATAGTAGCTGTTTATTGGAATAAAATCAATAGCTACTGAGTCATAAGAGGTAGACCGACAATATTCAAGATCCTGTAAGGTTTTAACTCTTCTTCTGTTAAACCAACCACTGTATCTATTTCTAACAATCTGAATAGTTCCCCAGCTGGGTAGTTTGTTACCAGCCAATTATCAAGACTAGCGATTAGAGCTATTTCTTCTGGACTGTCAGTATCCAATCTTTCAGCACCCTCTGATGTTGGATGGGTGGCATTTATAAAAAAGTGTCTTGGTGGTGGAGGGTCTGAGCCAACAAACATTCGACCATCAAAACAGAATTTAAACTCTTCTCCATTTTCTTTTTCAGTTATGAAGCCAGTTGTGCCGCCATCGCTAAAGTAAAAAACATCTTTAATATCCTTGATAGTAAAATCAATTATATTATCATCTACATTATTATCTATATCATCTACCTCGTTTGATAGACCAGTTTCTTGCTCAAAAGGTGGATAATTACATGGTAATAATTCATCTTTAGGTGCTTTGGTGCCATGCCTTCTACCGTAGCATTGTTCAGAGCCATAGATAATACCAAAACACAAATCTTCAAAGCCATCTGCAAAACTATCTCTAACCTTTATACCAAAGCAAGATTTTTCATAGCTGTTCAAGCCTGTTGGTGGACAATCTGGACCACATAAAACACCACCAGAATTTTTAGGGTAAAATAAGATAACAAGAATAGCAATTATTAATAAAATAAAGATGATTTTTTTCATATGTTTTATTATTTTTAAAAAATGCTTTTATATTCTCTTGATATATTTCCTCGGAGCTTTATATACAAACCAATCTTCTTTAATAATCTCATAAAAATAATCTGCCTCATCAATTAATATTTTAGCAGCAGTTTTCTTGACAGCTGCTATTTCTACCCTAACTCCTTCACCTTTCAAATGTGACACTAAATCTACATAATCAGAATCCCCGGACATTATTATAATAGTATCAACTTTTGAAGAAAGTTGAGTAGCTTTAATTGTCAAAGGTATATCTGCTGATTTATGACACGGAATTACTGATCCATAATAGTTCTCATGCAATCTTTCAGCAAACTTAGATGAAATAGACTTACCTTCACGAAAGTACAATAGTCTATTTAAGCCTCTACCATTTAAGAGTTTAGGAATGACCTTGTCAAAATCAATCATTGCATTTTTATTGTTAGAAACTGTGTGAATACTTCTTTCAATATTATTACCATCACAAAGTATGGCTACAGATTGATTTATAATTTGTTGTTTTACTTCTGGAATTAAATCGTTAGATGCTGGATTATTTTTTATTAACATAATATTTTTTTAATTAAATTATCAATATCTTTATTCTCATCCCAAATAATTTTTATTTAATAGTACACTTAGTATATCAAAAAACCATTCTTTTTGGAATGACTCTATTTTAGCTCGTTCATCGCACTAGATTGACAAAAAAGTTATCTTATACTACGTTATATAGTTATTTTTTGTTCATCACAACATCACGTTAGCGAGGGAGAGTACAATGAAAACTAAGACTTTCTTAGGATTAAACGGTAAAGAAAGACCCGTAGCAAGGTCTGATATCGCCGTGTTGATTATTGATATGCAAAGAGATTTTGTAAGTCATCTCCGAAAAGGAGAAGCAGAACGCATAATACCAAATCAACTTTGTATATTGGAACAGTGTCTCAGGCTTGAGATCCCAATTATCGTCATTGAATGCAAAACATATAAATATGGCAAGACCGTGTCAGAAATAACAGTCACAATCAACGATGCACCGTATGTGTATTTTATAGAAAAACGTGGCGACGACGCATTTATTAACACGCAACTACACAAGCTCTTACAGGAGCTTGGAGTGAAGACTCTAGTTATGCTAGGTATAAATGCCGATTATTGTGTCATGGATACTGCTAGAAGTGCTCTCAAGCTTGAGTATAAGATACTAACGTCTAATGATGTCATATCGGGTCAATCCCATCATAGTCGTACCAACAGCTCTCATTGGTACCAGAACAATGGAATGTGGGTAGACTCTACATCCTTATTAGCGTCAAACCTTTCGTGATTTATTGGGTACGTGTGTAAATACGTACCCTATTTTTTTACCTAAAAAATCACTCCTAGTGGAATGATTTTTTGATGCCCACCTAATTTTAAATTAAAATTTTATTTATAATCAGCAACCTTCTCTAATTCCCAAGGTTCTTCGTTGTTTATAGACTCAAATATTCCGCATGATATACCCATTCCACACTCACCTTCTATTCGGATTTTATTATCTTCTAGCCAATTACCATATTCTGAAGAGCTAGCCTCAAGCTTGTGTATCTCGCCAGATGATATTTCATAAATTTCTTCTATAACTTGCTCCCAACCTTTACTACCTAAAAGTATAAATTTTTTATTTGGTGATAACTTTGCTCGATAGTAAGTATGATTTTTTACTGGATCTTCTGGATCCTCAGTAGACCTAGCTATCACTTTTACTTCTCCATCCCAACCCTTATGATAAACCTTATCTTTTAAGATAAAAGTTTTCTCATATACATCTCGATCAGAGATTATAATTTCTTCTATACTATTTATTTTATTTTTCAAAGTGTCTGCTATTTCTTTGGCGTAAGATTCATTTTTGATTGAGTCACTCCAAACTACAAATAAAACATTTTGATGCCGTAGATAAATTGAGTCATCTCTAGCACCTATCAAGGCCACTGTGCTTAAGTTTATTTTACTTAAACTCAAATCATCACAACCCCAATAGTCACATGGCTCGTCCTCTTCCTCCTCTTCATCCTCCTCCTCTGGTGGTGTTAGTGGTATATTTTCATAACCAGAAGCTGCTTCTATTTTTTTTACTTCAAAATTCAATGCTCCTAAAGTTTTATATTCCATAATCATAACCCCCAACTCTTCTTTAGGAAAATCAGGCTTGGCATAAACTACAATATTAGCCTTGTCGACAAAATCTATATTTGCGTTACCGTATGCACTAGTAAGTTGCTCCACATCTTCAACCTCGGCACTATGCATTAATTCAAAACCGTCTGGTATTTCTTCTTCCGTCAAAAAATAAGAATCTGAAAAAGGTAAATCTGTATTAGAAGTACAAAATCCACCTGAATTTTCTGAACCGCACTCCTCTAAGCCAGAGACTTTAATTTCTAAGCTTCTATCTTCCATAGAGATCGGATTTGAAAATTCACTAATCAAATCTCCTACCGCCACTTCGTCACCTGAATGGTTAAAAACTTTGACTGAGAGATAATAACCTCTCTCGTTCTCAAACACCTCACCTAGGTTTCCTTTTATTTGAAAGAGAAGTGGTAATTGATCTATATTTGTAAAATCTTTACTTAATACAGTTTCTGAAAGGCCATCTGCCACAGGAGCATAATATACGGAAGCTAAGATATGAGTATCATCTGTTATGACAAAATCATCATTCAAAGAGTGTTCGCTACTTTTATCATGGATAACGCTAATTTTTATGGCATTTACTTGATCAGATATGTGACCTTTTGACATATGAGGTGCTACTTGTTTATTCTCTATTATTGTTTTTTGAGTAACTTGTAACCACCAAAAAATACCTCCGCCAACCAATATTAAGAATAAAACTATGCCACCTATTGTGGGCAACCAATTTTTTTTATCCTTAGATAACTCTTCAGATGGGACAGGATCATACCCTTGTTCAAGATTTTGTTTTTCCATATTTTTATTTTAATAATTCCTTTACTATAACCACTTTTTCTTATAAAAAAAGAAAAGAAAAGCTGCTATTCCAAATGAAGAAAAAAACAAGACATAGAAAAAAGCAAACTCACTGCTCGCTAAAGGCAGGTCAACATTCATACCATAAAGACTAGCTATAATAGTGGGGATGGTCATAACAATAGTGAAGGCTGTGAGAAACTGGATAACTTTATTTAAACGATTAGTAAAAACAATTTGATAAGATTCCCGTAAACTTTTAATACTTTTTAGGTTAACCTGACAAATGTCTACTGATTGTCGAACGCTATTTAACATATCATCAAATAAATCCTGGTCTTCTCTATAAAATTTGAGGTAGCTACTACTCATTAAATTTTCAAATAAATTTCTCATGGGTATTAAAGCCGAGATATATTGATTGAGAACATCCTCGTGTTTGATTAGTTCACTAATATCAGAATTTTTAATATTCTCGATATGCTTCTTTTTGGACAAAACTTCATAACTAATCTCTTTAACCCTATTAGTAAAACTTTTAGAGACTCTTAAGAGTATATAAACCAACATCTTACCTCTTTGGGTGGTGGCAATTGATAAGCTGTTTTTTTGTATCTCTTTTATTATGCTATTCTTTTCAGCAGAAATAGTAATAAAATATTTACTATTAATAATAATAGCCAATGGTACAGTATGAATAAATTGATGATCACTATTTTTCGCTAGTGGTGTCCTAATAAATAAAAGTATACTCTTATTGTGCCTTTCAATACGAGGCAACTCTTGTAGGTCCAGGGTATCCTGTAAATCTAAAAGGCTTAAATCAGTTAATTCGGTGATATTCTCTAAATCATCATGCTCTGCGTGATTGATATTTATCCAAGAACCTTCCCGAATTTTTTTAATCTTTTTTAATCTTTTACTTTGAGTCGTTTTAAAATATGCTTTCAACATAATTATATTTTATAAATTTTATTTAACAACACACTTAGTATATCAAAAATCTATTCTTGAGGCGATTTTTTTTGTATTAATATAGCCTAGCTGTGTTTTTTGGGTAATCCCCAGATGATAAAAACAGAATAAATAGATAATAATACAACCAATCCAATAAGGCCATAGTACACATACCCTAAAGAATAAAGGTATCTACCGATTAAAAATGCCAGAGTTAAATTTGTAAAAACGCCAAATAAACTCCTACCCAAACCACCGATAGAAAGTAACGTGGCCTTAAATTTACTTTTTTGTATATATTCAAGCTTATAATGGTCTAATAAGGTTGCAGATCCGTGCAATGAACCGACCATTATAACAAAGCCAATTGCAACAAACCACTTATTTGATGCGAAACCAATTCCTATTATAAATAAGGAGTAAAAGAGTACCGCTATAGCTAAATATGTACGAGCTGATACTACGTTGTGGAGTCTATAGAAATAATTACTAACAACTGCTGCAACTACACGTGACATGGCAAAGAAAAAGCCCAAGTGAATCACACTAATACCCAAAAATTGCTGATATACATCTCGATAGATAGACGCCCCTATAACCATGGCCGATATAAAAGAAGTTAAAGTAAGTATTGGATAGAATCGTAGTTTTTTACCTGCTTTTAGAACGGCAATAAAATTATCTTCTTTTAACTCCTCTATCTCTACTTTTTTATTTTTGGGGACTACAAAAGATAGCGTGACAATCAAACCAGTTAAATCAATGAAAAAAGCTATTATAAATGGTAGGCGGAAATTTATAGAGACTGTTAATGGCAGTAGTGCTAAAATAATTGCCGAAACAATAAATGTTTTTGAACGAATTTTACCAATAATTTTTGAATAAAGATGATCCTGTTTCAAAGCCTTCAGCACTTCGTGCATAAAAGCAGTCAAAGTGCCACTATCAAAAGCAAAGCCTGTGCTAACAAAAATGCTTCCTAGGGCAAAGATATAAAAATTGCCACCTATTGCGAATAAAGCCGTTGATAATAAAAGAGAAATTTTAGAGATTATTAAAGCTTTTTTATGACCAATTTTGTCAGCGATATAACCACTAGGTACTTCTAAGATAAATCCTGCTACTTGTCCAATAGCTAGAAAAAATCCAATCTGCTTCAAGGTATTATCAGGAAAAGTAAGAAAAAATACCGCTAGTAACGGCCAATAGGCTCTGCGAGCAGTTATAGTGTGGATCGCAAATTTCCAGATATTTGATTGTAGTTTGTTTTTTGTTGGGTTATATTCCATGAAATTAGTATATCAAAAAACCATTCCTTTTGGAATGATTCTTTGACTGGGGGTCCCCTACGGGACACTTTCAAAACTTTTCTAGTGGAGAATCCTGATTATGAATTAATCTACAAATAAAAGTTCCGTTATCTGACTAAAAAATATACTACCTTTATCATCAACATAAACAGCGTAAGACATCGGGAAAGAACCTATTCCACCTCCATCTGGACCATCATATGAAAAAGTATATTCATATATATTACCCAATGGCTCATAAGTATATTGAAAATCATCTGGATTACGAAATATCATATCGCTTATGCTACCATCTTGGCTAGCTAGGGTACTCGACTCTTTAATGATTTTGTCTATTTTATATAATCTATCAAACTGCTCGTCTGATAATTTTTTGTTACTTGACCCCTCTCTATCATAGTCAACATACAATACCTCTTTTTTGTTATCATTTTGAAAAAGCAAAAAAAGATATCTGGGTTCATTGTCTTCATACATTTTTATAGCTCTTTTTTTAATTACAGTTTCAAATTTTATATTTTCTCCATATTCTTTTTTGGCATAACTTATTGCTTTTTTCTGTACTACTTCTAAATCAATATCTGTGCCTGTATCTTTTTGGCAACCCGCTCCAATCAACAAAGGAAAAATTAATACTATTAATAAAACTTTTTTCATATTTTTATTTTAATACTACCCTCAGTATATCAAAAAACCACTTGTTTATAAAGTGATTCTTTGATGGGGTCCCATCGTGGAGCGTATCGGAACTAAGCTACTATGGACTGAGGGATTATATATTCCTACTCTCGCTTAACTTTCAAAAAATAACTAGCTAAATAATTAGCAATTGGAATAGAAAATATAATACCTATGCTACCCAACAATGTCCTAACTACTTCTGTAGCTATTATTTCATTGTTCATAGCTTGAGATAAATTAAGTCCAATTGTGTCACTTTGAGTAAACAATATAAGTAATGGTAAGGAAGCACCAGCGTAGGCAAAAAATAAAGTGTTTATCATAGAAGTGATATGATCTATCCCTACTTTTAAACTTCTGATATATATCTGGCGATTACTTAATTCTGGATTAGCCTTCTTCAATTGTTCTACTGTGGATACCTGACTAACTATTACATCATCTAAAACTCCTAAAGTACCAATAATTATTCCTGCCAATAATAAGCCTTGTAAGTTTATACTTCCCTGACTCATATTAAGTAAAAATTCTGTCCCCTCACCTGAGTATCCTGATAAGCGAGATAAGCTTGTAAACCATACAGATAGTAAAGCTGTAAAAAACAAAGAAATTATTAAAGCTGCATTAGCTATGTGTGCTTTTTTGTTTATACCTTGAGTGAGATAAATGGCAAAAACTAAGATGATAATACCTCCTACAACACTAATCAATACGGGATTAGCACCATTTAGTATTTGCGGAATAATAAATTTTAAAATGACAAAAAAACTAATTACTAATCCGAGTAAAGACCTAAAACCTTTCCACCTACCTATCACTAAAACACTCAATACAAAAATTATACTGAGCCATAAAATCGGATTAGTCCTGTCATAATCCAAAACAAAGAATACATCATTACCTTCTACATTTTGACTATAGCTAACTATAACTTTATCCCCCTCTTCATAAATTTGAGTAGATACTACTTGAAAATTACCAATACCTTCAAAAGTAATTTCTTTATTTTTAAAATTACCCTCTAAACCTTGCAATTTCAAATTTTGCTGATTTATACTGCCCATTTCATCAACAATTTCTTCTTGAGCAATAATCTCAATAACTCGTGCCTTAAAAGTTTCTTCCTTGGGCTGTTCTTGAGCTAAAGAAAAAATTGGTAAAATTAGCAGTAATAATAAAAATAATTTTTTCATATTAACCAAGCATTAATAATTCGTGTTTAAATATCAAAATTAAACCTATAATAATCATTAATATACCACCAATTAATTTAGAAAATTTAGAGTATTTTGTTGTAATGCCAGTCATTTCTAATGTCCACATAGCTATAAAAAATACAAATAAATCGTCAATCATGAAGACAAAAATATACAAAGAAATATAAGCATAATATTGCCAAAGCTGTAAATCGCTTAAAGCTAAAATCTGTACATAAACCGCAGGTAAGCCAGCTGAACAAATTAATTCTATTAAATTTACTGAAAATGCTAAGACAATAATACCTAATAAAGCTAAGATAAATGCCTTTTCTTGAGTAACTGACTTTAGCATATCAAAAAATCTTTTACGCTTTTCACCTCCGCTAACTTCACAACCACCTGTTTTATTTTTAAAGTAACTCCTAACATTCAAAATACCCCCTCCCAAAGCAACAACACTTATAGTATATCTAACAATAGCAATGAATCCTAAAAATAAAATTAATTTTAACCAGGCAATCATAAATAGGAAATAAACAAAAGCTGATACCACCACAAAAGTTATACCTAAAATCCACATTCTTTTTCTATCTTTCATTCCCAATAGCAAACTTATCAAAAATAATAATGCCCACATAGCACAGGGGTTAAAACCATCTAACAGACCTAAGACAATAGTAATAATAGGCAATGAAAAACTTTGAAGATTTATTTCACCAATTATTGGTATTTGTACTGTCTGGTTTATTTTATTGTCCTCTGTTAAATCTACAACTAACTGTTCTGAATTATCCTTAACTTGCTTTTCATTTATCTCTGGGTCTACAACAGAAGGTTTTTGCGGTATTACTGGCTTAATATATGCCAGGGCTTTTATAGCCTGCTCTATTTCCGCACCAGTAATTTCGTCGTTGTAATAGCCAGTAAAATATTCATCCCCAACAACAGTAAAAGGTACTCCTGATATATCTGTTTTAAACTTTTCACCAAATCCAAGTAATAACCTAACATTATCTTCGCTGTCACTCAGCTCTAACTGATGAATGGTTATATTTTTATATTTATCTTCTATTTTTTCTAAAAATATCTTTTCCTTAGCACAATGTGGACAGCCTTTTGACCAGAAAAAATATATATCTTGTTGTTCACTAGCAAAAGATACTAAGGGTGCTAATAAAAAACTAAAAACTAATAGAAACAATGAAATTCTTTTAAACATAATTATTGATTTTTATTTTTTACTAATATATCTATAATTTCTTTTTTATCTACTTCACCTTGTAAGCGTAAAAATTCTTTATTATCTTTATCTAAAAATACAAAAACTGGCAACTTATCATCTATCTTGTATTCTTTGACTTTTTCTAAACTTTCATCAAAATCATAATACTCAGTTTCTAGCCAAGTGTTCTCAGTTTCTATTTCTGTCCAACGAGGCTTCATAATAAGACAACCTAGACACCATACAGCCCCAAATTTTAATACTTTCATAAATTTTAATTAATTAATTTAACCACAAACATTAAAGCAATGCCTAATAAAAATATAATAAATGATTTAATAGATCTTTTTAAATTAGTTTCTTTTCTTATTTCTGGTATCAAATCAGAAGCGGCTATATAAATAAAACCTCCAGCAGCAAAAGGTAATAAATATGCAATAATACTATGTAAATAAAAAGATATAAAATACCCCACAATACCACCTAAAACAACTGTTAGAGCTACAATATAATTTATAATCAATGCTTTTTTCTTTGTAAATCCAGCATGCACCAATACACCAAAATCACCAATCTCTTGAGGTATTTCATGCAAAGCAATCGCTAAAGTTGTGGCCATTCCTAATTGAAAATCAATTAAAAAAGTGCTGGCAATCACTAGACCGTCAATAAAGTTATGTAAAGCGTCTCCAAATAAATTCATATAGCCAAAAGTATGCACTGGACAATTTTCTTTATGACAATGGCGCCAAGATAATACTTTTTCCATAAAAAAGAAAAAAACAAAAGCAAATAAGACAATTAAATATAATTTAGAAGCCTCTATTTTTTCTGAAGCCTCTGGTAATAAATGTAAAAATGCTCCTCCCATTAATGCTCCAGTTGATAATGATACTAAAAATAATGTTATTTTAGATAATACTTCTTTTTTAACATACAAAAATAAAATAGCTGCCCAAGCACAAAAACTAATAGAAAAAGAGGCTATTATAATTATCAATAAATTATGCATAAATTTTTATTTATTAATTATTTTAATTGCTTTACCATTAATCAAAGCTTCGGCTATTTTTTTGTAAGCAGATGATAAAATTCTCTGAAAAGTACTCTGTGAAGTTTTCATTTTTTTAGCACATTCATTTTGATCTAAGTCTTTGATATTTTTTAATCTTAAGGCTTCTACCTCTTCAATACTTAATTGAACTTCATCAAGTATACTCATTGGAACACCTCTTGGTTTAAAATATGTTATATCTGCATTAAATTCCACTCTACGACATAATTTTGGTCTAGGCATATGTTTATTGAAATAATTTTTTAAATATGCTATCTTTTATGCAAAAGAAGGTCCCTCACCCCTTTCTATGAAAGGAGTGAGTTCTCAACCTTCTTTTTACTTTTGGGCTCTTCTGCCCTGTCCTTGACCTCTACCTCTGCTGGTTCCAGCTCCAGCTCTTCTAGGCTGACCTGCGGGTTTTTCTGCAGTCTTGCAATTACCTGCACCGCGACCAGTTAGAGAACCCTTGCCTTCTGGACCTGTTCCATCTCTATTTGGCATATTATACACCCCCTTTCTTTTTTAGCTATTATATATTATGAGTATATACCCATAACAATATATTTGTCAACTAACATAAAAAAACACTCAAAAATAGAGTATTTTTTAAAACTTTTATATGGTAAAAACGTCTGCATTTTATTTTCTTGTCTTTTTGTAGGATAAATAGCCAATACTGATTACAAAAAGAGCAATACAAAAAATCACAATATTGATAATGTTTGGATAATTTGAATTAAACCCATCTTGTGAAGTGTGTTTTAACCAAATACCAGAATAGGCCCAGACCAAGACTAAACCATAGTAGATATTTTTATCTTTAAACATTCTTGTAATGCCTATAGCTGCTCCAATTAATAAAACAATGATTATCCAAATCTGCTCTGATATCCCAAAGCCATTCCAATTAATACTTTGTAAGAAAACTGTTACATTGGCAATTGTTGCGATGGTAATCCAGCCAAAATAAATACTAAAAGGTAAACGAACGAATATAGTATTTAAAGTTGATTGTTCTTTATGGTTAACAATATCTGCAATTTTAATAAGCAAAGTGAGCAAGGCAAGCATAATTAAAAATGATAACCAAATTATTCCATAATGCCAAGCAAAAATCCATGCAATATTAGCGAGAGATGTTAATAGAAAATACTTGTTAATTTTTGTAAATATTTTTTCTTGTTTTTCACTTTTTTGCCCAGTTTTGAATTGATAAATTGTATAGCCTAAAAGTAATAAATATATAAGCCCCCAGATTGAGAAGGTAATACCAGATGGTGTAAATAGATTGGCAAAATTATCTGATGCCTGGCCCGTTGTCACTCCGCCAATAGGTAAGGCATTAGCCAAATAATTAACAAAAACCATAGCAACGTATCCAATAGCCACAGATATTTTAAGTATTAAATTTTTATTCATAAATTTATTTTAATTATATGTATATTATAGCAAAAAACTAATTATAGTTCGAACCCCACTTTAGGGGTATCAAAAAAATAGCTAATGTTAGCTATCATTTTGATGGGGTCCCATAAGGGGATTGAACTATATAATATTAGCACTCGCTACAAGCTCATTTCCCATATAAATAGCTAATACTTGTCCTGAGGCTACACCCTGTTGAGCTTTAGTAAAGGTAGCTTTATTAGCAGATAAAGTAATATCTTGAGCAGTCTGTCTATAACGTATTTGAGCTTGAGCCTTGAGTGGTAGCTTATACTCCTTGCCTAGCCAGTGTAGGTCGGAAATCTGAACATCTTTGGTGTACAGCTCATCACTATCTGATTTGCCAACTACTATTTTATTATCCTTAATATCTTTAGACACTATATACCAAGGTCCACCAGGTAGATCCAGACCCTTGCGTTGACCAATAGTGTAATACCAAACACCCTGGTGTTCACCCAGTTTATTACCTTCAGTATCAACTATATCTCCTGTCTTGGGTTTTATTTTTTGTTGCAAAAATGTCTTTAGATCTACTTTGCCGATAAAACAAATACCCTGAGAGTCTTTACGATCTGCATTGGGTAGTTTGGCTTGTTTAGCTATTTTTCTAACCTCAGGTTTGGCTATATTACCAATCGGAAACATGGCTTTGGAGAGTTGGGCTTGATTGAGTCCAGCTAGGAAGTAGGATTGATCTTTATTGTTGTCTACACCACGCAGTAAATGAAATCCATCTTCGTCTTCTTTTACCTGAGCGTAATGACCAGTTGCTATTTTATCAAAGCCCATTTCCAAGGCTTTCTCTAAAAACAATTTAAACTTTATTTCATTATTACAGAGCACATCAGGGTTTGGTGTTAGCCCGGCTTGGTAGGATTCAAAAATATAATTAACTATCTTTTGCTCGTATTCTTTTTCAAAATTAAAAGTATGGATTGGTATGTCTAAATGAGCGGCTACTCGATAGGCCATTTGTCGATCTTCTTTCCAAGGACATTCCCCTTTTAAATTTATAGCTTCGGAGAAGTTTTTCATAAAAGCAGCCTCAATTTCATATCCCTGTTCTTTGAGTAAATATAAAACCACAGCAGAGTCTACTCCACCTGATAAAGCTACTAGGATTTTAGGTTTTTTAGTCATATATTTATCTTGATCCTAAAAAGACTATACCACAGGGCATAGTCTTTTTCAATAATTTTATAGTAAATTTGCTGTTTAATTATTTTTCCAATGGTTCAAGTCCCAAGTCTTCCCTGTGTTTAGCATTACTACCATCCCAACTACATTCATAACAAAAATTTTCGAAATCATTAAAATTACCTCCAGGAGAACCACATTTTGGACAAGATTGAAACTCACCGGCACCCCATTCTTTTTTTGGGTTGCCTTCAATTTTTATTCCCGACTTATCACCTTCAATCCCTTGTGGATTTTCAAAATTTGGCATAATTTTTATAGTTAATTATTCTTTTTCAATATCTGATAGTTTGGTCAAATCAGCTATTAATTTTTCTTTTGCTTCATCGCTTAAATTGCTACTTTCAGTTGCTGCTATCAAGTCCCTTAAACTACTCTGGTCTGCCTCAGTTTTTTCAGTGTCGCTTGGAGGTAATTTCTTATCTGCTAGTTTGTTTAGATGTGCAGCCATATCTTCCTGACTCATTGGTGTGCCTTCTCCAGCATTATGTAAAAGTTTGGCCTGGTCTAAAATTGCTTGTCTTTTTTCCTCAAAATCTTTTGCATATTCATCTAAATAAGCTAATTGACGCATTAAATTTGGTTGTGTCTCTGCAGGTGACATTTCTCCATATTTTATCATATGTTTTGAAATTAAATATTAATAAACTTATTTTAGCACACTTTTATCACCCCTTCTATTTTTAGCTGGGGTATTTTTAATCCTCTTCTGTGAATGGGCGCTTTCCTTGCTCATGTTTGATATCTCGATTATCTGTACCACTTTCATTTTCTTCTACTTGGTCAGGAATTTCATCCAAAACCTCAGCTGGTTTTTTTGGATCAACTTGTTCTTGGTGTTCTTCGCGAGTTTTTTGCTCTTCGGCATCTCTACCAAAGAAAAATTTTTTGAAATCAAACATAGAATTATGTTAAAAATTATAACTATATTTTAGCATAATTTTGATTAATCTGCTTTACAAGGTGTAGATTATCTGTTAAATTATGCAGTGAATTCGTTATTTAAAACTCAAACTGGAGGTAACAAAATGAATAGATTATTCAATATACTCTTGTTCCTGGTCTTGGGAATCGGTGCACCTTGGTATTTGGCAGCCCAATTCAATTGGGCCGATCAAGCCCTCGAAGCCCATGCATTTTATGGTGTAGCTGTAATATTTGGCGTAGCCTTCGTCATGATGGGTATCTTTATGTATCTACACCAGTATTTTTACAGGTGCCAGCCTAGTGAGGAAGTGTCAAGGGGTTTAGCACTAGTTGCTTTGATTTCATATGTGCTTACCAGTCAATATTTTTGAGTTCCATAGCCAATCGTAATGATTGGCTTTTATTTTAGTGTAATTTTGTCACCGTCAATACTAATTTTAACTTTATCACCTTCTGTAATTTTATTTTCGATAATCTTGAGAGCAAGTTTATCTAAAATCTCTGTTTGAATTAAACGTTTTAGTGGTCGAGCACCAAATTTAGGATCATATCCTTTACTGCCTAGATATTGGTAGACCTTTTTATCAAAATTAACATCAATTTTTTTGTTTTTCTGAAGTCTGTCAGTCAAAATACTTAATTGTAGGTCAACTATCTTGGTAATATGAGCTTCAGATAGACTGTGGAAGACAATAATATCGTCTAGACGATTAAGAAACTCTGGTTTGAAAGTATTTTTCATCAATAGATCAATGTCCTTACGTAGACTTTCATCAACTTTACCTTTGGCTTCTAGTATTTTTTCAGTACCAACATTGGAAGTCATAATAATGACAGAATTTTTAAAATTAACAGTACGGCCTTTGGCATCAGTTAAACGGCCATCATCTAGTACTTGCAATAAAACATTGAAAACCTCAGGATGAGCTTTTTCAATTTCATCAAAGAGAATTACACTGTATGGTCTACGTCTGACAGCTTCGGTCAATTGTCCACCTTCATCATAACCAACATAACCCGGAGGTGAGCCAATCAGTCTAGCTACGGAATGTTTTTCCATATATTCGGACATATCGATGCGAACCATGGCATCTTCAGAATCAAACATAAACTCAGCTAGAGCCTTGGCGGTCTCAGTTTTACCGACACCAGTTGGTCCTAGAAATATAAAGCTGCCGATAGGTCTATCCTCTTCATTTATGCCTGCTCTAGAGCGTCTGACAGCGTTAGAAACGGCTTTTATAGCCTCATCCTGCCCAATTACCCTCTGAGCCATATTTTGCTCCATTTGAGCTAATTTTCTTTGCTCTGATTCCAGCATTTTATCTACTGGTACACCAGTCCAACGGGAAACTACACGAGCTATATCGTTATCCTCCACCTCTTCTTTGAGTAGACGATTTTCTTTTTTAATACTATTAAGCTTGTCGCTATTGGCTTGAATCTTCTTTTCTAGTTCTGGAATCTTGCCATAGGTAATTTCAGCTACTTTATCTAGCTTACCTTCACGTTCTAGATTACTAGCCTGATTTTTGAGCTGTTCTATTTCTTCAGAAAACTTTTGATTGCCGGTAATTAATTTTTTTTCATTCTTCCAGAGTAGTTCTAAAGATTTGGTTTGTTCTTTAAGATCAGCTAGTTGCTGATTTATTTTAGCTAATTCTTCTTTGTTTTGTTTTTTATCTTTTTTTAAGGCTGCTTTGGAAATCTCCAAAGAAGTTATTTTTCTTTTCAGAATATCTAATTCAGTTGGCAGAGAATCTATTTCGATCTTCAAGGCAGAAGTAGCTTCATCGACCAGATCAATAGCCTTGTCTGGTAGGAATCTATCAGTAATATATTTTTGAGATAAATTAACTGCTGCCAAAATAGCCTCATCAGTAATATGAACACCGTGGTGGACTTCATATTTTTCTTTAAGACCACGTAAAATATTGACAGTATCCTCTGAAGTTGGCTCACCAACATAAACTGGCTGAAATCTACGTTCTAGGGCAGCGTCTTTTTCAATGTATTTTTGGTATTCTTTTAAAGTAGTGGCTCCGATAGCATGTAATTCACCGCGAGCTAGGGCTGGCTTAAGCATGTTAGAAGCATCGACTGCACCTTCAGCACCACCGGCACCGACTATGGTGTGTAGTTCGTCCATAAATAAAATGACGTTACCTTCAGCGGCCTCGATTTCTTTAAGGACTGCTTTTAGCCTATCTTCAAATTCACCTCTATATTTAGCACCGGCCAATAGCAAACCAATATCTAGAGATAAAAGCTTTTTATTTTTAATAGATTCTGGTACATCACCTTTGATAATACGTTGAGCCAAACCTTCTACGATAGCAGTTTTACCTGTGCCAGGCTCACCAATTAAAACGGGGTTATTTTTAGTACGACGACTCAATACTTGCATTAGGCGACGGATTTCTTCATCACGACCAATCACCGGGTCCAGCTTGCTGTCCTCGGCTTTTTTAGTCATGTCTATAGTAAACTTTTCCAGTGCTTGGATTTTGTTTTCTGGATTTTGATCTGTTACTTTCATATTGCCTCTAATATCTTTGAGGATATTTTGTAACTTATCTAAATCAAAATTATATTTATTTAAAATTTGTTGAGTGGCTGTGTTGTTTTTTACTAAACTAAGCAATAGATGTTCAACGCTAACAAACTCATCGCCCATAGCCCGCATTTCATCTTCTGCTTGTTTGAGTACTTTTTGAGTGTCTGTAGACAGGCCAATATTGCTAGTATCCTCTACTGTGGGTAGTTTTTCCAGCTCAATTTCTGTAGCATTAAGGGCTGAATTGATATCCAATTGAGCCTGTTGCCAGATAGCCATAGCCATGGTGTCTTTGACTGACAGCATAGACCATAAAATATGCAGTGGTTCTAATTGACTATTCTTTAGTTCTGTTGCCTGACTGTGACTTTGTTGGATTATTTCCGCCAATTTCTCAGTTATATTTGAAGGGTTAATCATAATAGTATATTTAAATTATAGTAAATTATAGTAATTAATTGATAATATGTCAAGCTTTTTACCTAGTTATCCACATATTTATTGACAACAGAGGTAATTTATTGTAAATTATATTGTTTTCGTGTTAGACACATTGAACCTTAAAACTCATTAACAGGAGGTAAAGATTTGCTGTTGCAAAGAGTTCTCGGTCAAGAAAGGTATTTGACCTACAGACAACGACAACGACGCATTGAAGATGCCCTGAACGATGTCCAATATTGGAATGGATTTCTTCGTTGGCTCATTGCAGTTGTTTTCTATTTTGGTCTCTGCATTGGCGGAGCCTGGGTAGCCGCACACACCACCCATCCTATCGGTGATTTTATCGGAGATTGGAATGGCTGGGTGCGTATCCCGCTCGCTATTATGCTAGTTATTGGTTGGCCAATCACTCTGTTATATATTCAATGTTGGACTCTGACAGTCTTGTATGGTCGCCATCCATTTTTTGACACTTATGGACATCACTGCATATGCGAAGAATTTTTGAGTCAACTACCAGGCTATGCCCTGATTTGGCTTTTTATAATCGTTTATTTGTTTGCTTGGGGAATCATGAGTTCGTGATAGATTCAGACAAAACACTTAAAACAGGAGGCAGCAGATGGAACCACGAGAGATTGTTTTAATCAGTAAAGAAAAAAAGATTCAGCTAACGATTTTTATTCCTCGCTTGGAGCGTCTCAACGACGAACAAAACAATGATTTGGCCTGGAGGTTTATGCGTAAGTTTAGTGAGGATTTTGCTGAACTGCGTAAGATGTACCCCAATGTGGTTCGCCCAGTGGATGGCTATGTCAACCACACTGAAGGTTGGGATATTATTGTGACTGTTCCGGAAAGTCATTTGGAACCCCTCTATACTATGATTGATGCTTTTTGCACTGATGAAGAAATATCCTTCAATAAGCCTGTTAATGAAGATTAGAATATTGGCCAACCTTTAGGGGTTGGTCTTTTTTTATTGACATAAAAGTTTGTTTATGTTATTTTCCTTATGTTTAACGCACCTACAAACAGGAGGTCCATATCATGCAACCAGCTAGAGAATGCCTCGTTACTTTGTCTCACGGACAAGCTGAACTTACACTACCTAGTGGAGCCTGGGTATTTTTGAGTGATGAACTTAGTCGTGCTGGCTTCAAAGTCGATGAATTTTCCCCCGAACCAGCGCCTGGATACAAAAATGGCAAACCAGTTACCTGGATGAGTATAGTATTGTATGAAAATGAAGAATATTTTCTTCAAGAATTAGCTAATTGTTGCCGTAGACACAGCTTAGTTATGAGACGAAAATAATACTAGTCCTTCCACCCGGAGGGACTTTTTTTTGTTTGACATAAGTAGCTATTTGGAGTATTTTATCTAAGGTATGGACCCTGTTGTTCCTTGGAGGTACGTGATGTGTAAACACGACGATCAGAGTTTAAATGCTCATGTCCTAAAAATCATTGTCGATATTATAGTGCCAAAAAACAAAGCTCAGGATGCAGCCGCAGCAATAAGGGTGGAAGGCAAATATTCAATATTTGCAGTATTAAACCAACATTCCGATAGTGAATCGGATAACCAATCCCATGGAGTCCACATCCTAGTTGCTATTCGTATCCAGAGTCGAGCTGAATTTTACGCACACCTTAGAAAGGTATGTGGCACGCTACAATTGAAATACAATGAATTGGACTGAAAAAAGACCCTTGCCAAGCAAGGGTCTCTTTATTTTATAAAAATTTAAAATGTTTTAATGTGGGAATGATATTAGGTGCCAGATTATCTGGTAGTTTATCAAGATCAAACCATTGCCACTGACGAATATCATCTCTAGGTTTAATCTTATCTATTCTTTCAGCTAAAAAGTGCACCAAGATGACATCTATATCATCTTTTTTGGTGTATATAATAAATGGTTGCTCATCAATTATTTTTGTACCTATACCCATTTCTTCCTTGGCTTCTCTTTGGGCTGCTTGCATTAAGTTTTGATCGGAATCCTCTACCTGTCCACCACAAAATTTCCAAAAATCAGTATCTCCATGATCATTTAGTAAAACTTTACCACCTTCTACAATAACAGGTCCGGAAGCTATTATTATTTTAGCCATAATATTTTATTTACCTATTCTAAATATAATTTGTTTTTGTAAGGCAATGTCGGCTAGGCGGAGCTTTTCTTTGTTGCGGGCATACAATGTAAATAAACGCTCACCCTTTTTAACGTGATCATCATATTCTTTATTTAAATAAATACCAGCTAATTTGTCTGATGGCGCACCTAGTATGCGAGCCACAATATTAATAACCTTATTATTAGTGAAATTGATGCGACCAGATTTTTTAGCTGTGTAATATTTTTTGCAAGCACCAATGACTATTTCGTTAGGATCTATATTATGATTACCGCCTTGCGCTTTGATAATTTCTTGCATTTTTTTCCAAGCAGCACCACTTTCTAGTACCTGCCAAGCCATGCCTGCACCTTTGCCTTTTTTGGCTTTACCGCATAATTCTAATAATTCACCAGCCAAATGGATAGATTTGTTGGCTAAATCAGCTGGATAGTTGTCCTTTTGTTGTAATACTCTAAGGACATCACGAGCTTCTAGAGAAGGCCCAACACCCATACCCACTGGATCTTCAGTTTGAATCATTATTACCTTAATCTTTATTTTAAATCTTCTGGCAATGTATTTAAATTTTCTTTCTAATTCCCTAGCAATTTTCATGTTTGGAATTTTGGTGGTTTTACCTACAGGCATATCTATAACTAGATGAGTTACACTAGTGGCTACTTTTTTAGCCATAATAGATACCAGCATCTTATCATAGGGTTCCAAAGATAGCGGATAGGACACTTTGAGGATTTTGTCATCGGCCGGAGCTAAATTGAGACCACCACCCCAAATCAAACAACCATTGGTTTTTTTAACTATTTTTTTAATCTCTGCTGGTGAAAATGAGACTGGTGCTAATACTTCCATGGTATCAGAGGTTCCGGCTGGTGAAGTGATGGCTCTAGATGATGTCTTCGGGATAGTCAATCCTAGACTAGCCAAAATAGGAATAACCACCATGGTGGTTCTGTTACCAGCTAAACCACCGACGGAATGCTTATCTACTACCATACCGGGAAATTTGAGTATCTCCCCTGTTTCTGCCATGGCTTTAGTCATGTAGTAGAGATCTTGATCGGTATATTCATGCATAAAGCTAGCAGCTACAAAATAGGTAGTTTCGGTTCTAGTTAAAACACCATTGGCAATATCTGAAAATATTTGATAAAAATCCTGATAGGTTAATTTTTTACCAAGCAATCTTTTTTTGATAGCTTGCACAGACTTAGCACGTTCAAGAAAGCTAACCTCTACTATGGTGTTGGATGGTATTTTTGTTTTTTCCCAAATATCTTTATATAAACCAACTTGTCCTGGTTTTACTCTTTTGGTAGTGGTATTAGCTTCAGCAATAATGCTTTTTTTAAGCCAATTAATGCGTATTTTATCACCAGCTCTAATGCCGTAACGCATAGCTTCTCCTGTATTAAGAAGGGCAATGTTTGATTGCCCTGTTTTAATATCCAAATTCTTTATTTTTAAATAATATGACATAGTTTTTTTTATAGTTTAACCACTTGTCCGGGATTAATTACTGTGTTATCCGGCTCAGTTTTAGTTGGTTTATTATTTTTTGATTTATTAGCTTGTTCTGGAATCTTTTTATTTTTAGGTTGAGTAGGCTTGTCTTCTTTTTGCTTGATTGGTGTTGGAGCTGGTCGTGGTTTAAAACTCATCGCTTCAGCCAGTGAAACAAACTCCTCTTTCTCTTTTTTCGGTTCAGAGTTAGGCGCAGCAACAGGCTTAGCGCTAACTTTGATAGTAGATGGTGCTGGTATTTTGCCTGCTTTAGATAAATCTAGACATTCTCGACAATAAATAGGTCTAGTAGGGTCAGGATCAAAGTTTACTTTAGTGTCTTTACCGCAAAATGAGCAAGTAACATCTTTTGATTTTACAGCTGGTCTTGATTTTTCAAACTTTTTAGCAGGGGTTGTTTTTTTAAAATCTTTGCCGCCAGCAGCAGGTGCTGCTTTTTTTTGCTCGTCTTCTGAACCCTTACTTTCACTCCAACGAATAATTTTGTCCTCTATTACCTCTCTAGGTTTAGAGTAACGCTCACGAGTAACTTTAATTACCTTGGCCCCGGCATTAATATCGGCTTCATCGACGATTACAGGTGGTAAAGTAGCTGCAGAAAAAGCCTCAGAAGTAACACCATCGATCATTAATTTTAGATAAATTTCATATTTAGATAAATTAACTAAGTCTTCTTGAGTAAAAGTTGGGAAAAATTCTTTTTCTAAGAATTCAGCATCAGCTGCACCAACTCTAAAAGCGACAATAGTACCAACATTGCCAAAAACGGCAGCCCTTACTTCGTCTACTAATTGTTCTACATATTGATGCGCAATAACTAAATTGAGTCTATATTTTCTAGCCTCAGATAATATATTAGCAAAAGATTCGGTAGCAAAGTTTTGGAACTCATCAACGTATAGGTAAAAGTCTTTTCTTTCGGCCTCTGGTGTATCTACACGACTCATGGCTGCCAACTGAATTTTGGTGATCATCATAGCACCCAAAAGAGCTGAGTTGTCTTCACCAACACGTCCCTTGGATAGGTTGAGTAGGAGAATCTTCTGTTGATCCATGATGTCACGCATAGAAAACGAAGATCTGACTTGGCCGAGAATATTTCTAATTAGAGCAGAAGATAAGAAGCGCCCAACCTTATTTTGAATAGGGGCAATAGCTTCTGCTTGAAAACGATCGGGATATTTAGAATATTCATCTACCCAAAAAGCTTTAACTACCGGGTCAGTTACCTTGTCGATGACGCGTTTACGGAAAGCTTTATCAGTTAACATTCTCATAATGCCCAATAAAGTTGAGCCTGGGTATTCTAGCAAAGCTGAAATAGCGTGATGCAATACATACTCTAATCTAGGTCCCCAACTATCCGCCCAAATCTTTTTAAAAACACCAATCAATCCAGATACAACTAAATGACGTTGTTCTATATCTACTGTTTCTAAAACATTAAAACCAATTGGATAACTTAAATCAGCTGGATTAAAATATATGGTTTCATTGATGCGATGTGCTGGTATAAAATCAAGTACCTTTTCTACTAAATCACCATGGGGATCGACCACGCAAACACCTTTTCCAGCTTGAATATCCTGGATAATCATATTTTCTAAAACCGTAGACTTACCCATACCAGTTTTACCAATAAAATACATATGACGACGTCTGTCATCAGTTTTAATGCCAAATTTTATATTGGAATTGCGATAGTTAGTCTGCGAAAAAATTGTAATGTCGTTTTCTCTAGCCATTTTGTTTTAACTTGTAGGTAAATTAGTTGGTGGTTGTCCTTTTAGCTTTGGTCTATCCTTAACAGATTCGGTGTTCTTTTTTGGAAAATGTTCTTCAAAATAATCATTGTCCATGTCTACATCAAAACCAGTATCTTCAACTTTCTCTTGTAGGGGTTCATCTACTACAGACTCATCCGCTGGTGGAAATTCTTCTGTTGGTGGAATATAATCATTACTACCAGAGTCTAGCTGTTTTTCTAGTTGTCGAGATATTAGAGCCTCATTTGTGGTTTGAGGCAGATTAAGGGGTAATGAAGCTGGTGCTTCAGATTTCTTTGATTCTGTACGCTGCAACATTGGTGTTTTAATGTATTTACTAGGGAAGTGCCAAAGACTAGCTAATTCTTCAATGTTTAAAACAAACCAATTGTGTCCAGCAATACCACTGCGATTTTTATAACCCCTCATCAAACGCTCGCGTCTTAATCTTTCACGATATTTGATAAACAGGTAATTAATTTTAGTCTTAGTACCTGGATCCGGCTTAAGAGCATTAAGATCTAGAGTATTAAACTGTTTAATAGAGCCAAATACAGAAGAAACAACTCTTGCTGCATTATATTGTTCTATTGGGGATATATAAATTAAACGAATTTTGACATCAAAACCAATTTTACCAGCTTTTTCTTCAATGGCTTCAATCATAGATTTTTCACCTGGAGTTAGATGTAACATCATGCTAGGCATGTCATCTTTTTTATTACTAGAAGCTGACCCAGTGGCGTCTGAAAAATAAAACATGCTTTCACCTGAAGATAAGAAAAGTAAATCAGTAACCGGTTTAGTAATTTTAGAAAAAAAACTTGATTTAGTAGCTACTTTTTTACCAGCAATCTTATAGGCTTCTGCCATAGATTTTTTAACCCACTCAAAACCAGTTGGTTTTACCAAGAATTGTAGCCAAACTTGCTCACCTTGCTGTACTTTACTCATAGTTTCAAGCAATGATGCTAGAGGGTCTTTGAACTTCTCCTCAGCAGACATATCTTCAAAGTGTCTATAAGTCTTAATTGGTAGCGCTTCCTTCATCACAGGGATGATCTCACTACCCCAAATTTTATGTGTTTCGTTTGGATATTTATCAGGAGCTGTGTGTACATAATCTTCCACCTCAGTAATCTCAGCATCAGGATATTGAGAATAAATAGAACTTTCTACCAGGTCTCTATAATGACTAGGTGTGCGTATTAAAAATTGCACATACCCATCCATGCTGACAATTTCAAAGGAAAACGACAATTGAAACATACCTTGTAGATATATCTCTTTGTTATTTAACATGGCATGAGCGCCGGATATGGTAGCAAATAATTGCTCGACTGCCTTTGGAGTCTGTTCGGTGTCTTTAGGAACATCAATGGCCAACATAACGAATTTATTGGTCATAAACCATTTACCCTGTTGTCTCATTAACCAAACATCATAAATACCTCTAAGTATAATCCAAGCAAAAACAAGCCAACCGCCCTTGGAAAACAAATACCAAGCTAGGACAGGAGCTCCTTGTGAAGCAGCGATAGTTAATGGTGAAAAATCAAATATAATTTCCATTACTTTTTGTAAACAGTAATTGAATATATTATACCTTTTTTTAGCATTTTTTTAAAGTCATGCATATTTATAAACTTAAACAAAAACAACTCACGTATATTAGTGGGTTGTTTTTGCTTTGTATATTTTATATTTTATTACCCTACTAAGGAATATCTTCCTTTAGGGTCTTTTTGAAAACGGTCTTTGTTCATTAGGGCTAGACCAATAGTAGTTTCTTTGATCATGCGCTTTTTTAGAACTTCCTCAATAATTTCTTTTTTAGATAATGCTCTGTCTCCAGCGTTCAGGATTTCTACAATAACATCACTGACTACGCCTGGTTTATAACCCCATTCTTTTAGGGCATAAATGCCGCGACCGACTAAGACATATTTTTTATCTAGAATTAATTCATTGTGTATTGTAGCCGGGAAAGCTTTACGATGATCGAATTCCATCTTATTGATAGTATCAGCGATCTCAGTAAAATGCATTGGCTTATTTTCTTTCCTTAAGACCAAATAGATTTTATCATTCATACGCTTTGGCGTAATATCTGACCATCCGACTAAGCCCCATTCATCATATGGGTTAGCTTCTAGCTTTTTGGTGATATAGATAAAGTTTACAATTACCTTATCAGTTAAATCTTCATTGCTAGTATAAAACTCAGCAGATTCGATTTTATCTAAAAGAGTATCTAAACCTAAGGGTTCACCATGATTATCAATCAAGCTATGTAATTGTTCAATGACATCTTCAAAAGTATTTGTAGAAGCTTCTGGTGTTTTCCAAAAACCATAAGTATGTTTTGATTCCTTAACAAAATGAAAGCGCTCTTTCAATAGTTGATTTAAGATGAACTTAATAGCTGCACGATTATGTATACTGTCTCCAGGAATGATCAAGAGTTCCTTGGTCATATTTTCCTCAGACATCATACCACCGTGCTCTGAAAGCACACCATTAGAAATATCTTCTAATTGCTTCAAATATGTTTGATCAAAATTCTTAGTGATCTTCTTCAGAGAGCTATTTTCAATCTGTCTGACTCTTTCTCTAGTGACACTGTACTTTTTACCTATATCTTCAAGCGTACGTCTTTCATTGTCACCAAGACCGTGGCGCATACGAATAATTTCCTGCTCACGTTCTGATAGAGCCTCCAAAATACTTTCCAGTATCTGATGTGGATTGAAACTCTCCAAATTTGATTGGTGTTTGGATGTGATTACTTGGTCTAAGATTGACTCCATATGTTTATCTTATTATATTAAACACCAATAGAATAACATATTTCTTAAAAATAGTCAAGTGCTTAGGGGTCTTTCTCGAAAAATAATACCCAAAATTACTTATTTTTAGGCTAATATTAGTTAAAACAGCAGGGTTTAGAGAACCCCGCTGCTTGACAATTTATAGTGTTTTCTAGTCTGATATTTACTTTTTCCTATTCCAGATAACAAGTAGTGGTGAGGCCACAAATATTGAAGAATAAGTACCAATTATAACACCCAAAATGAGGGCTAAGACAAAATTCTTGATACTCTCCCCCCCAAATATGTATATAGCTAGTAAAACAAACAAGGTAGTAATAGAGGTGTTCAATGATCTAACTATTGTTTGATTTACA
This sequence comes from Candidatus Parcubacteria bacterium, assembly GCA_018669975.1. GTDB lineage: Bacteria > Patescibacteriota > Patescibacteriia > UBA1558 > GWA2-36-10 > JABHSK01. Next base: position 27,301 of record JABHSK010000001.1, read on the forward strand.
CTGATATTTACTATTTCTTTAAAAGGTTTGTCTTGGTTTTTAAACAAGTTTTCACGTGTTCTGTCAAAGGTAACAATAGTATCATGAATAGAAAAACCTAAGATAGTCAACAAAGCGGTTACAAATAGACTGTCTACCTCCATTTTCATAAAGTATCCCAAAGCAGCAAAAATACCTGTAATAATTAAAATATCATGCGTTAAGGCTATAATTGCTGAAATACCATACTTCCAAGAAGCAACTGGCTTAGATATTTTTCTAAAAGCATAGGCAATGTAGAAAACAATGAATAGGAGTACTATAATAATAGACTTAATAGCTTTAGATTTTAATTCACTACCAATAACTGGCCCAACAGATTCAAAGCGATTTTCAACTACCGTATTTTCTTCTAGACCCTCAATCTGTATTTCGCCTAATTTACTAACCACAGTCTGGTGAGTTGCTTCATCTATTTCTTCAAAACGAATGATATATTCTCTATCACCACTAGGTTGAACCTTTACAGTCTGTAAATCTACATCCGCCAAAGACTCCTCTATTTGTTGAATGCTTGGTCGTTGATTCTGGTATGAAACCTCCAATAAGCTACCACCTGTAAAGTCTATACCTAGGCGTAAACCCCAGGTTAGTAAAGAAACGATAGCTGCTAGAACTAAAATGCCTGAAAAGGTAAACCAAACTTTTCTTTTTTCAATAATGTTATACATATATTTATTCTTTGTGTGTTTTATTTACTCCAAATAAGGCTAATTTGCCTTCTAATTTTTTACTAACGATCATTCTTAAGAAAGTTCTAGTAACAGTAATGGCTGAAAACATAGACATTAGAATACCGATAGCTAAGGTAATAGCAAAACCTTTAATGATGGATGTGCCAAACCAAGCCAATATTATACAAGTAATAATAGAGGATATATTTGAGTCACGGATAGAAGGCCAAGCTCTAGTAAAACCATTTTCTATAGATGTATGTAAGCTCTTACCATTATAAAGTTCTTCTTTAGTCCTTTCAAATATCAATATATTAGCATCTACAGCCATACCAATGGATAATATGAATCCGGCTACACCGGCTAAAGTCATGGTTACAGGAATTAATTCAAAGATTGCTAAAGTTAAAATAGTGTAAATTGCTAAAGAAATCACTGATAGCAAGCCAGGTAAACGATAGAAAGCTAACATAAATAGAGCTGCTGCAATCAGTCCAATAATACCTGCTAATAAGCTTTTTTCAACAGAAGTCTCGCCTAAAGTAGCACCAACAGTCTGTTGACTGATCAATTCAATAGGCACTGGTAAAGCACCTAGATTAAGATCTTTCACTAATTGCTTAGCTTCAGTAATATTGAAGTTGCCAGAAATTTGAGCACTACCATCTTTGATTGGCTCCTGAACTACAGGACTAGACCTAAGTAGGCCATCTAAAAATATACCAATCGGCTCACCGACATGGTCAGCAGTTAATTGAGCAAATAGTTCTTTACCGTCATCATTAAAACGCAGTAACACCAATGGTTCTTGAGTAGTATTATCAAAACTTAATTGGGCTTTTTTAATATCTTTACCACTTAAACCAGTATCATCCCAGGTTATATTCAATAAGTCAGCGTCTGGTCTTCTGAACAAGATATGAGCTGATCGTACCTCTATGACACCTGCTTCATTTATTCTTTCGTCTACTTTTTTAATAACATGATAACCAAATTGTGACTCAATTAATTCGGATGATATTTCACCTTTAGTTAGGTTATCAAAAATAGCTTGATCAAATTCTGGTACAAATTTACCTCTTTCAGTCCAGTCTAAATCACCCCCATTAATAGCTGAAGTAGGATCCTCACTGTATTCTTGTGCTAAAGTAGTGAAATCTTCACCAGCTAAGGCTCTCTTTAGAATTTCTTGAGCAGCCTGCTCGATTTCATCTATTACTCCGAGTTCTTCAATTTCCTCAGTAATAGGCTCACCCTGCGTCCTAAAATCTAGCATTGGAGTACGATCTATCATTGCGATAGCCTCATTGGTATCTTGAACACCTGCTAACTCAACGATAATTCGGTAATTTTCACCACTATAGTTAGTCTGAATTACTGGTTCAGACACACCGTAGGCATTAACCCTTCTTTCAATAACATCTCTAAGAGCTTCAACACCATCTTTCTTTTCCTCTCCCTCTAGGGCAGACACATCAGCTTGGTAGACCAAATGGGTGCCACCTTGTAAATCCAAACCTAAATGAATGTAAAATTTACCAAACCAATCATTGGCTGCACCTAAAAAGTTTACCCTAGGTGAAACAATTAAGATGGCAAAGATGGTCAACAAAAAAATAGTGGCAAAACTGGTTCTAATTTTCCCAGCTGTGACACGTTCTTTGTTGCTTAATTTACTGTATTTGTTCATAAGTTTTTATATATTAGGCAATGCCAGTATTTTAGCACATTAATGATATTTGGCAAGTGCTAACTGATAATAAAAACCCCTTATTTCAGGGGCTTTATAGATGATTTTATCCACTGATCCAAGATATCCGTAAAATCTAGTCCAGCTGCTCTAATAGCTTTGGGTAATAACGATTCCTTGGTCATGCCTGGTATAGTGTTTATTTCTAAAAAATACACCTTATTTTTAATCACGATAAAATCTGAACGACTCAAATGACGTACACCAAGTAATCTGTGCACCTGCAAAGCAAAACTTTGCAATTCTTTAGCTAAAGCTGACTTTATAGGTGCTGGACATATCTCTTCTACAAATTTAGGGTCATATTTACTCTTGTAGTCAAAAAACTTGCGCTTTGTCTTGATTTGAATCACCGGTAAGCTAGTAACTTGCTTATCGTGCTCTATAATAGGCACTGTATATTCTTCTCCTGACAAATAATCCTCTACTAAAACTTGTTTTGAGTATTTTAGTGCTTGTTTGATAAATTTATTGGCTTCTAGCTGACTCTTGGCAATATTTATACCAATGGAACTACCGCCGGCCACCGGTTTTATAACCACGGGTCTTTGGTAGTTAAATTTTTGGTCAATAGATAAAACTTTATCCTTTGCTGTCAGCAAGCCGGCGGCTTCTACTATTCGTTTAGTAAACTGTTTATTCATACCCAGGGCGTGTGCTTCTACATCTGAAAAAATAAACGGCACACCCAAAGTATTAAGAAGTCCCTGAACCTGTCCATCTTCTCCACCAGCACCATGTAATATAGGAATAGCCAAGTGATATTCTTTATATTCTTTAAGGAAAGTATCTGTCCCCTTGGGAAAATCAAACACCTTGACGTTGTACCGCCTTCTTAGGGGGCCAATTATACCCTTGGTGGACTGAAGAGCAACAGATCTCTCGGAACTATCACCACCAGTCAATACGGCTATTTTAATATTTTTGTCAGAGCTTATTTTAGACATAGTTAAATTTAGCTAGCTTGGAGTGTCAGCCTGATTTATTTTTAGTTGTTCGAGTATATTTTAATTCTCTAGTTCAAAATCATTGACTTCTTCCCAGTCATTTTCGTTTAAGACTACAATACCCTCATAAGAAATTACGTATAAGTAATCATTAAGGTAAAGGGCTCTTTCTACATTATATTTATCTATAGCCTTAACCATTTTAATCTTGTCATCTTCATATGAGAAGACATAACCACCTTTACCGCCAGGCATAAAGAAAATTTCATGCTTAGTGTCTAATAAAAATGCATGATGATCATATAAAACGTCTGAACTATAGTCACTGAGTGTATATTTATCTATTTCTTTGGGGTCACTTGGGTCAGATACATCAAAATAGGAAATTTTTACATTGCCACCCTCTTTGCCGATACCCAAAATTTTATCTTTAGTTATTGGATGTAAATATGAAGAATATCCAGGGATTTTAAGTTCGCCTGTTTTCTTTGGATTTTTTGGATCGGACAAATCTAAAACATAAAAAGGATCTGTACGCCTGAAAGTAACTAAATACCCTTTATCTTGAACAAAGCGGGCAGAATAGATTTTTTCAGTTAATCCCATATCAATCACTTCACCAGTAATTTTCATATCTTTATTGAGAACATAGACATCGTTAGCGTTTTCCTGACTAGAAAATCCCCCAGTATCTCCGACGGTAGTGGCAATTCTTAAATGCCCCTCATACTCATCTAGAGAAAACTGATTAAGTGGGTGTCCTGGAACAAGCCCATTGGCTTTTATATCTAAATCATCTATGTCGATACGGACAATTTCAGTAGCAAAGAAATCTCTTTTGTGGTTATCAAAATAATCTGTCATACGATTTTCCATTTCATTTTCTATGCGTAGAGCTTCATCGTTATCAAGAGAACCCAACCACTCTTCTACCAAGATTCCCATTTCCATCATCTTACTTTCATTACTTATGTCATAAGAAGATATTTTTTCTAGACGTTGATAAATACTAACGGGCATCAAATCTTTAGATCCCTCTCTGAAAAAACCCATTGCAATATCAAAATAGCTAGCGTCGTTTTGGTAGGTTATATATAAAGAGTCAGCTGACATGTATACAACTGATGCGTATGAAGAACCAATAAATGATATTGTGTCTTTAACTTCCCCAGAATCAACCTCTAGACTCATGCTAACAAAAGTAGAATCTACTGGTAATGGCTTGTGTGGATGATAAATATCTACACAACCTATATTGACGTCTGTTAATGGAGAAATTGGACATGGTGAGTATCTGTTTATTCTATTTCGTGTAACTAAATAGATTTTATCGTCATAAAGACGTGCTGTTACCAAATAAGTATCGTCCTCTAGTTTAGTGGACCATTTTTTGTCTGGTGCACTTGGATCAGATACGTCATAGGCTACTATATTTTTCCCAGAAAAAATAACTAGAGTATCTTCATGCAAAAGCATGTTCCCAGTCTCATCTATAGTTGCTTCTAACTCTAAATCAGCTGGTGGCCAAGCGTTGATAATATTTGTTTTAGGCGCCATATAATTTGGACTTGGATCACCTGGCATACCTCTAACCATTCCATCCACCTCAATAAATATTGGCGTATCCATTGGATAATAACCTCCTTGTCTAGAAAAATATATTTCTTCACCATCAGTCTTAACTATATCTGGTTCATCTATACCTACTACCTGAACATTGGTCTCAGAATATCGATCAACTCCTCCTCCAAAACTAGTACTTTTTGCACCTAGATTCACGGCTTGCATGTCACTCACACCCCAGTCGTCAACTGATGGTGCAGCTTCCATCACTGCTCGGCTATTCATCATACCACTACCTAGCATCAAATCATCTGTTAAGGCTAAATAATTTTTAAACTCTTCCTCCGATTCAAAAGCTTTAATATCACTTGAATTTTGTTGGAAAACATTTTTGACAGGATTGAATATTTCTTTAATTGTGTTATTTCCACCTGGTTGATAACTATTTCTAATAATTAAAGACAGACTTACCGCAAAAACTATTATCAACAGGATAATTGATAGTGATGCGCTGCCGAAATTACCAAAAAAATTTTTGTTTTTTTTCTTAGTAGTTTTCTTCTTCATATTTTTATTTTAGTTAAATTAACCTAATAATTATACCATAAAATAAAAAATAACCCTATGGGTTATTTAATTACCTCCGAAACGACGACTTCTATCATTAAACTCGTCTATGGCCTTGTCTAAGTCTTTCGTTCCAAATGATGGCCAGGTTGTTTTTGGAAAATACAGTTCACTATAAACAGATTGCCAAGTTAAAAACCCAGAAAGCCTCTGTTCACCAGAGGTACGTATAATTAATTCTGGATCTGGTAAACCAGTTGTGTATAAATATCTTGAAAATAACTTTTCGTCCACCTTTTCTGCTTTTATATCATCCTTAATTATTTTTTTTACAGCAGTTAAAATTTCATCACGACCACCATAACTAAGGCAAACATTTAACACACCCTTTTTCCCGTCTTTGGTTTTGTCTATAGCCCGTTGAATACCCGCTTGTAAATCTTTATCAAAATCCTCTATTCTACCTAAAATATTCAAACGGACACCTCGTTTAACTAAATCCTTAGCCTCTCTATCTACTAGCAATCTAAATAAATCCATCAAATAGGCCACTTCTTTTTTATCACGCTTCCAATTTTCTGTTGAAAAAGCATAGACTGTTAAAATCTTTATACCCCTATCAAAAGCATGCCCAGCTACTTTTTTAAGATTATCAAAGCCCTTTTTATGTCCCTGGAAAGCAGGTAGGCCTCTTTTTTTAGCCCAACGACGATTACCATCTAATATAATACCAATATGTTGTAGTGTCTTTTCGGTCATCTTTATCTAAAGTCAGCTCTTAATTTAATATCACTTGGCTTGGCAGGAACTTCACCCTTGTCTTCCAAGCTAATTAAAACAATATGATATGCTAAAAATTGTTCATAAATCTCAGATTTTTCATAGATAAGTCCATAACCCAAATAACTCTGCTTTTTTAGCTTACCTAAATAGATATGGTTATCTGGATCAATGCCGCCAGTTAACCAGGCCACATACACCTGATCTTCTGGTTGTGGTAAATCAGCAGCGATATTTAATTCATACATATCAATACCGTTGTGTTTAAGTCTCGCAGACCCAATAGTATTACTATTAATTCTACTATCTTCTACGTTAAATAGTGCTTCTTCAATAAATAATAAGTTATCAGGCACTTTTATTTTTTGATCCTCTAGTTTTGGTTGGCTATCTTCCTGATTTTTCACTATCTGGTTAGTATTATCAGTTTCTTCTGGAATATAGGTTTTCTGAAAAATAAAAAATACCCCAGCAATGGCCAAAACTATTAAAATAAGAGATAAAACATTACGCATAATTTTGTATAAATTTTAATGTTGTTAGTATAGCAAGTTATGTATTGCTTGCCAATAAAAAAGCCCTAGTTGTGTACTAGGGCGTATAATCAATCTGCAAGCCTCTCTATGCTAGCTACTCTACCAAATAATTCTCTGGTGAATAAGGCAACGGTGTTTGTTTGGAAAAAGTTTACACTCAAAGTGACGATAAACTCTTTATCTGTTAGTTTTTGCCAGTCAAGACAATCGAATATAGGTAAGAATAATAGTTTTTTTCCGTAGTAAGGTTTGTGTAAAGTCAATTTTAAGCGCGTACCAGCTTGAGTCCCAAAAAGAGTCGTAGAAATGTCATCTTCACTTTCTACCCATGTGGGTATCAAAGTATCTCCAAACATCACTCACCTCCTTGTTGGATGTGTCTATATGCAGAATATTATTTTGATTTTTTAAGAAATTTTAAAAATCCGTAAGCTATCACACCACCCATTAAAGCAGTAGCTAATTGCGGCCAACTCATCATATTTACCACATTGGTGGCTAATTCTTTTTTGAGTAGTAAATTCACAACAACAGAGCTAGTAGCCCATAAAAATGCGAATTTTAGAACACTACCAACGCCAATTCCTAACCAATAGTTCTTTTCCCTAAGCTTATCAAAGCCTAGAACTAGAATAACATTACTGATAATAATAAAAGGAATTACTGGAGCTAGTATTGCTGGTAATAACCCAACTGATAAAGCAATGGTACTTGGTAATAAACAAAGTAAAATAGCATTTTGTACTCCTAATAATGCTACCGCCATTATAAACATCGCATTGACTATTGGTCCCGTGACCCATTGCTGATGAAATAAGGGTGCTATTGTAGCTACTCCAACTAAGGCTATAAATTGTATGGAGGCAATAGTGTTAGCCTTGGTCCAAGTTAAAGTTCTTGTTAAAGCCATATTTATAGTAATTAATTATTTATTTTTAGGATAAACCTCTTTATCTTTTTTACTAAAACTAGTATGACAGGTTAAGTGAACATTATCATGATCTTTTAGAAAATCCTTGTAAAGCGCTTTTACAAAAGCACTCTCTTCGGCCATACGAATTTTATTCCTACTATCCACATTATAAAGTCCCTCAGCTCGTTTTTTACGTATCTCATCATTAACTGGCATTGGTTGTCCACCACCACCAATACAACCACCAAAACAAGCCATCATTTCTACATAATCATAAGCCTTGGGGTCTTTTTTTAATTCCTCTAGTATTTTTTTAGCATTTGCAGCACCATTAACTACGCCGACTTTAAGTGGCTTACCGTCTATATCTATGGTAGCTTTTTTACAACCCTCGAGTCCCCTGACTTCTTCTAAATCTAAACGAGGTAATTTTTTGCCAGTAATCTTATTGTAGGCGGTTCTTAAAGCAGATTCCATTACCCCACCAGAGGCTCCGTAGATAACTCCAGCGCCGGTTGGTGCTCCTAAAAATGGATCTGGAGTAACTGCTTTAACATTTTTAAGATCGATTTTATGTTTTTTTAGTAACTGAGCAAATTCTCTAGTAGTTAATACATGATCCACGGGTTTAATATCACCCATGAGCACTTCTGGACGCTCTATTTCATATTTTTTGGCGACACAAGGCATTATAGAGACTACTACTATGTCCTTGGGGTCGATTTTGTTCTCCTGTGCCCAGTAAGTCTTAATTAGACCACCCATTATAACTTGTGGTGATCTAACACTGGTTAAATGCGGTATAAATTCTGGATAATAAAATTCTAAATATTTAACCCAACCAGGACAACAAGAGGTAAACATTGGCATAGTTCCACCCTTCTCAATTCTTTCTATAAGTTCTTTAGCTTCCTCAACAGTTGTCACATCGGCTCCAACTGATACGTCAAAGACGTGTTTAATACCTAATTGCTTAATAGCTGCTGTTAGTCTACCGGTAACAATAGAGCCGTACGGCATATCAAATTCTTCCCCGATAGTACTTCTAATAGACGGTGCAAATTGAAAGACTACTGTTTTACCCTCTTCTTTTAGCTTGAGTGGATTGTCTATATCTTCAAACTCACCCACACCCTCAAAAGCACCCACTGGACAATGTGTGATACATTGTCCGCAATAAATACAATCCTTATATTTATCTTTGGAAGGCATAACTTCATGAAATTTACCAACCTTTTCATACTCAAGGAAACAAGCGCCAACCTTTTCACAAATATCTACACAAATACCGCAATCAATGCATTTACTACTGTCAAAAATTAATGCTGGACCAAATTCATGAACTGGCTTTCCTTTTTTACGATCCGGAAATTTAGTAATCTTAACATCGTATTTTTTAGCTAGGTCTTTGATATGACAACCATAACGATAGACACAATCGCTGCACTCCTCACAGTGCTCAGTAAAAATAAGTTCCAGGTTAATTTTTTTAGCCCTGGAGATTGATTCTGAATGAGTAGTAACCTCCATACCGTCAGATGCTTGTGTGCTACAGGACGTGAATAAACCCTTTTTATCTTTTATTTCCACCAAACATAAACGACAACTAGCCTGCACTTTGACATCTGGATGATGACATAGGGTGGTAATACGAATTTTATTTTTTCGAGCCACATCTAAAATACTTTGCCCTTCTTTGGCTTTGTATAGTTTTCCGTCTATTTTAATGGATATATTTTTTTGTTTCATTTTAGTTTTAATATTTTTTCACTTAATCCCTTAAAAGGTGGAACTACCATCTTACCTAGCGCACAAAAAGATGTGTTTTCCAAAACAAAAAGTAAATCATCCAAAACAACTTTATCAATTTGCTTATTTTTTATCATTTCATTAAGTCTATAGGTGCCCTCACGACATGGTGTACACTTGTCGCAATTTTCTTCCATAAAAAAATCAATCCATCGCTTCATCAAAACATAGGGATCTGTTTTTTTTAAATCATAAACAATAATAGCTCCTGAACCACCTGCTGGTTGATCTAATTCGCTAGATAAAAAAATATCCCCGCTAGCACCCCCACCTACCTGCACAAAAAAGTCATCGGTTGGCATATTTTTACTCTTTTTGAGTACATCTTTGATGGTTAATACCAGTGGCAATTCGTAAACACCGGGATTCTTAACGTCTCCACTAACAGTAAACAAACGAGTATTCTTGTACTCACCCTGGGCTATCTTAGCTGCATAATAAAAAGTTTCGATATTATTTATCAAAGTAGGGTAACCACAAATACCAGCTTGTCCTGGAAAAGGTGGTTTAAGGCGTGGCCTGTGCATCTTATTTTCTATTTCCTGACAGACAACTGTTTCTTCTCCAGATAAATAACCGCCTTTTTCTTTAAAAACTTTAATAGGTAGTTTACCAATCATCTTTTCTAGAGTGGCCTTATATTTTTTATAATAATCTTTCCGCAAATAAATATAGGCTTCGCTATGGTCAATATAATCCAAAGCAAGTTTAATGCCATCAATTAAATCCTGAGGATAATTAGCAACAATATAGCCATCCTTATCTGTGGCTGGCTCACCTTCTGAACCATTGGCAACAATATACTTGGTATCTGCTTTGGCTTTTTTTACCATTTCCCACTTGAGATAAGCTGGAAAAGCTGCGCCACCTCTACCAAGTAAGTTAGCATCTTTTAATTTTGTGATAATATCTTTAATCATATACTTTAATGCAGTATATATTTTAGCATATTTTACGTTTTTTTGGAAAATAAAAAAGGGACCATGATTGGTCCCCAAGATCTGTATTTGATTAGATTTCAAATAATCCGTTTTTGACCGGTGGTGTGATGCCCGAATTGGATAGCTAGAAGCATTTCAGCTTCAGCCAAAGGAATGTTAGGATCTTCAGCAACATAGGTTGCAAAAATTTGTCGTAAGCCAATCATTCGCCTATCACACACTAAACAATTGATAAAAATAGAGCAAATACTGCCCCGAGAAAACATAAATTGTTCAGCTATTTCTTGTAGTTTCTGATGCTCATACTGAGAAAAAACCAGCCAGTGAACTTGCTGAAAATCAAGTCCCAGGCTAGCATGGAAATTAAGCACAACCTCTAATAACGATTGGTCTTTTCTTAGATCATCTAAGCGAAGATGTTCTTTTTTAACCCACCTTACTTTTTCTCCATCTTGAGCTAATGTACAAATATCCATTATCTACCTCCTTTTGTGGAATGATCATTAAAACGACAAAATAAATTAACACGCGTAGGCCTTTCTGTCAATATTAAAAAGTAGCTCATTTCTGAGCTACCGAATTTTCATTTGAGGAGATTGATAAAATCACTAGTAAATGCCAGAACTAAAATTGATAGTATAGTAACAATACTAATTCGCCTGAAAATATCACGAGCTTTTCTTTGTTTAAATAAAAGCTCAATAATTTTACCACCATCTAATGGATAGATAGGGATCATATTAAACAACCCAATCATTAAAGATATGTAACCACCAAACAGAGCAGTGCTGGAAAGACTAACTGATTCCTTTTTGGCAATAGTAACAATGCCTATAGGTCCAGAAACGCTATCTAAAGGGTTTTGAGCAACCAAATAGACAAGCACGCCAAACCATACTAGTCCTGCGAAGGGTAAAATATAACGCCAAAGAAAATGACGAAATAGTACCAGGGCAACACAAAGGCCAGCAATACGAGCATAAGCCGGATAGTTTGCTCCGTTTCCTATGAAACAAGTGGCTACTATCAACCAAATTATACAAGCAAAAACGATATTGGCCCAAGGACCAGCCCCGTAAATGTCCGCCTTATTTTTATAAGGCAAGTTTTCCATAAATATCACACCCTCTGGGGTGGGCTCCACAAAGGCTCCTAGGGGTATTGGATAAATTACAAAGGTGACATCAGGGAATTTTTGCCAGTGAAATTTAAAAATAGGCTTGCCAATAGGGAAACCTAAACCCATGCGTTTGATTTTGACACCATTTTGAGTCATTACCCAAGCATGACCAAGCTCGTGTACAGTCAAAACTAGCGTGATAATTAGTAAGAAAAATAAGAGTCCCATCAATTCCTCCTCGGTTGATTTTTAAAGGTTCAAAACGAATATTTATCGATAAACTAATTTAACAAAAAAGAATCTTTATGTCAATTAATACAAATAAAAAAACAGAGTTAAAATATCCCTGTTTTTTTGTACTATATAGATTTAATATGTTGTCTCGTTCTGCAATGATGTCAGTACAAATCTAGATATTGCATAGGCAGCCAAAACAATTACCAAGCCAATGACACCGGCAATCATACCATTTTGACCCTGACCCTTTTTGTCAGCATTACCTCCAGAAGTCATGTAAACAAACCCACCAGCAAGAATACCTAGTGTTGCTAATATTCCTAGAAAACCAAGTACTATATTAACAATAGAAGATGCTGTATCACCTATTTCCCTAGTACCCAGGTTAGTCTCAGTCATTCTATTTACACCGTAAAGATCAGCTTGCGCAGAAGCTAATGACGGCATAAGGAGTGCTGTTACTAACATTATTTTTTTTGAATTTTTTTTATCATAAGCATAAATTAATGTTTTTATAATAGCATAAAAATATAGAATTGGGCAACAAAAAATAAAGTATTTTTACTTTATCTTTTATTTTGGCTCGGGGACAGGGGCTCGAACCCCGATTGCCTGGACCAGAACCAGGTGTCCTACCATTAGACGATCCCCGAATAAATATTAATCTTAATACTTTATACTACTTCTCCACCAAAAATGTCAATAGCCTCCCCTACATCCTTTTCCTGAATACCTTTAAAATTGTTATGGTTTTCTTTATGTTTATCGTCTAATTGAAAATTTATATCTAATTTACAACCTAAAACTTTATTAAAAACTTCTACTAAGTGGCTTTTTATTTGTGGTTTATTCAATTGCTCCATGTGAAAACTATACTCCAGGCCAATGGTAATAGACTTGTCGTCTATATTAATTGGATGGCTAGTTTGCAAAATAGCTGACAAAGAATGATTAAATGGCTTGGTTTCTTGAACAATTTTTGGCCATTCAGCCTGAAATTTAGAAAAATTAGCCTTATTATTGCTCGTCAAGGGTTTTTTTTTAGGCTCTACAGTGTCGACTGTAGGAGCATTTACCTGGATCGTTGGTTTATTCTGCAAAATCTCATTTTCATCTAACAAGAATTCAACACAGGCTAACTCTAAAGGTAATTGATCTATCATAGAGTCCTTGACGGATAATTTGCTTAAAAGAATATTTAAAAGTCTTGATAAATCTTTAAGCGGAAATTCTCTAGCATGTTGCTTGATAGCTTCTGTTAAATCTTCGGAAAAATCTAGAGAAAATTCAGGTCCGATGATTTGATACAACATTATCTGACGTAAAAAATCAATCAAATTACTAATAAAATCTTCTAAATCTATACCCTCGCTAACAAGCTTGTTGATTTGATTAAGAGCGGTAGACATATTTTTCATACGTAAGGCCTCAACCAACGTGTCTACCTCATGCCAATTGCTACGTGGTAAAACCAAGGAGGCTAACTCATCCGTAACATTACCTTGACTGAGTGAAATTATCTGCCCTAACAGTGACTCTGCGTCACGCAAACAACCCTCTGAACGACGAGCTATTTCAGCCAAAATATTTTCTGGAACAGTCACCTTTTCTTGGGTTATTATCCAGGCCATTCTTTTTATAATATCTACCTGTGGTATTTTTTTGAAGTCAAATCTCTGACATCTAGAAATAATAGTTTCTGGAACTTTATGTATTTCTGTAGTAGCTAATATAAATATAACTTTCTTAGGCGGCTCTTCTAAGGTTTTAAGCAAGGCATTGAAAGCAGACTTGGATAACATGTGCACCTCGTCTATCACAAAAACTTTAAAACCCTTGTTATTAAATGGAGGCACCTGAGCATTAGCAATAATGTTTTCACGCACATTATCTACGCCAGTATGAGAGGCAGCATCTATCTCTATCACATCCATAGAGCGTCCATTGATGATCAAATTACAAATCTCACATTCATTACACGGTTCAGAAGAATCATCTTTACGATTAATGCAATTTAAAGACCTGGCAAATAATCTTGCCAGGGTAGTTTTGCCAGTACCGCGCGGTCCGACAAATAAATAAGCATGCGCTACATTACCAGAAACAGTCTCGTTTTGTAGAGTTATCTTGATAGGTTTTTGACCAACGACTTCCTGAAAAGTCATTGGCCTATATTTACGGTAAATTACTTCTGACATGTCAAAATTTATAAAGTGATCTCAAAATCCTCAGAACTTTTTTGAGTAGAGTAGGTGTTTTTAATAACATTTTCTACTGCTGCCCAAACACCATCGGCATCTTTTGGAACTAAGATAACCACCTCATCCCCTTCAGAGCCTTTAAAATATGTGACGCTAGCCATCAAGACTTTATAAATTTTATCTCCAGCTAATACTACAAATTCGTCAGTATCCTTGTCCTTAACTAAGTGTCCAACTAAACGATTACGTTCTACTGGCGATATTTGTTTGAAAATAAATGATCCGTCTTTATCGATGGTCAACTTTAATATGTCACCCTCTACCAATTTTGATTTAGAAGCATAGTTAGCAGGCACTGAATATTGCTTTCCGTCAGGTCCGATCATAATCTGACCATTAAAGACTCCTTCAACTATTATGCCATCTTCACTAGCATCCTCTTTGCCTACTTCAGATGCTTTAAGTCCATGATCAGTAAGACGAGAATTTTTCTTGCCAGACAACTCGCCAAGTATAGACTTGGTTTTTTTAAGCTCTACTTCTAAATTGGATATTAAAGATTCTAATTGTTCTATTTTTTTGTTTTTTGACATTTTTGTTTTTTGTTCTGTAGACACCCATAATCAAAGTGTCTTATTTTATTTTTAGGTCTTTGCACCTACTAATTTATCATAAAAAATGAGCTTTGTCGAGTTCAGTATTTCTATTAAAAATACCGTAATTTAGCCTTTTAAAAAACCCTTGTTTTTAAGGGTTTTTTGGTATAACAATTAATTGATTTTAAACTATAACTCGTTGGCTAATTTCATTCTCCACAATGGATCGTTCACGACCATATTTTAACCTGGAAAGATCCTTAATAGCCTTGGCTAATTCAAAGTTACCTTTTTCTGGATAAATAGGTTGAAAGTTAAATGCTGGCGGATTTTGATTATCGATCAAGAGCTTGATATAACAAGTATACTTTGGCATATTAACTAAATCATACTGAGAAACCACAGGTGCCATCTGCTTAGATATCAACTCTGCGTCTTCTACGCCAATACGATAAGAAATTATTGTACCAACATTACCAAAAATAGCATCTTTAACGCTGGTGTCGCCACCCTTGGTTAATTGAGCTATAAACTGATGTGCTAAAATAAGACTCAATTTATATTTTCTAGCTTCTGATAAAATAATAGAAATACTATCGGTAATAACATTTTGAAATTCATCAATGTATAGATAAAAATCATTTCTTTCTTCCTCTGGAATATCGACTCTACTCATAGCAGCAAACAAAAGTTTACCTATTACTATCATACCTATTAGATTGCTGTTCATCTCACCAATTTTACCTTTGGACAAGTTGACTAGAATAATCTTGTTGCTATCCATGGCCTCCCGAAAATTAAAAGCACTTTTCTGCTGAGCAATAATTGGTCTAATAGTATCATTTGATATAAAGGGTGTCAGTTTACTAGTAATGTAAGGGACCATGTTAGCTAGAGATGCTTCGCCGCCAGCCTTCTGTGCCTCTTTTTCCCAAAAATCTTTAGCGAACTTATTTTTAATTTTTGATAATTTATGTTTACGATACTCCTCATCAGCTAGTACTCTCGGAATTTCTAAAAGAGTAGCACCAGACTCTCTGTCATCCAATATCAACAACATGGCATTTCTCATGTACTGCTCAAACATAGGTCCACCAGTAGCCTTAAGATCATACAATTTATCAAAAATAGCAATCATTTCATTAATAACAAAACCTTTCTCCTCATCGTTATTATACTCGAGCATATTCATGCCCATAGGTCGCTCTACGTCTGACGGATCAAAAACTATAACGTCCTCTGCCCTTTCCTTTGGTACATGACTAAGGACTTTCTCTACCAAATCACCATGTGGATCAATTAAACAGACTCCTCTACCAGCTTCAATATCTTGAATTAGCAGACTTTCCAAGAAAACGGATTTACCAGTACCGGTCTGGCCAATTTCATATATATGACGACGTCTATCAGCTTGTGTAATGCGTACCTTGGTGTCTTTGCCACGATAATTATTAATACCCAAAACAATACCTTCTGTAGGCATGTTAGCTGGCACTGGAGCCTTAACAGCCTCTAACCAGTCTATATTTGGTGTTTCAGTGGTTGCTAGCGGTAAATGGACTACACTAGTCATTTCTTCAGAGTTTAAAACAAGACGATTCTTTGGCAGATAATGTCTGTATATAAAATGCCTAATAATCTCATCTGGCTTTTTGGGAATCAGGGCTCGAAAACTATTACCAAATTCATAAATATTATACTGACTATAACTATTCATGATATCAGATAAAATCAAATTGGATCGTTGAGCATCTTTAGTAGAGACTATTATTCTAATATTAACATCTAAGCCTGACTTGGAAGTCTTTTCTTCCATAACTTTGGCTTTTTCTTGTTCCATTGATGATAATTGATATTTCTCTGGTACCTGTGTTGCTGGGTCCTTTTCCTTGGCTCCTTGAGTATTAAAAAAACTAAACACAAACCCAAAACCTTTGGCAGCCTTGGCGAAACCACCGACTCCACCCTCTTTATTTAGAGCGTCACCATAACTCATACCCTGGTGCATATTTCTAGCTATCTTACGTCCCCTGTCGTGCCATTTCTTTGGTGCAGATCTAAATACGTATTGCACCACAGCCGATTCATCCTCTGTTAATTTACTCAGACTATTAGTAATACTCTCCAGTGGATCTATTTCAAAATTACGATATGTCTTGATAGGTAAACTAAAATCATTAGCAAAGCGCAAAGCACCAGCAGCTACTTGACTATTAATATTGAAAGGATTGTAATCATTAACCTCTTCAAAATACACCTTAGGATAAACAGCTTGAATCTGCTGAACAAAAAAATCTTTATATCGCCCTGGCAAAGCAATATAAAAACTTATCAAGCCATTGAGAGAAACTATCTCCATAGAAAATAAATCTGCCCGACCGCTGAAACCACCTTTTTCTGCCTTTAATCCAGATAGAGAAGCAAATAGGGTTTCTATTTTCCCTAAAGCATTTTGAATGTATTCTTTGGTTAGCTCCTCTTTTTCTTGTTTAGTATATTTAGGAATTTTAACTACTAGAATAGTTAAATCTAACTCTTTGTTAACTCCGCCTTGTTTTTTAGATAACAAAAACCATACAGCTAATATAACAGCAATAATAATTAAAACTATTATCATAATTATAACAAGGGCTGCTGGATCCATAATTTTTATTATTTGTTTTTATATAAGTTTACTATCTTTTCAGCTTTAATCTTAGCCTCCCTTTCTAGATAGTGTGCATTTACTTGAGGAATAATTCGTAACCAATTTAATATCAAATCAAGCACCTGCCTTGTCTTTACTTTAGTCTGTTGCATTAAAGTAGAGATATTCATTACAGTTTGCTCACCTTCTGCTTTAAATCTTGCCTGTGTAGCTACATCCATAGATAAAAAAGCCTTATCCATGTCCTCTGACAAAACTGCTTCTATTTTTTCAGGTGGCACCACACCCTGAACAATTGGCGCGGGAGCCTGAGTGGTACTTTCTGGCAAAACTACACTTGGTTGAGCAACCTCGGTTACCTGTTCAGTTATCTGCTCTGGGGCTTTTTCTGGCTTCTGCTCTTGAG
The DNA here is from genome assembly GCA_018669975.1 of Candidatus Parcubacteria bacterium. Classification (GTDB taxonomy): domain Bacteria; phylum Patescibacteriota; class Patescibacteriia; order UBA1558; family GWA2-36-10; genus JABHSK01. Next base: position 45,027 of record JABHSK010000001.1, read on the forward strand.
CACCCTCTTGCTTAGGAGTTACTGGAGCTTGCTCGGGACTTGCCTGAGGAACTTCTATATTTGGTTGTGGGTTTATACCTTGCATGGACTTATTATAACAGCTTTTAGTATTTTAGGTAAGTTTAAATATCACTAACAGCCTTTATTTTGTCAATTACTTGATCTCTATTTTTAGTACCAGTTATATAAAATTTACGCTCGTTTACTAATAAACAAATATTATTAAGTCCGTGAGTAGAAATTTCTCTAATATTTTTTACTGAAACCGACCCTTCAGGTTTCCAATTTTGTTTATTTATAGCTTTTAAAAATAAAATTCGCCTATTGGTCAGTAAATAAACATTATTTTTTGATATTAGTTGTCTGGCTAATACAAAAATCAAAACTATTACCAAAGTCAGCCATAACCAAATGCCCTGCCGCCCAGCGTGCCACATAGGAAAAAGCATAAAAAAAGCCAGGATCAAGAGAATAAAAATAAAATAAACCTTGTATGCCTGGTTATTTATCCGAATGACATATTTTAGCTCTTCCTTATTATTCAAAAATTTGCTAAAATTATTCATGTTATGAAAAGAAAAACTCAAAAAATACTTTGGACCATAGTGTCCATATTCATCATACTGTCTATGATACTTTGGACAGTAGGTATTGCTTATAGTTAATTTAACGTTTAAGAACTGCTAAATAAGCTTCCTGGGGAATTTCAACTTTTCCAGCTTTACCCATTCTTTTTTTACCTTTTTTCTGCTTTTCTAAAAGCTTTCTTTTTCTGGTTACGTCACCACCATATAACTTGGCAGTTACATCTTTACGTAAAGCAGGAATTCTTTCAGAGGCTACAATTTTTCCACCTATAGCTGCTTGTAATTTTATTACAAATTGACTTCGAGGTAGCACCTCTTTTAATTTTTTAACAATAGCCTTACCAACTCTATGTGCTTGATCTCTATAGACTAAACTAGTCAGAGCTTCTGTGGGGTGTTCAGCTACCAAAATATCCATTTTAACTAAGTCACACTTTCGATAATCAGCAAAATCATAATTAAGAGATGCGTATCCTGATGATACGCTTTTTATTTTATCGTAAAAGTCTACTAAAATGCTAGCTAGGGGTATGCTATAGCGTAAAATAAGTCGGTTCTCGTCTATATATTCAGTGTCTTTGGAAATACCATTCTTCTCAACAATATAAGACATCAAACCGCCAACATATTCTTTTGGAGTAACTACTTCGATATCCATAAACGGCTCTTCAATGTAGTCAATATGACTTTGATCTGGCATGTCTGCTGGTGAAGTTAATGCTTTTTGTTCTCCATTTTGTAAATACAATTTATAGGCAACCGTTGGTGTGGTTACTATTAATTCTAAATTAAACTCGCGACTTAATCTTTCCTGAAAAATTTCTAAGTGTAATAAACCTAGAAAACCACAACGGTAACCAAAGCCTAGGGCCTGAGAGCTAGCTGGCTCAAAGACTAAACTAGAATCACTGAGCTTTAATTTTAAAATAGCTTCACGTAGTCTTTGGTAATCGTTACCTTCTTGAGGAAAAATACCAGCATAGACCATGGGCTTAATAGCCTTGTAACCAGGCAAGGATGCTGTATCACTTCCTTTTTGCACAATAGTATCTCCGACTTGGGCTTTTTCTAAATTTTTAATACCTGTCACTAAATAACCCGTTTCACCATTTTCTAATTTACCTGAACTAACCCAATGTGGTTTAAAAAAACCAACATCTAAAACTTCACTCTCTTCGCCTGTAGCTATAAACTTAATTTTATCTCCCTTGATAATAGAACCACCAAAAACACGAACATAAATTACTACACCTCGATACTCATCATAGGTAGAGTCAAAAATCAAAGCTTGTAACTTTTCATTTTTACTCTTGGGTGCTGGCACTTTATCAATTATGGCTTGTAGAATATCTTCTACTCCCTGTCCAGTCTTGGCAGAGGTCATTAGTATGTCTTCTTTTTTACAACCTAGTAAATTTACTATTTCCTTACTGACTTTTCCTACATCAGCAGCTGGCAAATCTATTTTATTTATAACTGGAATAATTTCTAAATTTTGCTCCATAGCTAAATATAAATTAGCCAAAGTCTGCGCCTCTATGCCTTGCGTGGCGTCTATCAACAAAATAGCTCCTTCAACGGCAGCTAGAGATCTTGATACCTCGTAGGTAAAATCTACATGACCAGGAGTGTCAATTAAATTTAAAATAAAGCCATGCCATTCCATTCTGGCTGGCTGTAGTTTGATAGTTATACCACGCTCTCTCTCTAGTTCCATTTGATCTAACAACTGTTCTTTCATCTTGCGTTTCTCCACTGTTTTAGTCACCTCTAACATTCTATCTGCTAGGGTAGACTTGCCGTGATCAATATGAGCAATGATACAGAAATTTCTTAGTTTATTCATAACCTTAACTTTTGCCGTTCTTAAACAGCAATAATGACTTTTTTAACATTCTTTTTACTATATCTATTTCTTCAAGTTTAAATACTATACCTAAAATAAGATAAGCTAGCAAGCCCGCTAGGCCTGCCCCAAATCCCTGAATAAAAATACCCCAGCCAGTATACATATCAACAAATTTAGATAAGATATGTAGCACAGCATAGGCCACGTAGCCAGCTAATAAAGCATTAACTGCTATCTTGTTCAAGGAATTGAGTATCTTAGCATGATCGATGTTTTGAACACGAAAATGTAACACAATATATAACAAAAACATATTAATGATACTGGATATTGAAAAAGCTAAACCTAGGCCGACAACACCCATGTTTTTAGATAATAACCAAGATAATATAATATTAATTAATATACTAAAAATACTAATGCTCATCGGTGTCTTAGTGTCTTCATGGGCATAAAAAGATCTAGCCAATAGTGGGATTAATCCTTGAGCAAATATAGACAGTGCAAAAAATCCCAAAGTTTGAGCCGTATAATAGGTGTTGTTCCAATCAAATGCACCTGTGCCCAGAATAACCCTGACAATTTGTGCCCTTAATACAACGGTTAATATAGAAATTGGCACCAACAAAAATAAAATTCTACGTAAACTAATAGAAAAATTTACTGCAAAAAGCTGTTCATTTTTTTCACTAACAGCTTGAGTGAAGGTTGGAAAAACAGCCACTGCCAAAGATACTGCAAATAAACTAATCGGTAGACTCTGAAGATTGTTAGCTAAATTAAACACGGCAATACTACCAACTGACAAAGTAGATGCAATCATAGTAATGGCTACTAAATTTATTTGCCCAGCAGCTAAACCAATGGTTCGGGGCAGCATTAATTTAAGTACTCGCCGAAGCTTTTTATCAAAACGTAAATTAAAATTATAACGCCAACCATTTTTCATTACTTCCGGTAATTGTACCAACAAATGCATGACTGCTCCTATAAACACACCCCAGGCTAAACCAACTAGTCCAAATATAGGATAGAAAAGTACAATACCAATGATAATACCAATATTATAAAAACTGGCGGCCATAGAAAAACTAAAAAACTTTTTCCAAGAATTAAGAATGCCACCAATAAGGTTTGAGGCAACGAAGAATATAATAGCCAACAACATAACCCTAGTTAGCGAGCCAGTTTGTTCTAATTGCCACTGACTAAAACCTGGGGTCAGATAAGGCATTATCTGTGGCGTAAAAATAAAAGCTACAACAACTAGAGCTCCAATAAATATTAAAAGGAAGTTTAAAACTGAGTTGGCTAATATTAAACCATCTTTTTTATCTTTCAGCCAGGCTTTTTGAAACACAGGAATAAAAGCTGAAGTTAAAGCGCCTAACACCAAAGTATTAAAAATTAAATCTGGCAAACGAAAAGAAGCATAATAAATATCTGATAATTCACTGGCACCAAAATTATGGGCAATCATCCTCTCTCTTAGCAAACCAAATAATTTGGACAAAAATGAAAAGAAGGCGATTAAAAAAGCACCTCCTGTGACTGAATTATTTATTTTGAACCACAATTTATGCCACATGGTATTTTATTTTGTTGCTACAATAAATCCAAAGTACTGATCACGATTTAACTGTTCACTATAGGTAACTAAGTTTTCAGTGATGCCTACATTATCTTCATTGTAAGCGTTCTTCCAAACAACTTTTAAATTATCTGGCACTAGAATTGAAGAGTTAAAGACAGTATTTTTACTTCCAGATTGAGACTGCACCAATAAACTATAATTATCTAGCTGTAAGTCATACTGAAAAATATTTTGTACCCAGTTGTTAACTAAAGGATCACTTAAATCTAACCTAAAAGGTAGTTTATACTTAACTAGAGCTGTCTGACTCTCACCTGGTTTGAGAGCTATCCAATTGGCAAAAACAGTTTTATCTAAACTTTGGTAAATTTCAGTGTTTGAATTCATATCCACCATCTTTTCTTCCTCTTTAGCAACATCAACATCCAATTGAGCACCAGGCGCAGCAGTATTGAAATATGAATCTGGCAAACGATCAAAACCAATTGCTTCTATAAATTCGCTACCCAGAGGCACGTGTACACGAACATAGCTTACGTTGCCGCCCTCTATGCCGGCAAAAGGATTTTCTAGTGGTCCCCTGTTGATTCTAGTGATCTTTACTGTATTAATGATTTCACCATTAACGTTTATTTCTGCTTGATGATCTATGGTTTGATAAATGTCATTGTCTGTCTTGCCGCCAGCAATATTGGTATTAATAACACTTAGGTAGTCCTTATCGCTAGTCATGATTTTTCCTGACCAACCAAAGTCATTAATCCTACTTTGAATTTCTTGATTAGTAGAATACAACTGAATATCTTTACTGGCTAACATGCCAGCAAATACAGCAATGATATCTTTTTGTTTTTCTTGATTAGTCAACAATTTTTCTAAAACCTTAGGAACTAAATCAGAAATAATTGCCTTGGGTTTATTTTCTTCTTGATCATAATTAAGCTCAACTTCATCCTGCAAAACAGCGTACAAATTATCAGCGCTGATAGTAACACCATACTCTTCCATGGTGATTGGTCCTATCACTAACAATAATTCTCTTAACACCTCGGCATTAATAGCAATTACACCATTGATGGAAGTGCCACTGGCATTTTCATACATGTTACCAATTTTCTCAGCAGAACTAGGAAAATCTGCCCACCAATTTGCATCCCAAATATTAAAATATGGATTAATTAAAGATAAAGCCTGCGGTGCTTTGTATTTTATAACTTGACCAGCGTCAAGATCATAGGAGCCTCCTTTGGGTGTTTCTATATTATTTATATTACCCTGATAAACATCAAACATTGAAATGCTACCAATAAACCCCCCGGTAGCTCTTAATTCGTTATTGTTTTGGAAAAGTACTAGATATCTTTTTTCGGTATCATGCCCTAGCATATCTAATAGCAAAGTAAAAATATTATTTAAACTATGTAGATTTTCAACTGTGGCTGGCAAATAAGTTTTTAGATCTTCAAACTGTGGCCTTAAATTACTAGGTAAAGAATTAGTAGAAATACTAAATAAATCTTCTTCAGCTTTTTCTAAATAAGGCAGCACATCCTCTATCTGCTGATTTATAAAAACAATATACTCTGTTAAGTTTTCTTCTGATTGTATCTTTTGGTTCAAAATAGTAGCCGCCTGTGAAATATTAGTTGCTACTGTCAACATATTTCTGCTCAATGACAATGGTTTACCAACTACTGGTAATATAGATGCCACATTCAAAGACCACTCTTGATGCTGATTAAGCACGGCCTGAGCCTGGCTAAAATCATCCAAAGCTTTTGTAAAGTCTTCTTGTGCTACTTGGTATGAATTTTCTGAAGCTGAAATAACACCAGCTTGTAAGTTGATTAAACCACTTTGGCCAAAATTCCACACCTTGTCTTTGTCATCTTGAATTTTACCAAATAATACTAGGCCCCTAATAGGTAATAATATTACTGCTAAAATTAAACCAAACACCAGAGCCTTGTTAGCAGCTGGAACCAAGCCTAAAGGTTGCCATTTAAACCCTTTGGGTAAACTTATATTTAAACGCGGTGTATGTTTAGGAAAATATAATTTTTCTTCACTATCGATCACCTCTTCATGCTTTATAACTGCTGGCACTATTGGCTGATTGGCTGGCTGGCTGATTTTGGTTGGTTGTTTTTTTACTTGAACTTGAGATAGTCTATTTTTCAAACCCAACTTAAACCGTGATGTCTTACTTGGTTGCTGAGCATAAGTCCTTTTGACCTTACTAAGATCTAAAACATGACTTGATTTAAAAATTTCTTTATCTGATATTTCCTTAGCAAGAGCTTTCTTAACGACATGTTTTTTCTTGAGCTTAACTGTTTTCTTAATAACAGTTTTTGATTTAAGTGTAGGTTTGGTTTTAGCAACCAATTTGGCTGGTGTAGCTACTTTTTCTTTTACAACCTCTTTTTTTATACTGGTTAATATTTTATTGTATGACAAATCCTGCCTTATCAATTTATCTAGTTCGCCCAGAGCCTTAACTTTTTCTTTTTGCCTCTCTACAGGAGACTCTTCACTATCCAAAAGAAATTGATCAAGGTCATCAATCAAATCTTTTTTGAGCTCCTTTAGGTTGGATTTTTTTATTTTTCGAGTCTTTGACATTGACTATATTATAACAGGTTTTGTTTTAAAAACAAAATAAAAACCACTGTTAAACTTGCACTCATAACAATGGCTTATTGTTTATTATAAATTTCTAATATTTCTCGTGCCATCTTGCTCCAAGAATACTTTTTTATCTGCTCTTGTCCAGCCTGGATTAAACTATCTCTTAATTTTTCATCCTCTATAATTTCTGACATTAGACACAACAACTTCTCTCTATCGTCTGGATTAAAATATTTAGCAGCTTTTCCCAATACTTCTGGCATAGGACCAGAGTTACTAGATAAAACTGGTAGTTTGTGTACCATAGCCTCTAGTGGTGGTAAACCAAAGCCTTCATATTTTGAAGGAAATATATATGCCTTGGCAGATTTATAATAGCTGGCTAAATCTTTATCTGATACAAAGCCAGGAAAAATTAAATTTGGGATGCTGGCAAATTTTTTAACTAGACGATTATAAAAATAATCCTTTTTGCCAACCAATATCAAATGATAACTGGGATGTTTTTCAAGAAACAATTTAAAAACTTCTATCAACCACTCTAAGTTCTTATGCGGATAAGCATTGCCCACATAAATAAAAAACTTGTTAGGAAGTTTAATGTCGGGGTTAGCTTGACCATTACTAACAGTCACCCCTTCATAGACTACCTTTATTTTGTTGGCCTGGGTTTCGTTTAGCTTAAAGTATTTTTTAATATCCTGAGCTGTAAAATCAGATACCGCAATTACACGCTGAGCTCTTTTGATAGCATGCTTAATGACTTTTTCATACATTCCATATTTAAACTTGAAACCAAATTTACTCAAAGTACTAGCTCGACGACTAGGAAATTTAGTCATAATCAAATCATGGATAGTAACAACAAATTTGCCTCTATATAAAATTGGCACATTAAAATGTGGGAAGTGCACTAAGTCTGGATTAATCTCACGTAGAATCGCTGGTAAAACTATTTGTTCTTTGAGGCCATACCAATGACAGTCAACGATTTGTATTTTAAAATTATTAGGTAAATTTAGATTCTCAGGTGCTTCCTTAAATAACAAAACGTATTGATTGTCTTGATCAATCTTAACTAGCTCCTCTAACAATTTTTGATTGTAGCGACCTATACCAAAACTTGGGCCGTACATTCTTAAATCAATAACTATTTTCATGACTATTGTTTAAAACTACTGAATAATTTTATCATCTTAGCGGCTTGTTTGTCCCACTTAGGTACTTTAAATTTTTTAGCAGAATTTTGCAAATCCTTAACTAGCTGCTCATCCTTAGTTAAAGCCTTTAAAGTTTGATAAATGTCCGAAATGTTATATGGATCCACATACAAAGCCTGCTGTTGCATAATCTCCGGTAATGACGTCTTGTAACTCACTATCACTGGTTTTTTATGCCAAGTAGCTTCCATGGGTGGAAAACCAAAACCTTCATAAAATGAAGGCCAAATTAAGCCTTGACTAAGATGATAAAGAGCGTCTTTAGTCGGACTTAGCACATAACCTAAATAACGCACATATTTACGACGACCAATATCACGTAAAATATTTCTATAAACCCAGCCCTTGCTACCAACTATTACTAATTCTGTTTCTGGATAATCATGATGATATCTATCAAAAGCCTTAATAACGCTGCTAATGTTTTTACGTGGTTCTAAAGTACCTACATAAATAAAATATTTTTTGTTTAGTTTAAATTTAGCAGTCAACAATTTAGCATGATCATCATCCATGGCCACAGTAGTAACTCCTGGATTGATCACTTCTATTTTTTCCTCTGGTACTGTAAAAAATCTAACAATATCGCGCTTAGTATTACCGGAAACTGCAATTATTTTAGAAGATTGATTGATTAATTTACCGACATTTACTAACTTGTGCCAATATCTTCTTTTAAGAGAATAAAATTCACGGCTATGCAAAAAAGATAAATCATGCACCGTCAAAATAGTAGGTGTGTTTTTATTAAAACGAAAAAAATTAATATTTGGCAACCAAAATAAATCTAGTTTAACTGGAATCTTTTTTATTAAATCAGGACCAAAGCCAGAAGCCAAACTACTATTTAATAGTTTATTTGAAAAACGCCAATGAACATGTTTAACATTAGGAGCGTTTAAACTGTCTAAAACATCTATACCACTCTTTAAGCCTGAGCTAAGAAGATAGTAAGTGTTTTCTTTATCTTGTTTAATTATATTATCAACAGCATTAACAATGTAATTGCCAATTCCAGTCAGGCTTTTAGCTGATAATGCTCGAATGTCAATTCCTATGTTCATATTGTATTAATAAAATCTAGTAATTTTTGCTTAAAAATACTTTCATCAAATTTTTTAGCATGCTGACGTATAACACCTGAATCAAAATTTTGTTCTTCAAAACGTAAAACTTTATGTGCCAATGACTCCCAGGTCTGCTCATCAAAAAATACACCTGTAACACCATCAACTACAGTCTCTAGGGCACCACCCTGGGCAAAAGCAATCACTGGCCTACCTGATGACATGGCTTCCAAAGCAGTAATACCAAAATCTTCTATCTGCGGATAAATGAAAGCTTTGCAACGAGATAAATATTTATTCCTGGCTTCGTCTGGTAATTCACCTAAAAACTCTATATTGGAATGTGCCATTCTTTTTAAGCGTCGTAATTCTGAGCCACCGCCAATAATTTTAAGTGGTAATTTAAGGTTATTAAACGCCTTAACAGCCAAGTCTACCTTTTTATATGGCCTCAGACGACTAACAATTAAATAATAATCCTCTATCTCTTCGCTAACCTGAAAATTATTTACTTTTACTGGTGGGTGTATAACAGTGGATGCACGCCGGTAATGCTTACTAATTTTATCAGCGATGAACTTAGAGTTAGCTATAAAATGATCTACTTGCTGAGATTTGTCATAATCCCAAACCTGTAAACGATCTAATAATCTAGGTAAAAATAATTTTAAAAATCGACCCTCTGGTAGATTACCGATGTATTCCTCCTTATCATCCCATAAATATCTAGTTGGCGCATGACAATAGCATACATGAACAGTATCTTTGCTAATGTTAACACCTTTAACAAAAGCAGATGATGAGCTAAGCACCAAATCATAATCACTCAGGTCTGTTTTTTCCCACAACTTGGGCATCACTGCCAAAAAATATTTAAATAATTGTGAAATAGCAGGAAATTTTTGTAGTGGTGAAGTAACTATTCTACTTTGATCTAAAATATCTTTACTAATTTTAGAATCATTTATCAAAGTAAAAATCGGCGCCTCTTTATTAAGATCTGATAATATTACCAAAACTCTTTCCGCGCCGCCTATCTGGAATAAATGATCATGTGCCAAAGCAACTTTTTTCATAAATTAGCAAGCCTCGTCATTTCTAAATAAAGCTCTAGGTGTTTTTAAAAGAATAATTAGATCCAAGAGCATTGACCAATTTTCTATATAAAAAATATCAAGTTTAGCTTCTTCTGCAAAAGCTAAATTTGACCGTCCTGATACTTGAGCCATACCTGTTATGCCTGGCTTTATAGTTAGTAGTTTTTTATAACCACGCTGATACTTAGATACCTCTTCTGGTTCATGAGGCCTAGGTCCAACTAAACTCATCTGTCCTCGCAAAACATTAAATAATTGTGGCAGTTCATCAAGGCTAGTGCGTCGTAACCAGCGACCAAATTTTGTTACCCGTGGGTCATTCTTCATTTTAAATAATGGACCATCATGCCTCTCATTATTCTCCATTATTTCTTGTTTCATTTTATGAGCGTCTTTAACCATGGAACGGAATTTGTACATTTTAAAAACCTTTCCCTTTATACCGACACGTGACAGGCTGACAAAAATTTGTCCCTTAGAAGTACTTTTAACCAAAATACCTAGCACTAAAAATAAAGGTGATAAAATAATTACCAATAATACTGATCCGACAATATCAAAAAAACCTTTGGCTACCCGTCTCCAACCATCTAAAGGCGTACCCTGTATCTCAATAATTGGTAAGCCAGCTACACTACTAAAATTTAAATTTAAACTATGTGCTTGAAAAAGACTAGCTGCGTACTGAAGTGACAATTGATTTTCTTGACAAAAAGTGAGTAGGTTTAAAGCATTCTCTTTAGAGATTGAGGAATCAGTTTGAATAATGTTATCAATTTTCCGTTTGTTTATTTTTTCTAAAATATCTCCATTATTTTTTAGCTCTTCAAGGTCGTCGAATTGAGCAAATACTTTAAATCCAAATTGTGGATTATTTTTATATTCGTCAATAACTAGTTGTCGGTTGCTATCCCTACCCAAAACTACAATATTAGCTAAACCGTGCCCACTTTTAAAAAAATAATTTCTAATTATTACAATAATAATTCGACTGATAAATAAATATGCAATTGCTAAAACCCACGCCAAGATAATAACAAAACGTGAAGAAAACAATTCTCTTTGCATGAAAATAGCCAGAATTAAAATAACAAAAACTGTAGAAACTCCACTGATTATTCTTGGTAATTCTCTGGCCAATTTTTTGTTGTCCATTCTATAAAAACCGCTCACAGCAAATACCAAAATAGCAAAAACAGCCACTCTAACAACTAGCGTTAAATAATCGCTAAAAAGCATCTCATAAAAAACAGGCCTGATCTCAACTATACTGCTAGAAAACCTTAAATAATAAGCAGAAATTCCTGCTAATGTTAGCAGAACAAAATCTATAGGAACCAAAACGATATTTGTAATAAAATCGGCTTTTTTCATAGTACCATTATCATATCACTTCGTATTTATTTAGTAAATATCACATTCTTGACAAAAACACCAAAATATTGTATATTCATGCTGAAAGGTCTAAATTGACTAAGATGATCGCCTCACCTTTGGTGAGGAGGAAAGTCCGAACACCATAAAAAGGGTAGTTGGTAACGCCAACCGTCCTGAGAGAAATCGAAGGATAGGACAAGTGCAACAGAAAGTATACCGCCTGCAAAGGTAAGGGTGAAAATGTGGGGTAAGAGCCCACACGTTTATGTGGTGACACATAGAATGAGGTAAACTTCTACCTGGTGAAAGACTAAGTAGGTTTCGTAATGCTACGAAACGGGTAAGTCGCTTGAGCTTATAAGCAATTGTAAGCCTAGATAGATGATCATCCTTAGACAGAATTCGGCTTATGAGGTCAATTTAGACCTTTTTAGATACCCAAAAATCTGTTTGACATCAATAAATATCTATGACAATATATTTAAAAGTTATTGTACACTAAAAAAGGAGAAATAAATGAAGCCAAGTTTCCCTGCTCCCTGTAGCATAATCACAATCGAGAATAACAAAGTTATTCAGATCGAAAGATGGTGCAAAATAGGAGAAGAGTCTGTTCGTTTTTTAATCCTCTATCAGGACAAACAAGGCTATGTCTGTTCTAGTGGTAGAGATAAACATCAAATCACTCGAATGAGTAAAGAATTAAAAACAGCCGTATCTGCTTTGGCTGAATTCTTACAAAATTGCTTTATTGAAGCTTTCAAACTTGATGATCCTGATCAGGAAAAAATAGACGAAATCTTCACCTTTCCTAAATATCAAATAATTTACAAAGAGTAACCCCACTTGAGCACACTCAATTCGGGGTTTTTATTTTATGATAAAATCAAGGGTTTCTCTTGCTGTTTTTTCCCAAGAAAATTTTTGACACTGCTGGTGTCCCTTATTTATCAAATCTTTTCTAAGATCACTACTCTTGATTATTTTCTCTATTTTATTTTTGATATCATCTACATTATCAGGATTAAAATATACAGCCGCATCCCCTGCCACTTCCCGCAAAACCGATAAATCTGAGCAAGCTACTGGTATACCCACACCCATAGCCTCTAAAACAGGGATGCCAAAGCCCTCAAACTTTGATGGAAAAGCAAATAAACTAGCCGCTCCTAAAAGTTTGGTATAATTCTGCTGACTAATATAACCCAAAATAATAACATCGTTTTTCAAATCATCTGTACCAGCTAATTCTTCTATTTGTTTATATCCAAAATTACCAGCTCTACCTGCTAACACCAATGGCCAGCTACGATCAGTTTTTTGGTAGGCACGAATTAAATTAACAATATTTTTTTTAGCCTCCAGACGACCAATATATAAAATAAACTTATCTGGCAAATTATAATGATCCCTTATCTTTTCTTGATCACTTAATTCTACTGGCTTAAAATCTTTTTTATCCCAACCATGATAAATAACTTTTATTTTTGATTCGGCATCAGGATAAAACTTAATTATATCTTTTTTAGTAGCTTCTGAAGGAGCAATAATCTTATCTGCTTTTTTAATAGTTAATCGATGAGAAACTTTTTGATAAACCCTTTCAATTGGATGATACAATTCTGGATTATTTAAAAATCCTAAGTCATGGATAGTGGCTGTTACTTCACCACTAGTAAATAATGGTGCTGCATTGCTAGCAAAAAATTTATCTACTGGATATTTTGACAATTCAAAACCAAGGCGAATATGTGTCCAAAACTTACCAAAAGGCCACTTTAATCTTTTTAATAAAAAATTAGCCGGAACCTCTTGTAGGTCATCGGCTAAAAAATCATTATAATAAACAACAAACTTGTTGTTGGGATCTATCTTTTTAAATTGTTGAAGCATATGCCACGCATACCATTCAGTGCCTGTTTTTTTAACCTTATTAGCACGACTTGCTTCTAAGCCTATAGTAAACATTATTTTGCAGATAAAATACTTCTTTTGTACGACTCCAGATTTTCCAAAGCAATACCAGTACCTCTAGCCACACATAAAAGTGAATCATCTGCAACGTAAGCAGGAACTCCAGTTGCCTGTGATAAAAGCTTATCCATATTACGAAGCAAAGATGTGCCACCTGACAATACCATACCCTTATCCATAATATCAGCGGATAATTCAGGCGGTGTTTGATACAAGACAGACTTTACTGCTGAAATCAAACCCTGCAATTCATTTTGCAAAGCTTCGGTGACATCATCAGAGTTTACTTTGACAGTACGTGGTAAACCAGTAATCATGTCACGTCCTTTAATATCCATTTCAAGCTTTTCTCCTTTTGGTAAATACTGAGCAGAGCCAATTTTTATCTTTACTTCCTCAGCAGTTCTCTCTCCAATAGCCAAATTATATTTCTTTTTAATAAACTCTCCAATAGCAACATCATATTTATTACCACCGATTCTAACTGAAGTGTTAGCTACTACTCCACCTAAGGATATAACCGCTATCTCACTAGTACCACCACCCATATCTACTATCATATGTCCTGAAGCACTACCAATGGGTATATCTGCACCAATCGCGGCTGCGATGGGCTCTTTAATAATATAGGCAGCTTTAGCACCAGCATTCAGAGTAGCATCGATAACAGCTCTTCTTTCCGTAGAGGTAATACCTGCTGGTACAGCAATCATAACTTCTGGACGAAATATTTTCATACCACCAACAGCCTTGTTAATAAAATATTTCAACATGCTTTCAGTTGTTTTATAATCTGCAATTACACCATTTTTTAATGGACGAGATGCAACAATAGAGTCTGGAGTGCGCCCAATCATTTCTTTGGCTTCATCACCGACGGATAAAACTTTTTTATCAAATACAGAAATAGCCACTACAGATGGCTCATTAATTACTATACCGCGCTTGGGAATATACACTAATGTATAGGTGGTGCCCAAATCAATTCCTATTTTTTTGATAAACATTTATTTTATATCCAATATTTTATAAGTTACTTCGCCGGCTGGTAATTTAATTTCTACTGCATCACCAACTGCTTTACCCAGCAGGGCATCTCCTATTGGTGACTCCAACGAAATCTTACTGTTAACTGGATCAGCTTCTGTGCTGCCCACAATAAAAAAACGTTGCTCCTGTCCATTTTTATCAACGGTCACCTCACAACCAACAGAAACTATGCCTGCTTGGGGATTTTTTTCAGCAAGTACGCAAGTTTTAATTAAGTATTCCAATTCTAAAATCCTACCTTCTACAAAAGCTTGTTCTTCTTTTGCGTCTTGGTATTCAGCATTCTCTGACAAGTCACCAAACTCTTTGGCTAACTTGATACGATCAGCTACCTCGTGTTTCTTTGTGTTTTTTAAGTAGTCCAGTTCTTCCTGGGCTTTACTTAGACCTTCTTTGGTCAATACTTTACTTTCCATAGTTTATTTATTTTTTGTTTTATAAATACAAATTATATCATAACAAATTATTTAGAAAAATACCACTCCATAAACTCCCTAACAATAGTGACTGCCAAGCCTCTGTCTCCACCTTCTTCAACTAAGGCTACTACCACAATTTTGGCATCGTCATAGGGAGCAAATGCGGCAAACCAAGAATGAGGTGTTTTGTTGCGGTTAAACTGGGCCGTACCTGTTTTTCCAGCAACTTTTACCGGTACAGACTGTAAACTTTGAGCAGTACCATCGGTAACAGCCATCCTCAAACCCCTTCTTATAGTATTTAAGTTATCAGATGAAATAATATTCGTCAAAGCTATCTGAGGCTCAATAACGGTAATATTCTGATTTTCTGTAGTTTCCTTAACAAAATGGGGCTGATAGGCTGTGCCATCATTGGCAAAATAGGACATTAACACTCCTGCTTGTAGTGGTGTAGATAGCATGTAACCCTGACCAATAGACAGATTATAGGTATCACCTAAATACCATCTTTCTCCAAAGGTTTCTTGTTTCCAGTCTTTACTCGGTAAAAAACCATCCACCTCACCAGTCAAATCAATGTTTGTCACCGTGCCTAATCCAAATTTTTGAGCATAGGCAACTATTTTGTCAGCTCCCAAACCTAAACTGAGCCATTGATTATTACCACCGCCAATTGAGTAAAAGAAAGTGTTAACTGAATCTGCTAAGGCCCAATAAATATCAGTTAGCCCATGACCACTTAATCGCCAGTCTGGAAAAAAACTATTACCAACCTCTATACCCCCTGTACTACGCACTGTAAAATTTCTATCAATTACTCCCTCTTCTAGAGCAGCGGAAGCAACGATGGTTTTAAAAATCGAGCCCATGGGATAAGCACCGCCTATAACTCTATTTAATAAGGGTTTATTTTCATCATTAATAATTTTGTTATAATCTTCCTTATTTAAAATAGTTGTAAAAATATTACTATCAAAAGTCGGCAAACTACCCATGGCTAACACTCCTCCATCCTCTACATCAAGAACCACTGCTGCCATCTTGGGTAAATCATAACGAGCAGCATTATCAAGCATAATCTGATGCAATTTTTCTTGAGCTTTAGAATCTATTGTTAAAACTAGTTCTCCGCCATCCTCTGGATCACTCATAGACAAAATACTCTTTTCTCTAAATAAAGCGTCTACTTCTATTTCTCTGATCCCATCCCTTCCTTTGAGAGTAGTCTCATACATGTACTCTAGACCAGTTTTACCAATACGATCGTTAAAACCATAGCGACGGTCTTTAATATCCTCATCGGTAACAGCGCCTAAGAAACCAATCATGTGTGACATGCCCAAATTTTCTAAATATTGACGCCTCGGCTCATGTCGAACATTAAGACTAGGTTGCTCTTCTGATAAAATCATCAATCTAATGGCCGCCTCATATGAAACATTTTCATAAACCAAAACTTTGTCTGCCTCAACGTTGCCCTCCTCTATTCTAATCTCTATTTCACCTTCCTCTAACTCTAAAATTTTACTAACCTCATTAAACATCTTTTGTTTAGCTAGTTCATCCTCTGGTATGGCAGCTGGTACTATATATAAGAAAAAATAAGATATATTTTTTACCATTAAATTACCAAAACGATCATAAATAAGCCCTCGATTGGCCTTAATAACATCTGAACGAATACGATTGCCTTCTGCTACATCACGATAATAGGACCCCCTAATCATTTGCAAATATACTGCCCTAGTAAATAAAACAAATAACAACACACTAAAAAGTAAGAATAAAATTCTAATTCTTTCATTAGAAAAAAATCTTCCCAGTTGTTGAGATTTTCCTACATCATCAACATTTAGATAGTCACCACTATTCCTATCATTAAGAAAATTATTTATACTAGAGTCGCGTACAGAACCCTCTTGAATTTTAAAAGGATTGTCTTTCATGTTTCTTTGTGTGTAAATTGAAATACAATAAATGCAAAAAAATAACCACCCCTATGTTTACTAGAAACATCTTCAACATAGGCATAAACATTTGTTTTTGAAATGTATACAGTTCCCAGCTAAACATAAAATTGGCTAAATAAAATAATAACCAAAAAATAACAAAAGCTAGAATAGTCAACAAAATAATTGTTAAAATATTTTTTGAGGTTAGAATGGTTAATTGTAAACTACGCAATATAAAAATTATGATTAAAAAAATAATAGTATGTAAACCAAATACTCCTGTAAATGAGTCGACAAATAAACCAGCTAGAAAAGCAAAACCATAATAAACCCAGCGTTCTTCCGTATTATAATAAGCCAACAAGGTGACTATCAAAAATGGCTGCACGTATTGCCAACCATTATCATAAAAATTTAGTACGGTAAAAAAATAAACCGCCACCAAAAATATTAACATTAAAAGTAAATACCTCATAATGAGTCTATCACTGCTACTATAGATAAAGTATTATAATCAACTATTGGTGATATAGACGCCTCCTTAAATAATTCTTCCTGTGAAAAGTTAACCTCCTCAACCACACCAACAACCAATCCTGGCGGAATATTAACATCTAAATCGGCTGTAACTACTAAATCGTTCTTTTTAATTTCGTGATCCTGGGGAACATAATTCAGGTTCATAGTTAAACCCAAAGAACCAGTCAACAAACCAGAGACTTTTAAACCCTTACCTGTTTTGATTGCTAATTTACTAAAATTATCAGCTAACAACCTAACCTTGGAAGAATCTATACCAACATCAATAACTTTACCAACGATTATACCATTGTTGATTACTACGGCCTGGCCAAGCTCTATATTTTGTCCTCTGCCAGCATCTATAATCAAAATATTACGATTAGCTGGATCACGACTCAATATATTAGCTACCACCAAGCTGTATTCTTTTTCTTTTTTAAAAGATAATAATTCTTTAAGTTGTTGATTCTCCTCAGCTAGTGTTTTTAATCGGTTGTTCTCTGCTAAAAGGTTTTTATATTCTTCTTCTAAATTGTCTGGTTTAGTCAACAAACTATTGATAGCGCTCTGCGGAGCCAACCAAGATCTAAAAACTACCCCTAAATCAAAAATTTGCCCATTTTTAAATAAAATAAGTAGGGCAATTATTACCAAAAACAGTAAAAAAATTTTTAGGTTTTGTCTAAGCATAGTCTAAGTTTAGCTTAAACCTGAATCTTTTGTTGAAGGCAAAATGATATCTTTCAAATTATTAAGATCATCCAGTACTTTACCAGTACCACGTACTACTGCTGTCAACGGCTCATCAGTAATATGTACTGGCATTTTTGTCTCTTGAGATATCAAAGTATCCAAACCTCTAAGTAAGGCTCCACCACCGGTAAGAACCATGCCTTTTTCATATAAATCCGCTACTAATTCTGGAGGTGTGTTCTCAATAGTAGCTTTGATGTTATCCACTATTAATTTAATTGGTTTAGTAATTGCCTCCCGTATATTAGAATCTGTTATTTTTATTTCTTTTGGTAAACCAGTAAGTAAATCACGACCTCTCATAATAGTCTCTATGGGTTCATTTAAAGGCAAGACAGATGCGGTTTGAATCTTTATTTTTTCTGCGGTACGTTCTCCTAATAAAATATTAAATTTATCACGAGCATATTGAATAATTGCTTCATTAAGTTTATCGCCAGCCAGCTTAAGTGCTTTCCAGGAAACAACCCCACCTAAAGAAATAACAGCTATTTCAGTAGTACCACCACCAATATCTACTATCATACTACCAGTGGCCTCCTGAATCGGTAAGCCAGCCCCAATAGCAGAAGCCATTGGCTCCTCAATCAACAGAACTTGAGAGGCACCAGCACCCATGACAGCGTCTTCAACAGCCTTTCTCTCTACTTCTGTCACATCCAATGGAATAGCAATTACCACCCTTGGTCGAGGCATAAGAGTAAAAGACTCACGATGTACTTTTTCAATAAAGTGCTTAATCATTTTTTCTGAAACTTCAAAATCAGAAATAACACCATCAATCAAAGGACGAGTAACCGAAATATGCGTTGGTGTTTTTCCAAGCATAATTTTGGCATCTTCACCAACAGCCAAAATCTTTTCGTTCCTATTATTAATAGCAACCACTGAAGGCTCATTGATCACAATGCCCTGCTCTCGGACATAAACCAAAGTATTGGCCGTTCCTAGGTCAATACCCATATCTTTAGAAAAGTTTTTAAAAAATTTCTTTATCATTATTTATAAAACTCATTTAACTTCTTAACTGCTACTGTAAGAGACATTAGTTCTGTTTTATGATCAGCTCGATAAATCAACTCTAAATCATCCTGTTTATCACTAACTATCAACTGCCAACATACTCCTATCAAATCTGCGTCTTTTAGCTTCTTGCCAAAGGAGGTGTCCCTGTCATCATATAATACCTCAAATCCCTTTTTCTGCAAATCTTGATAGACCTTATCTGCCTTTTTACTGTCTTTTTTGGCTAAGTTTAGCAAATGTACATCAAAAGGAGTTGTGTTCTTAGTCCAAATAATTCCATCCTTGTCATGATTGGCTTCAACTATCGTTCCCATAGCCCTACCTAAACCAATACCATAACAACCCATCACAACATCTTTTTGCTGCCCATCTTTATCAGTAAACTTCAAGGACATTTTATTGGAATATTCATTGCCTAAATTAAATATATTACCAGCTTCAACTGTTTTTTCTTCACTTAACTTTGCACCACATTTAGGACATTTATCACCAGCCTTTTGTTTGGCTATTTCTTTATTCTGAGCCCAAGCACATTTTTCACACAAAATTGTTAAATCTTCACCAGCTTCATTTTTTACCATGAACTCATGAGAGAATTTTTTACTGATAGCACCGCCTGATGCCTCAACTGAAAAAGATTCCAAACCCATCCGTTGAAAAATTTTTAAATACGCATCATGAGCTCTTTGATAATACTCATCTAGATCTGATTCATCTGTATGAAAACTATATAAATCTTTCATGCCAAATTCTCTACCACGAAGCAAGCCGGACTTAGCTCTTTTTTCATCCCTAAATTTAGTTTGCATTTGATACAAATAAATTGGCAGGTCTTTATAAGATGTTAGGTGTTTTTTAACAATATCAACCACCACCTCTTCGTGAGTGGTTCCTAAACCGACAGCTGAACCATGATGATCTTTGAATTGATACATAATTGGCTCCATTTCTTCCCAACGCCCTGTTTGTTGCCATAATTCCTTGGCTTGTAAAACAGGCATCAGTATTTCTTGGCCATCAATTGCATTTATTTCTTCACGAATAATATTTTCAATTTTTCTATAAGTCCTAAGACCTAAAGGTAAATAATTATAGACTCCAGCCATCTGTTTTTCTATAAAACCAGCCTTGGTTAATAATTCGGCGTTAATACTTTTTTCATCCTGACTAATATCACGCCTAGTTTTACCAAATAATTTTGATTGTTTCATATATTATGTATTTATTAAACTAATAA
Source organism: Candidatus Parcubacteria bacterium (assembly GCA_018669975.1). GTDB lineage: Bacteria > Patescibacteriota > Patescibacteriia > UBA1558 > GWA2-36-10 > JABHSK01. The sequence continues at coordinate 65,385 of JABHSK010000001.1, forward strand.
TCCGCTGCTTTTCTTGATCCAACACTTCGGTATCATAATCACCACTGTGTGCTGTATGACCTTCATAGCAGGCACCTTTTTGATCCAGGTGCAGTGAAAACTCCAAGCCACTCGGCTTTTCTTTAAGGTAAACATGGAAACGCGGAAATTCATTACTGGACAAACGACGAGCAAAACTCTGATTGCGTTTATGTGGGTGATAACCCAGTCTACGCATCAGATTGAGATGATTTACCTTTATGTTTTCTAATACAAATTTCATTAGTTTTTAGAATAAATTTTTGATAGCAGTCCAAATACCACCACCATAACGCATAAAGTCTCTGAAAGTTATAAAGATTATCAAGCCCATCAATAAAATAAAACCTGAATTATGCATCCAACCTTCTACTTTTTCATTTAGTTTGTGGCCACGAATTTTTTCTATACCCACAAATAACAGTCTACCACCATCTAAAGCTGGAAATGGTAAAATATTAATAACAGCTAAATTAATAGACAAAATAGCCATAAATTGCAAGATATAGATCCAGCCCATTTTAACAAATTTACCAGTTAAAACAGCTACACCAACGGGTCCTGAAACTTCAGCTGATAAACGACCCTCGCTAAATAATGTGCCAATTAAATTGCCAAAAGCTTGAACAATTCTAACTGCCATGATTCCTGTGGCTTTAAGTCCTTGTCCGATGCTCTCAAAAAAACCATAACTAACAACTCCTGTATCCAACATGCCAATTCCTACAACTGGCTTTTCATAACCCTCTAAATTGCCTGGTGTTAAATTAATAGTCTTTTCTTCACCAGCTCTAGCTATCAAAAACTCCATTTCATCATAACGATGCTCATCAATGGCTTCATAAACCATATCTGAGTTTTCCATACTCACGCCATTGACTGTTAAAATCTCGTCAGTAACCTGTAAATCATTCTCTGCGGCTACACTATTAGAGCTAACCTCAACAATCATAATACTTCTCTGACTGATTTGAACATCCCCCATGTTATCACTAAGTGCTTGTGGTAATCCAAAATAAAAACCAACTGACAAAGCAATTATGGCCAACACAAAATTCATACCTACACCAGCTGACAAAATAGCTGCACGTTTCCAAGCTGCCTGGTTAGCAAAACTGTGTGGATCATCAGCATGATCACCCGATTCACCTTTTATTTTTACAAAACCACCCACCGGAATCAAATTGATAGAATAAACAATGCCTTTTCTTTTTATAGAAAATAACTTAGGTGGAAAACCAATCGCAAATTCTTCTACGTCTACACCCAATTTTCTAGCAGTAAGAAAATGACCTAGTTCATGAACCAGTACTAAAACTCCTAATATTAATACAAACGAAATAAGTGTTATCATAATTTAAATAGTCATTATCTCCTTTTCTTTAGAGTCACCAAGTTCTTTGATTTTTTCATTATATTCCTTGGTCATATCATCTAGTTCCTTAAGTGCCTGAAACTTTTCATCCTCTGATATCTCTTTTGATTTTTCTAATGAAATAACATCTTCTTTTATCTTCTCACGTTGAGAACGTAAAGCAATTCTAGCTTCTTCTAATTTTTTAGATAAAATTTTCACCAACTCTTTACGGCTCTCCTCTGTTAGGGATGGAAAATTCAAACGAACAATATCTCCATCAACAATTGGATTAACGTTTAAATCAGACTTTGCTAGAGCCCTTTCTATGTCTTTAAGTATATTCTTGTCCCAAGGTTTAATACTAATAGTTCGTGGCTCGGGTGTACTGATTGCTGCCAATTGCATCAAATCTGAAGTAGTACCATAGGACTCCACTTGTATGGCTTCAACCAAGTTTGGTGCCACCCTACCTGTCCGTAAAGATGAAATATCACCTTGCAAGAATTCCAAAGTCTTTTCGTATTGATCTTTGTTATTCTGAACTATGCTATTCATAAAATTTGTTTAATAATTATTATTGTCTAATAAAAAATGTTCCTAGATACATAAATTTATTATCTTGAGAAAATTTGAAAAACCTAGCTGAATTTGGTGTTGGCAATGGATTGACATCCCAATTCTTACCACCATCTATAGAATGATAAATAGCTACCGTAGTACCATAAAATATTTCATTGGTATTTTGCGGATTAACCTCAAAGGCATATATAACATCACCTCTGTTTGGTGATAATAGCTCTACTTGTTGCCAAGTTTGACTATCCTTTAACCTAAATAAACCAGTATTATTCACAAAAAGAATACCATCTGGAACACTTTTGTCTATGCCAATATATAAAGCATTAATATATCCTGTACTTTTTAAACTAGCAGCGTCTTCGATACCCGGATCATCTGGCTCAATAATCGGCAATTCCATTAAGTCTTGAAAATTAGCAGCTCCATCGACACTCTTAAATAAACCTTTATTGGCTACATTCACATACACAATATTTCCATCAATGTGATTTTGAGCAACTAGGAAAGTTATTTTCTGATCAAATCTATGAATAGTATCCCAAGAACGACCGTAGTCATGACTCTTTAAAAACTTACCGTCAGAAGTTCCTGCATAAATCACACGATTATCACTACCATTAACTGCTACTGTAGTCATAAATTGACCAGGCTTAGTTTCAAAGTAAACCCTATCCCAACTTCGTGAACAATCTGTTGATTTGTACAAACTATTATGAACAGCTACATAAACGGTACATTTATTTCTAGGATCTACAGCTATAGAATTGACAGTCCCCAAATCTCTTAAAGTGTTAAACCAGCCATTGCCATAATTATATGAATAATACACACCATTAACTTGAGTACCTAAATAAATAGTTGCTGGATCAGACGGATCTTCAGCATAAACAGTCAAGTTGGTTGCATTGAAATTAACTTGTTGACCACCAATAGTATATAGATTGGTAACGTGGTCCCAGGTTTTTCCTAAATTGGCGGTTCTAAATAAACCACCGTAAGCTAAATTACCTGCCGCGCTATCTTTCTTTTTGATATTAATACCTAAACATCCAGAAAGTACTAACGGCAAGATTAAAACTAGCAGCCAAAATTTATTAAATGATAATTTTTGTTTTTTCATGTATTTATTTAACACTTAAAAGTAAGTTTTCCCACAGCAACTGTGGTGAAACATTATATTTTAATTTAGTTTTTATTTTGCTTAAAGATATTAAATTCTGAAAAAGTTTTTTGGCTGTAAACTGATTAGCCAAATCCTGTAATTCTTTATGGTACACTTCGTTAACTACTGGACGATCTAGTTTTATCCATAACAGATCTCGTAAAAATACTTCAAATAAATTCAAATATTGCTCTGTTAAATTCCCTAACTCATACATTTTGAATCCTGGGTGTTCCTTTTTTAAAATTTCAAACCATTTATCAATAGTGTTCATGTATACGAAAGTATTACTGGATAACAATTTAATAACAAAATTACAGCTTTTCTTGAAGCTCTCGAGATTATCATTCATTAAATCTAAAGCAATACCGGGCTTACCAAAAGATAAGTTCATAATGGTCTTTTTTTCATCTTGACCAAAATCATAATTATCTAACCATTTTTCCATATCATCACGAGATAAAGATTGAAATTTTATCAATTGACATCGTGAAATAACAGTAGCTGGAAGATTGCTAATAGAATCAGCTATCAAAATAATAGTAGTATTGCGCGGTGGTTCTTCAAGTGTTTTTAATAAGGCATTGGCACCAAATAAATTTACGTTTTCTGCTCCATAAATTATAGCTAACTTTTTATCAGCACTAACATTAGATAAAGATAATTTGTGCAAGAACTCCCTAATATTTTCTACTGACAAGTCTTCGTTGCGGCCAAGTTTGTGTAAATCTAAAAAAGTATTCTTCTTAATTAAACGACAATGATAACATTTCTGACATGGTCTAGTCTCCTGATCCTGACACAATAATGATTGCACGAAGTAGTCTACTACCATTTTTTTACCTAATCCCCTAGGCCCATAAAACAAATACGTATTAGCCAGCTTGTTTTGACTAACCGTTTCCTGCAAATACTTTAACTGATTTTGGTGACCATAAATCGGCCATGTAAACTTATATGACATTGACTTTAAAATACCATTTTTGGCAGGAAAAATCAATGTTTATAACCTTGACAATAAATAGCCTCTATGGTTTTATAATGACAATCTTCCTAGAACATTTCAAACACTCTCAAAAGGAGAAAAAATGGAACGCTTAAAGTCAATCTTTAGTAGAATTTCCTTTATCTTTTGGATTCTCGTCTACGCCATAGTCTTCAATGGCCTCTATGACATCGGGTTGGATATCGCACCTGGTGCCAAGTCTGCCATCATCTGCGGCCTCTTGGCTGGCACTTTCCTGGTCTATACAGTCCATAGATACAAAAATCATATTTGCACCACCCTCCGCTGCCGCATGTACAACGGCGCTGCTGTCTTCATTTTTATCTCTCTCTTGGATATCAAAAAGTACGCCACCAACGATCTGGCGATTCGCACTGTCTCTGCTATGATGGTATATACCATCATCACACTGTTCGCTCTCTGGTTGGCTCGCCGCAGAAATGCCACCACGGCTACTCCTTGATTATCTCGTCCTACTTCGGTAGGACTTTTTTATTTAAAAATAAAAAACCCTGCCCTAGGCAGGATTTAATTTTATGATAATTCTTCGTCTAGCGCTTTATTGACTAAAGCATCTGCTGCTTTATTCTGCTCACGCCGAACGTGTGTAAAAGTTATATTTTTAAATTTCATTGTCATATTCCAAACTTTTACAAAAAGCTTGGCCAATTCCTTATCTTTTACTTTGTATCTTTTATTTAGTTGTTCAACAATCAATTCACTATCCAAAAAACAATCAACTTCCGAAATATTTTTTTCCAGGGCTAACTCTACGCCACGGATAATTGCCTTATACTCAGCTTGATTATTGGTACCTTCGCCTATATATTCTGAAAAATTACCTACTTCTTTATCCTCTTCATAAAGAACACCACCAATAGCTGATGGTCCAGGATTACCTCTAGCTCCTCCGTCAGTAAAAAGCTTATGCATCTTTCTTGATATCTTTAATTATTAATTGTATCTCTCTATTACCATTCCACTGGTTGATACTTAAATTATATACCACATCAATCTTGTCTCCAATCTCTAAATCTACATTTCCTAAACCAAAAGCAATGGCATCGCGCTTTTTATTGTCTTTTACTAGTTCTAATTTCCAATGCTTGGCATCATTACCTACTTTTCTAGCAGCTGTTACCAATAAATCTGTAGACATAAATAGAGGTTCTGCATTACCTTGTCCAAAAGGTTTAAATTTATCCAACAAATCAACTATCTCCCAAGATATATCTTTAAAATTAATAACTATCTCTATTTCTAATTTAGTTAAAAATTCAACACCGTGCAACTGCTCGTTTGCTCGCTTCTGCATGTTGCTAATAAATTTGTCCTTATTATCTTTACTTATAGAAAAACCACAGGCCTGGGGATGACCACCAAAACGAAGTAATAGGTCAGCATTGGCTTGTAAAGATTCTACAATATTAAATGCGGGAATACTTCGACCAGAACCAACAACATCACCACTTTCACTATCAGTCATAACTATACAAGGTCTAGCGTGTTTACGAACTAGCCTAGAGGCTACCAAGCCAGTTAAACCAGCCGCCCAATCTGATTGATAAAAAAATAATAGACTTTCCTTATCACTAACCTCTTGAGCATCTGCCTGACGCACAATTTTCTCAGTCACTTTCTGACGATCTATATTTGATTGATTGAGCTCAACAGCTAATTCTTGTGCCTTATCAGCATCTGGCTCAGTTAATAAATAAAAGGCTAAATTGGCATGATCCATACGACCAGCGGCATTAATCCTTGGCGCTATAGAAAAACCTATACTGCGAGTATCTACTTTGTCTGCGCTCAAATTAGCTACTTCCATTAATTTCTGCAAACCAATACGTTGGGTTTTTTTAAGTACTATCAAACCATATTTAAGTAAAGTACGATTTTCTCCTATTAGGGGCACCATATCAGCTACTAAGGAAATAGCCACTAAATCCAATAACCATTTCTCATGACTTTCTTTATCCTTATCTGACAAAGCGCTACTTTTGTGTTTAATCAAACCTTGCACCAATTTGAAAGCCACTGCTCCCCCAGCTAAAAACTTAAAAGGATAACTATCATAAACTTGCGGATGAATAATAGCCATAGCTTTTGGTAGATTGTCTGGCACAGTATGATGATCTGTAATAATTACATCTAAGCCTTTTTCATTGGCTAAATCAACCTCTTCTGTGTTACTAATTCCGCAATCACAGGTAATAATTAATTTAGTTTTGTTGCTAGCTAGTTTTTCAACTGCTTTTTTGTTGAGTCCATAACCCTCTTTTTCTCTGTGTGGTAAATAGGCTTCTACTTTAGCTCCTAGATTCTCCAAGCCAGTTTTAAGAATAACTGCCGCGCTAACACCATCAGCGTCATAGTCTCCATAAACCGTAATCAACTCTTTTTTATCAATAGCTTGATAAATACGTTCACAAGCCTTGGTCATGTCCTTAAATAAAAAAGGATCATGGATATCCTGACTATAATCGGGCATCAAAAACTCATCTATCTTTTCTTGTGTATCAATACCACGATTATAAAGCAACTGAGCTACAGTTGGGTGTAATTCAGGATACTTTTCTATTATTTTATTGTCTACAGGTTTTGGCTGTTGCCAAATATGTGACATATGTTGATAATTAATGACTTGCTACATTGTAGCAATAATTTTATCTTTTTACCAATAAATAAACCCCTGACTATATTAAGGGGCTTATTTAGATATAATACACTATTTTACTTTAATAACTTTAACTTTAATTGGTTTCTTTTTGACTGGTTTTGGTTCTTCTTTCTTTTTTTCAACCCTATCTTCTTTGACTGCTATTACTGGTTTTGGTTCTTCTTTCTTTTTTTCAATCTTCTTCTCTTTTACTTGTTTGACTGGTTTTGGTTCTTTTATTCTAATTTTCTTTGGTTGATTTTTTTTAAGCTCCATTAATAAAAATAATAGGCCAACCGCTAACAGCAGTAATCCTCCTAAAATAAACCAAAAATAAACATTATCCATATTAAAAAATGAATAATAAACAGGTTCAACATTACCTTGAGTGTATTCTGTGGTTAGTTGTTGTAATTCCTGATTTAGTTCATTTAGTTTAGCATCTGACTCGGCTAAGTTCTCCAAGACCTGACTTGTTTCTTGAGCTAAAGCTTTAGGAATTATTTTTTCAATAAACATTTGTATGTTTTTTCTGCTAAATTATTTATTTCACCTTCGGGTGCTATTAATATTCGGCAACCTTTAGGCTTTACTATATTACGCATTACCATGCGCCTAATGATGGGACTATTGATGCCTACTGCCCCAGTAAATACTATGGCATCTAATTTCTTACTCATGCCTACATATGAAGCTAAATAACGACGAATATCATAGACATAAACTCCCAGTGCCAATTTTGCCTGCTGTCTATCTATTTTGCTAAATTTACGCTTATTCTTATACCCAGGTACTCGATATCCAGCTGCTAACAATATATCCCTAAGGTCTGCCATATTGGCTAAGCCAAGTAATCCAGATTTATTATTTAATAGCTGCTTAATTTTTATCAGCGGCATCTTGAGCTCATCGGCTAAGAAAAATACTATACTAGCTGGAATATCACCGCTACGGGTAGACATAGTCAGACCTTCGTTTGGTGAAAAGCCCATAGTAGTGTCTTTAACCTTGCCGTCTATATACCAAGTCAAACTAGAACCAGAACCTAAATGACAAGTAACCGCCTTAAACTTATTTATTTTTTTATGTAAAGATTTAGCAGCGTACTTAGTAGCCATTTCATGGCTCAAACCATGAAAACCATACTTTCTGATTTTATCTTGTTTATAAAATTTACTAGGCAATGAATATAGATATACCTCTGGTTTGAGATCTTGGTACCAAGCAGTATCAAAGCTAGCTGACATTTTTATTCTTGGCCAAGTATCTTTAACTAAGCTCATTAATTCCAGACTAACTGGATTGTGCAAAGGAGCTAATTTATTATACTTTTTTATCTTATTAAAAAATTGTTTATTGATCTTGACTGTATTTGTAAATTCTTCGCCGCCATGCACCATCCGGAAGCCTACATAACGAATATCATAGTTTGCTAAAATTTCCTCTAAATAATTCCACCAAGTTTTAAGATTGTAGGCAGTGGCAATATTTATCTTGGTTTTTTTGTAAGTCAAAACACTCTTTCCAGCCAATAAAGAAATTCCACCCGATAAAATTTCCTTGCCCAGACTCTTATCAACTTCGAAAATAGCAAATTTTAAACTACTACTTCCAGTATTTAAAACTAATAGGTGTTTTTTTATCATATATCTAAATCTATCACAGTACAGGTGAGTAAACCTGCTGCATTAGCCTCATCGGTATCTAAATGAATCCTGGTAGCAAAATTACCGACTCTGGCTACAATTTCTCCAATCTCCATAGCTCTTGAGCCTTTAATCACTGCCTTTACTTTTTGACCATTTTTAATCTTCCATTTTTTAGCATCTTCCTTAGATATGTGCAGATGTCGCTTAGCTATTATAAGACCCGCGGTTAATTTTAAACTACCTTTCGGCCCTTTTAACGTTACTCCTCCAGGTGTACCTTTAAGGTCTCCAGAAACACGAAACTCTGGCCTAACCCCTAAAAGCCTACCATCACTGTAAGCTAATTCTATCTGCGTTTTAGGTCTGATAGGACCTACTATACGCATCATAAATTTTCCTTTGGGTCCCTTAACTTCTACTTTTTCTTTAGCTGCAAATTCACCAGGTTGAGACAATTCTTCAGCTACATGCAATTCATAATCCTTACCAAAAAGTTTGTTCAAATGGGCTCTGGAAATATGTAAGTGTCTAGCTGAAATTTCTGCTTTGACTTTTTTCATAATTATAACTTGTACTTTTTTAAATCTTTAGCTGTTAACAGACCTTCTTGAGCACCAATCTTCATGATTACAGAATTGCTATTTAATATAGCTAACTTTAAGGACTTATCTAAGTTCCACTTATATTTGATCAAACCAGCCACTAAGCTAGAACCAAAGGAGTCCCCGGCTCCAGTAGTGTTAATACCGGCTCGTTTTTTTGCTGCCTTAAAATAAACCTTCTCACCGTCATAAAGATAAGCACCTCGATGTCCATCTGTAACCACGGTTAATTTTTGACCATATTTATGTAAACTCTTTAAAATATAGTTAATATTGTTGGTTACTTTCCCATCTTCGAGACTAACCAACAATTCTAAGGCCTCATCCCGATTAACATCAAAAACTGCGGTTTGTTTCATATACTTGGCTAATTTTTTCAAACCAAGTTTGAGTTGATTACTACCTGGATTCCAGGCAATCTGAATTTTCTTATTTGCACAATGACTAAAAAGATTGTTTAATTTGCCAGTAAAATTTCCAGATAAAGAGGTCAAATAGACCCAAGATGTATTTATTCTTTTAACCCTCTCTGGGCTGAGGTTAATCTTATTATTAGCACCACGATAAGCAAAAATAACATGCTCATTATACTTACCAACATTAACTATAGCTGAGGTGCCTGTGCGAATTTTTTTATGCTCCTGAACAAACTTGGTATTAACCTTTTTGCTTTTTAGATAACGAAAAATTTCTGTACCGACTAAATCGTCACCAACAGATAAAACAGTTTGGGTTTTTATGCCTAAACCAGCAAAATTGACTGCCGTATTCATACCACCGCCACCATAGGTAAAATATACATCTTTACTGTAAATTTTAGCTCCATATTCAAAGGCAATTAGTTTTTGACGCAACAAATCCTGCTTATTATCGAGCAGTAACATATCATCAGTATAAAACATGATGTCGCGAGTAGCGCCGCCGATAGTTGTAACTGTATTTTTAATCATGACTTATTTTTTAAAAAAATACTAAACGTAACGATGGTAATCTTTAATTTTATCAACAATCATCTTCATGATGTACAAAAAGATGGCAAACATGCCGCCAACAAAGAAAACCTGACCTCTCATGCCGACTTCAAAGAATGACATTTGTTGTACCAAAGTGATGCCAACTAAAATTCCTAAAACTAAAGTGGACAAGAACAGTAACATTACTAAAGTAAAAATTAACTCTACAATTTTATGCAAAGACATACTTTTATATATTTATGAATTATTAATATCAACTTTATATATTATACCACAAAAACAAAAAAGCAGAAAAATATTTACTGCTTTCGAAATTTTATAATATTATAGCCAGCTACAGCCATGGCCACTCCGACATTAAGCGATTCTTTAATACCGTTCATGGGTAATGATATAGTAGTGTCAACTTTTTTCATCAAGGCTGATGATAAGCCACTGACTTCATTACCAACAATCAAGGCTAAGGGAAACTGAGGTTTAAATTCCAGATAATCAATTGACTCACTACCAGTTTCTAAAGCCACTGTCTTAACACCCTCTCTGCGTAATTTATCTATCAAATAAGAAATATTTTTATAGTGTTGCCATGGAACTGAATCCTCTGCTCCCAGCGCTACTTTTGAGATTTCCTTACGCGGTGGTTGCCCAGAATAACCAGTTAAAAACAGCTGGTCTACTCCCATAGCATCAGCTGTACGAAACATTGTTCCAATATTATAAAGACTGCGAATATTGTGAACAATTATATAAAAATCATTTTTATTTGTTGTCATGATAGACCTCTTCTTTCTTTTCTTTCATAAAACCAAGCCAATCTTCAAAAGCAGACACAAATAACTTAAACGGTGCTTCAATAATAAAATCCATCACAAAAGCAAAGACGTTTATCTTCTTAAACTTAGTAGACATCCAACGACCAGAAGCAACTATAGGTAGGGAAAAGAAATTTATTAAAAATGATACTACTCCTTCACGCTTTTGTAGAACCAAAAATTCTTTGGCAGTAGCACGAATTTTGATAGCAAAAAAGCTAACCGCTGTTAAGAAGAATAGAAATATAGCACCACTAAATAGATTGAACTCTAGGCGGCGTAATAAATAAATAAAAGCTCCAAATACTACTACATAAAGTATTGTATACATAAAATAGTAAAAGATTTGAAAACCAGTATTTTTTCGATATTTAGTTTTAAGTTTACAGAGAATAGATTTTTCTGGACGATTATAAATCAAGTTGCTAAGATTTTGTAAAATTTTCTCTGTATTTTTCTTGCTAGGTGGTCTAACTGTCATAGTCACCAAGAACATCAATAATGGTGGGAAAACAACATTAATACCTAAGTTAATATAATTCACCTCTTTAATAATATATAACTCATATGGAAGCTCGAGGGCAACAGCCATTAAAGCTTTGGTGATAAATATATATATAATAGCTCTAACCGATGCCTTTCTAATACGCCTACGAATAATCTTATATTTTTGATTAATTAAAATCTTAGCTTCCGATTCCAATTCAGCTGGCTCAATCAATAAATCCTTAACATCTCTTCCTTTATCTAGAATCAAACCATACAAAATTTGAAAAGTAACCACTGGCTCCTTAATTGCCTGCAATATCTTTCTTTGATAGGGATGATGCAAGTTATTCTGAATAGTATTGTAGATAGCTGGCAACTTAGTAGCAAAAAGTTTAATTAATTTATCATCTGCCTGTATCCACTGATCAAAATATAAATTCAATAAATGAAAAGAGATTATAGTGTCATCAGACTTAACTAATGACTTATGAATTGATATATATAGTTGAATATTTTTTTCCTGAATACTAACATTTTCACCTTTAAGCTTAACACGTGATTTAGTCACTTGATACATGGCTTCAATCAATGCATCCTCCACATCCTCTGGAGTTAATAGCATATCTATCTCACAAGCCTCTACACCAATCAACCAATTAAAATAATCATTAATTTCATCGCCGTGGTACAAATCATTCATCAATAAATAAAGCTTGTTATATTTTTCTATAACTTTCTCTACTTCTTTAACTTTAGTTTCTGGAATACTATTGTTGGGTAGATAACGAGCTCTGATCATCTCCTCTACTAGACTCTGTGCAATGTTGGGCTTCAACATCTCCATAATAAAACGCCGTTTCAGATTTCTTTCAATCGAAAAACGACGTAATAGATGCACTTCTTTAAAATCAATACTATTTCTCAACTTTTCATACAAAGAAGCAAAATGACTAGCAATCTCCTCGACTTCTATTTTATCCTCTTCTTTACTAACCTTTTCTCGACCCTTATAAATGGCCTCTAACTTTTTGTATAAAAATATTATTTCTTGCGAAATTTTCATAGCTTTAAAATACCATAAATCAGCTTTTTTTTCAATCTATGCCTAGTATTTTAAACAAATAAAAAAAGGGGCGAGATTTCTCTCGTCCCCCTGTTGATTTGAGCTTGTTTCACCTAATGGTGATTCAAACTACTGGGCAGCTACTTGCCACCCTTGCCGTTGAGGTTCATGAGCCAACCGGACCCGTCGGGCATGATATTGGCCGGCAAGGAGCCGTTCCACTTCTCAGCCGCGATCTTCTGGGCCTCGGCCTGGATCTTCTGGATATCCAGCTCACGGACCATGATGGCCGCGTCCTGTGCCCGAGCAAACTCCTCGGCCGCTTTACGTGAAGCAGTAGCCGTGGCTACGGTCTGCTTGTTGAGCTCATCCTGTGCCAGCTTATTCTGAGCTGCAGTCTGGACGCTGAGTTCAGCCAGGAACCGGTTGTTGATACCGGTCTGGATCTCCTCGTCCTCGTAGATCAGCCCCTCGGCGTAACCAAGGTTGTCGATAGTAATACCGGTCTCCTTGAAATGCTCACGAGTAGCGGCGTAGACGCGATCAAAGATCTCGGCTTTGGCACCGCGACCGTCAACCAACTCCAGGGAGCCGAACTCCCGAGAGAGAATCGAGGTGACGTAACCACGCACGTTCTCATCGACCACAGCCGACAAAGGCTTACCGGCGTACCAGTACAAGAAAGTCGCCGCGTCGTCCTCACGAACGAAGGAGGTGATATTGACGCCGATGGCGAAACCGATGGACTCCTTGGACTCGACATGGATGGCTTCGTTGGCATTCGAGGTGCCGCTGGCGCTATCCTGCGTCCATTCACGAGTAACGGGTTTGCGATCAACCTTGATCACGCGCACCGTCGGAATCCATTCAAAATTCCAACTGCGACGACCATTCTTCCTCTTACGCAGAGGAATAGTGACTCGCTTGGCCGCGACCTTGGCGTCCTCCAGGAAATCCACGGACATGAACTTGCCCTGGGTATCCATGTTGGCGCCTTCCATCGGCACCACGAAAGCAGTTTCGTTGGTGTCGATCTCTTCGACCACTTCGACTTCGGCCGGACCCCTGCAGCCAGTAAAGGCAAACATGGCGATCAGGCCAACGACGATCAGAGACAGGTACTTGAAATTCTTCATTCTGTTTCCTCCTCAAGAGGTTCTGAAAGGTTTGAAACGGTTTTGAAACACGATATTCGTGAACAAATATACTAGCAGAGAAAAATAGAACTACTCGTTACTATCCGGGGCACTGTTGTACCTACCCAACTTGACCACATACGGAATCCAGGTCAAACCCAGCAGAATAAATCCTGCCCAGTTGATCATGCGTGGGATGGCATGCAGTGCGACAGCGCGGCCGGCGACATAGTCGACATCACTGTTGTTGAGCTGCTTGACCGCAACTCCGGCCTCGATGGGACCCTGCGAAGCATTGTAGACCTGAATGGTCACAATCCACAGAATCACAAAGATAATTGTGAAAATCATCCTGGCCTTGAAATTGGGCCTACCGATCATCTTACTCATGTTTTGCCTCCTTAATGGCAAATGGTGATTGATTGGGAAACAACGATTTTACCGAATCTATTTTAAATCCTTGCGTTCAAGGCAGTAAAAAAATATACACGATAATAACAGACTACATTAGCATAATACCTTGATTTTGTCAAGTATTAAGCTAAAAACCTTAAAAAAATAGGTAAATAAAAAGGACTCCAATTTGGAGCCCCTAATCTGATAGTTTAGCTATCAAGACTAAAGCTTTTCTCTGGCATACCAGGACAAGTGCCTCGCGGACCGAGAGTAGCCATAAAAACAAGGTTGCTCTGCCAGCTAATATCACCCAATTCGGAAGCTATTTCCATAGCCATGGGAAGCAAATCAGCCTCTGGCAACACTGACAAAGTGATATGTGGTACAAACGTATCCATGGTCAATGGATTACCCCATTTGGCCAAGTTTTTACGCCGAGCAGCACCTATATCAACTTCGCCTGTTAGACAGCCGGAATGTAAGCCAGTGATAAAATCCTGACGAAGTTCATTGATATCTTTGACCAGTTGGCGATGAATTCCCAACAACGCATCAGTCATATTTACATTCCAAAAAATAGCATTACCAGGATACTCACTGACACCACTAAGGGTTAATTCGAGAGGCTTTTTACCCCAAAATGTTCTTTCCATGACAGAATCAACCGCAACTATATTTTCTACTGGAAAAGCAAATTGATGAATAGTAATGTGCGGAATAGCACTTTCCTCACTGAGGACTAAATCACTACCATGGGCAGCAATTTTTCTACTAACATCAATGGCTATTTGCCTGATTTCTTCAGGCGGAATAATCACTATGTTGCAGCTTAAAACTCTGGGAAACATGAGCCACCTCTTTCTTGTAGGGTTTAAGGTTCAGAAAAAATACATATTAAATTAACATAAAATACTTATTTATGTCAATGAGCATTGACAAATCATGAAACATGTGTTAGTTTCAAAATGTTTACAATTGAATATCTAACAATGAAGCAATGAACGACTGTCTATATTTGGACGCTTGGATAGTCGGGAGCTAGTAGCGTAACCGGCATTGGCAATAAATTTAATTTGCTTATTTTGTCGGAGACGCCTACCTTAGGTGTTTTTTTAGTATAAGTACCTTATAAAATAAGTAAAATGATGAGGTGTTGAACCATAGTCTATATTTGGACGCTTGGATTATGGGGAGCTAGTAGCGTAACCGGCATTAAGCTGGTTTTAGGTACAAACAAAACACCTCATTTTTCGAAGGTGTTTTTTGATAGTCACATCATGGAGGTGCAACATTGGCTAGAATCGCTGTTTTTGATACGACCTATACTTCTATACGAACCATCTATTATGCCCTAGAGGGTGAAGGACATCAAGTAGTAACTAATGTTTTCCCAGAAAAAGTTTATGGGAAATTAGTTATGAAAATGGTAACTGACCCCCTTAGTTTGGTGACTAAAATTTTGACCCCCAGACTGGTTGATGGACAAGTCGTAAGACCTATCCCTGATGTTTTCATCATAGATTTTCTTAATCTAGATGGTGAAAAAATAGCCAGCATACTCAAGCAAATACATAGTACTAGATCTGTACCAGTAATTGCCTTGAGTCATAAAGGGAAAAATATAGATCGTCAAAAGTTACTTCAACTCTACGGCACTCACTATATTCCTAAACCATTTAATGTGTGGAATGTGGTTGATCACGTGGAAACTTTCCTAGGTGTCACTTGCTAGTGGCTGGGGGGGGGAACTAAAACCTAGGAAAGGAGGCACATAATGGAAATTATGACGATCGTCATGGGTCTGTCCCTGATCGATCTCTTTTGGTGGCTGAGGAAATAATCTCAGCAAATCGTTAATGATGTCTAGAATAGAAGTTGAAACTATCAATATCTGAGTAGCATCATTCGGATGCTACCAATCGCCTGTCTATCGACAGGCCGAGGGACTCGTCACTGCATAATTCCCCCCAGTGCATACGAGTCCCTTTCGATATTTACTGGAGGATGCTAATCGCTTATATTGAAAGTGAGGTGAAAACTATGGCTTTCGAGGTTATTCTCATCGCTATTGGCGTTGCGGATATCTTCTGGTGGCTGCGTAAGTAGCTACCAAGATAGCAACTAGTATCTTCAATTAATATTTATACAGATAGTGCCGCCCGGGTACTATTGTCAGAGACTCGTCACTGCCCATTTCCTCCAGTGCATACGGGTCTCTTTTTTTAAAACAAAAAATCGGATATTACTACCCGATTTTTATAAATTATTTTTCAATCACTGAACCCGAACCAGATATCTTTTGAATAACTGTGGCCTTACCACTGTATTCCACATCACCACTACCTTCTATATTTACATCCAAATCCATTTCTGCGACTACCTTAACACTTCCTGAGCCTTCGATATTTACAGACGTACTATCTGTAGCTAGAGCAGCAGCCTTGATATCACCTGAACCTTCGATATTAGTAGAATGCCTAATAGTTGAACCCTTGAGATTCATCTCTCCAGAACCAGCGATTGTTGAATCCAATTCTTTTACATCTAGATCTAGCTCAACATAACCTGAACCGTTAATACGTAAATCTAAATTCTCGGTAGTCAGTGGAGTTTCACCAATTATACTACCAGAACCATTGATAGTTAAATTATCTATATCTGGAATCGTTACATAAACATTAACTGACACAAAACTAATTGTTAGAGGTTTAAGAGAAACTCTCAGGGTACCATCCCTGACCTCAACTATTAATTTCTCCATAATCTTTTCGTCAGCATCCACCTTTACTAACTGCTCTTCTCCTTGAGATATGTATAGATTACCAGCTACATCAAAATCAACTCTAGAAAATTCTTCTAATTCAAATTCTTCTGATATTATCTTACCGGTGCCAAAGAAATTCTCCTTAGAAAATATATCCTTAACTTCATCTTCTAGGCCATTTCTACCAATATACAAACCAACAAAAAATACAGCCACTACCACTATCAACCATAGTAAACCGCTTCCTTTTTGATTTTTTAGCATAGTTTAAAACATTAATTTATTAATACATGTATTTTAACATTTTTTTGACATAAATTAAAATACTTAGATAATATTGACTAAATTAATAAATCATACTAATATGCATGGTCGTATTTGGAACCTTAAAACTCAAGGAGGAAAAAGATGAGTCCTGAGAGGATATCAGTAATAATTCAACAAAAGATTGAAGCCTATGATCCCAGTGGAAATCTTGACCACACTGCTCGCTTGATTCTTGCCCTAATGTCTCTTAGACACTCCCGAACTAAATTACATGTCGAACGTGTAGCCCTGATGGCTGAAGAAGTGGCCTCTGATATGGGTAAAGATGCTCGGCAAGCTTTTTTTAGCGGACTACTGCATGACATCGGCAAGCTAGTCTTGCCCTACCACCTATTTGCTGATCAATCAATCACTGATGATGAATTTTCTGAAATTACCAGCCACGCTGCAGCCGGACACAAAGTCCTAGAACCATTCCATCTCTATACCGCGCTAGTAGCTGGCATTCATCATCGTGCTCAAGACCGTGGCTACGGTCTAACACTAACAGACTTCCCAGAAGACATGCCTTTGTCGCAGGTCAAGAAAGTTCTCAATATTGCCGTCATAGTCGGCGTCTGTGATTTTATTGATGCCTGGCAAAACCGTGGTGACACCCTCCGTGATGGACGTAAAAAAACAGACCTTGATTTACGCAGTCTGCTTCTGGAAAAATATCCCGATGATAGCCAAGTTGTTGACTTGGCCCTAGTAGCTGCGGACAAAGTCCGTACCATCTGATATATGGACCTACTCTCTGAGTGGGTCTTTTTTTATAAAATAAAAAGGACTGACAAGGTCAGTCCCGTATAATCGCTAATCACCAAAAATTTTCACATAAGGTCTTATTGTCAATTAAATAAAAAATAAAAAACTGAGCTTTAGGCTCAGATTTTTTGATGGCTCGGGGCGCTGGACTATTGTCCAGCATCTTAGGTCGCTCCTATCGGATCATTGTTTGTGGTTTTGAACCAAAAATAAAAACCCGAACAAAAGTTCAGATTCTTATTTTTGGCTCGGGGACAGGGGCTCGAACCCCGATTGCCTGGACCAAAACCAGGTGTCCTACCATTAGACGATCCCCGAACAAGGAAAATACGCAACAATAATACTATATTTTACTACTTATGTCAACTATATAAAATTAAATTTCCCCCGCTGGATTAGAACCACACGAGGGAAATATTTACGGAGCCTAGCCCCGAAGTTGGCGCCTTGCCCTCTCCAGATCAGCTGCCCGCTGCGCCCTTAATTCGTCCCTTCTAAGGTCGAATTGCTCCCTCGAAGGAAGGAGGTGCGTAGTGGGTAGCTCTGGAAGAGAACGACACGCTTCCGGAAGAATAGGCCTTGACCCTCTTGGGTCAGGAAGCACTCTACGCACTTCCGGGAGCCTAGGAGACTTTTCTGACAAGCCTCTAAGCTGCTGCCTAGCTTCCGAAAAACTAGCAATGAACCTTGACCACCAAGCCATGTTGCCTCCTTTAAATATTTATCAACTACTTGGGAATTTGATCAGCATCATATATAAACATATTGCCTAATCTTTGTCAATGGTTATTGCCTTTTAAAATTACTGTGTTAAGCTGTAAAATGTTAGTCCCCAACCGACAATGTACTTTAAAAGAAAGGATTAAGTTATGTGGAAAAAAGGCGATGTATTAGTGGAGGGTAAAACCAAAAGAATCTTCGATGCAGAAGCTACTCACACCGATACCAAGCACTCGGGTCATCCTGTAATAGTAGAAAGTAAGCCGGATATCACGGCTTTCGATGATCCCACAAAAACCAAACAAATTGAGGCCAAGGCAGCCTTTGCCACCTCTACAACCTGCCGAGTGTTTGAACTATTAAAAGCTGCTGGTATTCCAGTAGCTTACTATCAGCAAGTCTCCCCTACTGAATTTCTAGCTGAACAATGTACTATGATTCCGCTAGAAATGGTGGCTAGGCGATATGCAGTAGGTAGTTATCTCAAACGTCATCCAGAACTAGTTTGTAAAGAAGACGAGCAACCGCATCGTTTTCACAAATTAGTTTGTGAATTTTTCCTGAAAACTACCCGCGGTGAATTGATTCTGCCAGATGGAACTCGCCTAGTCGAAGGTCTAAAACCAGAGGCTGGTGAAGAAGATCCTTTTATCGCCAATCCAATGGCTATGAACTGGAAACTTTCTCATCCTAAGTTACCCGCCTGGGTAGCAGAAGCCGATCTAAATATGAGCGTCAATCCCAATGCCATTCTTCCTGGAACTCTAGGTAGCTCCAAAGAGCGCACCCACCAGATAGTAGATTACCTACAGCGTGTCTTCTTAGTTCTAGAAGGTGCCTGGACTACTCTGGGTCTACGATTGATCGATATGAAGATCGAATTCGGCATAGACTCTGCTGGTCAACTACGTGTAGCTGATGTCATTGACAATGACAGTTGGCGTCTACGCACCCATGACTGGGAAGAACTCAGTAAGCAGGCTTTCCGCGATGGCGAAAGCTTGGATGAGGTCGAGCTCAAATACGGAACAGTGGCTGGACTAGTTGAAAGATTCCGGATTCCTAACCAGGCACTTATCTGCTGGCGTGGATCACTCAGTGATGATATCAAGGGTCCATCAACATCTACCATTCCTGGTATCACTATCGATTATGTAACCATGTCTGGACACAAGTCCACTCAAGCATGCCTAATCGAACTGGAAAGAATCATGGGTAAATACCCTGACGGTGGCGTCATAGTGGTCAAGGTCGGTCGAAGTAATGGTCTAGGACCAATCCTAGCCGCTCACACCACCTGGCCTGTCATCGCCGTCCCCGCTACTATGGATTCTTTTCCTGCTGACGCTTGGAGTAGCATCCGCATGCCCTCTCATGTTCCTTTAGCAACAGTTTGGCCAGAAAAAAATGCCATCGAATTGGCTCTCAATATTCTGGCACGAACAAACCCATTGGTATATGCATTGCGCCAACGGGAAATTGAAGATCTAGATTAAATAGGTCATCAAGACCATCCCCTCGGGGATGGGTTTTTATTAATAAAAAACCCGCCAAGGAAAGGACCTGCTTTGAAAAGAGCCGAGTATCCGAACTAGTGTCCGGCGGTCTTTCATTAGCAATGATCACAGTCTCAGCGGGCAATCCCTATAAAGGAGCTAATTTTTTATACTAGCCTTAATAAAGCTTTTAAATAATGGATGTGGTCTCAGTGGCCTAGATTTGAATTCTGGATGGAATTGAGAAGCTACAAAATATGGATGATCTTTTAACTCAATAACCTCTACCAAACGTTTGTCTGGTGATAAACCAGCAAATCTCATACCACCTGCTTCCAGTTGCTCACGATATTCATTATTAAACTCATACCTGTGTCTATGACGCTCTGAAATCTTTGGAGTACCATACGCTTTATAACTTAGCGAATCCTTGGATAAAACGCAAGGATAGGCTCCCAACCTCAAAGTACCACCTTTATCTTCATCGGCAGTATGACCAGGTAATATATGAATGACTGGATTGGTAGTTTTACTATCAAATTCTGTAGAATTGGCGTCTTCGGTGCCTAAAATGTGTCGGGCAAACTCTATGGTCGCAACTTGCATACCCAAACAAAGACCTAGGTAAGGCAATTTGTGTTCTCGGCAGTATTTAGCAGCCATAATTTTACCCTCTACTCCTCGATAACCAAAACCACCGGGCACTACTATACCAGAAACTTTTTTGAATTTGTTTATTTCTTTACGATCTTTCTTTTCCAATTTACTAGCATGGATCCAAGTTAAGTCTAATTTAACTCCATTATGATAGCAGGCGGACTTGAGTGCCTCCACTACACTAATATAGGCATCAATATTCTCATTGTATTTACCAACCAAGCCGATGGATAATTTCTTTTTGGTAGTTTTAATTCTTTTGACGTAGGCCTCCCACTTATCGAGCTTTGGCTTTCTCTTGGGTAACTTCATTTTGTCAAAAAGAATGTCAGAAATCTTGTACTTTTTTTCAAAATATAACGGCACCTCATAAATACTTTTAACAGTCAACGCTGGAATAACTGATCGTTCATCAAGATCGGCAAACATAGCGATCTTATGAAGATCCTCTTTTTTAACCGCCTTATCACTTCTTGCTAAAATTATATCTGGCTGAATACCACGTCGATGCAATTCTCTAACTGACATCTGAGTTGGTTTAGTCTTTAGCTCCTGTGATGCTTTAAGAAATGGTAATAAAGTTAAATGAATAAATAATACATTCTCATGTCCCATCTCATTGTGAAACTGACGTAAAGCTTCTAAAAATGGCTCACCTTCAATATCACCGACTGTACCCCCTATCTCTGCTAACAAAAAATCAGCCTTTGATTCATCAGCTGCTTTCCTAATATAATCTTTTATTTCGTTAGTAATATGAGGGACAATTTGAATAGTTTTCCCTAAATAAACTCCACTTCTTTCACCTTGCAATACTTTTTCATAGACACGTCCAGTGGTCAGATTAGATAGTTTGGATAGGTTACTGTCAATAAATCTTTCGTAGTGACCTAAATCTAGATCTGTTTCTGTACCATCATCGGTTACAAATACTTCACCATGTTGAAATGGGCTCATAGTACCAGGATCGATATTTAAATACGGATCTAGCTTTGCACTAAAAACTGAGTATCCTGCTGAACGCAAAATAGCTCCGATCGATGCGGATGCTATACCCTTTCCCAAACCGGAGCAAACACCGCCGGTAATAAAAATGTATTTCGTTTTGGACATACTACTTTTTATTCTGCTTTAATGTTTATATAAAATGAAATTGTTTTACTATTAGGTAAGTTTAAAAATACCTCATGACGCCCCAGTGTTTTAATAACCGAAGAATTTTTAAACCACTTTGTATTAATATCTAAACTAAAATTATTTTTAATCTCTACAACAATATCTTTAATACTTACTCCTTTGAACAATGTTTCTTTATCTGAAACTTTACGGCTAAAGCCAATGGTCTGCTTACTTAAAGTCTTAACTACCTTTTGATATTCATCTGACTGCTCTTGAACTTGTTGTTGAGCCTTGGCTTCTTTGGCTTGTATAGCGCCAACATTAACTGAAGTAGCCAAAGCAACTTTTTTCTGAGGAATTAAATAGTTAATAGCATAGCCATCAGACACCTCTTTAATATCCCCTTTTACTCCCAATGATTTAATTGTTTCTAATAAAACTACCTTCATAATCCTAAAAATAATTCTTTAGCCTTATCTAATTGTGGATCTAAATCGTTGTTATAATCATCAAAGGTCAAATCAACCTCTGTATCTGGCTCAATTCCTTCCATGTCGATAGTCCTACCATTTGGTGTTAACCATCTAGCCACAGTCAATTTAATTGAGGAATCATCCTTGAGTGAAATCAACTGCTGCACGGAACCCTTACCAAAAGTCTTCTTACCTACTAAAAATGCCTTACCGTAATCCTGCAAAGCGCCAGCTACAATCTCTGCGGCTGAAGCTGAGCCCTCATTAACTAAAATTATAGTATCAAAATCTGCCAAACTTATCTTTTTTGATGCTTTATAATCTTTATCACTACGTTTATCACTAAAGGTCTCTCTAACAACTACTTGTTTTGGATCTAACCAATAACTAGTGATTTCTACAGCAATATGTAGTAAACCACCTGGATTATTTCTTAAATCTAAAATAATACCCTTAGGATTATCGTTAAGTACTTTTTGAGCTACTTTAGCAAAACGATCTTCTGTGTCATTGTTAAAATGAGTCAAATCAATAATAGCAATATCATCTTCTAGTCTATAAACTACGCTGGGTATATCGATTTTATCTCGGATAATTGATATTTCTTTAGTGTCGCCCTCATCTTTAGAATAAATAGTTAATACCACCTTGGTATCCTTTTCACCTCGAATCAAATTAACTGCTTCGGTAACTGAAATATTACCCGTATCAACACCGTCAACAGCTAAAATTTGATCTCCTGATTTAAGACCCGCTCTAGCTGCTGGCGTACCATCTAGGGGTGCAATAATTACCAGGGTACCGTTTTTTCTGCCAATTTCAGCACCAATACCGTGAAAACTGCCATTTAATTCTTGATTAAACTCCTCCGTAACGACTGGGTCAAAAAAAGAAGAATGCGGATCACCCAAAGCAGACACCATGCCGGCTACTGCACCATAAAATAAATCCTGATCATTGATCTTGTTTTTATCTAGATAATCTTCATGTAAAATGTCCCAAACTTGAGTAAATAATTCCACGTCTATTTCATCGTTATCCTTGAAAATATCTATCAATTCATCAGCTGTATATTTGATAACATTATCCTGCTGCACATCCGCACTTGGTTTATTCCCCGTGGAAAAACCATATACAAAAGCAGCTATAATTAATATTAATAAAGCACAAACCTTGGCTAATATTCTCCACCAAGGCTGTTTTTTAGAACCTAATTTTAGATCCTCTGTTTTTATTGGTATATTTGGTTTAAACTGATCCATGCTTTTTATAAAATTAATTTTCTGTTCTTTCAATTTTAGCTCCCAGCTTTGACAAACGCACATCTAGTGATTCATATCCTCTATCTACTTGGTATATATTAGAAACCACGCTAGTACCTGAGGCTGCTAAAGCAGCTATAATTAAGGTAGCACCGGCACGCAAATCAAAACTAGTGATTTCTTTACCAAATAAAGGTGCGGGGCCAATCACAACTATACGATGTGGATCTGAGAC
The DNA here is from genome assembly GCA_018669975.1 of Candidatus Parcubacteria bacterium. Lineage (GTDB taxonomy): Bacteria > Patescibacteriota > Patescibacteriia > UBA1558 > GWA2-36-10 > JABHSK01. Next base: position 89,087 of record JABHSK010000001.1, read on the forward strand.
TACTATATTAGAGCCCATTTTCTTCAATTCAGCAACATATTTCAATCGACCGTCATACATCCAGTCATGTATTAACGATGTACCCTCTGCTTGAGTCATTAAAACTGTAAAAGGTTGAATTAAATCTGCTTTGAAGCCAGGATGTGGCATGTCATGCAATTTTTTAATAGCCTTTAGGTCTACTCGACCATTAACTTCTATATTGGCTAGTTTATAATTCTCGCTAGGACTAATGTCTAGGTACTTAATATCTAACTTCAAACCAACCTCTTTGTATTTTTCTAATTCTAAAGCTAAAAACTCTGGCGCTGTATTTTCTATAGTTATTTTTGATCTAGTAGCACCTGCTAAACAAATAAAAGTACCCGTCTCAATTGGATCGGGCATTACAAAATATTCGCAACCCTTGAGTGAGCTAGCTCCTTTTATTTTAAGATTATTAGTACCAATACCCTCTATATCCACACCCATTTTTTTCAAAAACCAACACAGGTCTTGAACTGATGGATCGGCAGCGGCCACTCGAATCCTAACAGTGCCTTGATTAATAGCTGCAGCTAGAATCATATTCTCTGTACCAGTAACTGACAACTCGCTCATGGTTATTTCTTCATCGGCTGGTCTAGTTTTTTCTAAATGGTAGAACTTGCCATCAAAATCTATATCTGCTCCTAATTTAGAAAAAGCTTTGAGATGAGTATCAATAGAACGAGAGCCAATTTGGCAACCACCTGGTTCTTTGGTTTTAATTTTACCAAAACGACCTAACAACGATCCCATAAATAATATGGAAGAACGCATAGCAGAAACCAAAGACATATCTATCTTAGTTGGATCTAACTCTGAATTATCTATTTTTACGCTATTTTTATCCATCCAATTAACCTTGGCACCCATAGATACCAAAATTTGAATCATTTTTTTAACATCCTCAATCAATGGGACATTATGCAACAAGACTTCTTCTTTGGTTAAAATACTAGCAGCAATAATAGGTGTGGCTGCATTTTTAAAACCAGCTACCTTGATGTTTCCATGCAAGGGTTTTCCTCCTTGAATTATAAAACTAGACATAGTATAGTGATAGTAAATTATCATATAAATAATACCTTAAATTTGAATTTCTAACAAGATGAGTAAAGCACTAGGCAGAGCCACATATTTATTTTTTTTCCTACTTTTCTTTATTTTAACGCCCATATTTACTATGTATGGCTTAGGCTATAGGTACAACTTTGATACTGGCCAAATAGAAAAAAGTGGGGCTTTTTATGTTAAATCTTTTCCCAAGGGTGCAAGTATCTTTGTGGATGATGAACAAATGGATGATGACACACCAACACAATTGACCAACATCAAGCCTGGTCATCATTTATTGCAAGTCAAAAAAGACAAATATAGAACTTGGCAGAAAGAATTGGAAATCTATCCTGGTGAAACAACTTTTGCTGAAGACGTGGTCCTATTTTACCAAGACATGGCTAAAACCAAATTAGATTCAGGTAGTGAAAAATATCTAGTCAGTCATACTTTAGATAAATATGCCTATCTAGATTCTGATAATCAACTACACATAACCGATGTAGAGCAAGCCAAAGACTTCACCGTATTCACTCTACCTTCAGATATGAATTTATTAGACTGGTCAGCAGATAATCAAAAACTACTTTTACAAAACGTAAATGAATATTATGTATTTGATATTAATCAAAAAAACCTAGACCGCCTAGCAATCAATAAAAATAACAAAACAATCTGGGATAATAAAAACGCAGACTTACTGTGGTATTTATATAATGACAAACTTTTCCAATACGACATAAGCAATTCCTTTGAACCAGATATCCGGGAAATTAAACTAGGTAAAAAAGTGAATGACTTTGCTTTTTATGATGATTATTTAGTAGTACAATATATTGTCAGTGATAGCAATTATGTTGAGCAACTAAAAAAAAGTGGTCTAGAATCAATCAAGATAATTAACAAGCTCAGTTTGGGTAAACTAGATATTTTGCTAGCCGATGAACAAAAAATCATTTTCACGGTTGGCTCAAAACTATACATTAAATATACCTATCGTGATTTAATTACCATTCCAATTATTACAGCTGAATTACATGATGAACGACTACTAATCACTAATGGTCATGAAATCATGCTCTATAACCACAAAGAAGATTGGCAAGAACTAATAGATCGCTCTTCTCAAATCATATCTGATATTCTATGGCATCCAAATGGTAGTTATTTTCTTGGTGAAATAAATGGTCAAACTAAAATCACTGAAATTGATGGTCGTGATCAACGCAATATAATAAATATTCTAGATAATCCTCACAAAAAATTATATCTATTCAATAGCAAGGGTGATAATCTGTTCATCCTAACGCCTGAAGAAAATTATTATCTAAACGTACAGTAATTTTATACAAAAAGAAAAAGGAGCTCATTACGAGCTCCTGTTTTTTATTCTTCATCTTCTTGATAAATTTCGGGCTTGAGGATGCCAATCCCAGAAAGATTGCGCAATTGCTGAGCATAGTCCAGACCATAACCGACTACGAAGTCATCACCAATTTCAAAGCCGACATAATCGACTTTAACTTCTTTTTCACGAGCAGCTGGTTTATCCAGTAAAGTACAGATAGACAATGAGCGCGGCTTACGATCAGACAAAAATTCCTTGAGGTAAGCCAGGGTTAATCCGGTGTCGACAATGTCTTCAACAATCAGGACGTTGCGACCAGCGATATCGATGTCAATATCTTTCTCAATCTTAACCACACCAGAACTACTAGTAGTGTCACCATAGCTAGACACGGCCATAAAGTGAACTTCCAACGGAAGATGCATCGTTCTAATTAAGTCAGCACAAAATACAAAGGCTCCCTTGAGGATGCAAATAACCACTAGTGGGTATTCCTCCCCCTCATCTCGATACTCTAGACTAATTTGCTGACCAATCGCTTGGACCCTCCGCTGAATAACAGAATCCGATATAAGACTACTTTTGACACTACTAAGCAGATCCAACCCTTTTTTCATGATTTAACTCCTTTTGAAGATGATTTAATGTACGACGTGAATTTGAGTTAATTTAGTATATTTACTTGTTTTTGTCAAAATAAAAACCCCAAACCGAAGTTTGGGATGTAAATACTTAATCACCAGCAATGGGTTCAGTGTGTGGAATTTCTACATAACTACTGCCGTAGTAAGTATAAATCAGGCGCTCAGAATCGATACACAAACGCAAAGCCTGCTTGCAAATCTTTTTGTCCACACCAAAGTGTCCTTGAATAGCCTTCTTTAGTTCGGTTGGTTTCCATTTCTTGCTGCCCTGGTCTCTGGTAACCATTTTGACCATTGCATCGGCGACTTGTTCTGCTGTCATAGCATCACCTTCCATTCCGGGTTTGAGTAAATATAATGTACCAGACGAATTTAAATAAACTTATTATATTTACCTATTTTTGTCAAAATAAAAAAGGTAGCTCCTAGGAGCTACCCTATTCTTTACTGAAGTAAAGAACCGTGTCGAAAAGCAAATCTAAAGCCATAATTTTGCAAATCAGAAATAAAAACTCTAACCTTTTCTTCTGAAGCATCAACTAAGCCGTGTTTGGCCAACTGTTGGTTATCATCTAAGAAATTTACCTTGATGAAAACCCTGTCTACGTCAAACAATTTGGCTAATAGAGATACATCATAATTCATACTCTCCATGACTACGAAATTAAGTGTAACTCGATTCCCGGGCCAATGATTAGCAACTTCAGCGATTTCCGCTAAAGTCATCATTGGTACCTGCGGACTGAGGAAATTCCGTTCTTCGTCAGAAGTGGTATGACAAGAAAATTGCAACCTTAGTTGTATACCTTGCTCGTGCAATTGCCTGAGCCTGACAAACAGCTTCGGATTTCTAGAACCAGACGTCGACACAACAAAGTGCAGAAAGGGCCAACGAGCATACATTTGCTCAATAGCTTGGCAGGTGTTATCAACATTGAGACTGACATCCCCCATTTGCTTGAAGGAAATCTTTACCTCGTCATAACCTGGACTATCCAACGCAAAGTTGGCATGAACCAGTTCTACCTGATTAACTATCTCAGCTACTGACAGCTGACGCCAATCTTTAAACTTTCTAGTAAAACAATAGATGCAGCCGATGCCACAGCCAGAGCAAACAGACACGCCAATTTTACGAATCAACTTGCCGTCATTTACATCCTGCAGTGTTTTATCAGCTGATAAAACTAAGCTGTCGTCGGCGACGGCTCGGCTTTTATAGCCAGTACCGTCGCCGATGTCTCTTGTTTGTTTAAGAATCAGCACACTCATGATGCATCCTCCTTTTATCCCCGCTCAATAGCAGACAGGATGTCCAGAGCCAACATCAATGTGTCTTCATCAAAACAAATATCATCACCGACCATTATGTGTCCATAGCCCATCTGCAACAGACATTGAATATCCATAATGTCCGAACAGGTCGGACGCGGACTATGGCGCAGTGAAGTCAGAATACGGGAAGCCACAATGGCATCACTGTCCATTTCGGCAATTTTACGCAGTGGCCGTAGTATCTTATCCGGACGACCAAACTCCACATACATATCACCACGAGCAGCCATCAAGCCGACACCTGGGAACTTGCGCAGGCACTTACATGCCCAATCAAAACCCTGAGGTGATTCAATCTTGGCTTTAATAACAGCCTTAGGATCGAGTGCCAACATTTCCTGAATATCACTGTCCTGCTCCACATAGGAAAGCATGAAAGTGTGAATACCCAGTTTAACTGCTGCTTCAATATAGCGGCGATCCAGTTCGGTGAAATAACCTTCGACCTCAAAACTAGGATGTATGATATTGATAGATTCTCCACCGCCGACGACCTTTTTTGGGCCTTCAAGCATAATCAGAGTATCACCATCAATCACGTCAACGATGTGAGCTGAGTCATAACCATCCTGGAACCAACACTTGACTGGTCCCTTGGAAGTATCCAGCTTGATCTTATGGTCAATCTTGAGCGTTGCCCAAGGTGGCGTCCTGAGGATACCATGAGCCTTGGGACGACTAGAATCAAGCACCACAACTTCATCTCCAAGCTGATAAGCCTTGGGAGGCCTATCAGAACCATTGAAGAAAAAACCGTGTGAAACCCGAACCTGTCGACACTTGAGATCAATCCACATATCCTTGTCACCGATTTGAGACTTGATAAGTTTGAGCATAGCCGTCAGTGCTTCGACTGAAGGTAAATCATCCTCCTTAACTCCTTGCACCGGCATAACGGTGTTGAGCCGAACTCCCGAAATAATCGGAAGTTCGGCCACCCTGCCAATGAAGGGAGCATAGGGAGGAATTGTGGTAATCACTTTCATGATCTTTACTCTCCTCTATGCCTGAAGTTTAGGTGAGTTTCCTGCTTTTGAGACTGGTCTTGCCGCCGGACTTCTTACCAACAGCCACTCCATCTGTGCCTCCACCCGCAGATTTATCCTTGACCGAACGCAGAGACGTCTTGACCCGACTGACACGATCCGGCCGGTCACTATGACGCTTACCAGAACGCAACTCAAAGTCTTCGTACTCGCCGGCTTCGCCAGCAACGATACCAATGATCATCTCGATGATGTCACGCGGCTTATCCAGGGTAATAACGTTGTCAGTTCCATAGATATCAGTCCAGAAACGACGACAACTGGATGTCTTCTTGAACAGCACATAGACCTCAAACTTGTCAGCCAGTCTGCGTAGCACTTCCTTGGAGTTCAGGTTAGCCTGAACATCGTCACCAATGTGCTCACGCACATGTGCGGCTTCCAGATTAGTACGTGTCTTGTCGTCCAAAATCCAAACAAAAAGTGGCTTGACGGCATTGGGCATTTCGCAGTGATGCGTGAAATAGTAAGCGGCCAAATCATAGCTCTCGGGGCTATCACCGCCACCACCCTCGGGATAGAGCTTCTTAAGCTCACCATCAAGGGGCTTACCCTTCTTGAAATCCCTGACCTGGAGTGGGAAACTATCATATGCAGAATCCCCAACCAGAGAGAAACATATTTCTCCCTGAGGAATATATCGTTTGGCTTCGTTGCCCAGCAGGGGCAACTTTTCCAAAATAATACCAACCTCAGTCCTGAAAGATCCGGTGTGATCACAGCAAACCACCAAAGGATGACTACTATTGGTTGAGACCGCCAGCTTCTTACGCTTGATCGGAGACGGCGTCTTACCGCGAGCTGAAGTGAAGTCATGACTGGCTCGGCTACTACGCGCTGACGAGCGGGCAGTAGAACGACCAGTGGAACGACCTGAGCTCCGCGTCGGTGTTGTAGACTTCTTATATGCCTTGCGAGCTGAGCGGAAATCTTCTCCGCCACTACGACTGACTCCTCCAGAAGACGAACTTCCAGAATCATCTTCCCAGCTGTATCCCATGTCTTTCTCCCATCGGTTTAACTTGTGCACAATGCACGTGATAGTGAATATAAGTCTCCGCTATTACCTAAATCTATTAGAAATTTAAGAAACCTTCAGAGTCTCTCCACTGGATCGACCACCAAACAACTCCTGGCGCAAATCCGACAAAGGTCGAATCAATTCCTGGGCTGTACTGGGACGATCAAGTGGATTACGTTTGATCATCTGACCGATGAATCGCTGCAACTTATCAGGAACAGAGTCCGGAAAAGTCATACCAATATAGTTACCACCAAGTGCATGAATCATACTTACTCCTAGACCGTAAATATCGGTCTCAGGAATAGGTGGTTTGCCAGCAACCTGTTCTGGAGCAGCAAAAGCCGGGGTGTAACCCTCAACTTTGGTGCGACTCCGAGGTTTAAGTGTAGCCAAACCATAATCAACCAGAATTGCATTATGTTCATCCGGTTTGATCATGATATTAGCCGGTTTGACATCACCATGAATAACCCCATAGTAGTGAAGATAATGCAGGGCATTGAGTAGCCGCTGAATCATCCAACACACTTGTTCGGGATCAATACCTTTCGGATAATCTTCATCAACGATCTTTTGCAGATCTTTACCTTCGATAAAAGTCATAATCATCACAAAACTACCATCATCTAACTCGATAAAATCTCGTAGAGTCGGCAATGAGTGATGATGAACATGCCAGAGAAGTTTAGCTTCTTTCTTCAGAAGCTCAACATCTGCAACACTAAGATCTATATTCTGTTTAATGCAAGCCATCTCGCCTAGAATTCGATGCCGAGCTAGATAAGTTCTAGCAAAACCACCTTCACCAATCTGCTTAAGCACCTTATAGTTTCCTATAATAGTAGCCATTGTCACCTCCTTACTCTCCAGAGAAGAGTCTTTCTGCCAACCAACTTGGAAGATCGTGTTTGTAAATAGCATCAGCTGTTTTCTGAATATCATAAAAAACCCGTCGTAGGTCAAAATAAAATTGACCCTCACGAATTTCTATGACTGCATAGCAGGCTCGACAATCTCCATCACGGGGTTGTCCAACACTACCAACATTAATCAAAAACTTCTGCTCTCCTGCCAACAACATATCCTCAGTAATGTCCTTAATTAAACCCTCCTCGCTTCCAAAAATAAATGGAATGTGAGTGTGTCCAACAAAACAAAGCTTCGTCTGAAAATGTGGAATTTCTTCCCGAGCTCTATCAGCTTCATCGATATAATCCCAGTGATCAGAAAAAGATCCGTGCGCTAGGGTTATATCAAGCTCTGGCAAAACTAGGTTGTAGGGCAATCTGGCAATAGCTGCTTTTTCCGCAACATTCAATTGCTGATCAGTAAACTGCACACCAGTCAAAGCGCTACCATTAAAATATTTTGCAGCAAAATCAAGATCAAGAAGACCCTCTTCGTGATTACCACGAATCATATCCGTAGCCATTACACAGGCTGTTTCCCAGCAGGCTCGCGGTTGCGGGCCATAGCCGATAATATCACCTAAAAAATAAACTGCATCAATGCGCAGTTCTTTTAGATCATACCAAACAGCCTTGAGAGCTTCCCAATTACTGTGGACGTCTGACAAAACAGCTATCCTCACGTCTTACCTCCTTTTTTAAGCTTTTTTGACTTGTTTTCGACTTGTCAAAGTACATTAATATCCCCTAAATTAAATACTTAAGAGAATGTAGTTTTTTACCATAAAAGCAGGTTAGCGTCAAGGAAGGTAAGTAAAATGCATATCTTTGACTTTTTTTACTTAAACATGCTATTTTTATGCTGGAATATATGAGTAAGTCCCCTCATGTTCAACCCGCACTTTGAAAGGAGAAAGATATGAATCAATGGATGGATAAGTTTAAGAAAATGGGTGCTCTCTGGATACACGATGAAAATCCTGAGCGACCACATGCTTTATTGACTTCAGGCAAACACTCCAATGGATACTTTAATGGCAGTAAAGTCATAAAAAATCCTCGTGTTCTAGCTGAGGCCTGCCATGATCTCTTGCAGATCAGCCATGCTGCTCAATTTACACCACGATCTGTGTTTGGATCAGCTATGGGTGCCGTGACGATTGCTCACGAGCTGGCCAGGCAAATGGGTATCGAACTTGGCTTTACCGAGCCTGTCGAGACCAGGGAACAACTAGACATTACCCGCAAACACATGGTCCTCAAACGCTTTAGTGTTGTTCAAAACGAAAAAGTGATTGTGGCTGAAGATGTTATGACTACAGGTGGTACTACCAGAAAGACTATCGAGACACTGACAAAAACGGGAGCTGATGTGCTCGGCTTTATCCTTGTTTTGGTAAACCGTTCTGGTCAAGAATCTCTTGACGGCCGACGCATCATTGCTTTAATCGACCATCCTATGCCTTTCTGGGAAGCAGAAGAGTGCCCATTGTGTGCTCAAGGCTCCGAAGCTATCCGCCCCAAAGGCAGAGAAAGCTGGCAGGAATTAACTGCTCAATAGACAACCGCACCCTACATTTTGTAGGGTGTTTTTTTATAAAAATAACTTATCCACACCCAAAGACTTGACGTTCGGTTTTTGTTCGGTATATACTATAGGTAGACAAATTAACCACAACAATATGCCAAGCCTAACAAAAAAACAAAAAGAAATTTTAGACTTCATAACTCAATTTATCCAAACTAATGCCTATGCACCTAGTTATAGAGAAATCGCCGAATACTTTGGCTACTCCTCCACTGCTACCGTACACGAACATATAAAATCTCTAGAGGACAAGGGTCTGTTAACTAGTAATCATAATGCAGCTAGATCATTGGAAGTAGTCGAGCATCGTTTTGGCAAAGCCATAGAGCTACCATTGGCCGGACTAATCACTGCTGGTGTACCTATCGAAGCCATCGAAACAAATGAGACCATTGCTGTACCACAAAATTTAGTTAAAGATGAAAACAGTTTTGTTTTAAAAGTTAAGGGTGAATCTATGATTGAAGATGGAATTTTAAATGGAGATTATGTAGTAGTGGAGAGAAATTTTTATCCTAAAAATGGTGATGTAGTAGTGGCTTTATTAGATAACACCTATGCCACCCTAAAAAAATACTATCGAGAGAAAGATAGGATTAGACTACAACCAGCCAACAAAACCATGAAACCAATCTATGCCAAGAACCCAGCTATTCAGGGTATAGTCAAAGCTATTTTAAGAACTTTCTTATAAAATTATGTTTAAATTAAAAAACAACAAACTTTGGCAGATCAAATTCTTTCTAAATAAAGAAGACCGCTTTGTACATAAATGCTATAAAAAACTCAATAAAAACAAGTATCTATACGTAATGCCTAGAAAAACTGAGTTTAAATTATTTTAAGTATGCAATAGTGATAGTCTACTCCGCCATTTTTGCCTGAAAAATGGTGGTGTAGAGCCCTATACTGGTTTTTTAGTTCAGCTTAAAATATCGGTATAGGGTTCAACCACATCTTGACATATTTTAAGTTTTAAGCTATTATTTACCCTGTTAAATAATATTACTAAAAGGTATGGCACATAAGAAAGCGGGCGGCTCCACTAGTCTGGGTCGAGATTCCCGAAGTCAACGTCTAGGAGTAAAACTATTTGCTGGTCAAGAAGCTAAAGCCGGCGCTATTTTGGTACGCCAAAGAGGTACTAAGTTCCATCCTGGATTAAATGTTAAAAGAGGTAGCGATGATACTCTGTTTGCAAAGATAGCTGGTATAGTTAAATTCCGTAAACTAAAAAAGATAAAATTTGACAGCTCACTTAAAGAGACTCGCTTCATTGATGTGCTACCTGAAAAAAAATAATTTTCAATATAAAAACACCCTAGATTAAATCAGATGGGTGTTTTTTTATTTGAACTAAACTTTTAAATACTTTCTCAGAGCTATAGTTGTACTTACTATATTTAAAAATGATAGTACCAAAAATTGTACACCAAAGATAAATAAGAAGTTATTCCTAAAATATCCTGACAAATCAATAACTTGTGTACCCTGGAAATAAGTGTTTAAAGATGGTTGTAGGAAGCTAATTACAAAGTAAACAATCGCTATCATTATTAATACAGCCGCCAACGCATAAAATGTACTCTCCAACAAAAATGGCATTCTAACAAACCAATTACCAGCCCCTACTAACTTCATAACCATAATTTCATTTTTACGAGTGTAGATGCTAATACGGATAGTATTAAAAATAACAATAATTGATATTAAAGAAAAAACTGCAATCACATACCAACTGTACTTGTTAACCATCTTAGCCAAATTATTTATCTTCTCTACAAAAGTTTCATAGTCACGAAAAGTACTGTCCTCTATCCATCCATTATATTTATCCTGCTTAGCAAACTCCGAAATAATAACATATTGATCTAAATCATGTGCCTGTATAGCCAGTGAATAGGAAAATGGATTTTCACCTTCTTCAAAAATCTCCAAGGCTTTTTTAGTGTTATCATCTAAATTTGATTGTTCAAATAAAACCTTATTTTCTTCTGGAGTTATAATTCTAACGCTCTTTACTTCCGATAAACCGTTCATATCGCTCACCAATGTCTCCACCTTATCCTTGTCTATCTCTGGCTTCATAGATATTAAAATATCTACTTTCTGCTCAACACCATCGATGGTCGCTTGTCTAATATAATCCATGCCCACCAAAAGCGTGACTGAAAAAATAGCCATCAACATCATAGTAATAGTAACTACTGACAGCCAAAAATTACGGAAAAACCCCTGCAGGGCAAACTTTATAATCCTAAACAAACTAGTCATAGTATTTATTTTTATTTTTTATAATAAATATTTTCCATTCTCCTGATCGCTAATTACATAACCCTTTTCTAATGTGATTACCCTACCTCTAAGGCTATTAACTACATCTCGATCGTGTGTTACTAAAACTACAGTTGTACCTAAATTATTTATCTTCTTCAATAAATCAATGATTTCCCTGGTATTAATAGAATCAAGATTACCAGTAGGTTCATCAGCTACCAATAACTTTGGTTTATGCACTAAACTTCTAGCAATAGCTACACGCTGTTGTTCACCACCTGACAGTTGATGTGGATACCTATCCCTCTTATCTTTAAGTCCCACTAAAGATAACATTTGATTGACTGTCTTTTTTATATCTGAAGATTTAAAACCACAGGCTTCCATAGCAAAAGATACATTTTCAAAGACTGTTTTTTTAGATAATAATTTATAATCTTGAAAAATAACTCCTAATTGACGACGTAAAGTAGGTATTTCATGATTCTTTATATCAGTTATCTCCCAACCACCTATGGTTATCTGCCCACTGTCCATTTTCTCCTCAGCAATAAGCAGTCTGATTAAAGTTGATTTACCAGAGCCACTTTGCCCAACAATAGACACAAATTCACCTGGCTTAATATGAAGATTCACATCACGTAAAGCATGTACGTCTTTGCCATAATTTTTTGATAGATTATGAATTTTGATCATAAAGTTCTATTTTTAGATATACTAATCTAATTCTAATACAATTTATTAATATTTACCTGCTCCAAATAGTCTATTAAAAATTCATCCACCCCTTTAGCAGCTACAAATATACCTCTTAACTCTTTGCTATCCTTACCCTCTTCTTCCAAAGAAGACTCCACAAACCAAATCATATAGCCACCGGGAGCTGTTCCATACGAACCTGGTATATGTACTATTTTACTAAATTCTCCCTCTTTTAAATCTCTAACTGGATCGTACATAATCGATAACTCGTCTTCACTTACCCATAAAGTATTATCCACATAAGTCATATCATCTGAATATTCTTGGGCTACACTCAAAAAGTCACTGCCACCCTCTAGCTCCCCATAGGCTGCCTGTATCTTATTTACTCCCTCTATATCTCCAAAATTAAATATAAGATGATCGTATACCTTGGTTTCTAGCATCAAGGGTTTAATCATTAATTCTGAATAATCATCAAAAGAAACTCCCATCTCTGTTTCTACTTCTTGTTTAAAACTATCTAAATCTGGAACTTCTTGTAAATACGCGTCAAACTCTTCATCGTTAATTGACAAATCGTTCTCCTCAGCTAATTTATTAAGCCATGTATTCTTTATCAACCTGTTCCAAACCATAGAATCGGCATCTGACTCAGACATAGCGGGATCTCCTGCCTTGATTATATATTCCAAAACAAATTCTCTGTGCTTCAAATATTCACTTAGGGAAATCACAAAAGATTGATCTATCTCATCTATGGTACCTGCTTTTAAATTATAGAGTCCAGCTAAAACTACAGCTGGTGTGCCATTTAATTTATGTTTATATACCATCCTAACAGCCAACCATTGTGAGGCTATTAAAAATATTATGATAACTATCAATAACTTTATTTTATTACTCATGATTATTTAAAAAAATAATTAAACCACTTATTAATATTAGGTAAATTACCACCTTGTTCTATGATATTTCTATCTGAATCTGTTGTAAATAAGTTTATTTGCTTTTCACCTGGCTTACTTAAATTAAGTTGGGACCTAGCCTGCTTTTCTACATATTCATCTGTCTTCAGATAAGTAATCAACTTATCCGTTGTTTCCGTTTTCTCTTTTAACTCAGATAACTGGCCTTCTAGTTCTTTAATCTCTTGGTGAATATTATATCTCAACACTACTTCCTTGCTAACTTTTACAAAAGATAAAATCAGTAGCAACACTAAAATAAGGGTGAATACATTTGACCCCCAAATCTTTCCACGCCAATCTTTTTCTGTCTTTTTACGCTTCATTGAAAAAATATCTGTACGACAATTATATCATAAACAGACCTTTTTTCCAAAATATTTTTGCTTTTAATGGCAAAAAGTATTATAATATTAAATGAGAAAACGTTACCTTATGAAAATAAATAAAATAAAAACAAAAAAATTAACCTGGATTCATATTAGTAAGCCGACCCAGGAACATATAGACTACCTCAAAGAAACCTATGACTTCCATCCTTTAGACTTGGAAGACTGCCTCGTAAAAGTACAAAGGCCGCAAATTAGTGAATACGCTCACTATATATTTTTTATATTGACATTCCCTGTTTATAATAGAAAGGTTAGAGAAATGGAGTCTGGTGAAATAGATTTTTTTGTAGGGTCAAAATTCTTGATAACTATCAGTGATGGTACTATATCTACTATTGATACTTTTTTTAATGAAGTACAAACCAATGACTTTAGTAGAGAAAAATATATGTCCGCACATCCCGTTTTCCTATTATACGAAATTTTACACCGTTTACAAAACTATACCTTTCCAATGCTAGATCACATCTCACAAGATATAGAAGGAATAGAAAGGAGAATATTTAAAGGCGAGGAAAGAAAATTAGTAGTTGAAATATTACACACTAAAAGAAGCATAGTTGATCTACGACGTATCATGCAAGCTCATAAAAACATTATTAAAAAATTGATGAGTACGCACACTAAATTCTTTATGCATGATAAAACAAACGTCTATTTTACAAATATCTTAGATCGCACTAAAGATATTTGGGATTTATTAGAAACTTTAAAAGAAAATATAAATACCTTTCAAGAAACAAATGAATCTTTAATTTCCTACAGATTGAACGACATCATGAAAACTTTAACTATTATTTCTGTTATCATGATTCCAGCTACTCTGGTCGCCTCTTTATTTGGCATGAATATCAACCAAATGCCACTTATAGACAGCCCAATAGGTTTTTATTATGTTTTAACTATCATATTAGCAATAATTTTATTATTTTTTGCCTATTTCCGTAAAAAAGATTGGCTTTAATTTGTCAAAAACATTATTTTATGATATAAAAATCCCACTTACTAACAGTGGGATTTTCTATACCAAGACATGAAAAATTTTTGGACACAATTAAAAAAGCCTATTATCACCACCACACCAATGGCTGGTATTACTGATACTGCCTGGAGACAAATTTGTAAGATGTGGGGCGCTGATGTAGTACATACAGAATTCGTATCAGCTGATGCGCTGTATTATGACAGCAAAAAAACTCTCAAGATGTTAGAATACCAAGCTATGGAACAACCTGTAGTTGTTCAAATCTTTGGCAGAAGACCAGAGCTATACACTAAAGCTGCTCAAGTGATAGCCAAGACTGGCGTAGCTGGTATTGATATTAATTTTGGTTGTCCAGCCAAAAAAGTAGCTGGACATGGAGGAGGTATCTGCCTTTTAAGAAACATAGATACTGTTAAAAAAATAATTGAGACAACTATAGAGGCAGTTGATATACCCGTGTCTGTAAAAACTAGAATAGGTTTAAATAAAATTCAAGGACAACCAGAAGAAGGACGAATAACTGTCCTAGATTTTATTGAGGCAATTAAAGAATATCCTATCGCTGCCATGATAGTACACGGCCGGACATATGAAGTCCCTTTTACTGGACCAGTAGACTTAGATGCCCTTAAAGAAGCTCGTGATAAGTTTAAGAAATATTTTAAAGATGGTATATATATTATCAATGGATCCTTCCAGACTGTAGAATCTGTAATCGATGACATGAAATATACACAAGCAGATGGCATTGCCTTATCTAGAGCTATTTATGGTCGGCCCTGGCTATTTAAACAAATAAAAGATTATTTAGCTACTGGAACATACCAGGAAATTACTTGGGAACAAACTAAAGACACCGTCATAAAACACGCTCATCTATTATGGGAATCAAAAGGTACTGCCGGATTCAAAGAAATGCGTAAACATTTACTTTTTTATGTAAAAGGACGCCCAGATGCTGCTAAATTAAGAAAGGAATTAGTGTCTGTAGAGCACCCTAAGGATGTTGAAAAAATCTTTACTAGACTATAAATACTAAATATTGTCAAAATGTACTCCAAAAACCCCACAAAAATGGGGTTTTTATACTATTGACAAAATATATAAAGTATGCTATAATACTATATCAACATCAAAGACCGAACCTTTAAAACCCCGTCTTTCAACAGTCAGTTCAGAGATAGATTCAATCAATTGTAGTGTTAGTGACCCCTATGGGTCGAGTTCAAACCCGGGCAAAAGCCCAACAAAAGGAGCTTCACATGAAGACCAATCTGATTCGTATCGCCATCCTCTTCGCTGTCATCTTCACCACCACCTTCGCCTTCGCCGGCAACACCGAGGTCACCTTGACCGACGAGATGCAGGCGCAGCTCGACGAGCTGATCCTGGCGAAGAATTTCGCCGAAGCCGACACGCTGCAGATGCAGTTCGAAGCGCAGTTGCGCAGCGATCAGCGAAACAGCAAGCGTATCGAGGAAGCTCGAGCCCGCACAGAAAAGCGCTGGCACGCCGAAGTGTCCCCCGACTCGATGACCTATGACAAGGTCTGGCAGTGGGCCGACAATGATTCGACCAAAGCCACCTGGCTGGGCAAGCGCTACAACGTCGAGTTCGACGAGAACCTGGATACCACTGGCATGATCGATGCTCTCAAGAGCACGATCAACCAACGCCAGGCCGACCGGGTCGTCAACGACAAGATCAACTCCGCCGTGGCTCGTTCCGAAGCCAAGACCAACAAGCGTATCACTGATCTGGAAAACCAGATCGAACCTATCAAACGCGCGGTCAACCAGCTCGGTTACGACATGGGTGCCTCCTTCAGCTACGCTGCCTGCATCAAGCATGTGGACGACGAAGTTCGCCAGGAGAACCTGGACAAGATCGCCGAACTGCGGAAGGCTTTCCGCGAACAGACCGATCCTATCCTGGAAGAATCCACCAAGAACAACGACAAGACGGACAACGAGTAGTTCCAACCGCTACCTCCCCCCAGCGAGTGGAACTCAAGACAAGAGCCCTTCTTCGGAAGGGCTCACTTTTTTTATCTAAAATTTAAAATATTAGAGACTAGACACTTGGACTATCAAAACCTTTTAAACGTATCGCCACTTCTTTATCTATTATCTCCATACCCTCTCTTAAAGATATGGCTCTAGGATTAGTAGTATCCTTTCCTATAGCTGCTAACTGTGCTTCAGTAAATGCTTTTACTTTACTAAGATAATCAACATCATAATCATTAATTTTAGCTAGTTCAAAATTCAAACTCTCTTTTCCTGCATTAAGAGTGCCAATCGCATAATCAATCGGATCCATTGGTTTTTCAACACTAGTCTCTACTCCTGTTGATTGTGTTACTTTAGTATCACTACTAACTCCATCCTCATGTTTAACATCTATTATTTTATTATCTTTATCAAGCACTAAATTATCTACACCCCCATCTTTATCAGTAACTTCCACATCTAGAAGATCATTATGTGTTGTAATTTTAATTGTGTCTGTCACACCCTTATCTTCAGGTGATATACCTAGAGTATCAGCTGCTTCTTTGGAAAATACTATAGGACCTGTTCCTGGTACATCTAAACTACCTCCTTTGAAAGCAATACCCCGCTCTGCCATAACCTTAAAGGCATTATTATCAATATCCACTTTTATATTTGGTGGCAAGTCTGCGGACTTAGTTTCTAACACTGGTATTGCATCAGTAGTTAGTGGTGTTTCTACAACTTTTGGCATCTCCTTAGTAGATAAGTCTGGCTGAACAGTTTTTGGAACTACATCAGCTGATACTGCCTTCGGATCAGTAGTAACTGCCGCAACTTCAGGTGATACACCACTTGATTGACTATCAGGAGTAGCTGTGGAAGCCTCTGGTCTCTTCAAACTAAAAGTCTTATCATTGTCTAATTCTATCCTTTCGGTTGCTAATGGCACCTTCCCATCAAATACCTCTTTCATAGCATCAGCATCCTTGATTGCATCTGGTACACCATCACCGTTTATATCTATATAAAATAAATCTTTGCGCATAAAACGGGCATCATGGCGAACTAAGGCATATTTTTCTCCAACTGCCACCGGCACCCATTCTTTATCACCGCTAGCTTGATCAAAAGCAAATTCCATTTCTCGATAATTTCTAGTAACGTTAGATTCAAAAGCGCCCATTAGCCTTTTCATACTACCGTCATAATTTCTGAGCTCATCAGTGCCATACAATTTAGATATCTCATGCAAAAAGACGACTCTCTTATCATCGCCCATATTATTATCCTTAAAATAATCCCCAACGAACTGTTCTAATTGTTTAGTATTATTATCACTCAACATCTTATGTAAAACATCATCTAATTTTCCATCTGCTTTAGCTACGGCATACATGTCATTACTATACTCTGTATCACCTACTAGAAAACCATCGATTTGAGTCTTTACGCCCTCCACCCTAGTTAATTCTGCCACACGAGCATCTTCAGTAACCACCTCTTCAGCAGTCATGGCAACATTACGCTCTTCCATAAATACCTTGAGCTGTTCAGTGCTCATTTCTTGATGAGAACCATCTGGCATCACTACATTTGGATTACCATCACGATCCCAATCATAAACTTTAACAACGCCATCTTCTGTTTGTAAACTAACAAACTGATCACCAGTTTGAGCGTCCATCTGCACCTCATGCTCTACACCTCCTTCAAACTTGGTATCAGAGAAAAATTTCTCTACATTTGTATCAGATAGATGACTAGCGTTTATTCCTGATGCATCATCAAAACTTAAGACAGGTTTGCCATTAACTATGTCTATTTTTACTACATCATTATCATGAACCAAATCAGCTAAATTACCTCCCTGTTCGGCATTTAATCCATTAACTGCGCTAGCTGTTTGTGCTTCAGCCCACCTTGATAGTTCTGCGGCATCATTAAGGTCACCTTTATAGCCTAGAGCTTCGGCATTGCCCGTAAATATAGCTTTGGCTGATCTCCAAATAGAATCTGAACCACTGCTCATCTCTGATGAATCTATAGTGTCCTCGAAATGAGTTGGTTGTTCTTGAGCTACAGTTGTACCTGACTGCATAGATTCGTCTACACCTTCTGTTGAAACACCTGTTTCACTTGAATCCATAGATGGTGCAACGTCAGATTTCCAAGGATCAGGATCACTCTGACCAGATTTCCAAGGATCAGGCTCATTTTTCCAATCTGATGTGCCTTTATATACCTCTGGTGCACCCCCTTCATTACTAGAACTAGAATCTACTTCTGGCTCTCCCACCACCACTTTACCTAAAGCTTTATCAAGTAATCCTGGACCAAAAAAGGAAGCCGCGCCACCTAATATAGCACCACCTGCCATAAATAATAATTTACGACGTTTAGTATGTTTTTCTATACGAGATACATCTACCTCAACTTGTTCTCCCAATTTTTTAGTATTACTACCGACCTGTTCTAGGAGACCAGTCAAGGTATCCTGATTTTTCATCTCTATTTTATTTACATTATGTACAAAATTTTCTGCCCTACTCTTGAGCAGTGGATTTGAATCTAAAATACCTAACTCTAATTTACTCTTGACAAAGATACTACCTTCTCTCAAAAAATCTAAATTTTCAACTGGAAAATTAATATCCTCAATTTTTGCCTCAGCCTCCTTCAGCATCTCACCAATTTCACCAAAAACTTTTTGCTCTTGCCTTAAATTCCTGTCCTCTGCTAGCATATAACCCATACCTGCACCACCCACAGCGCCTAATGCAACTCTAGTGGTACCCTCTAATCTAATAGCAGCAGAAACAGCAGCGCCAGTTAAGAAACTATAAGCATCATATTTATGTTTATCCCAGAAACTTTTTTCAGCTTCAGTTGCATCTGCTGGCAAGTCATCTATCTTGCCAGTGGCACTAAAGAGATTATATTTTTTTATATATCCATAAACAGCCGGATTATGATTCTTGAGTTCATCTAGCCTGGTCTTAGCCTCTGAGTTACCTCTTCTATGCTGACCAAGAGTCAATGCTAACTGCACAGCCATATTATGTTTTTCCAGGGCTGTAATATCGCTACGCTCTCCACTTGGATACATAGCTTCTATTTGCACTAAAGCTGACTTATAAAGACCTTGTTCAATTTTATCTAAAGTGGAAGCCTCTACCTCTACATGGCCAGTCGCTCTAGCTTCTTCAAAAGCAACATCTAATTCCTCCAAGGCTACGCCGCTAGTTTGCTCACGTACAGTATTGCTTATGTGTCCACTTAATTTACGTTTAAATTCTTCCGTGTTCTTAAATAATTCTACCAAAAGAGCATCTTTCTTCTTTTCAACCTCTTCTTGTTCTTTAGCTTTGGTCTTTTCAAGATTACCCGTTTCTCTTTTGCCTCTTAATTTTCTAACTAGTAAACGAACCCCTGAAACTGCTGAAGATGAAATACCAACTGAGGCAAGTCCTCCAATGCCACCTGTAAAAGCAGTGATAGCAAATGAACCAGCTATAACCAGTGCTGCATCTACTGCTGCCCTAGCAGCTAGGCGTTTTACTTTTTTTGCACTTAGCAAAGCCATTTCCTGCTGAGCAGCCATATCTATAGTCTGCTGAATGACTTCATTGATTCTCTCTGCTACCTTACTTAAATCATCATCTGACAACAATTCTTGATCTCCCTGTTGTTCTAGGATATCCTTTATCTTTGTCTTATAAAAATTAACAATCTTTTCTTTAGTATTTTGTAATACTCTTTCAGCTGCATATAATTTTTGGCTGGCTTTTTCTGCCTCTTCACTAACCTTCTCTATAGCAGCTGTTATTTTTTTAGCATTTTCCTCTCTAATTTTTACTAGACTTTCTTCAGCGCTTTTAGCTTTTACCCTGACTTCTGCTAATTCTTTTCCTAACTCTGCAACCTCTTTATCATCACTAGGCACTAACTCTGCGGCAGCTAAATCACTCTCAAGCTCAACAACCTCCTTGGATAAAGATGTCACCACAGCTTCTGCAGCTCTAATTGGTTCTTCTGCCTCTCGGATAGGCTTGTTGGCTATATCTAATTCTGCTTGAGCAGCAGTCACTGCCTTACCAGCCTGCCTATACTCATCCATAAAACCTTTAAGCTCTCCTATCTCTGATTCTTCTAAACTCTCAAAAATCATCCTCGGATGAATATCTAAATAACCAAGTTGTTTTTCCAGTTCTTCTTGAGAAAAAACAGTTGGTACTTCTGGAACAGCCTCTGCAGTTGTTGTAGCCTCTTCAGATTCCGCATCTGCTGCTTTTTCTTCACCTGACTCCACCTCAGTAGTCGCTGGTTCTTCAGCAACTGGCTCAACATAATTTTCTACAATTTCTGAATCTGTAATTTTCTCACCATCAGCTTCTCCTTTATGCTCAAATTTACCACCTGTCTCTATTTTAATAACGCTACCTGAGACTTCACCATAAACTCTCAAGGTGGCACCATCTCTAACTGTAATATCACAACCAATAAGATCTCCGACAGATAAAATTATGTATCGCTTCAAATCTTCCGTTTCACCATTAAGCATTTCATACTCTTTATCCTCTTCGGCAGTCTCTGTAGTTGTAGTTTCTGTGACTGTCTCAACTAGAGCTTCTTCAGATGTACCTACACCTGCATCTCCCAAATCTATACTCCTTTCGTTTGCGATACGTAATATTGTATCTTGAGCCCGTTCAACATCTTTTAACTTTTGTTCAAGAATAGCCTTTTTCCTCACATCTTTTTCTTTACTAGCCTGCCCCTTATATAATTCAAGATCTTTTAAATTCTTTGCAAAAAAACGTTGAATCATCTCTGGTGGCGTTTTCTCTAAAGCAGCTTCAAGATACTGCTGTGATCGTACACGGAGTGCGTCAATTTGCTTCAACGACTCTTCACTTAAATCTTTTTTAAGTGAAATACCAAGTTTTTGAAATATCTTATCTTCAATTGAATTATAATCTCTTCTTAATTTGTCCCATTCTTTTGCATCTATATCCCGTTGAAATAGTTTCTCTGCTTTTGCGCGTAAGCCACCCTCCTCTGATATACCTTCACTTGTACCAGTTCCCTGCATATAGTCAGACAAAACATAAAAAGCATCTTCATTAGGGCCATCACCTACCTTAGTTACTAATTCTTCTAATGATTCTGCATCATATTGTTGTTCAGCGGTGGTTTCTGTAGCTGTATCAGCTACACCCGCCTCTTTAATAACTTCTGATTCATGCCCTGCTGGTACTTCAGGTATAATTCCACTACCTTCACTTGTAGCTGGTGTTGGTGACTCTACTGACTCTGCACTATCTTCATCAGACACTTCAGAACCGTAAGGTTTTAAAATAACACCTGCTTCAACACTTAATTCTAGAATTCCTTGTGTCGTATCATCATATGCTGCTTGAATTTCTACTTTTATAGCCTCTACGTCATCGCCTGAACTGTCTTCAATAATTATCAAACTTCCTTCTTCGAAGGCTGCTACGAACTCATCCATCTTAAGATGAATTTTTCTAAGTTTCTCTATGTCCTCAGGTTTAAAACCCTCATGCTCCAAAACTAATCTTGCAAGCTCCACTTGACTCTTCAAGTCTTCGGTTTTATTAATCAAAAATTCTCTAGCTTCTTCTAATATCTCAGATTTTTTTTCTATATCATGTTCAGCATCACCCACAGGCACTTCATCAGCTGGCGTAGACTCTCTATCAAAAGATCTACTATGTTGCTTGATATCAGACATAGTCTCTGCGCGCTTCTCTGCTACCTGTCTTTTGACTTCACCCTCATCTATAGACTCGACTGATTTAGATTCAGTCAATTTAGCCAGGGCAAATTCTTTGTATTCATCAAAAAGTTTAGCGATTTTACTAGTTACCGAAACAATTTCTACATGAGCAACGGGAGACTCACCTTCTGCCTTAGCTTCACACTGAGCAATAATCTCATCTGCAGCAACTTGAACTTCACTAATTTCAGCAGTAATAAATTCTGAAAAACTTAATTGTTCTGGTGATTTTTCACCAGTATCTAATGTGTCTTCTTTGGAATGTTTTCTTGCCATAATATTTATAATTCGTTTTTAATCTTATCTAAAACATCATCAATCTTCTTTTTTTCAGAAGCCTTGAGCTTATTTTCATTATTTTGCAGAAATTCATTCATAATAGACTTCATTTTTTCTAAAGTCTCTTGTTTTTTCTGGTTTACAATTTTTCTCTTTTCGTCGTCGGAAAGATTCATAGATGTTTTACTTTTTATTTTAATATTAGCCTAATTTTGTGCCTTTTAACTTTTCAGCACCACTGATAAATTCTTCTGCAAATTTAGTTAAGGTGTTTTCTACCTTAGTTTGAAAATCAGTAATTTTGCTATTAAAAAACTCCAAAGTCTTTTTCGGCTCTGGAGATGGGTTTTTGGCTATAAATTCCTCAAAATCTTTGGCACCCTGTTCATCTAGCTCGGCAATAGCCATCATACCTAATCTACGCTGTGCTTCAACTGCTAATTTTTCATTATAGGTCTTTTTAAAATCATCTGGCATATTATCTATCCCAGCTTTTTTAACCATGTCTTGAATAAACTTTTGGATAACGTCTTCCATAATTTTAAAAATTAATTTTTTAGTTTTTGTATATTTATTAAATCATAATCAAGGTAAAAAAACAACCCCGCTAAGATGCGCATGCGCACCTTAGCGGGGTCAATAGTGTAGAGAATCTACTTCTTAGGGATCAACTTAGACAACAATCCACCAAGCTTGGCACCGCCAAGATAATGGCTAGCAGCCCGACGAGAACGCTGGTCCTCAATGATCTGATCCCAGACTTCGCCCTCTGTAACCAAAGGCTTATTCATGGCTGCCAGAGACACGTTAAGCACTTCAGTTATGGATGTCAAACGAGCCACAAAGGCTTGACCCTTGGCAGTTTGGACATTAATGTCACGCAGAGCGGTCTTTTCTTCAGCCCGCTTGCTGGCATATTCATCCAGCTGTGCCTTATAAATCTCATCAGGCACACGACGCAACATACCAATTTCCAACAACTCATGGCCAGTTGACTCAAGTACATAGCCCCTGAGATCATTCAGATCCCTCTGAATATCCCTCAGTTTAACCTGACGTTCTTCATGTGCCAATCTCAGCACAGTATCCTTAGCGGCATCTGTCCTATTTCTGAGACGACGCAAGTTATCGATCTTGGTTGACGTCATTTCCTTGAGGAAATCTGCGTCCAAGATCATGTCAGGAGTCTGCGTATGCATGTAGTCAGCCAACCAATCATTGATCACACCGATGATATACTCATCAATCCTGTTACGCTCATCATCAGCTAGACCCCAGAAAATATCCACGTGGTCCAAGCTAAGCCGATGAGCTTCACGAAAGTTGAGCTTGAAAGAAGGGCCAGCGGCCACAGCTTCCTCATCACCATTGTCATCCGTTTCCGGAATGGCCATACATTCTAGCCAATCGGTCTCCGTCTTATTTTCCGGCTTTGCCCAAGCCAAAGGGACAAAATCCAACGGACCGAGCCAATTAGGTATCCAGCGAAGGCGTTTTAAACCAACCGCCAAAACCTTATTGTGATCATCACTATTGGCTTCAGGCTTAGGAATCCACCCTGAACCTTTGGTGTCACGACGCTGAAGGTTACTAGCACCTTTAGCAAACACCGGGTAAAGAGGTTTTCCAAACCAGGTCAACATGAAAACTTGACGAACAGGAATGTTGATGTGAAGACTCAGCCAATATCCAGCAGCTATCAATACGACAGCCGTTAGATATGTCCACCAGAAGTGGAGCAGTGCTGCAGTCAAGATACCCAACGCAATCATCGAGAAGGATACCCAGCTCGGCCAATATACCTTGGGAGTTATCGCAGGCACACTCTGAGTGAACGTAGCAAACCACTTCCGAGGACGAAAGGCCTTGTAACCGATTACCGACAAGGCTACCAGCAATACCAAGCCAATAATGGCCGGGATAAGCTGAAGCTTCATGTCAGGCGTACCGATATCAGGTGCATTAATGTTCAAGGAAGCTTTGTTCAGAACAAAGATAACCCATCCCAACGCAATCACACCGCTGGCGATCCACTTGAACTTTTTGTTCTCATGGTTAGGACTAGTTAGGCCCCTAATCGCAAAACAAGAGAGAATGAACAACAGGATAACAATCCCGTGATCAATCACCACATTTTCCCAGAACTTAGTCCAGGCTTCTGAGAGACCCTGATTGTCTGTGTACTTTTCGCTTGGCATTTTATGCCTCCTTTTTTAAGAGAAACTCTACACTTTATTTACTTTTTTCAAAGGTCTAGACATTAAGAGACAATTTATGCCATCTTAATGAATACAATATTATATCATATATTTGAAAAAATGTCAATATATAAGAAAACAACAAAAATACCCTAATTTTAGGTAAAAAGGGCATTTTATAGATATTATACTTATCCTCTATTTTAATGTTATTGGCTATTTTTTAAGCTTTTTATAAATAAAATATGAGTAAACTACACTACTTAAAGTAAGTAAAATAACGATGATCAGGCCAACCCCGAACCATTCCTCGGGTAATACTCCTAATAACATAAATAACAAGCCACTTAACACAAATGTCTTGCCTCCAAATTCATGGGTTTTCTTCCAAACAGTATCATTAGATAGTGTCCAAGGTGTCCGAATGCCCATAAACCAATTAGGCTTAATATCTTTCATCACTACACCCATTACAATAAACAACAGGCCAATCAAAATAGGCATAACAGCTGAGATGGAAATGTCATAACCCAAATTCACAAAACCAGTTAGAAAATATATTATTGCTAGATAGCCAACAATAGCCACTCTAAAAATACCATATACGTTAGCAAATTTTTCATAATTCTTTTTCTTGGGATCAATTTTTGGCAAAAGCTTGAACAGCAGATGTACAAATAAAATTAGTAAGGGCAAAAATATAATCTGCATATTTTTACTACCCCAACCATCAGCTTCTCCGGCTGCATTCCAATGAGTTACTATTTTGTCTGGTAAATATTGATAAAAATAAAAGGCTGCTAATACAACTGCTACTACCAACAAACAAGAAGCTAACTCCCAAATATTTTTCTTTTTCATAGTTCTATTTTAATTTATCTCTGGCAACGAGAACAAAAATGTGTTCCCCTACCTCCTAATTTTACCTTTTTTATATTTTCCTGTCGACAACCCATACATTTTTGACCATCGCGACCATATACTTTAAGAAATTTTACAAAATTACCTGGCTGACCACTGGTATCACGATAATCACTAAAAGTAGTACCTCTTTTTTCAACTGCCTTCTCAATAATATATTTAGTAGCTGTAAATATCTTTTTCTTTTCTACTACAGTCAAGGTGTTTACCTTCCTGTCTGGTCTAACTTTAGCACGATAACAAATCTCATCAGCATAAATATTGCCAATACCTGAAACTATTTGTTGATTTAATAATAAAGATTTTATAGTTATTTTTCTATTAACAAAAATCTTTTGAAAATTTACCCAAGTAAAATTTTTAGTGCCTGGCTCAATACCATATTTTTTAATGATTAGTTCTACATCCTCCACCAACTCCATATAACCAAACTGCCGCATGTCATTAAAAAATAATTTAGAATCATCAGCAAAATGAAAAATGATATGTGAATATTTATTGGGTAACTCCCCTTCTATGGCTTGCTTATGACCACCAGCCACCATTTGATTACCTTTGGTATAAATCAATTGTCCAGTCATTTTCAAGTGCACTAAAAGATAATTCTGTTCATCTGCTAAAACAAAAATCAATAATTTACCAATTCTATTAATACTTGAAATGCTATTGTTTTTTAGAGTGTTCAAAAAATAAGCTCGCTGATTACGTAGCAACTTTGGTTTTGTGACTTGCAAATCAACTATCTGTTTGTTAATGACAGCTGATTCAAGTCCACGACGAATTGTCTCTACTTCAGGTAATTCCGGCATAATGAATGTTTTATAACACAATTTTTAACAAAACAAAAGCGCCCGACGAGTGCCGGGCGCTTTCTATATTTAGTATTTAGTATTGAGCTAAAATAGTATCACTTACATCGAAAATATGTTTTCCAGCATACTTTTGTAATTCTTTTAGACTTGGTATATGACGCTTTTGTCCTTTTTCAATGACAAATATTTTACCGTCACCGCCTCTTAGTAAACTACCATCAGCATATTCTTTGACGCCAGCTACACCTTGAGGTGTCCAATCTGGATAAGAATCAACTACAGATTGTGCTACATTATAAATCCTAGTATAAAGATAATTCTGCATCAAATGCTCAAGAGTTGGAATATGAAATTTCTTTTGTTCTTTAATTTCATATACCTTCATTTCTGGATCACAACCTCTGATTAATGCTCCATCAGGGAATGTGAATACACCTACAATATCTTCATCTGGTCCAAGTGAACCACTAGGTCTTAAAAATTTACAAATCTCTTCCTCAATCTTTTCACCTAAAACTTCTTCCGGAATCTTTGGAGCACAGTCGCTTGGCACTGTAAACTCATGACCAACACTATTAGTTGTACCGTCTTCATTGGTAGCTTTAATAGTGTAGTAATAAGTTGCGCCAGCTTCTAGGCCTTCTAAGGCAAAAGAATGTTCTGTGGCAGTATTTTCAGATTTGTATTCCTGATCTAAATCATTTTCATCTGTACCATAGATTACCCATGAAATTGAGTTCAATGAAGTATCCCAGGTAATAACAGTATACTTGTCTTGAACGGTAGTTAGCTCTGGACCAACTTCTTCAGCAGTAGCCATGTTGATTTGTGTGGGAATTCCTGTACCCCAAATCACCAAGGTAAAAGCTGTGAATTGAATCAAGGCTTTACTAAGTAATTTTTTCATATGCTTTAAGATAAATTAATTTCTTAATTCTATATATTAAATTTTTTTATACTTTACAATACAATAATTTACTATGTAGAGTCAATAGCTTTTTTTGACAAAAAACTTACATCTCCAACTTACTCCAATCTAGAATATTGTCAAGAATACTAAGAGCACTATAACTCCAATAGTAGAAGCAATAGTATGTGGGTGTTGTTTGCGAACCTCTATAAAGATACTTAACAGTAAAGCAATGATAGCCAAAGTAAGTATCACTTGATAATAAATAGAACTTAAGTCAAATAAAGGCTTTATAAATTCTGATTGATTATTCTTTAAAAATACATACTGATTGACAGTTGAATTCTTTACTGGTGTAATATTATCCCAATTTACATCTTTTATAGTAGTATTTCCAGCCACATCTACAGCTGTTAAACTAGCTAAAACAAGTGGATTAAATAACTTCTCATAATCTATATCCGAAACTATCTTATTTCCGGTCCATTTTCCTTCTTCACTAAAATCTCTAGTTAAAGCAAGGGTGTAATCATCAAACTTAATATGGGCTGATTCTGTATCATCACTTAAATAGGCAGTGGCTTTAAAAACAATATCTTCTTGACCCAGAGGTCTGTTTACTAATACTTTAGTTGCATTTTCATCAACTTCTGGGGCAGTATTATCAATATTTAAAGTATAATTACCAGATAACATCACTTCTATACCACGATAGGATTTCAAGCTAATTATATGCTCACCTTCTTCAAGATTTAACTCGGTTATAACTGAATCATTTAGTACATCAAAAGCAGCTATTTCTTGACCATGATCTAAAATAGCTAAACTCTCAGCGTTTGGTGCTGATATTTCTAAATTAATATTATTACCTGAATTTATAGAATTTGTACTTGGATTAAGTAATTTTGGTATTACCAACGGTATTACAATTTCTTGAATATTTTCCTCTTTTTCAGCTAAAACATCTTCTTCGGGTTCAGTAATAACTACTATTTCTTCTTCATTAGTTCTAGAGTTATCTAGAACTTCTTTTTCTTTTTCTACGATTTCTATGTTATCCACAAGCTCCCCTACTGTTTCTAATACAGCCACTTCTTCGGGCTCGATCTCCACTACAGGGACTACTTTTGGATCACCAAAGTACTGTGCAGCCAATGAGGTATCGTAACCTTGATAATTACCACTAACCATAGCTACACCAATCTCTGTAAAATCAGTATCAACCATATTAGCGTAATGAGTTGGACTCTTAACCCAGGCATTCACCACATCCTCGGGATTACTAAAACCTAAGGCTAAATTTTCACCAGCTACCCTAAAGGAATAATCAGCATCAAATAGCCAGTTCTTTAAGCTTCTGTTGTCAGGACTAGTATGAGCAAAATATTCATTAATCATCATATCTTGAGCCTTGGCTAGAGCAGCCGTCTGTAAAACAGGACTTTCTTGTAAGGTATGAATATTTAAATTAGTTCTAATATTATTGGTTAATGCTACAATCTTTTTACTTTGAGTGTATAAAACATCTGGGGAAAGCCAAGCATGTACAGGAAAAGACATCAAAAAACCAACCATAATGACTTTTATGGCTACAGCTGAAATAGCATGAAATGCTAATCTTTTTGGATGTAGAGCTTTTGGTCGATAATTATTATGACGAGTTGGAATAAACAAGTCAGATAATTTACCAGCACCTTTAGGATTTCTTCCCAACATAACCTCAACACCATCTTCTACTCCGTCACGATCAGTGTCCGGATCCAATGGGTCTGTTTCATAAACATTTACTTCTTGGTAGTCACCTAAAGCATCATGATCACTATCTGGATCACGTGGATCAGTGCCTATTTTTTGCTCTTCCTTATCTAGCAAACCATCAGCATCTGAGTCTATAGAGTCTTTACCAAGATTTTTATTGTTTTTTTTATTGGGCATGGTCCTAAAATTAATATACTATTAAAGCATAGATTTTTATTTCTGTCAATAGCTAGCTAAAAAATCTATTTTCGTATGTTTAATTATACCATAAAAATCAGCAAAAATGTATAAAAAAAGAGGAGGAAAACACCCAGCCGTTGCTGTTTGTTCTCCTCCCCTGTGCTAGGGAAACAAGCTTAAATCTTAGGGGTTATTACCCACATTAAGATCCTGCATGAATCCTTCGCCACCGGCGGTCATATCGAGCTTTCCAGCCTCGATGATGGTTGTGGCGGTCTCCACATCACAATAGTTGATGTAGATAGTGCCTGCCGGCTTAGGTTGCCAGAAGGTCAATTCTTCCGAATCAGGATGGATACGCTGGTTGACACGAGCTCCAGCAGCTACTTCGATTTGGGGTGCAGATTCAAGACTACGGGTCGAGGCTCCGATCAACGGACCTCTACTACTAAACCTCTTGACTCCGAGATTACCCCTACGATAGCGGCCACCGTAACTGTGTCCACCACCGGCAAAACCGACATCACCTAAGAGATCTCGGTAGACAGACGGCGGCGGAGCCGGTCGTTCTTCCCGACTGAGGTAGAAAGCAATGCCAATGGCAAAGACTCGCTCAGCTCCGATGACCTGAGCAGCCACACCACGCATCATTTCCTCAGTAAAGTAGAACTGACGGACTACACCGTCCTTAGCTCGGAAGCCATCCAACCAGAAACTCCCACGGGGAGTAACATTGCTGGCCAGATAATTCTGGGAATCCCACTTGAAGCCGCAGTCTGCGCAAAAACGCTCGTGACCGAGCTTGGTGCCGTGTACCGGACAATTGTCATGGTACTGCTCCAAGGAGTGGTCATCTACCTTGCGACCTGTAATGGCGTTGATACCCTGAACTGAAACCAGAGCTGCCACATGGTGAGTGTGTCCGGCATTGCCGTTGAAATCCAACCAGAGTCCGTGTTCCGACATAACCGGGACAAAGAAACTGGCAGCATCGGCATTGCCACGCATCCAGGAATCTGGACATGCCAGATACTCGTCAACTGCAAAGGCAGGACGTCGGTTGTAGGGCGGTAGGCCTTGAGCTACCTCATTGCCTGAGCCATCATCCCGACGCTTGAGCGCCTTAGGCATGTTGAGAGTACAGGTAAGTCCGTTGATGGACATTTCGGTGCTACCACCACGTCCGCTGGCAAAAGGGTCGTTGGTACTCATTATCGATCTCCTCGTTTAGTAAACCAAAGATTGGTGCGGCGGGACGGTCAGACCGTCCCGCCGCGAAATCACCCGATATTTACTAGACACTAGGTCTAGAACCTACGGTGTTTACCTCCAAAGGGATTATTGAGACCATTACCATTCTGTCCGGTCCGCATAAGCTTAAGCGAAGGCAAGCCTCCGCCCTGCTTAAGTGCATCGAACATGACAGAAGCCTGCGAATAACGCTGACGAATCTTGCTCTCGGCATCATCGCCGAAAACCATGTCCATCACCGTATGGGCATCGTTGAGCTGGTTGACGACCACCTCTCGGGTCTCCTTGACGGTCAAATGGACCAGAACACGTACATCGAAAGGCACTCCGGCCCAACTACGATTAGTCTGATCACAGGTACCGTCGGGACGAAGCATGCGTCCCGGATAGAGCGGATTTTCATCCGCCGTCATATCCGGCCGTTCACCGATGCGGAAGGTCTGACGGGGACGTTCGTCCACCACCATGGTCTCGCGCTCGGGGAACTTGTCCCTGAGCTCATCAACCAAAGTCGTGGAAGGCTCCACGTTGACCGTACCGTTATCGTTGAAAACGATACAGCGACCACCATTTGACAGCGTACTGAGACGCTTGCCAACAGGATTGTCCGGGTCACGCGGATCGTAGTGCTCGAGGAGCTCTGCGACTGCCATACCCTGGGCACGCCTTTCGGTAATCACTGTCGGACGCTTCTTGTCCTGCTCGCGCTCGCGAAAAATTTTGGCCACTCGCTTGGCCACAAACTTTGGCAGACCACACTCCTGCAAATCCTCCCAGGAACATTCCTGCAAGGCCTCCAGGGTGGTGCCGCCTGCCAGGCGGAGTTTTTGGAAGAAGTCCGAGGTGGAAATACCCGTTCCGCCACCGGAATGAGCACTTTCGTTGTTAGCTGCGATGGCCTCACGGGCCTGTTCGATCTTCTGTTCGTAAGACATGTGTCTCTCCTTTGCTCTCAAGCTCTCTCTCGCTCTTAGCAAATCTTTTTCACCTGATAAACCTCAGGTAAAGCCGACGAGATATCAATGTATCCTCCCTCCTTTCCTGTCGAAAATTGACCCCAAGGGTCAGAAAAAGACCCTCGGAATTTCCGGTAAAACTAGATTCTACCGGCCGAGGAGTTAAACCCCTATTTTAATACAAATAAGAAACTAACTCCTGACCAATAAAACCTATATTTATTAAGGTACAAACGTTAGACATTATAATAAAATCAGTGCTTTGTCAATTCTTATTTATTATAATAAAAAATGTTTAAAGTGGCTATATTGACAAAAACATCAAATATTATTAAAGTACTCTATTGTTATATTCAGCAAAGAAAAATCCTGAAAAACTCGTACCTTTAAAAAGGAGAAAAAACTAGGCATGAAAAACCTAAAAGAGCTTGGCTTAAAACTACTCGAGCCTTTTCGCATCTTTTTTGTCGACTTGGTCTGGAGAGAAATGACACACCCTTCATGGGGTAATCGCCTGACGGCCTATAGCGCACTTGCCATCTTTGGTTTTGTCTTTGGCTTTGTGCTTATTGTACTGTCTGAAGATCTACCGACCTACGACGAACTGGCAGCCAAAGACCCCAATGCGCCATTTACCGAGTGGCAAGCTGTGGTCGAGGGTGTCCGATATCCTTCGTGGGATGATCTTACTTTAGGATTAATCTTGGACCGACTCAAGCAAAAAGCTCGAAGATATGAAGAATGGATGGTGGTATACAACACCTCAGTGGGCCGAGGCGCTCACCGACGAGTAGAACGACTATCTCTAGAAAAACTTCTGGAAACTGCCCAAAGCTACGAGCAAGCTGAATTCGTCTATAAACACCACAACTACCATCGCCATCTCAAGGGTCAAGCCTTGGGTAAAATGGCCAACCTGACCCAAAATACAGGGAGAAAGTAATGCTCACAATCAAACACCTTCTCGGATGGCCCCTACGATATCTCAATAGCGAATGGAAGAACGCCCCTTTCTCAGTCCGCCTGATGATGATCGTAGTAGGAATATTCTTTTCGCTACTGATCTTCCTGAGTACTGCATCCTGGATCGAGCAAACGCCCTCATTTGAAACCTTGGCCGCCAAGGATGATGACACCTCGTTCCAAGAATGGAGAGATATAGAGGCGCAGGCCAAATATTCAAAGTGGAATGAAGCCAGCTTCACGCTAATCATCACCAATATGCAGCAAAAGGCTGAAAGCTACGATGACTGTCTTCAAAACCGTCAAGGGTAATAATCATTATAGACACATCGAAAGAGCTGCTCTGACTCAATCGCTAAACAAGGCTGAGGCCTATGAGCAAGCCAAGTGGCTCTACAAAAATGACGACTACAACAGCGATCTCAAAAGCGCGGCCTTAGAAAAAATGGCTGCTCTAGCCAGTACCTACGATGAGTGGGAATATGTCTTCGAGAAAACCTATCCAGCTCATCCACTGCATGCTCGTGCTTTACGTAAAATGCAAGAACTAACCTCATCCTAACAAGGAGTCAGAACATGCCAAAACGTTGGGTAGTACCTATTATATTAACTTCTGTATTGGCAAGCATAGTCATAACTATTCTTTTGAACAAATCACCCTCTTTTGAGGAGCTGGTTGCCCAGAACCTAACTTTTGGCGAATGGGTCGAGGCCTATGACGATGCCAAGTATGGCTCTGACGAGCGCAAGCTGATCATCCAGAAGATGGCTGAAGGAGCCACGGAATTTGCTCAATGGGATATTGTCCGAGAAAAAGCTGGCTATGACAGCGATTTTGATGATCTGGCCGTGCAAAACATGGCCCTCACAGCCCAGACCGCCAAACAATGGCATCGACTAATGACTGTCACCTACGACCATGAGCTACGCCAAACTGCTGTGGCGAAAATCCAAGAGCTGTGCGCTAGCTTTGAAGATTGGCAAGCTGTCTACAAAATATCTTCTTGGTCCAGTGGCAGCAGCGAATATATGGCTGAGATGTCCATAACTAAGATGCTGGAAACTGCCCAGACCTTTGAGCAGGCCCAGTTTACTTTTAGTAGACTAAGCAACAGAAGCGAACAATACCAAGCTGCCGTAACAACTATGGCTAAGCTGGCTGGCAACTACCAGCAATGGAATATTGTCTACGAGGCTGCTCACTGGCAAGACAGAGACACCAGAAATCAAGCCTTGGCCGCTATGCGTAATCGTGCCGACAATTTTGAGCAGTGGAAGATTATTTACCGCCACTCTGAGCGTGATAGCCCGAAACGGGTGGAAGCCGTAGAACGTATGGCTGATTATGCTGGCGTTTTTCTGGAGTGGGCTGATGTCTACACTGCCATACCCGATGAGCACGAGCTCAAGCAAATTGCCTTTGTACTCATGGATCAATCTCCACTACCGTTTGATATGTGGTATGATGTCTGGACTACTCACGGTTCCAAAAAGGTCAAATCACTAGCTTTTAGCAAGCTGAGCAAGCAAGCTCACACCTTTGACCAGTGGCACAAGATCTGGCAGAATTCACCCTCGGGTAGTGATACCGAATCCATGGCCCTAGCCAAAATGCAAGAGTTTAGCACTGCTTCTCCTTAACAAAAATGTACCCCGTACTTAAATGTGCGGGGTTTTTATTTTATCTCTTTACAAATAGACCAAATAATGGCAAGATACGGTCAGCGTTCATTGTCCTTTATAGCTCCGACAGAATCCTTAGAACGCGGGAATGGCTGTCTTTGCACTTTCACCGATGGGATTTAATGGCCCGTCGAGAAATGAGAGGTCCTCCAATGGCACGAGATGTAAAACCCCGAGATCTCCAAGAACCAATGTCTAGAAAGGCCATCGTCATAATGATTGGCTGGCTAGCACTATTCTGCCTGCTAGGTTTCCTAACCCTCAAGAGAATATCTAACCCTGAAATGATTTTCGTTTTTTTACTGGAAATGTTTATTGTGTCTTACTGCTTCTACTATATTGGCTCGGAGTGGTTTCCTAGAAACTTCAAGACTCGATATCTCTGGTACTGGCTGGAAAGACCACAAAATGAAGACAGAAGGCTTCGTTGCCAGACTGGTTTTAATCCATCACGAGCTCCTGTAGCTTTTCGACTCAAAATCTCCGGCTGGTCCGGTAATAATCAGATCTTTGTTGATGGAAAGCCTAGTGATGACTGGCGAGTGGAAGTCTTTAAAGACTTGGACTTTTTTAGCTATCACGACTTGATTATCTATGACAAGGAAGGTAGACCACTATACATTGAAGGTCATGGTTTCCATAGTGTCGAATACCTACTCTGGGTCGTCGAGAGTGCACCTGATCTTTCCAAACATTGGAACTATGAATATACCATCGCCAAAGAACACCGTGATATGATCAATGCGCTACTAGTCCTGGAGGAAGCCTCTGCTCCTGATGGAACCATGGGTAATAAATGGCAAGCCAAATTTATCCGAGATTTCGTCGGCGCAGAACTTGACCAAGTAATCGGTAGGTGGCTCAATGGTGAGTCCACGGATGATCTCCTTCCTGGAACTGATCTGAAGCTGTCGTGCAAACGATATGATCTAGAAAATGTTCTTCGAAATTGCACTGGCAGAATGAGACTGCTACCGGCCGAACCTGTGTTCAGGTGTAGTGAGAAGAAAATGATAACTACATCCTGAAACTAATCGGAGCAAAATAAAAACACCCCGTACTCAAAGTGCGGGGTCTTCTTTTTATTTAAATTTATTTTTTACTTACAGTTTTTCTTGTTGGCCAATTGACCACAGGCAGCATCTATGTCCTGACCAAAACTATAACGCTGGGTAAC
Source organism: Candidatus Parcubacteria bacterium (assembly GCA_018669975.1). Lineage (GTDB taxonomy): Bacteria > Patescibacteriota > Patescibacteriia > UBA1558 > GWA2-36-10 > JABHSK01. The sequence goes on from JABHSK010000001.1 coordinate 124,269, forward strand.
ACCTACGCCCTCTTGCTCTAATACTTTTCTAAAATCTTCAATAGCATTTTTATCTGAAGCCTTGTAAACATCCGTAGGATTATAAGCTATAAGGTTGACCATATATAATGGTTTCTTCATCAACTCCGCCAATTCTTTGGCCTGCTCTGGACTGTCATTGATACCCTTAATCATTAAATATTCAAACATTACCCTACGACCCGTTTTAATAATATATTTATCGACAGCCTTAAATAAGTCCTTCATTGGAAAACGCTTATTGATAGGCATCAACTCGTTACGCAGTCTATCATTAGGGGCGTGTAAAGAAATCGCTAAATTAACTTGCATTTTTTCATTAGCTAGCTTATCTATACCATTTAGCACTCCACTGGTAGATATAGAAATATGACGAGCACCAATACCCAAATCCTCATTAAGATATTTAATAGCCTTGATAGTGTTATCATAATTTAAAAATGGCTCCCCCATTCCCATAACAACTACATTAGAAACTCGCTTGTCTTCTTCTTTGAGTATTCTAGAAAAAAATAACACCTGCTGCAACATTTCTTCTACTTCTAGGTTTCTTTTTAGACCCATCTTGCCAGTGGCACAAAATGTACAGGCTAAAGAACAACCTACTTGAGTAGATACACAAACAGTGTGCCGCCCGTCTTTGTGAGACAACATTACTGTTTCAATCTGCAAACCGTCAGCTAAAGTAATTAAAGCCTTGGTGGTTTTAGCATCTCGGGAAGCAAAAATCTGCCCATCTATTTCCAAAGGGCACTCTTTATTTAATTTTTCCTTGAAGTCCTTAGAAATATTTGAAGCTTCAGACCAATTACTAGCTAATTTCTTGAAGATAGCATCTTTAGCCTGTTGGATACGATATTTAGGCTGACCTTCTAATACTTTGTATAGTTTATTTAAATTCATCCTGTTTATTTAGTTTGATTGTTTATACTTTAAAAAATTTTCTATTGTTTTGTCATAGTCCTCTCCCAAATCCAGCTTTAAAGCTTCTTCTGGTTTTATCCAAACATATTCTGTCAATTCATCTTTTTCTAAGACTACTTCTCCACCGTCAGACTGACAATAGATATCAAAATAAACAAAATGGGCTGGTCTTTCAAAATCTTTTGAATTAATCAATTCACCATAAGCAAAGGTAGCTATATACTTTACATCTAGACCAGTTTCTTCTTTTGCTTCACGAACCAGGGCATCTTTGATAGTTTCTCCTATTTCAACATGTCCACCTGGTAAAACCCATTTATCACTCCATTTTGGTGATTTAGCTAAAAGTATTTCACTCTTATTATTTTCAATAACAGATGAACCTACTACTTCTATACCTTTGGGAAAAATTTTATTCATAGTGTTTTTTAGTTTTTATGTATTCATTATATCAAAAAGCCCAGCAAATGCTAGGACTTAATGGTGGAGAGTACTGGATTGGTATGTTTTTGTCAAGAAAAAATAAACTTAACATTGACAAAACAAAAAACACCCAAAAGGGTGAAATGGAGCCGTCACGCAGACTTGAACTGCGGACCCCTTCCTTACCATAAATACACCTGGGGTATATTTATGATATTTGGTCTAATGTTAGCGCTAAATAGTAAGTTTATCGTATTTAATTTATACCAGCCGGTGGACCTGTTTACCAACCAGGAGCTCCGAAAAATACTGCTCTATTATTGTATCAAATCTAGAGCATATCGTCCATGTTCAAATCCTCTATATCACCTCTCATAGCATTACTAGGAATACAGCGTAAATAAGCCGCCGTCATACGTATATCTTTGTGTCCTAGAAGTTGTTTTATCTTCATAATATCTGAACCATTGTTAATCAAATTTATAGCAAAAGAATGCCTAAATCTATGAACATGAAATTTAACACCTGATTCCTCTACTATTTTAGTCACAGTATTTTTTAACCCATGCTCAGTAAACTTATTATCACTATTGTTTGATACAAAAAAATATTCTGTTTTATACCCTAGACTTTTACGCTCCTTTAAATAATCTTTTAAAATGCTAATAAGCCTTCTGTTTAGAGGTATTACTCTGTTTATTTTTGATTTTGAAATCTCAGCCCTAACTGTCAATTCTTCTATATCAAAGTTAAAATCTATTAACTTTAAGCCTAATAACTCACTTTTCCTTATTCCTGTGTATAAAAATAGATTAAAAATAGCCGTATTTCTCTTTCTTACCAAATTATTAATCCAATCTATATTTATAACAATTGCTGAAAATATTTTATCCAGATCTTTTTTTTGGATAAATTTTTTGTCAGCATACTCTACATTTGGACACTTGATTTCTTTAAAAGGATTTTCCTTTATTTTCTTGTGTTTTTCCAGCCATACCATAAAAACATTTAACTTTGACCAATACGTAGCTGTTGTACTTCTTTTTATTCCAGTTTTAATCTCTCCTCTACCAACTTCTCTTTCTCTTTGTTCTAGTCTTTTAAAAAATTTAACCATGGTTTCAGCTGATAAATCAGCCACTGTTACGCCAGGATTTAGTTTTAGAAATAAATTAAATGCGCCAACATAGCCTCTGATAGTAGTATCAGATAATTTACCGACATATTTACATTCTTCAATAAAATCTTGGTGTAAAAGTTTTAAATTTTTCTTCATATAAGCTAATTTAATTACTCACTAGTGTTAGATGTTTTTGTCTGCTTACTATTCTCTATCATTCCCTTGTATTTTCTACACCTATACTCAAGATTTAAACACGTTCTACAGCCCAAAATATGGCTTATAGGGTGTTTATATAGCTTACCTACCCTTTTATTACACATAGGACATTTAAACCAATATCTCAGCCCCTTATAGTTAGTCTTACTAGTATCTAAATCAATATTTAAACCTTCTAATTCAAGCTGAGAATTGATAATTAGCTCTTTCATCCCCGCTCTAACTTGTTTTAAATAATTAGAAATATTTATCTGAACACACTGATCAACTATATATTTTTTTCCTAAATTATTTGGGTTCAATGTTCTCATTTTCTTGTGTTTGATGATTATTAAATTGTTGATTCTGAGCAATAAAAGCATTTTTAGTTTTAACATTAACTTTTAGCTCTGGTTGTTTCATCTGCCTTAATGTTTCTAGAGCGGTAATAAAATGTCTATTAGCCCTATCAACTTCTTTGCCCATAACAGATATATAGTTATTAAGGAGGGCTGTTGTGTAATCCTTACCCGATGAATTAATCAATAGCTTTGTTAAAGATAAATTTCTAGCATAAGCGCCAATAACCATATCTACCAATGCTTTTTCACTATAAGTCTTACAATTATATTCTTTGATTAACTCCCTTCTTAAATTGATTATCAACCCTCTATATCTTACCTCTACTGATTCAACCATTGATAAATTATTCTCTATTCCGTAATCAATATTAAATTGAGATATTAAGCTTATCTCTTCCTCAGTTAAATCTTTAATCTTTTTGCCCTCTATATTAAGTTTTGGCATTACACGCTTACTTAATTGATCTAGAGTATTTTTGGGGTCACAATCAGTGTACCCATATTTTAATAAAAAATCTTTGGTTTCTTTACATACTTCTTCATCGCCTATCTTTCTATCCCATTCTTCTAGTTCTTTCTTTTTACTAACAGATGATTGTTTAGTTTTGTTTTTTGACATATCTTTGTCTTTCTAATCTTTTATTTATATATTTCAGCATATCACCTGACTTCTCATTTTCTTTTATAAAATAATCAAATAGAGCTTCCGTAACTCTCAAAGCCATAATATTTTCTTTTATATCAGATACTCCTAATCCAACTTCACTGTTTTCCCAATTTTTTATTACTTCTCTATGGCCCGCCATTATAAGGTCAGAGCTATCCTGTTTAATTTGCTCTATTGTTTCTTTTGATACATCTTTCATAGTTTTATTATTTAATTATAATTCTTTTTCTAATTGCTCTAAGGACATAATATCAATTCCTTTCATCTTGTCTTCATGTTGCTGGTCTTTAAATTCCCTTATCGCCTTAGACCATTTATCATATTGTATAGGGCAAGCAGAGACTTCAAGATATATTCCCCTACTTAAATCTGCTTTTGCTTCTTGAAATTGGGCATTTATTTCTTCTCTGCTCCCATAGAAGCGAACATCTAGCAAAATATCATTTCCTTTATTTGGTTTATAAAGAAATCCGATCAATTTTGTTTTGATATATTGAATATCATCTTTAATACAAATGGCGTCTTTCGCTACAAGTAATTTTTCTTCCCAGCCTATTGAATATTTTTCTTTAAATTTAAGTATTTCGTCTTCCATATTTCTGTATTAATCTATTATTTAAATCTTCTATTTCTTCTTGTTCTGATTTAGGTTTATTCTTTAGCCGAGCAGTTATTTTATCTATTTTCCTATAAAGAGCGCTGGGGCTTTCAATTATATACGGATATTCTTCAAAACTATTAGCTTGTTTGGCAAACTCAAGAAGCTTGGTCTTATCCCCAAACCTTTTAAGGAGTTTCTCAATATCTTTGTAGAGTGATTTATTATAGGAAACCCTATAATCAAATACTAAAGAAAGTTGTAATAGAATGTTGTTATATAATATATTATTGTCATTATTATCATTCTTGTTTATCGGAGTGCTTCTCTGATGCTTCTCTGGTGCTTCTCTGGTGACATCTGTAGTGCTTTTGATGTCATAATAGTAGTTATTAAGTGTCTGAAAATAGTCATATTTGAGGACTTTAATGGTAACGCCTCTAGTGCTTCTTACAGTGCTTACCATTCCCATATCCTTTAACCAACGTATACATTTCTTTATTTGGTCTGGTGTAGCCTTTGTAGATTCTTGAATCCAACTGTACTTCATAAAGCCATAACCTCTTTTAAACTGTTTAACATCCTTGTGGTTTACCCGATTCACTATATAAAACCAAATCTTAAACCATTTATCAGGTTTGTTATAAAAAATATCACTTTCACTTGTTTTTCTTGCCCAGATCGTGGCCCCACCTTTAATTTTCATATAAATTTAATTTACTTTTTATTAGAAAAGAGCATCTGCCGCAAAGTCTTTAAAGCTTCATCATAATCCTTGATATTCCCCTTAAGATCACCATTGATGAAAGCTGTTAATGTTTCTTGAGCTGCCCCATTATCGCTAAAAATGAACCACCCTACGCCATCCTCCCAAATAACATCTATTAGCTTATAATTTTGTGATTTAAGTAATGCTGAGTAACTAAGGTCTTTAAGTCTCAGATCTTTTTTCTTCTTCATTTTTTTCTATATTACTATTTAAATCTTCGACGCGAAGCAACTGGGACAAAGCTAAAAATATAAGCCTCTCTCTATCTTCAGGCTTTTTATTAGATTCTATATATTGTGTTTGAAATTCGTTCATAAAAAATTAAGCTTCTTTATATTATGAACTTTACAGCACCTAAAAGAATATGTTGAATAAAGAAAAATACAAAAAAAGCGGCTAATATAAGCCACTTAAAATTCGCTATCCACTCTACCTATTTTTTATTCTATTAATTCTAAATTTAAACTAAATGCTTTACCTTTTTGTTCTGGTATAATCAATTGATTATAGCCTGTTCTATCATTAATATCTTTTTTTAATTCCGACAATTTGCCTTTCCAAGAAGGACAATGTTGTTGTACATATTTATTTGCTTTATGGTTATAATAAATATTATCTTCATTATAATTTTTGAATATATATTCTGCTAACCTACATTTAGCAGCACCTCTCTTAAAAGACATCTTTTTGTTAGCTTTAGTTATAACTGTGTAATAATCTTCAGTCTCTTTAATTTTAAAAGGTAATGATTCATCTTTATCCATTTTTTCAAGGCTATCCATTATGAGATTGTGAAGCTTTTGTATATTATAGAGGTCATCTTTCAACTCCTTCTCCGAAAAACTGGAAAAACTTTGGGTAGAAAGAGCAGACTCAAATTCTTTCTTTGTTTCCTCTACTTCATCAATAACCACTTCTTTAAGTGTCTTAAAGTATGCCTTATATAACCCTAGCTCCTTTTCTAAACTTTTTGACATAAATGAAGGGGGTTGTGGCTTGCTCTTTCTATCGATAGCCCTAGCTAACTCGCCACCCATATAGAACCTTAATAATAATTCTAGGGTGGCTTTATATATTTGACCATCAAAAAAAAGTTTTTGAATTATATCACCAGTAATTTTGTTCCTACAAATATAGTCTATATAATCACTTTCAATAAAAACGAAATAATAAGTATCATCTTTATATTCTTTTAGTGCTTGAAAACGTCTTTCTAGACTTTCTTTTGTTAAATTATTCATATCATTTACATATAATTTACCTTAATCCTATATTTTATTCACAAATTGGTCAAACTAAAAAACCACCCTATTAAGGGTGGCTTTTATGGTATTTAATATTTATACTCAATATTTTGAATATTCTGTATAATACCCTGATTAGCATAAACACCTTGTTGTACCCACGTTGGCTGACCTAAAACACAAAGAGTATCATTGATTTCTGCTAAAGCGAGTCCACCAGAATTTCCAGCATCTATTGAGGTAGTGGTGAAATATTCAGTATAAGGAAGGCTGGCGTGTACATTTAGATAGCCACTTATAATACCTGTTGTAATAATTTTAGAGACCTGTGGTATTGGGATTGGTATACCCTCTTTTATCTTACTAGTCATACCAGAGGCAGGATAACCAATAACGAATACATTAGTAACCATTGGTGTAGATTCTTGGCAATAAGAAGTAGAAGAGAGACTAACTATGTAATTAAGTTCAGAAATTTCAGCAAATTGTGCGTGTATGCTTTCTAAGATTTCAGGGGTGTCGGTTATATAGTGTCGTTTTTCCATAAGTTCTAATAAGGCAAAATCGGTATAGTCATTGAACTTAGAATATGAGGGTCCATCGGTACGGTACCATCCAATAATCTTGTTGTCTGCTGTATAGACACCAGCATTACAGTGAGAAAAATCAGGATCATCTATTACGTGGTGATTTGTTGCGACGAAATATTTAATAGGTCCAGTTGTTTCTATCTTAGTCTTATAAAGATACCCACTGCCATTACCAAACTCTTCTTCGCCAGTAGTAGTATCACGGTAGCATTCAAGGCGAACAACAGCTGACAGAAAATCATTAACTGTTAATTTTTGATTAGTATTAACGGTGGTTTGTGGTTGAGATGATTTATAGTTAACAGTCGTTAATGTATTTATTTTACCTGAAAGAGCAGGGCCTAAAGGGTAAGTAGATATAGTATCTAACTCTAAAATATTGTCAGCTGTGAGATTATTGTAACTGAGAGAGTTAACATCAAAAGCACGTCGTTTACCCTCTTCAATATAGTAATAAGTATTTCCAGTTTTTACGACAGTTCCCGTAGGTAGTGTATTACTTAATTCTGGACCAATAGTGTAGCTAACACTAAAAAACCCCGGTAAAACATCTTGGACTAGGGTGTACCAAGTAGGGCCATAGAGATTTTCAGCTGTCTGTGCATCCTTTAACCAACGAATGATACCACCAGGCTCCACACCGTAAATTTTAGCTGTATCTGAATGAGTGATAAGTCTTACTCCTCCACGATAGGGAACTGTTCCACCATCTGGGTATTCATCTAATACACTTAAACTTACTTTTTTCACATTGTCAAAGTTTTCATACCAAGTAAAATAGGTTTTACTGTCTGGAAAAATATACTTTTTTCCGTCAGAGCCTATATAATAGACAGTAGCTGCTTCCACTCCCTCTCTAGCAATAAGAGCTCCCGCTGAATAAGTTGCTGCTTCTACTTTATAGAAATTAGGAAGTACTAATAGTAGAAACAGACTAATAATAAACAATTTTTTCATAGATTTAATTTAAATTTTAATATCTTTAGTATAACAAAAAACTGCTTGTTTATAAAGCAGTTTTTTATCAGGGGCAATATATAAATGAACTATAATAATAATTCTATTTCATGCCTTAAAAGTGTGGGTTGGTGTCCCTAATACCAATTAATTAGAGTACACAAAAACCACCCGTTAAGAGTGGTCTTTGTTAAAATAAATTAAAGTCTAATTAACCAAATATCATTATATCCAAAACCATATGACTCTGTGTTTGCAACTACAACATACCCACCATCTGTGGTTTGTAGTATAGCCTCTCCTTTATCACGTGGCGCCTCACCATAAGCTTGATTCCATTCCTCTATACCATTAGAGTCTGTTTTTATAACTAGCACATCATAAGTGTTCCCAAGTTCTGAAAAAATTCCACCGGTCATAACATAACCACCGTCCGTAGTTTGTTGTACAAATTCACACTCTGCGTGTTCGCCCATACCAAATATTTGATGCCCTACATCAACTCCAGACGAGAGCTAAATTGATTTGTTTTGATATGAATAGACCCCCATACCCCGATTTTGTTTTAAAAAAATATTTGCCCACCCCTTCAAAAATTTATACTATTTTTTAAAATGAGTTTAAAAACATACTTAATATATATTAAATCTACTAATCTTTTATTTTAAAATCATAACTCTTACCAACTCCCTTTCCTTTACCAAATTTTCTTAAAACAAAACTTTTTTACCTATTATTATTCTGATATATCCGAATCCTTACAACCATTGACACAATGATTAAAAGTAATAATATTCCTCGTCCTCTTCTTCTTTCTCTGGTTCTACCTCATATCCCATAGCTATTGCAATTTCTCTACATTCCTGTTTACATTGATCGCAAAAGTCTTCGTGGCTATGATTATTTAGGCTCCACCTCTTACATTCTTTACACTGTTTCATACTAATTTATTACTAACCCCTCACTTCTTTCCAATACTTCAATTTATTTTAATATTATCTCCAACTAATTTCTTTTATCTCATCTCCTACTATTATAAATACAAAAGATGAATTGTCACTAACAACATCAATATTTATATTATCTGGTAACTTATCTAATATATACTCTGAAAAAAAATCTTTATAGTTTAAATCTTTTGGATATGATCGTAGATACCACTCTGCACATGGTCCATTATCATAACACCGTGGACTAACTTCAATTATAGAACTGGGAAATTCATAATAATAGTGAATCCATGTTTTATCCTCCTCATCTTTTTCTGTTGGTTCGCCAAAAATATCTTCTACTGGTCCTATTTCTGTTATAGGCTCAAAATAATGGAACATATCCTCTTTTATTTTCCGCATCAACTGTGAATTGTTATTAACTCTAATTATAGCTGTGTTCTTGTGTATTAAAATATCTTCAATGCCATCTTTATTTATTTTAATAACTTTTGTTCTTTGAGTGTAAAAGAAAAACACACCACCAAAAATAATTATAATGACTAATATCAAAAATTCTATTTTATATATATTTTTCATATATTTGTTTGATACTTATTTTTTTTCTTTGGTTTTAGTTGCACCTATTACAATTAACCATAATATGCCGAGTGGTATTAGGCCTAATTCAATATTTTTGCTAGATAAAAGCCATGCATAAACAAGAATATAAATTATAGTCACTAGTATTAAATACAAAATTCTTTTAAAACTTGGTTTTTTCATATAATTGATTTAATTATTTTTCTTTAACTCTTTATACCATTGATTAGATGTTGTTAATCCTTATATTTAGTGGGCTTATATATAAATATAGCTGTGTATACACACCTGGATCTTATAATCATTTAAACTCATCATCAATTCTATATTTCAAACTGCCATATTTAACTTTTGTTTCTAAAATAATATGAGGCCCACCCTTTTTTTTAAATTCTTCTTCATCAGATTCTTCTTTATCAGATTCAATAAATAATCCTTCGTATATGTGTGCTTGAATTATATCTCCTTTTTTTAAATTTTGTTTTATTTCAAGAGCACCCCCATAACTGCTTGTGCACAAAAAAACATCTTTTTTTTGAAATGGACTAATCTTATTATATAAAATTTTATTATTAATTTTAATAAGAACCTCACCTTGTTGTTGCATTCTTATTTTTTCATTCGAAGTATCAAAAAAATTGGGAATACTGGTAGCTTTAACAATGATACAGCTCCCTTTTTTTGGTACACATTTTACATTTAAGCTCCACCCTGCCTTATAATTTTTTTTATATAGTTCTTTTATCTTACTTGTTAATCTTACTAGCTTTATACAATCATCAGAAAATAGAAGTATCAAAGAGCCTATACCTATAAAAAAAATATATGTAATAGCTAAACCTACTGGAAGGCCAATAAATATTGCAAACATTGCATCTTTGTCAATTGTATAAAATACTAAAGTAATTATAGCAATCAAGGATAAATACCTAAAATATTGATTAAAGGCCTTTGATAAAGAATTTTTACTATTATCAGACATTAATTTATATTAAATTATTTTTCTATCTTTATAACCTCTAGGGTTGGTATATATACTTTACTTACTTTGTTTAGGGTAGTTTAGTGGCAATTTCACTAGTATCCTTGCAAGTACGAACTATATCACCTATTGCGGGCAATAATGGTGTAGGAGGACTTAAAGCATGAGTTTTAGTATCTATATCAGCATCAGCAAGTAAATTCATCAATAAAACAAAAACGTCGCCTGTGTAGATAGTTTTAATAGGTATTCTAAGTAAAGGAAGACCAGAAAGTAGCTTAAATCTTTGGGATAAGAATACAAATGCCACTCAGCACATGGTTCATTGTCATAGCATAAAGAATAAACACCTACTGTAGAGTTAGGAAAATCATAATAAAACTCTGGGAACGTCTCATCAACCTCATCTGCAGTGCCGAAGATGTCCTCTATTAATTCCCTCTTTGTAATTGGTTCAAAAGAATGAAATAAATCTTCTTTTATTTTTCTTATCAACTCGGAATTATCATCAGCTTTAATAATAGCTGTGTTGCCATGTATTAAAATACTCTCGATGCCATCTTTATTTATTTTAATAACATCTGTTCTTTGAGTATAAAAGAAAAACATGCCACCTAATATTATTATAATAGCTAATATGAAAAATTCTATTTTGTATACCCTCTTCATTGTGTTGTATTTAATAAATATTTTCTGGAAAAATTCCTCTGTATGTATTTCCAAAATCATCTACACAAGTAACTTTGAAATCATAAAAATCATACAAGAATTTATTAAAAACAGTATGTTTCTCAGTTGCAGTTTCAGCTTTAGTTATTTCGGAATATGGGACACCCGCATTACCTCCTGCGTAAGTCCATATGCAAGTAGAGCGATTGCCAGTAGAAATTGATAGCGAGTAACCTTGTTCTCCATCATAAAACTTAGATACAGTTATGTTTCCAGGGGATTCCTCAGCGTTTGACTTTTGATATTCCCCAATTGACCCATTGTAAACCGTATTAAGGCTTAAACATCGCATATATATAGGGACCCTGGGTGGTAGAAAATTATTTACACCTACCCTTCCCTCAGCACTATTATTGTCAATGAAAGCCGTGTCTGTTGTAAAAGATATATCTAAACCGTGATCGCCCCATATTTCCCATGAACAAATTATTTCATTTTCAACAGATGGCGCATGCAATTCCCCGGTGCTTTTATTATAATAAAGCTCAACTTCTTTTATTTCTTCTATAATTTTTAAATTTTCAGGATCAATTATGCCATTGTGTTTAATTTGATTTTCATTATTTAAAATATTTTGGTCTGTTCCACCTTTGGGTAAAAATAAACCAAAAGATGATATAAAGGATAAAAAAATAGACAAAATGAAAAGAGTTATGCCAATTATAAGCCAGCTCCATTTGTCCTTATACCAGGACCTATATACACCCAGGTTACGTTTATTATCTGTTATTAAGCTAGCAACAAAAAATACGGAAAGATAGAGAAATGGTGATTTTTCTAAGGCCACTACTACGCCCATATTTATATAAACAGCAATTGCCATCCAGAAAATCATAGTAGCTAATATAGCATATAACCATATAGCTATCTTTCGTTTTTTTCTTGTTGAACTAACTCTATTTTTTTCTTTTGACATAATTTTTATATTAATTCTTTATAGATTTCTTCATTCGAATCATCAAAAACAACAAATACTATCTATTATTTTTCTTTAATAAAAGAAAAACACTACCAAAAATATAAGAACCAAATATTACAATCTTCTTGAATGCCCTATCATATACAGAGTCCACTGTAAATAACTCATTGTATTGGGGCTCAGTTCCAGTTGGAGTATTTAACCACAACCAATTAGCCATATGAGCTGAAGAATACCAAATGTAAAAAGAGATTAATCCTACTAATATAATAGCCGAATAAATAATAATCTTTTCTCTGTTTTTAATAAAAAAATTAAAAAGCCAATATTTTTCTCTATCATGACTGGACATTTTTACATACATTCTAATTAATACAAGAATAAATAAAATAGTTATCATAAGGCACCATTTTGCAGAAGAAATACTATACACTAACGCTGGACCACTGCCCTCAAGATTCCATCTGTACCAAAGTTTGTATAAAACACGAATTATAAAAACAGTAGAAGAAACTATGGCTAGGGTTGATATTATATCCAATTTTGATTTAAGGCTTGTTTTTCTTTTAAACATATTTTTAAATTATTTATTAATACCAACAAAGATCTTCATACTCTATAGCACCTTGATTTATAAAATACTGCATTGCATCTGTTCTGCTGCCTAGTTTATCAATCAAGCCATTGTCTAGTGCCATCTGACCCATCACAGTAGAACCATCGGCCAATTCTTTAACTTTGTCAATTTCTAAACCTCTATTGGCAGCTACTTGCTCTACAAAATATTGATGCATAATATCTAAATCTCTTTGCCATAAAGCCCTCTCTTCAAGTGTTAATGGTTTGTCTGGATTACCAGTATCTTTAAATTTTCCAGAATTTAATTCTATAAAAGTAAGACCATCATTTTGATTTTGTTTAGTGTAGTCTAAATAAGATCCTGTAACACCTATACTACCAACATCAGATATAGGAGAAGCTATTATATAATCAGCTCCAGTAGCTGCCCAATAAGCAGCAGATGCCGCTCCATCTCTAATTAATGCTACTGTTGGCTTTTCTGCTACTTTCAAAGCAGTAGCTATTTCATCACCAGCTACACCGCTGCCACCATATGAATCAACTTCTAATAATATAGCTGAAACATTAGGATCTAAATCAGCGTCTTCAATAGCCCAGACAACATCATCAGCTGAAGTACTTAAAATCTCTCCTCCATTTTCGTCTAAATTAGTACCATAAGTGGTCACATCTCCATAAAGCTCTATCCCCATAACAGGACAATATACCATTTCTTCATAGTCAGAGGTAGATTCTATATAAGACTCAACGATAAGCTGAACACCAAATAGTGCGACTACTAACATTAACATCTTGAAGCTCATTTTTAAAATTGTTTTTTTCATAAGTTTAATTTATTAATTATTTTTTATAATCATCAAAATTTTCTATTTTAATATATTTCCTCATCTCATCTGTAATAACCTCTTTTGATTCTCCACGAGATGTTGTTGCTATCAAGTATATACCTAGATCTTTACCTTCTTTAGCTATTTTTATAAAAGCCTTCTCTGTTTTTTCTGGACAGATACGCATTGCTGCTGCATATTGTGAAATTAAAATAACAGCCTTTTTATCTTTATAACTCTTTTTCTTCTTTTTTGTTTTTATTAATATACCTAGCCAATTCTCAAATAATTTAGAATCTGTTGTATGGAAATCAACTATCGGACCAGTAACAAAAGAAAAACCCCTATAAAAAGAAAAATGTAACCTATCACCATCAATTAAAACAAATTTACAGGTTTTGGAATATTTATGTATAAAATGTTGTAGATAGGCATACTTACCAGTGTTAACATGACCCATGATTATTTTTGTCTCTAGTTTTGGTTCTACGGGTGATTTAGTGGTTCTTTTCATTTCATCTAATATTTCTTGCTCTGTACCCACATGAACTCCTAGATGCTCTACAAAATTTTCTAGATTGTTAGATATTATTTTTACTTTATGTTCTGCTCTGTGCTCGCATAATACTTTTTTTTCTTGTGGAAATAGATAATCATCAATCCAATTAAAATCTTTAGTAAAATCTATAGCTTCCGTTTTCCAAGTATTCCAAATGGTTGGTTTTATTTTTTTTAAATATTTAATAGACTCTTTAGGAAATTCTTTACTTAAAATCTCCAAAGCCTTATCAGCATTACCATCTTTACACCAGGTAGTTAGCCAATACACATCATACTCTTCTGTAAGTTTTTTAACTAGCTCTGGAGCACCAATATTAAGATTGCCTCTCTTGTCTAGTAAAACACCATCAATGTCTAAATATATATTCATAAATTTATTTATTCCTTTGTTTCTTGCGTAAATAAGTTGGCGTATCAAGATCTTCTTGTTTAGCTATTTTATTCAGAATCTTTTTTAGCTTTCCATGTTCCTTGTTATCATCTTTAACAAAAAAATCTTTAACCACAACCATAAAATCATTATGACAAGATTTACATAAATCATAACCAAGCTCTTCTATTATCTTTTTAGAAAATTCTTCTTTACATTTATCACAAATATATTTTTTCATATTTTTATTTTATTTATCAGCTTCTGGCTTCCAAACTTTTTTCTCGTATGGATGTGAGTCAATAATATAAACTGGGCCAATCGGTTTAGTTTTTTCATCTTGATTGTGATTATCACAATAAGTCCAAAGTGGTTTTGGAATTTTAAACTTTCTAATTACACAATATGCATCTCCCTCTTTTTCTATTTCTGGGTAGCCCTTTTTTCCATCATTTTTACTATTAAACTTACAGGTTCCGCAATGGCCTGGTCCTCCATTTGGCATAGTTTTATTTATTAATTATTTTTTATTTAATTTTCTAGCATACTCTATAGTTTCTTCTTTCTTTGCTATCTCAGTATATAATAGATTTGGATCTGGTTTACTATTTATTCTCCATAAATCTAATCTATCTGCATCCCAACATGTTTGAATAGTAATATCATTACTTTGAGCATTTGATTCACTATGATTAGCACAGGCAAAAATAAGTTGTTCAAATTGTTTATCTGTCACATCCAATAAATTTTTATTGTACAAAAGTTTTAAATACTGAGCAGATCGTTTACCATGTTGGCCATCAAATCCGTCATCTCTCCTTCTTATATCATGAAAATATGCAAATAAACTCAAAACTTTTTTATCGGCATTATTGTAATCAGCTAAATAGTGGCCGATTTTCTCTACATTTTCAAAATGATCTTCTTGATGCATATTTAATTTATAACTTCACAATAGTAGAAATATGGAGGCCCATAAGTATTTTTTATGCCTAATATTCTTACTTTTTTTACACCTGTACATGCATCATATTCCATATGACCCTTATATCCGCTTTGATAGGTGCCCTCTACATATCTTTCTCTGCAATTAAATTTTGTAGTGGGAGGAAAATAACAATTCATATCTTTAACATGTCCACTTTGTCCATCTATGTATACTTGTAATTGTGCATAAGAATTATCAACTTCTCTGGGGGCATATTCAGTTATTGCATAAACATAATATTCTTGAGTCTTGTCTCTATATACTTGCCAATAAATTATGCTAATAATTAATACTACTATCAATATTCCAAAAATTAGCTTTTTCATAATATTTTTATTACTTGCTTCTTGTCTTTGTTTATTGTGCGTATTATTAATATTTGTTTTCATAGCTATGTTTTCTTTATTATCAAAAAATTCCTTACATGTTTCAATAACTTCTGACGGCACTACAGTTGCTTTAACCAAGTATTTGACGGCACCTAGTTTATTAGCTCTATTTATATCTTCCTTCTGCGAATGATTAGTAAGAAAAATAATTGGAATATCTTTTGTTTTTTTATCTTTTTTTAAAATTTCTGTAGCTGCAAGACCACTCATTACTGGCATTGTTATACTCATTAATATAAGATTGGGCTTTTCTTTTAAAACCTGCTCTACAAGCTCTTTGGCTTCAGCAGGTGGATTTAAATAATATTTATAATTAAATCCTGCATTTCTAAACTTAATAGCATACATATTAGCTAGCATCTCCTCATCTTCAAAATGTACAATTTTCTTCATATTTTTTGTTAGTTATCTATTAATACATCGTATACCAAATAGCTGACATTTACAAGAATCACTATTGTCTGCCGGATTGACCGCCAAATTGTATATAAGCGCCTTCTTCGGTGTCTAGCTTATTTTCAATTGAATGTTGAACACTAGAAATATCAGATATACGATGGTTATCACTATCAATTTCTCGAGTGTCTTTTGCATTACTCTTGTTCCAAATTTTTTCATTGTTTCTGTCATTTTTTCTCCTTTCTTTAGGCTGGATAAGTCCAGCTTTTATTAAACTTTTTGCTACTTGGCCAAAAATACTTTCTAAATACCAAGCTAAGTCGGTATCTACTAAATATTGCCAAGCATCGTGCTCTTCATCTTTGTTTGCTTCGACTCCTTCGCAGAATCCCTGAGCTATTACTGTAGCTAAGTAGGGTGTCATTTTTGTATTACTATAATATCTTTTCATATTTTTATTGATTAATAATTAAATTTAGTCATTGTTTTCACAGAGAATTGTATTAATACCTGGGTCATTTAACCTCTCCTTACCCTTAGGAAGCTTCTCATGTGCCTTATAAACACAACTAGCTTCCTTATCATATATTCTGACATCCCAACCTTTGTCCATATAGTGCCACTGCGCCCTAGTACGGTCATTTGGGTTTAAAGCCAAAAAAAGCCTATCAGCAAGCGCTATACAATGCTCAATAGAGCTAAAGTCGCTAGCTAGTATCTTATAGCGATAGTCATCAAAAATATCAGCATAGTGATAGGCGTCCATCAAGTCTATAATAGCGATTGTATAAGGTAGTTTAGATTGTTTTTCTTTTGTTTTCATATTTTTATTGGTTAATTGTTAGCTTGCAGCTATTGTTTTTGGCTTCATGCCTCGACCTTTATAAAAACAAAAAACGGCTGAGAGATTTGATCAACGTATAAAACGTCAATGAAATCTCCCAACCGTCATAGGCTAGTCGAAATATACCATCTGGCTCACCGCAGATTTCCCAGTTTGCCTCCCATCTCAAGGATGGAGATATATTCGGCGCGAATTAGCTGCACGCGCTACAGACTCTTCTATCAAAGTACATAGTAATTATAGCAAAAATAGGGGTTTTGTCAAGGTTTTTGCTTATTTTTTTTCTAGTTTTTTAAGATTAAGAGTTATGTCTTTTATAGAAGCATCTTGTAATACTTTTCTTAAAGTTAAAATATGGCCTTTCTGATGCTCGCTATACCTAGCATATTTATTTATAATATTATGAGGGATTCTATAAGCTTCTTTCACTGAATAATCTTCATTAAAAATAACTGCGTCTAAAAAATCAAATCCTTGCTTATCTAAATTTCTTATAACACCAAGCTGATTAGATTTATTATCTTTTTTTAATCTTCTAGATTTAACTTGGTATCTTTTTTTTGATCTTCTATCAATAGCGTCATAACTAGAAAAAGAATTTGCCATTAAATCATATCCAAAAGCTTCTGCTACTAACCACTCTGCATAATCAGCCACTGGATTGTTTGCTGTCCTTATAAGGCCTTTTTTCTTTAGCTCCAATAATGTATCACTATTAAGCCTTAATAATTCTATAGATGATAATTTAGATAAATTCATAAAAAATTATTTCTTACTGTGATAAACTTTTCCGCCCTTTTTTTCTTGATATATTATATCCTCATCGTCTTCATACATCTTTTTTATAATTTTTTTCTTACCTTTTTTACTATCTTTTTCATAGGGAACATAATAATACTGCTCTGGAGGTTGTTCAAAATGAGGAAGGCCTTCTTGAATCCAGTTGATTTCTTCTTTAATAATATTAATATCTTGTCTATTTCTTTGTAAATACCATATTATTAATAAAGCTAGGGTTATAAGAATGTAGTCTGTCATAATTTTATATTTTAGCTCTATTTAAAATATTACCCATTATCCAATACTTATAATCACCCTCATAGTAATATCTATAAATATCCATCTTACCATGCAAAGTAAACTCTTCTTCTTTGCCTGACTTAGATATTTTTATTTTATATTCATCAAACAGCTCCAGCTCATTCTCTTTTACTATATATTCATGAGGAGCTATTTTGGCGTAAGTTTTTGCAAATATCCAAGGCATTTCCATATTATTAATTTTATTAAAAAATTATAATTTTTTCCAATTCTTATTAACCAATTTATAATTACTCAAGTTTAAGGTAGAAAAACCTTTACTATTATCCAATATTGATGCAAATGATCTAATGGTGTGATCCTCAACTCTTTCTAATAAATTACTAAATTCCGGCTTAACTATATCGTATCTAAATTTATCCCAATCACCAGACATTCCTTGGTGAGTCCTTCCATGCTTCACTCTATTTCCAAAAATTTCTGCTTTTCCGATATACAGTAATTTCTTTTTTGTATTAGCTAAATAATATATTACATTTACTTGTCCTGCATGTCTTGATAATTCCTTATGAGAATACCACCCTGTACTTCTAGAAATTAAATGTTTTTTATCTTTTAAAAATAACCACCCAAATACATTAGCGTCAGCCAACCTTTCAAATAAAGAATTCCATTCTGTTTTTATTTGAATGAATGGCTCAATGTAAATTTCTTTTAAAGAAGCCCCTCTAAGAGTTATTACTTCTTGTTGCCCCGCTAACATATGACTACGAAATTTTTTTAACTCACCTGCATTTTCATGTAATTCTTTTTGTGATTTTAATATCACATAACTATTTATAAATTCACGACGCAATACCATTAGAAAGTCTTTGCCAATGTCCCACCTTAACTGGTAAACATTTGTGTTGTTTCTTCTATTAATATGGCGAATCTTTGCCTTATAAGACTTTTTTTTATATTTAATCTTAACCTCTCTTGAATGACCGGGCGTAATCGGTACTCCGTGTAGAAAATCTTTTTCGTACTCCTTGGGAATAATAGTACCCCATTCAAAAGTAGACCTGTCTATTTTTTTATAATAAGGATGTTTGGTGTATTTTTTTTTCATATAATTATTTTTTACAGTAGCAATCTTTATTACCTGCTTCTCTAAAGATGTTTTTAATAATTAATATTTGATATTAAAAAACTTTTTTACATTCACTGGAAGCTGACACTCACCATATTCTTTATCAATCTTAATATTTGTATCGATTATTTTTTCTGCATTTATTTTTTCTTCTTCGAGTCGATCCACTGACTGCTCGCTTATTATTAAATCCAATATACTTCCACCGCTATTATCTTCAATTTTATTATCAAATAACTCCTGATTTAATTTTGCGCTTGCCTCCTCTATCTTGAGCAGTTCGTTCTTCATTTTTAATTGAATACTTCTCTTGTGTTTTAAGGCCATAAAATGCAACGACTCTCTTAACTTCTCTTTACTGACTGGCTCTTGTAATAATTCTTCCCAGGACAAATCAGGAAGTTTAAAATCATTGTTAATGAAAAACAATTGGTCATATATTTTTTTTATTATTTCCGTACTAATTACATTTACTAATAATTTTTCTGGAACTTTTTTGATAAAATCTTTTATACCATAAAATATATCAGCCAGCTCTTTATACTTTTCTTCAATGATCTCAAAGCTATCATCATCATTCTCTATTATGTGTAGAGAATATAACACAAAGCAAAGCGGTAAAGCAATTATGTTTACTAGCGAAATTAACTTATATTCATCCTCCTTAAGTTCATTAAACAAAAAATCACCTTCTTTAATGTCAGACCACATCCTATATAGCAAGTTAATAGAGCTGTCAATATAATCCTTTTTTGACATTAATACATTAGTTTGCTCATCCCCAAACTCTATCTTAATACCATTCTGAAACCAAGTTAAAGATGCAATCAACTGATTTATTGCCATTGCAGCGGATAAATCTAACTTAAAATCTTTTTTATTTATTTGAGTTACAGTGCGATCTACAGTTCTATTCACCAAAGAATTTAATTTTTGTTTCACGTCTTCTATTCCTGGTGATTCATCTTTGTCTTTTTTATTTTCTTCTTTGTCCAAGCTAACGTCCTCTTTAACAACATATTTCTTGTAGTGGTCTTGCACCTGTCTAGCTACACCACCAAACAACTGTCCAAAAATATCATATTTATCATTAGCAACTGCTCTTGTTAATATAGTAGATGCATCTTGATATTCTGATTTTTCTTCCACAAAATATCTTTGCTCCGGCAATTCTACTTGTTCCTCTAGTTCCTCTTGCTCACCTAGTTTACTGCCTTTGAATATGTTATTTTCATACCCCTGCTTAACCTCAAAGGGAGTAGTAAGTTCTATTATAGACTTTGCTATTTCAATATTATCAATATAACTACCAATAGAATTAAGATGTCCTGTAATTTTATTTTCTGCACCTGGTTTATAAATAGTATAATTATGTAACCAAACCTTGTTACTTGTATCACCTCTCATTTTTAAACAAATAATATTTGTGTTTTTGCTGAGATGTTCTTTTATAGTTAAATCTAATAAACATTCAATTCTACCTTCTCCACTGTTAATATTTTCTTTTATAACTTCAACATCATTTATAATTACACCAACCTTACCCTTAGCTTCTGAATAGTAGTCGATATAAAGAATAGACTCCTTAATAAAGGCTCCCTTAACTTGTATTTTGTTTTTAGATATTGATGGTATATAATCTTTCGATATATCCGAAACTCTAATGTCAGTTATTTTCTCAATCTTCTCTTTAGTTATATGATTATTCCAAATATTGGAGATACCTGAGCCTATAGTTTTCTCTGCGTTTATAAACATACCGCATTCAACATTCCCGTTATTAGCATATTTAATTAATGCGGGTGATGAAATATTAGCGCTTCCGGAAAATAAATATTCATGAGAAGCATTACAAAAATAAAGCATTTTAGCATGCAATCTTCGTGAAGTATCGTCAGCTTTAAATTTGTGAAGTGAAACAAAAGGTAAGCTAGTTTTATTCTCTATAAAATATTTAATAGGAAAATTAGTAGTGTGGTCTTGAATAATTATTTTTATCTTAGTATTGCTATATATTTTTTTTAGTTTATCAATAACCGCTAGCTTACTATCAAAGTATGGTGCCATTAATACGATCTCATCAATGTCTTGGGGTAGTTGTTTTGTAATTTGATCGAGCAACGGTGTATCTAGATTATGTAAAAATAAATTATTACTTGACTCAGCATCTTTTGGTATCCAACCAGTATCATTTAAAATATTATTAATCCTTTTCTCTGTTGCGGGGTTCAGATAATTACGCTTTGTTAAGTCTATAATAAAGTCTTTTACATTTTTAAATACGGGTAAATGTTCTTTATTATCTTCGGAATATTCATACTTATTAAACATTTCAAAACTACTACCATACCCCGGAACAGTTAAATTGCCACTACCAATTAATACTTTACCTTTTGTTTTACTTGTTAACAAAATTATCTTTGGATGAAATACTCCTTTAACTCTAATTGGATCAAGCGAATAGTACTTACTACCACAAAACTGAATATCTCCTACCTCTTCATTTATAACGTCTTCGTACTGAGAACCATCCATTATAATCGCATTACAATAACAACCAGAGTTCACTAAATTTTTTAAAATAATTTTTTCGTAAAACGCAAGGCTACTATTGTAAGTTAAAATTAAGCAGTGTTCGTAATCATTACTGCTAATAATTTCATCTATAATGCTAATTGTTTTATTTTGTATGCTCATTTAATATTTTCTTACCTTTGATGGTTATAGACACCTTCTTCTCGTTTCTTCTTTCGACAAGGTTTAAATCTTCTAAAAAATTAATAACATTTTCAAATTTTGGTGCATTTATGTTCGGTCTTGCTTCCTTAATTCCCTTTATTCTACCGGCGCTATATTCAAAATGAAAAGTATTGTTCTTGTACCAAGATAGCTTGGCTAGAGCTACTCGACAGTGTTGTTTGATTACAAGTTCCTTCGCTATCCATTCAACCATATCTTTAATTTTTAAATCCTTATCAGTTAATTTTTCAAAACCTAAAAAGAAATCATCAATTGACAAGCTGACTGTCTCTCCGATACGCCCAAAATCCCAATATGGCGAATTGTTAACTCTGTAATAATTAAATCTTAAATATAAAACTGACAACAAATATACTAAATGTGCTAAACAGTCTTTATTATTATTACTTTTTATATTCTTTTGAACATTTTTATAAACATCCCACTCATTAATCTTTGATTCCAGGTTACAACTTTTATCAAAGTCGCTTCCAGTTTTTCCTGCAGATATAATTTTCACTAAATCTTTTAGCTTAGTATCTATACTTAATTCTTGCTCGTAGTTATCATTTACCGACTGAAAGCCATCTTCAGTTAAATTATTTAATTCTCTAATGAACGCCGACAAATCAATATTTCGATTATAAACTACCTCTGTCATAACTGAAAAATAACTTTCTATTGCGTATATCAGCAATTGTCTAGCTTGGAATATTCTCCAGTACTCTAAACAATTAACTAATTTCTTGTTAGATTTATATCCTAAATTTTGAACATTTGAATAAAGCACAATCTTTTGAAAATCTTCATAGTCAAAGCTTTGGTCCCCTTTCTGTTCTACCATATCCAACATCAACAATAATGACTCTCTTCTTGCCCTAGCCCCATTAGGAGGGTTATCCGAATAATAAACACTAAAATCATTAAGCTCTTTGCTAATTTTCTCAGGTCTAAAAATTATATCCTGTAATAATTGCTGTTCTTTAATAGAAATATGTAAGTTAGTCACACTACATTTCTCCGCATACTCTTTTAATACATCTGCTGGGATATTATTATCTTTTTTATCGCAATATTTTTTGAAATATTTTGTGTCTTTGATGTTGTCTTCATAGGCCTCAGCTAAGCTCTTGCCATAAGTTTTTGTTAATCCAATAAAATCAGCCCCCTCAATATCAGCAGTAATGCCAACCTGTTTCATTTTTTGCGAATATATCCAGTAGTTATCTTTATACTTACTTACAAATGCGTCATCCCATTCGTATGTTTCTTTCTCTCCGTTGTTTTTAATGTCTGTTCGGAATATTTCAATACCATTTAAACCAACCTTCGATGAATCCTGATGTAAAAAACCATTAGCATACAAAAAAGCTAATGATTTTATTTTTAAATACTTTTTATAATTTTTATTATTTTTAGGATGGTCAGACTTAATAAACCTATATAAGACCCAGGAGAAAAAAGAATAATATCTTAACCTGTCAGTGATATTTGATATCCCAGGCAACAATCTTTCTAGCATAATAACACCAACATTCATGTAACCTAAAAAATCTCTACCACCCTGAGCTGTGTTATATTTTTCTGTCCACTGAGGTAATATCATTTAATTTTTTACACTATTTAACTTTATTTAATACCTTATATATCTCCACCATTGCTAAAGTATCCAACTTACAATATTTTAACAAATCAGATAAAATTTTATCCTTGTCCTCTTGATTTTTACCACCTATAATTGTTTCCATCCAAATACGTTGAGCAGCGGCTCCCCCGCCAATATCTAATTCTTTATAGCTAAGACTTGGAATAAGCACTGGCAATACTTTTTTTATAGAGGCACTACCAAAAAAATCTTTATCCGCATACCAGCCCTCTGCAAAAGGTATCATTAAATCTACAATTCTATCATTTACATCAAGTAAAAAATCACTATGCTCTGGTAAAATATCTGCCATTGTAATATTACACCTTTTTTCAAAGCCCTCGCACCAGACAATAACTGATCCTTTCTCTCCAATATCTTTTTTTAATTGCTTCAAAAGACCCTCTACTGGTAGAGTATTATCTACGTGTAAATACTCCTTATGTTTCAGCTCACCATCAGGAGATTCTAATACATGTAGAGAATATTGAAATGGTATCTGTTGATATGGCTTTATACCGTTATAAGCTGGTATAACACCAGATAAAGTCTCATAATCTAAAAAATAAAGTGGGTATTGAAAAGTCTTTAAAAAATCTTTAATTTCTTCTTTACTAATTATCCTTTCTCCGCTCTTAGTTGCCTGAACTTGATAATGTTGTTTTACGGTGAGATTAGTATCATCGGGAACATCATGTATAGATATAACTCCATCGTCTTCAAAATTACCTATCTTTCTAACTCCAGGGCTACATAAATTATATATACTATATTTATCTAAGTCTGGATTAAGAATTTTATAAATATCCAACCAATTACTAAACGCTCCCGACTTAGCGTGCCGAGGTGATGGGTCTGGCATCTCTGTTGCTACTAATACTGCCTTGGCCTTATCTATATTAACAAGTGTTTCATCTATCATACTTCTGACTGCTGTTGTAACTTCTGTAGTAGTGGTAATTTCATTATAATCAATATCTCCATCTCTAACATATTCATTGTTTACATGAATAACAAAAACATCTTTAATGTTTAAGCCAGATTTTTCTAAAACAATAGTTTGAAATGCTAAATCATACTCGTGTTCTTTTTTAGCTTTGGTGCTTGATTTAATTTCATAGAGATTATATGTACCATCTTCATTCCGTTCCAAAGCATCAAATATACACGTTATACCATCAACTTCTAAACGCCCTTGGAATAATATCTTTGTATTATCTACAAGAGCTTTCTTGGTAACAGCTGGTAAAGCCATATATTTTTTAAAATCAAATTCTCCTTTAGTTTTATATCCTAGAGTTATTCCATCTGGAAAAAGTTTTTCTGCGTATGATTCAAATAAATTACCAGCATCAAAAACTGCTTGAGTATCAGCATCAACCTCTGGTAATATTTTTTTATTATGTTTTTCTAGCCATAGCCAAACAGGATGCCTGAGGTATAACATGTAATTTGATTTTGACAGGATCATATTTTTTCTATTATACCAGTTTTTGTCTTGGTATTTTGTAATATTCGGACATAAAATTATTCACGTTAGAGCTTTAAGTATAAATGTTAAATACTTTTAATAAAATTTCATTTAACATATTATAATTTAATAATAAATACTCTAAAAAATTAAAAAACAAAAAAATTACCTAACTACATTAATAAACCTACTTAATTATTTTTTTCTTTTTTTATATACCATATCATTTTCAATGTCTTTATTCATTATATCCCTCAACCAATCTGCTATGCTCATATCTGACTTTTTAGCTTTCCACTGCAGATAATCTTTTAACTTTTGTGACACACGAAAGGTATATTTTATAGATTTTTTATTTTTTTTCAATATTTCTATAAATTCAAATAACTTCAAAGATAAATTGCTTACATTATAAAATCTTGTAAACAAAAATTTATGATGCTTGCTATCTTTTTGCAAGTCATTTAAATATTTATTGTTATCTTCATTTTCTGGAAGTAAAAGTAAGACCTTTTTTCTTTGAGACAAAGCTTTGTTCAAAAAATATATACTTTTAACATTTAATGAATTTAAACAGATAATATAAGCATCTACTTCTTTAAATATTTCATTTTTTAAAAATTCCTGATTAGCATCCTTATAGAAACTAATATTATTACTCTCTAGTAAATTCTCTACATGATTTGCTTTTTTAAAGTCCTGACTTAAATATAGATAAGATATCATATTATTTCTATTACTTAATTATTTATGGAAGCAATAACTCCTCTGCCGAAAATATATTCCTTATGATAGTTAATCGAAACTAATGAGGGGTAAAATTCCGTATCTTTAGGTAAAAAATTTATTTTTTGAATTTTCGGCAAATAATCATGTTCTTTAACTCTTGGATCAATTAAAATATTGTAATTTTCATCAAAAGTAATTGCTCCAGAATCTAATGCTTTATGCAAATCTGAAGTAATTAAAATACCATTATTTACATCGTATGAACCGCCATGAGAAACAGGAATAATATGGGCAGCTTCTAATAGATTACTCTCTTTAAATACAAAATACTTGCCCGTTATTGCACAGATTCCTTCATAAACATCCAATAATTCATTTCTAAAATTAACCTGATCTAAACCCCTTCCTATTATCCTATATTTATTACGTTCTGTATCTTTTTTGTGTCTAGGTATATTTTCAATTTCTGCAAAAAATATTTCTAAAAAATCTTTAACATTGCTATTCAATTTTTCTCCATTTTCATCTTGAATAGCTAACCCAGCATTTTTTAAATAATTAAGCCAATAAGAATAGGGGCGCATAGCTTCTTCCATATTACTCTTTACTAGGCTATTGAAGTCTGGCTCCCTTTCATTATTTGTATAATAAATAATCTCATTTATGGGTAACGAAAGAAAATTTTTAATTTCATCCCTATCCCAATATTTGTCTACCCCATATTTTAAAAACAAAAATTTACATAAAACAGCATATGGCCTAAATCCATTAAAACTATATGTCCCTAATATACTAGCTATCATTTTTTGATATTGATCTTTGTTTTTGCTTCCATAAATATTTAATAGTTCATTACCAATATCTGTGATTTCCCACTTACTTGTTTTTTTAAGAATGTTTAATTTTTTTAAATCTGGGTACTTAGATTTTAAAATAACTGGTTTAGATTTCGCATAAAACTCAAGATTATTTTGATTTTCGTATAATTCTTTAATAAGGGTATCAATATTATTTTTGATATCACTTAAAATCTGATAAAAATATTTTATTTCATTCTTCCTTTTTCTATTCATATAATCTTTTACGTGCTAAATTACAATATTTCTTATTATTTTCAAAGCCAATAAACTTTTTTTTCATTCTTTTAGCCACTAACATAGTCGTGCCACTTCCAACGAATGGATCTAAAACAATTTTAGATTTAGGAAAACAGCTCAATATATCTTCAACCATTTTTTCTGGAAATGCGCGAGTATGGCTGCCTTTAATACCAACTGGCCTCCACTCTTTCCAATCAAAAACATCATGATGATTTATATTATTTTCAAGTACTGTCTTTCTGTCCTTAACTAACCAATATATTCTTTCTGTCCAGGGATAAAATCTGATTTTGTGAAAATTTTGACTTCTGTTTATCCACACAAGCTCCTGCTTTATAAGAAAATTAGTTTTAAATAACCACTCATATGGAGAAATCTGCGAACCATTCTTTATTCTGTTTTTATGATTATAAAAAATTGAACCATTATTTTTTAAAACACGGAAACACTCATTTAATACTTGTAACTGAAAATCTTGATAGTCAGATTCTTTCATATTATCCTCATAAGGTTTATGCTTTTTGAAACCTGTATGATGATCATTGCCTAAATTATATGGGGGCGAAGTAATTATTAAATCAATAGAATTGCTATCTATCTTACCTAGACCTTTTAAACAATCAATGCATTTTATTTTATTTAAAAAAATTTTATTCATATTTATTTTGTCATTATTATAACACTCTCCCTTAATGCTTCCCCATTTTTAAATAATTTTGCCTGCTGAGAGCTAGCGCGTAATTTTCTTGCTATATTAATTTCCACTTTACTAAAACCTAAGCGTAATCCAATTTTAGACAAAATCACATCAGTTTTTATTATATGACCTCCATATGCTGAGTTACCAACTATAATAACACAATGCCCGCCCTTCTTTAGTATATTAAATGCATTTTTCAATACCTCCTCCATATCAAAGAAATAACCGTTTAACATACTTGGAATTTTTTTACTCCACAATTTTTTTTGCTTCAACTTTTCTATATCATTAATTAAGAGATCATAATCATTATAATCTTTTAAGTGCTTGTTAAGATGTGACGATAACGATTGTTTTCTGACCACAGACAAATCTTTATACTCTTTTATATAGTCACTCAACCATAATTCTAATTTATATACTTCTGAATAATCAAAACAATTAGCATATGGAGGAGAAAAAATTATTAAAGATGTTTCGTTTTTAATTTCATTAATATATCTCTTTGGTATATTTCTACTATCAGCTAATATAACCCTTGATTTTTTTATATTTTTTTTATTATTTTTAATTATGTCATCCAACATTAAATCAGTTTGTGCAGAAAATTTACTTACAAATTCTTTTGCTTGTTTATTTTTGGGATATTTTAAACCATTACCATCCTTTTTTGAATACCCTACGTCCTCTAATATTGAAACTAGTGCTATTATAAAAAAATTCCTTATTTTTTTGGATTTAATACCTAATATTATAGTTCTTACTTTTAATATATTATCTAAATTCTCTCTAAAGACCTTTTCTAATATAGATAATTTAATATTATTTACTTTTTTAACTTTAGTGTAATCACTTAATATAAATTTTTTGGTACTAATAATATTTTTTATGTCATTTTTATTATAATCCGTTATTTTAACTACAGATAATAAATGTAAAAATGGATTAATTTCAAATCCATAATATTTATATCCTATTTCTTTAGCTGCTAGTGATGTTGTTCCTGAACCATTAAAAAAATCCACAATATATCCTTCTTTAACATCTAACTGCTTAATTATTGCGAATACTAATTCTTTTGAGTAACCTTCTTTAATTTTGAACCAACGGTGTACCCTCTCTTCGTGGTTCTGGCTAAAATTGACTAAATTAGAAAACTTACTATTTTTTTTTATTTCTATATTCACTGTATAATCTCAATATTTAATTATTATTGTAATAATAACACATTTATTAATTAAAAAAAATAGCTTTTATTATTATGATTTTTATATTATAAACTAATAAAAAACTATCTTTTATCTCATTAAAACTACAAATTATTCAAAGGATGCTTCGTCATTTGTCCACGTAAATGCTCTACGCTAGCCGCTAGATATATAGTCGTAGTTTTGATGTCACTATGACCCAGCATTCTAGATAAAGAGTAAATATCGCACCCCCCTTCAAGCATTAAAGTAGCAAAAGTATGCCTAAGCTTGTGAATGCTGAAATTTATACCCGATGCACCCTTTATCACCTGTACAAGCCGCTTTAGCCCTGTGGTACTAAATCCCATGTTACGATTCAAAGAAGCAAAAAATTCTGGGCAAGTTTTATTTAATCTTTGACGTTCTATTAGATATCTCCCAAGAGTCTCAGCTAAACTATCACAAATTGGCACTACCCTATCTTTATTACCTTTCCCTTGTCTCACAAATAAAGATTTATTTTCTAAATCAATATCTGTTAGCTTAAGATCTAATAATTCTTTGCGCCTGATACCTGCAAATATAAAAGTAGAAAATATAGCATAATTCCTATAACGTAAAAAATGATACTTATGCGGGTAATTATATACTACCTCCAGTAACCTCATAGCCTCTTGTTTTGTCAGCTTTGGAGGTATCTTCTTCTCTAGCTTTGGCACCTCAATATCCATGGCTGGATTAGTCGTCATATGTCCATTTTCAATACACCAACGGAAGAATACTACGAGTGTCTTGTGGTAACAAATATAGCTATTTGACTTCCATTTAAGCTCTACACGACCGTTAAAGAAGTGATTACGAACATTGTCACCACTCACATCTTCTATGTGGCTAATATCAGCTTGTTTACAATAAGCATTTATAGCATGCTTATAACGTCTAATTGTGGCTGGTGAATATCCTCTGATATGCAAAGAATAATCACAAAACCTTTTCAAAAGTGTTTGAATTTCCATAAACAAAAAACTACAATTATTAAATTGCAGTACTTTTTCTGGAGCCGTCGTCGAGACTTGAACTCGAGACCCCCACCTTACCATGGTGGTGCTCTACCAACTGAGCTACGACGGCATAAATTATATTATAAACTTACTGATCCGCAGGTCTGTTTTTGTATTAAACAGGTCGCTTTTTTTAGTTTTTTACTATTTTTATTGCTCTAAAGTTACTTTTACACAGCTCTGTTTATTACCATGGAAGTGCTCTACCACTGAGCTATGACGGCTTGATCAAATTTTCTTTATCAATTCTAGATAGTTTCTTTATTTCAGCTTCCCTCTTCATAGCTTCACTCATGGTCTTGAACTCTTCTGAATAAACTATTTTAACTGGTCTTCTATGCCTAGTGTATTTAGCACCTTCTCCTGAGTTATGCTTATCTTCCCTATCTTTGAGATCAACAGTGTAGCCAGTATAAAGAGTTTCATCTTTACACTTAGCTATATACACATAATATTTCTTCATTGCTCTTTATTTTAAATGGTGGGCCGGGAGGGATTCGAACCCCCGAAGGCGAAGCCAGCAGGTTTACAGCCTGCCCCGTTTGACCGCTTCGGTACCGACCCATAAAATGAATTAACAGCTGACAATCCTAGGGTCAACTGCTATGACAAAAAATTTACTTTAAATTATCAATGCGCTCGATAAAGCTCAAAATCTTATTGTTGTCTGGATTTACTTCTTTTAATCTTTCTAAATACTGTTGAGCTAACTCTTTGTCTTGCATAATTATACTAATATTTATCAAAAAGTCAAGTATCTTAGGGTTGTTTGGTGAAAGCACTAGAGCTCTTTGGGCTATTTTAAAAGCCTTATCCTCTTCTTCTAAGTCTAGGTATACTTCTGCCAAAGACAAGAAATGTAAATAATTATCATCTGACAGAGAAATAGATTTGATATAATCTTCCTCAGCCTGTTTAAGGTTTCCTCTTTCTCTGGCAATATTAGCTAAAGAAGAATATATACCAGCGTCTGCATTGTGGGTTATTTTCAAAAGATATTCCAAGGTCTCTTTGGCTTGGACAAACTCCTTACGACAACGGTAGACTTCAGCTAATAATTTATAGGCATCAACATTGTGTTGTTCAACACTGACAGCATCTAGCAAAATATCTTCTGCTTTTTTATACTCTTCACTATTTACCAATTGCTTGGCCTCTGTGATCATTTCTTCCACTGCCTGTGATTTATCTACAGCTGAAGAAAGTTGCTGATGTCCCCTACGTTTAAGGTCCTTCTCAACGCTCTTTAATTTATTATAGTATTGTTTGAATATATTATTAACTTTGTCTTGTGTTGGTGCTGTTAGACCCTTGGCTTTATTCCATAATTCTAACCAACCTCGAAGCATCCTACTTTTAAGTATTGCTTCTTTTTGTCTTTGTACACGGATATCAGGAAGACTATCCACATTAACATTAGTTAATAGTGGAAATTTTTTAAGCAGTGACCAGATAATAAATATCAACGCTACTACGGCAATTCCTATGAGAATAATATCAAACATAAATTAAGCTTTATTTTTGCTACCAAAAATTCTAATTGTTTTAACCACCTCGGCTTGCATAGCCTCGGTAGATGGCGCTAATATTTTACGAGGATCAACCATACTGGTATCTCTGTTTGTATCTACATGCTTTATCAAAGCCTTTTTAAAGGCTAATCGTAAATTAGTATCAATATTGATAACTGAAACACCATTCTTTATGGCCTGTTTAAAAACCTTGGTCTGCAAACCTGATCCACCATGTAAGACCAGTGGAACTTTAACTGAAGCTACGATTTTTTTCAAGCGTCTTTGGTCCACCTTCTCAATACCTTTGAAATGACCGTGAATAGTCCCAACTGATATTGCTAGAGTGTCTACTTTTGTTTTAGCCACAAAATCAATAGCCTGCTGAGGATCGGTCATCAAATCTTTCATGTTGATCTCCCCAGTTTCTAATTTAACCATACCTTCTTTACCTAAAATAGACCCTAGTTCTGCCTGACACCAAATACCTTTTTTGTGAGCTGCAACAGCAGCCTGTTTGCTCATACGAACATTGGTGGCATAGTCTTTTTCTGAAGCATCCATGTGAACAGAGTTATAGCCAACATTAATACAATCTTTAACAATGGGCCAATTTTTGCCGTGATCCAAATGTATAGCTATAGGCACAGACTTACCTACAGTATTAGCTAAATTAGTAATAACACCAAAAATGGTCTTTAGGTTTGAATATTTTATAGCTGACTCTGAAGTCTGAATAATTACCGGGGATTTTTCCTGCACCGCTGCCCGAACAATAGCCATGGTAATTTCAAGATTGGAAGTATTGAAAGCTCCCACAGCATACTTACCAGCTTTAGCTTTTGTTATAATTTGTTTAATTGGTACGATCATATTTTTGTTTTAAGCATTTTTAACTAACTCAGCAAAAACTTTGCCGTCTAGGCTGGCACCGCCAACTAAAACTCCTTTGATATTTTTTAAATTAGTAAACCGACTAACTGTATCCGGCGTCACACTACCTCCATAGATAATATTGAGAGATGATAAATGTTCACCATTCATAGCATCAACAAAACTCTGATAAACAATATCTGACATACGATCAGCTTCTTTGTCATCAATAACTTGTCCAGAACCAATTACCCAAACAGGTTCGTAGGCTAAAATAATTTGCTGACCCTCTTTGATTTTTACATCTTTGAGTGCCTCATAGACTTGGTGGATAACCACGAAGTTTGTTTTTTCTTCTTTACGTTCGTCATAGGTTTCACCTACACAAATAATAGGCACCATATCATGCTCTAATACTGCTTTAACTTTAGCGTTGATACTAGCGTCCGTTTCTCCCATAGCTCGTCTTTCTGAATGTCCTAAAATTACAAACTGACAACCGAGTATTTGTAGATTCTTTAGAGAAACCTCGCCAGTATGTGCACCGCTATCTCCAGGATAAGTATCCTGTGCTCCCAATAATACATCTGGGGTCTTGAAAACTTTAGAAACTTCACTCATAGACAAAAAACTAGGACAAACTACCACTTTAGTTTCTTTGTCTATTTTATTTTTCTTAACTAGACTTTTTAATTCCTTAGCCTCTTCAACAGCCTGATCGACTGTCAACTGCATTTTCCAGTTGGCTATTATTATTTTTTCAAAAGATTTATCCATAATATTGAAATATATTACTAATTCCTAAGGTTAATAAAGTGACAATCACGCCTGATATAATAGCGCCGAGGGCTATAAATAAAAAGGCTGATCTTTTTTCTATCCCAAATAACCAAGCGGCCAATGAACCTGTCCAAACACCGGTAACTGGCAAGGGTATGGCCACAAATATCATCAAAGCTATACTGCCCCAAATATCATACTTATGTGCAAACCTCTTACGCGTACGGTTGAACAACCAGTCAAAAAACTTTTTTGCCCACTTAAAATGTTTTATCAAATACTTTGAAACAGGCTCTATCAAATAAATAATGAACACCGCTGGAACAAAAGCACCTAAAACTGACAAACCAAATGCCTGCCAAATTGGCAAAGCAAAATTTTCTAAAGCTATCGGAATAGACGCTCTAAGTTCTGCAATTGGCAGCATGGCCAACAAAAATGTAGCTAGCTGCGGTGATATATGATTAATCCACTCCAAATCCATAACTATAATTATTATAAAACAGAAATACTATTAATGCCAGGCAAAATTTTCAAAAACCCAAGTTGATAAAGCCTTTAGATCTTGAAAACGATCTGCGTTTGTATCAGAGCCCAAAACTACCGAGATAATCTCTATACCGTCATGCCCATCGATCTCTGCTACCAAACAATATCCAGCTGAATTTATATGACCAGTTTTACCAGCACTAATATCTAAATAAGAACCTAATAAATAATTAGTTGAATGTATCTTGTGCAACTTACCACTAATAGCTTGGAAACTGTAAGTACGATGAGTTGTTGCCTCTCGGATATCCTCTTGAGCAAAAGCGACTTGAGCCAAATCAATAATCTCCAGGGCTGTAGAAACATTATAATCTGACAGACCAGTGACATCCACAAAATGTGTATTTACCAAGCCCAAAGCATCTGCTTTTTTATTCATCAGGTCTAAAAACTTTTCTTTGCCTATGCCAGTACTACGCACTAAAGCATTGGCGCTATTGTTATCAGAGGAAATTAAAGCAGTATAAAACAAGTTCTTAACAGTCACTACTTCACCTCGCAAAATATCTGGACTACCACCATTGGCCTCATCTTTGATATCCATGGTCACCTGTGTATTCCAGCCAGGATTATTTTCTAAAAAAACCATAACTGTCATTAACTTGGTGATACTAGCCAATGATCTAACTTCCTCAGAGTTTTTTTGCCACAAAATAGTGCCGGTAGCCTTATCCATAACAGCCGCTGCCTCAGCTGTTATTTTAACTCCCATGGAATTATTATTTATTTTAAATGGTACTGCAACTGTATCGGCTGACAAAATCTTATCTGACAAAACAGCCTGCGTACCACTATCTGTTTCGGTAATTGTAATAGTTGGTAAATGAAAAGACGGAGATGATGATAATCCCAGTGACGCTACTAATATAGAAATTACTGCCCACAAATTTATCATTATAGTATATCTTCCTTACTTAAAATCTTGTACTCTCCTGAAGCTAAACGATCTAATTTTAACTTCCCCTCTGCTATCCTAGTCAAAGTAGTCACTCTATAGCCTAACTCTTCTAGCATACGCCTAATCTGCCGTTTCCAGCCCTGATGAATAGACATTACAAACTCACGATCATTAAATATCTCCACCTTGTCGGCTTGAGCCAGACCTTCTTCCAGATACACGCCTTGTTTGAGAGCTGGCAACAATGTTTTATTTATTTTTTTATTAACTTTAACTAAATATGTTTTCCTAACTTCAAATTTTGGATGAGTTATTTTATAAGCTAGGTCTCCATCATTGGTTAAAAGTAATAAACCCTGTGAATTTTTATCTAACCTACCAACTGGAAAAACTTTTGGTCGTTTAGGTACTAAAGATAAAACTGTTTCAGGATTATATGGATCTTTGACTGAGCAAATATAACCAGTTGGCTTGTTTAACAAATAATAAACTTTGACCTCAGCAGATACGGGTCTACCAGACACCTCAATATTTGGACTATCTGCATCAACACTAGTAGCTACATCTTCAACTACCTGCCCATCTATTTTAACTTTGCCTTGTTTAATGAGCTCTTCGGCATTACGTCGAGAAGCTACTCCGGCAGCAGATAAAAATTTAGCTAAACGAATCTTCTTCATTTTTTTGAACTTCTTTATTTTCTTCAGGTAATTCTGTTTGTAATAGGGTTTGTAAATTTTCGTTACTGTTTAGCTTTTCATAATCGGGCAATTCTTCCGCTGAATTAACTCCTAGATGCTGCAAGAAATCTATAGTTAAAGAATATGTGGTCACCAAGTCTGCTTTCTTTTCCTGAGCCTCTATAAAACCCCTAATAAGTAAATTTCTTAAAATCAAACTACAGTTAACTCCTCTAATCTGCTCCAATTCTTCTTTACTGACTGGTTGTCTATAGGCAATAATAGTCAAAGTTTCTAAAGATGGCTTCGTTAATTCACTAGTAATCTGATCTTTAAAATACTCCCGCAAAATTTTAGCGTTTTTGGGATTAGTTGTTAATTGAATTTTTTTATTATTAACAGCCACATGTATACCGCAATCATCCTGATTGTATTTTTCCTGCAAATCCTTGATGGCTTGTTCCACCTCTTTATCTTCGACAGATAAAAGCTTAGGCAAATCTTTAATAGCCAAAGGTTTGCCAACTGCTAATAATAAACTTTCTAAGCCTGATAAAATATTTTTATCCATACGAATTATTTTCTGTTTTTATTAATATTTAAATCACCGAATCTCTCACCTTGATAAACCTCAATCTCTTCCTGTTTAACTAATTCTAACATTGCTAAAAAACTAACAACGACTTCGGTTTTGTCTTTTTTTTCTTTAAACAAACTACGAAAAGTAAAATTTGTTTTATCTTTAATAATATCTTTAATATGTCTAATTTTTTCACTGATAGAAATAGCTTTGGCCATTACTATTTTTGGTAAATTGACCACACGTTCTATTCTACCCAACACATCCTTGAAAGCCGCTGCCAAACTAGTTTGGTCAACATTTGTTGGTGCAATAAACTCCTCGGAGGTGTCTAACTTAAAAGGTGTTGATCTAGTATATGAATGTTTATTTTTATTAACAAACATTTTATTCAGTTTTTTACTAGCCTCATAATACTGCCTATAAATCTTGAGTTGCTTTTCTAAATCCAAACCATCATCTTCACCTTCCATAGAAAAATCAGGCAACAACTGCTTTGACTTTAAATAAATCAATTTTGAGGCAATTAATAAAAAATCAGCTACCTCTTCGGAAGCTAAATTTTCTGAATTTTCAATATGATCCAGATATTGATCTGTCACATTGGCCAAAGAGATTTCTGTAATCTGCAATTCGTTCTTTTCTATCAACTGCAACAACAAATCTAATGGACCTTCAAATTGCTCTAATTGTATTTTATGCATTATTTTATGATTTTTTAACAAAAATACATAGCTAATTATAGCATTTTTTAAGTATTTTTTCCAATAAAAAATGGGCCTCACCACCTATTACTCCTTGGAGTATTAGATGAGGGGCCCAGACGCTACTGAGAGTTCTATGGTAAGGAGGTGAACCACTCTAGTAGCGATAAAAAATGAGCTACAAATGACTCAGTAGATTAGTAAATTAAAGGACTTTTGTCAATGTTTATACTAGATTTAAAGCATATTTTAGCTAAAATTAGCAAAAAGAAAAAGCCCCTACTAAAAGTAGGGGCTCCACCGCAGGGACGGGGGGATTGGAGGGAGATCGTCCACTGCAGTGAGGCATTCGAATGCCATAGAAAGTGCTGTACTCTTATAATATACACTAAAATAATATTTTGTAAAAGAAAAACCCCTATCGTAGATAGGGGTCAACCGACAATAAGGGAAGACGGGTAGTTTCGTGGAAACCATCCTTTATTGCGGCTTGTGCTGCTGGGGGCGCAGCGGGCAAAAATATGGGGGGAATCCCGGCTTAATACAGCCGTAGCATGAGTCTCGTCTTTTCACGCTATGTGGGATCCCCCCGGGCAACCTCGTAGAGGCCTTTTAAGAGGCGCGGCGGAAAGGCCGTTCTACGAGGTGTTGTTTTTTATAATGTGCAAATGCTAGAAAACATAGTACACCAAAAATAAAATCTTGTCAATAGCAAAAGCCCCACCTATAATGGTGGGGCTTTTTAAACATATTTCTTTATTTTTTCTTGATAGACAAACCTAGCTCATCTAGTTGTTCCTGATTAACCTCTGATGGAGAATCCATCATCGGATCACGACCGTCTGTAGTCAAAGGAAAAGCTGTCACTTCACGCAAATTCTTTTCTCCTTGCAAAATCATCATCAACCTATCTAGTCCTGGGGCAATACCGCCGTGTGGTGGTACTCCATATTTGAAAGCCTCAAAATAATGCTGAAATTGTTTTTTCTGTTCATCAGAAAATTCAATTAAATCCCAAACTTTTTCTTGAATCTTCATATCATGAATACGAATAGCTCCCCCGCCTACTTCAAAACCATTGAGAGCCAAATCATGTTGATATGCTCTAGCTTTACCCGGATCAGAATCTAATAAATGAACATCCTCTTCCTTAGGGGCAGTAAACATGTTATGACTCGGTGCCCAAGTGTCACCAGCACCATGAAATTTATCTTCTTCACTTTGTTCAACAAATAATGGAAAATTGATTATCCAGGCAAAGGCTAATTCATTGGGATCATTTTTATCTTTGCGTAAATCAGGTTTATCACTGCCATATTTTTTTATAGCTTCATCGTGATCTATTCGTGGCCATGGTGTTTGGGTTATCTTCTTCTCTGGATACAATTCTTTAACTAACTCCGTAAACATTTGTTCGGTCAATTGTAAAATATCTTCTTGAGTCACAAAAGACATTTCCATGTCTAATTGATAAAACTCACCTGGACTTCTGTCAGCTCTGGCATCCTCATCACGAAAACATGGCGCTATCTGAAAATAGCGATCTAAACCAGCAATCATCAAAAGCTGTTTGTATTGTTGTGGGGCTTGCGGTAAGGCAAAAAACTTACCGTTATGTAAGCGACTAGGCACTAGATAATCACGAGCACCCTCTGGAGTTGATTTGGAAAGTATCGGTGTTTGAACATCTACAAAATCCTGCTTGTGCAACCAATTACGCAAAAAGTTAATAACTTTATCTCTAGCTAATATATTATTTTTCATCCGCTCGTGACGTAAGTCCAAATACCTATATTTCATGCGCAGCTCCTCTTTGGCTTGGCGTTCTTCATTGTCTATTTCAAAGGGAGGAGTTTCAGCTTCGGATAAAACGGTAATTTTCTTAGCTAAAAGTTCAACTGTACCAGTTGCTAAATCTTTATTGATTTGTTTTGCACCACGTGCCTGCACTACACCTTCTATGGCTAGCACAAACTCAGGTCTAATATCTTTAAGTATTTCATTGGAGGCTTCGTCCAACTCAGCTGGAACTGCCACCACTTGCAAAATTCCCCAACGATCTCTAACATCCAAAAAAGCAATTTTACCCATATTACGGCGGACATTTACCCAACCGCTAATCAAGACTGTTTTATCTACTTGATTGACTGTTTCTATAGTTTTTATACGTTTCATATATTTGATTTAAATTCTAATAAATTAAGACTGTGCCGTTAAGAATGGAGCCGACGGTCAGATTCGAACTGACGACCTATTCTTTACGAAAGAATTGCTCTACCAGTTGAGCTACGTCGGCAAAGCACTACGGCCTAATCCTATGTATGGTGCGTGGAAATGGGATAGTTTCCCTAACATGTTGCACGCCACATACCCAAGCAACAACTCTCTCCAGTCCAAAACCAAATCCTCCATGTGGTACTGATCCATACTTTCTTAAATCTAGATACCAAGCAAATTCATCCATTGGCAATTTATGCTCTTTAACACGTTTGACTAGCTCATCATAATCATCCTCACGTTGTGATCCACCGATTATTTCTCCATAGCCTTCTGGTGCTAATAGATCAGCACATTCTGCTTTACTACCGTTGGCATCACGTTTCATGTAAAAAGATTTTATTTCTGCTGGATAATGAGTGACAAAGATTGGATTATCAAATTCTTGCGTAAGTTTTGTTTCATCTTCCGCCCCTAGATCATCATTGTCTTTTATCTTACTACCCATGCCCTGCAATTTTTTAACTGCTTCCGCATGAGTGATACGATAAAATGGTTTTGTGATGTTATCTAGAGGCTTTGTATCCCGTTCTAATATTTTTAGTTCTTCTTGATTATTATCTAAAGCTGCCTGAACCATAAAACGAATCAAGTCTTCTTGAGTGTCTAAGTTATCTTTAAGATCTATAAAAGCCATTTCAGCATCCATCATCCAAAACTCTGTCAGGTGACGGCGTGTTTTTGATTTTTCAGCTCTGAAGACTGGACCAAAATCAAAAACTCTACCATGAGCAGCAATGGCTGCCTCCAAATATAACTGCCCACTTTGTGATAGATAAGCCTTAGTATCAAAATATTCTAGTTCAAACAATTCAGTTGTACCCTCACAGGCATTAGGAGTTAATATTGGCGAATCAATTTTAGTAAAAGCATGCTCCTTCATATATTGATATGTAGCTTGGATCAAGGTATTACGAACCCGTTGCACAGCCCATTGTTTACTACTACGTAGCCACAGATGCCGGTTATCCATCAAAAAATCCACTCCATGCTCTTTCTTGCCGATCGGATAATCCTCTGCTATTTGATAAAATTCAAAATTAGCTACTTGAATTTCATATTCATCTTTTTTAGGATGTTTGGCTACCTTGCCACTTATCTTAACTGAAGTTTCTAGAGTAACTTTAGCAGCCTCATCCCACTGTTTATTATCCAAATCAGCCTGCGCTAAAATAGCCTGAGTAAATCCAGTGCCGTCTCGAAGTTGCCAAAAAGCGATTTTACCTGAAGAACGATGATTAGATACCCAAGCATTGATCTCCACCTCTTTATCCACAAAATTGGCTAAATCCTTTATAAAAACTTTTTCCATAAATAAAAAAATAATATCTGTTTATCAGCTTAAATAATACCTAAAAATTAGTTATTTTACAAGCACAATTGACTAATATGTTATAAGCTGTTTTAATATGTCAATCTATTCGTTATTTATAAACACAAACAAGGAGGATACTCATGCGAATTATGCCAAATCACGTCGAATCATCTATTCAGAGGCTACAAGAAGACAATGTCAGAATCTACCTGTGGCAAATGCTCCGCACGTATAGTGACAATACCTTCCAAGATCGTGTAGATCTACTAATATTCCAAAAGAAGCCAGGATTCTTTCAAAGGGTCCACAAAATGTCCCACCTAGAATACGCTACTTTTATGATGTCACATGCTAGAGATATTATACTCTTGGCTGAAACCCAGATACGTGCCATATACGCTGTGCTAGCGCCAATTTATTTCGCCATGGGCTCTGAGTTGCCCCAGGTCACAGGCGAAGACATCGACGCCATCTTAGAACATCTACCGCCTGATGATTTTCTGGATTTCTTTGAGCAGTTCGCCGAATATGATACAGGCTGGTTTACTACTATCGCAGCCGTAACAGACTTGGTTGATCGCCAACCAGCCAAGGCAGCTGTCTGGGCTATCTGTAAAACTTTTATGGATAAATTGCCTGAGCCGATAGAAAAAGGCTAACTTATTCCCGATTGAAAACAATCGGGATTTTTATTTAAATAAAAAATCAGCTTATTCAGCTGACTTTTCACGTTCCTCTTCATATGATTCTTGGTCTCCGTATTCTAGGAAATCCTGATGGTATTTTGGCTCTATAAATTCTTTATCTGACTTATGTTTAATACCACACCAGTACTTCTCTGTTGCAGCACCAATAGCAGAGGTGTAATTCAATACTCCGTTAGCATAGCCGCAATAAATACAATTCAGTTTTTGCTTGATATCTAGATATTCTAATTTATGACGATCTATTTTGATATATTTTGACCTATCCACTTTTTTTATCCCATAAACTGGAAAACAAAAACTGTGATAGAGTTCAAAAAATAAATCTATAATTAATATTGGCCCTAGTAAAGCCCAGATAAATGGAATAGTTAATAAGTGCTTAAATTCCCTTTCTGGATGTTTAAAATAATCCATGAGTATTTTTATTTTTATTTAAAATGTTATTTCTGAATTTGTTTGTTGATACGCTTACCTTCAAATTTTACAAATATCATCGGAATGACAAATAATTGTAAAATGGTAGCGAACAATAAACCAAAAATAATAGATATAGATAGGCCTACCCAAAACTCATTTGCGATAGCCAGCGGTATAACTCCCATTATAGTAGTAATGGATGTTAGTAAAATTGGTTGTAAACGAGTATCTCCAGCATCAGCGATAGCTTCTACGGCCTGCATTTTCTTTTCCTCAATATTACGCTTGGTTTTATCAACCAGCACAATGGCATCATTGACCACAATTCCAGATAAAGATATCAAACCTAGGAAAACTGGAAAACTAAACGGCAGTCTAAATATCAACATGCCGATAACTACACCGATAAGCATCAATGGCAAAGTCATCAACACGGTAATCGGTCTAAGGAATGAATCAAACTGTAATACTAGGATAATTAATATCAAGAGTACTGCTACAATCATGGCACTCCACAATTCAGAAAAAGATTGTTCTATGTCCTCTACCTCGCCGCCAAAATTTACTTGGTAGCCGGCTGGTATATTATATTCGGTGGCTAATTTTTCTTCCGCTTGAGCTACAACTGCTGCAGCTGTAAAGCCAGGTTCTAAATCAGAGCTAACTGAGATAGTTCGCTCAAAATCACGATGCCTGATGGATGCTAAAGCTGGCTCTAATGAAAAGTCAGCTAGAGAAGAAAGCTTAACTGTTTGACCAGAATTGTTAATAATGGATAGGTTTTTAATCTCCTCTACTGAAGAAATTTTATCTTTATCCAATCTAACTACTACATCTATATCATCACCGTCAATTGAAACTTCAGTGGCTGTGACGCCAAAGATAGCTGTTCTAAGCATACTGGATACATCGCCTATGGTCAATCTTGACCTAGCAATAGCTTCTTTATCTAATTTAAAAGTTAAATCAGCAGGAGATATATCCTGGTTACTATCTATATTTATAGGTCCATCAAGGCTGATTAATACCTCCTTAATTTGATTGGCTACTTGATCTAAAATCATTAGATCATCTCCAGTAATACGAGCCTCAACTGGCGCACCGGTTGGTGGACCACTTGTTAGTTCTTTAATAATGATATCACCAGCGTTAATAACCTTTATTTGCTCTCGTATATCTTCGACTACATCGAAGCTCTTCTTCTCACGATTATCTGAATCTTTGAGGTTAACACTAATACTAGCTACATGTTCATTGCTACTGCCTGGATCAAAACTGCCAATACTAGAAGATTGTCCAATGGTAGTAACAAAGTTTTTTATATTTGGATTTTGATAAAGTTGATCCTCTACTTGAGCAACCACCTTTTCAGTCTCTTGAAGCTCTGTACCAATAGGCATCTTGATGTCTACATAAGTAAAATCAACATCAATTTTAGGAAATAATTCAACTGGTACAATACCTCCAATTAATAATCCTAGTGAGGCAAAGAATAATATAACTAAAGAAATTACTAGTTTAACTTTTTGTTTACGGCTCTTAAGAAAATCTACAATGACTGATCTGTATTTCTTTCTTAATCTAGTAGTCAAATAACGTTCCAAAATACTTTCTTTTTTGCTTTTAGCAAACTGACTCTTTTTCAAGAACATACCAGCAAAAGACGGCACCAATACCAAAGACACAAATAAAGATGATATCAATACTATAGCAATAGTAATTGGAAAAATCTTGAGATACTCGCCCAAGATGCCGCTAACCAAAAGCATTGGGAAAAATGCAGCCACAGTAGTCAACATACCAGCTGTTAGTGGTTTGCTATAGTTAGCCACTGATAACAGCGCTGCTTTAACAGAAGGATAACCATCTTCACGTATATTGTGAAAAATACCTTCTAGTATAATTATAAATGAATCAACCAATAGGCCCAGCGACAATACCAAGGCATAAAGGGTCATACTGTTTAATGTGTATCCTGAATAATATAAAACTATAAATGAAATCAAGAATGTAACTGGAATGGCAAATAAAGCTAAAATAGCTTCTCTAAAACTCAAAGCAACAAACATAATCATGAAAATCAGTATTGTAGCTTGCAAACCACTCCTACCTAGTGTATCTAAATCTTCACGAATAAAACTAGAGTAGTCATTATTAACCTCAACTTTAACTGCTGCTGGAATTATTTTATCTTCCTGTAGTTGCGCTACCTTAACTTTGGCAGCATCTACCATATCTAAAATATTACCACCAGTTTTTTTGAAAATCTGCAAAGAAACAGTATTTTGTGCTGGTTGTCCATCTATAGAAATTCTAGAAACAATATTTTGTTCTGTGAATTGTTCTTTAATTTCAGCAACGTCTTTTAATAAAATCGGTCGCCCCTCATTCTCACCAACTACCACACCTTTAAGATCTTCGATAGATTCAAACTTAGCTACCGTACGAATATTATAATGAATATTATCAACCGTAATATCACCCAAAGGCATATCCATATTAGCTATAGAGATAGCACCAACTATTTGATTAATTGATAATCCCAGTCTAGCTAAAGATGTTTTATTTATAATTACAGAAAATTCTTTATCTCTAACGCCTAATAAAGGCACCTTGGAGACTCCTGAGATTCCCTCTAGCTCATCCTGTACTATTTCTCCCAGTTGCTTAAGCTGATTTTCGGTTAAATCTCCAGCTAGAGAAAAAGTGATAACTGGAAAGTCATTGGCACGAATCTGAATAACACTTGGATCTTCAGCATCATCAGGTAATCCAGACACATAACCAACTTTTTCTTTTAAGTCAGTAATACTGTCGTCTAGATTAGCCTCTGCTTCAAACTCTACAGTAATAGATGACAAGCTGGTACGCGAATTTGATGTTACACGTTTAACATTATCCAATTCTTCAATTTTACTTTC
The DNA here is from genome assembly GCA_018669975.1 of Candidatus Parcubacteria bacterium. Taxonomy (GTDB): domain Bacteria; phylum Patescibacteriota; class Patescibacteriia; order UBA1558; family GWA2-36-10; genus JABHSK01. The sequence goes on from JABHSK010000001.1 coordinate 168,281, forward strand.
TAGTTCATCAGTAATTAAGTTTTCTACATCTGAAGGACTAGCACCTGGATAAAAAGTGGTAACTACGGCAATGGGGATTTTTACTTCTGGGTCTGATTCACGGTCTATATTACCAACCGCAAAACCACCCATGATAAAAATAGTAATAATAGCTAGAATTACTACTCGACAATGAGTAATAAAATAACCAAAGATATTGCCGCGAGTTTTGGCAATAGCTTTTTCGGCAAATATATTTTTGATCTCTTTTTGATCTTGCATAATTATTTATTGACAATATCTATTTCATCGCCAACAGAAACAAAAACTCCGTTTAGTAATACCAGTTGATCACCTTCTGCTAAACCACCGGCTACTGATACTTTATCACCAAAAACTTGTCCTAGAGTAACAGATTTTCTAAAAATTTTTCCTTCTTCTGCAATAAAAACGTATGAACCTGAAGCTTCGATAGTAACGGATTTAATTGGAATAACTATTGTATCGATATCCTTATATATTAAATTAAATTTAATATCAGCAATATCACCAGCCACTAAATCTGCTTCTGCTTCGCTACTCTGTACAGTCACAGAAACTTTGCCACTATTTAAATCACCAGTCGGCTCAATTTCTACCACGATACCCCTGTATTGATCATTGATTAAAACCTCATCGTTTAAAGTAAGTGCTTTGGCAAAATCAACATCTACATCAACTATCATTTCTACAATAGATAAATCTCCCAACTCAATTAATTGCTGTCCAACACCTGCCTGTTCTCCAGGATTAGCATAGTGTGACATGATAGTACCAGAAAATGGAGCAGCTAAAGTCAGGTTATTATAATTATAAGCAGCGCCATCAAACTGGGTTTGAGACATACTTTTTTCTAGAGCAGCGCCATCTTTGGCATTCTGCAAACTAATTTCAGCATTATTATATTCAATCTGTGATAAATTCAATTGACTCTGAGCTTGATTTATAGACAATCGATTAGTAATTTCCGTATTACTAATACTATTAATAGTAGCAATAACGCTAGTAACGTGTTGATTAATCTGTGTCTGATAATTAGCCACACTCAATTGTGCACTAGCTATATCAGCAACACTATATACATTTCCATTGGGAATAGCGTTTTGCAAAAGTACAGCTGTATTATCCAGGGCATTTTTGCCAGACAATAAAACTGTTTGTATTTCATTAAAATAAATATCTAGATTTTCTCTAGGAGCTGCAACTGATAAATCAGAAAAATCATAAACTGCCTGATCTAACAAAAAACCAGTGTCAGTCCGCAGTTGCTCTTCAGCTGTTAAAATATTTCTATACTTAAAACGTGGATTATCATCATTTCCTTCATTCAAGAAAATCAAGGCTTGATTTAGAGAGTTGTAAGCTGAACTATAAGCTACCATAGCTGAATCCTCAGCGGTACGTAAGGCCTGCTCAGTCTGAGCAATAGTGTTGTCATATTGACTTTGGGCTAGATCTAATCTGGCCTTTGAACTATTTAGACCCAGTTCGGCTTGCTGAATTCTCTGCCCAGTAACAATGTTTGTTTGATCCAAACTTTGTCGAGCATTAAAAAAACCGCTCTCAATCCCCTCATCTCTTATAGAGAAAAGCGGTTGACCAACGACTATTTGCGAACCTACTGGTGCTAAATATTCAATTGTACCAGGAGTAAGACTTCTAACCACACTATATTGTTTTGGCGTTACAGTACCGCTGGCTGACAAAGAAGAACTTACCTCACCTTGTTTGGTGATATATTGAACTTCTACCTGCTTTTTAATTACAGGCTCTTCAGCTTCTTCAACCTTATTACCACATCCAGTTAAAGTGAATGCAGCAATTACCAATGCGGACAACAAAAGTGTTCCTTTAATACTTCTACTCATATTCTACTCAATTATTGAATTATCAAGTCCACGAAAATTAACATAATAGGGCTCTTTTGTCAATATTAATTAAAACAAGATTTTTTTATCTACAAAAAAATAAAACGCTTGACATATCTTTTGAGTATGTTAGTATGTGTATATAAGACACTAACATAATTTATGTCCAACCCAACAGTACAAGCGGAACACGCTAAACAAAATATCAAACTAGCTGTTGATAATTGTATTTTTACTGTCAAAGACGGCAAGCTTTTTATTTTACTAATCAAAATGAAGTCTAAGCTCCAGGGGATGTGGGCCTTACCAGGTGGCTTAATTAAAGATACCGAAACAATTGGTGCAGCTGCTCAACGCATTCTTAAACAAGAAACTGGTCTATCAGACAACTATCTCGAACAACTCTATACTTTTAGTCAGCCAAATCGTGATCCTTTTGCTAGGGTTATTTCTACTGCCTATTTTGCTCTAATTCCTGACGCAAACATTGAACTTAAACCAAGTCCAAAATATGATGATGTTCGTTGGTATCCTGTTAAAAAACTACCGGAATTGGCCTATGATCATAATCATATCGTTAAATATGCAAAACAAAGATTAGAGTGGAAAATCAGCTACACCAACGCTGCATGGTCTTTATTACCAGAAAAATTTACTTTGACTGAACTACAAAAAGTATATGAAGCAATATTGAATAAAAAACTGGATAAACGCAATTTTCGTAAGAAAATAGACAAAGTTGGTCTACTTAAGGAAACTAAACAAACCAAATTAGAAGGTGCACATAGACCAGCTAAATTATATGAATTTTCCAGCAAAAAGAAGAAAATAGTAGAAATTATCTAATTTTACTCCTTTTCTTATATTTTTTTGTTCTTATTTAGTGTACTTTTCACACTAATAAGTAAATATACCTAAGACTTGACAAAATTACCAAAATATGATAAAAAGAACCGTTTATTTTGTAAATAATTTCAGCTTTAATCCCCTTTCCAAAGGGCGAGCCGTTTGTTGCCTAAAAAATGGAAATTAAATTAGTTTCTATGCTTTAGGTAGCAAAACCTATATGTTCGTTAACAATTTGGTTTTGAAAAACACTCAACAATGAGAAAGGAGGAGAAATGAGCCTATTAGAGATTTTCCAGGTAGCAGCCGGCACAGTAGCTGGTCGCGACCACACTCAAGTAGGTAAAAACAATCAGGACGCCTTTTGCTTTGCTGCCCATGACGATGTCATGGCTGGTGTAGTCTGTGATGGCTGCAGCACTGGCAAGCATTCGGAGGTTGGTTCTAAACTAATCGCACGCCTGATTGTCCGCCAAATCATCACCAACAAGGACAAGTTCCAAGGTGGCGATGACTCTATTTCCCGTTTGATGCAGAGAATTAAAAACTCTGCCCTAATGTACGTCCAGCTTTTAGCTGATGGCATGGGCATGAGTTTTTCTCAGGCAATCAATGATTATTTTCTGTTTACCCTGGTGGGTACGATTATTTTTCCGGACAAGAGTATTATTTTTTCCTTGGGTGACGGTGTCTTTGCCCACAACGGTGAAGTGACCACAGTTGGTCCTTTTCCGGGCAATGCTCCGCCCTACCTGGCTTATAACTTGGTAACAACTGATCTAGCCACCGAAAATCCTGATCTCCTGGACTTCAATGTCCATGTGATTCATGAAACTTCCCTGACAAGCTCAATCTTGATTGGCTCTGATGGGATCTGTGACCTGATCGACATCGCCGAGCTCAATATGCCAGGCAAACCCAAGCTAGTTGGTCCCATGTCACAATTTTGGACAGACGACCGCTACTTCAACAATCCGGATATGGTCCGACGAAAGTTGGTCCTAATCAATCGTGAAGCAACCAGACTGGATCGGGAAGGCCCAAGCTTGCAAAAGTATCCAGGCCTACTCCCCGACGATACCACTCTGATTGCCATCCGCCGCAAACCCATTACCGAGGAAGGTGGTGAGGACTAATGAACGTTTACGTTCAAGGACAACTTGTCCGTCTTGATCCTCGCAACTCTATCGGTAAAGGTGGCGAGGCCGATGTTTTCAAGATGGGCAGCTCACAAGCTGTTAAAATATTCAAAACACCAAGTCATCCAGACTTTGTTGGACAAGATCACGAAAAAGCAGCAGCTGAAGCGAGGCTCAAAGAGCATCAGCTGAAGCTGCGCGAATTTCCGAAGGGCCTGCCGCCACGAGTCATTACTCCGGTGGACTTGGCTACCGACAAATCGGGTCGCCTGATCAAGGGCTACGTCATGCCACTGATTGGTGACTCGGAAGTTCTGCTGCGCTATGGCGAACGCAAGTTCCGCCAAGGTGTTGTCGGAAACGACATGGTGGTCAATATTTTCACAGATATGCATGACACCATATCCGGCATTCATTCCGTCAAGGTAGTCATTGGAGATTTCAACGATCTCAACATCCTGGTAACAGATCAGGGTGAAGCCTATTTCATCGATGCAGACAGCTTCCAGTTTAGCAGTTACCTGTGTCGGATGTTTACTGGCAAATTCGTTGATCCTCTACTCTGTGATCCCAAGCACAAAAGTCCGATGCTCAATAAACCCCATAATGCCGAATCAGACTGGTATTCCTTTGCCGTTATGCTCATGCAGTCACTGTTGTTCGTCGGTCCCTACGGCGGTATCTACCGTCCCAGGGACAAAGGCAAACGAATGACGCATGATGCTAGGCCGCTGCATAGAGTGACGATATTTGACCCCGAGGTCAAATATCCCAAGCCGGCTACACCCTACGGTATATTGCCGGATGATCTCTTGCAACAGTTCTATCAGATTTTTGTCAAAGATCAGCGTGGTCAATTTCCATTAACTTTACTCGAGGGTCTTCGCTGGACTACCTGCAACGCCTGTGGCGCCGAACATGCCCGAGCAATCTGCCCGGAATGTTCACAAGCAGCTCCAGCAGCCATCAAGGAAAAAGTCACGATCAGGGGCACAGTCAAATCCACTCGGATCTTCAAGACCGGTGGCACAATTGTCTATGCTACTGTTCAAAACGGAAAATTGCGCTGGCTCTACCATGAGTCCAATATACTCAAACGCGAAGACGAGTCCCAGGTAGTGAGCGGCAAACTCAATCCTCGGATGCGTTTCCGTATCCAGGGAAACAACACACTGATCGGCCAAACCGGCCAATTGGCAGTGGTTTCTCCTGGAAACAAACCTTCACCCATGACTGTCGACAACTACACGGGCGTATTACCCATGTTTGATGCCAACGGTGATCACCGCTACTGGTTGCAAAACGGCCAGCTAATGCGTGACGATCGTCTCGGCACCAGCAAGGTTATCGGCGATGTCTTGGAAAACCAGACTATGTTCTGGACTGGTGACAAGTTTGGCTTTGGATTCTATCGAGCTGGAGAACTATGTAGAGCCTTCATCTTCGATGCTCAGAAGTCTATTCTCAATGATTCAGTCAAGCTGCCTCCTATCAGAGGTCAGATAGTTGACGCCACCTGTTGCATTAGCAATAACCGAGTCTGGTTCCTGGTTTCGACCAGGCAAGGCGGCAAGACTATCAATCAGTGCTTGTTGTTCAAGCCTGATGGTACTCTGGTAGCCACAGCTGAAGCTGAAGAAGGAGACGACTCCTGGCTGTCGACCATCCGTGGCAAGTGTGCTGCTGGCGACTTTATGCTAGCAGCTACTGAAGACGGCCTGGTCCGTATCGAAGCCAATGGCAGCGGTCTCAGTTTGACCAAGGAATTCCCTGACGCAGAACCATTCGTCCACCCCGGCTGCAGGCTTTTTGCCAGTCGAGAAGGACTTTGTGTCATCGATCATCAAGAAATTCGGGTACTGAAAATTTCCTAAATCTAGGAAAGGAGCCTCCAAAAAAATATTACGCAAGTCAATTCTTTCACAGAACGATTAACCAAACCTGAGGAGAACATACCATGTCTCAGCTCAACACTCTGCCCGTGCCCGCTCACTTCAATCCGGCTCGCGCCAACGAAGTGTACCGTGTTGGCTACCAGGGTCTGGCCACCGAAGCCGCAGCCTGGCGCAAACAGCATGACATCCGTCCCGCTGCCAGCGATCGCAAGGTCATCACTCTGATGCCCATCGACTGCCAAAACACCTTCTGTCTGCCCGAGTTCGAACTGTTCGTGGGCGGCCAGTCTGGCACCGGTGCCATCGACGACAACGTCCGCTTGACGGAGTTCATCTACCGCAACCTGGGCGTACTGACCAAGATCACGCCAACGATGGACACCCATCTGCTGATGCAGATCTTCCATTCCATCTTCTGGGTCAACGAGGCCGGCGAAAATCCGGAACCCAATGCCACCGTCATCACTCTTGACGACGTCAAGGCGGGAACCTGGAAAGTCAATCCGGCCATCGCGCACAGTATCGCCAGAGGCAACTACACGGCACTGCAGGCTCACGCCATGCACTATGTCGAGAAGCTGACCGATGACGGCAAGTATCCCCTGATGATCTGGGGTTACCACGCCATGCTCGGTGGCATCGGCCACGCTCTGACCTCAATCATCGAAGAAGCCTGTTTCTTCCACGCTGTGGTTCGCCACAGCCAAACTGGCTTCGAAACCAAGGGCGGCGATCCACTGACGGAAAACTATTCGGTTCTCCGTCCCGAAGTGCTGACCACCACCGGCGACAAAGTGCGTACTCAGAAGAACGCCATGTTTATCCGTACGCTCCTCGAGTCCGACGCGGTCATTATCGCCGGTCAGGCCAAGAGCCACTGTGTGGCTTGGACTATCGCCGATCTTCTGGACGAGATCAACGCCCAGGATCCGACGCTGGCCAAGAAGGTTTATCTGCTCGAAGACTGCACCTCACCGGTGGTTATCCCTGGCGTGATTGATTTCACTGACCAGGCCAACGAGGCATTCCAGCGTTTCGCTGACGCCGGCATGCACGTGGTACAGTCCACCGATCCGATCGACACCTGGCCCGGCCTCAACCTGGGCTAGTTCCTACTAACTCAAGTTCAATAAGTATTTAGTCAAACAACCTTAAACCTCTAAAAGGAGGCTCAATAATGAGTGATGTCAACAGTCTGTTCCAGTCAGCTGCCGATGAAGGCGAATTGTCGCCCGAGGCTCTCGGTGTATTGCAGGTGGCGGATGTCGGTGCTCAAATCCAGAATGCTCTGGGTGTGGACCCCGACGAGTTCGAGGCTTCCGAGGTCATCCTGATGACCCAGATGCCCGACGACTCCGGTTCCATTCGCTTTGCTGGCAATAGCCAAGTGATGCGTGACGGCCACAACCTGGTCCTGGAATCGCTCGGCGGCACCAAGCAAGCCGACGCTGTCCTGGCCATGTGTCGCTACCTGAACGGTCACGTACTGTATCCTTACAGTCCGCTGGCCCAGGCAGTACGCATGGACAGCAACAACTACGACCCGAACCACGGTACCCCGCTCTATGACGAAACGGTAGTCTTGCTCGGTGCGGTCCTGGCCAAGGCCCAGGAGTTCGCCGACAATGGCATCGTCGCTCGGACGGTGACGCTGATCATCTCCGATGGCGCCGATGTTCACTCCCGTCGCAACACCCCAACCGATGTCGCCAAACTGGTCAAGGACATGCTCAAGCAGGAAAACCACATCGTGGCTGCCATGGGCATCGATGACGGCGACACCGACTTTCGGCAGGTCTTCAGCGAGATGGGTATTCTGGACGAGTGGATTCTGACTCCTGGCAACAGCGAGAGTGAAATCCGCGCGGCTTTCCAGACCGTTTCGCAGTCGGCCGTTCGTGCCTCCCAGGGAGGCGCCAGCTTCTCGCAGACTGCCATGGGCGGCTTCGGGAGCTGAGCTAGCTCTGGGATAATTCAAAACCAAATATTAGGAGGTGCACCCCACGTGGTGCACCTCCGCCCCTTTTTTCTTTAGAAATAAGAAAATTGTAGCTAAAATAATTTGGCTATAACCTTTTTGTTCCTAACCTTAAAAGTTTCGAGCATAGTTTTGAACCTTCACAAATGAAACGTTTAGATAAAAATCTCAAACCAAGGAGAAAAATCATGGCAAATAACATGCCGCAAAGACTCGTCTACGATGGCTTCCTAAAAGTCAAAGTAGTCGAAACACCCGAGGGACCTCGTGAAGTGGTCCAGGTAACCAATTCTGTCAGCATTCTGCTCTTCAACCCAGACGAAAAATACGTACTCTTAATCCGACAAGCTCGAGTTCCTATGATTTCTGATAGCAATCCTGGCGGCTTCATAGTAGAAACCGTAGCTGGTCGCTTTGATATCAATGTAGGTGTCACAGCATTGGCAATTAAGGAAGCCCAGGAAGAGGTCGGCGCCACCATCGAAGAAAGCGATGTCGTATTACTTAATGGTGGTAAGCCGCTGGCTTTGTCGCCCGGTGTTTTAACCGAGCGCGCCTACCTGGCCATGGCCAAAGTTGATGTACCCTACGGCGAAGCCACAGACCGTGTCTTTGGTGTCGCCGATGAAGGTGAAAGCATCCAACGCGTCTTCATGAAATTCGATGAGATCACCGATTATCTCAACAGCGGCCAGTGCGAAGACCTGCGTGTCTTTACTCTGCTGAGCATGCTGCTGATGTCGGAAAATTTCGAATAAAACCCTCCCAAACACATTGACCCGAAGTAATTTGTAATAACGAACCAAAAGAAGGGAAAAAACCATGGCCAAAGATCCTGGAACCATTAAAAGGTTACCTGACGGAACTGTAAAAGTCAGGGCCCAAAATATGAGTCCTGGCATCCTCAAGTGGCCTGGAGTTCAGTGTGAAAACCCTGATGCTCCCGAAGCCGAGCGATATTACTTCAAGATCTTTACTGACAAGACTGTTTATCTGCCCGACGAATACGAACAAGCTGTTCGAGAAGTGCTGCGATCCGGTAAGGATATCGTAGTTTTAGCCGGCAACGGCTACTCGGATATCAACCCTCAGCGTTGCGCTGACTGGGGCATTAAGCAGGGCGCTTACGAAGAAGCTTCGTTTGCCCTACTGGATAATGCGTACCAGAGACTGCGTGAACAGCTAACTGGTATCGATATCCGGATTGCTCATGGAGCATCCCATATGGGTATCGATCTGGTCCTGATGCGTCTGGCTGAGAAATACAACATTCCTCAGTTGGGGCACAGCTGTGTCCGCTATATGTTCTACGTGCAGGACGATGATATCCCAGTATGGGTTGGCAATGATGTCGATCACTACGTCGAAGGATTCACCGATTCCCTGGACGTTCTGGTGTCAGCCAACGGAGCTCTGCAGTCCTATCGAATGGACGTCAAAGCTGTATTCGAAAAAGGCAAGCACTGGATCCCACTCAATGTACTCCAGGCTATTTCTACCACTGGTGGTCCCCCGGCCATGGATGCCGACGGCAAGATCGTCGACGCCGTAGCCCTGTTCTACCAGAGGGTGCATATGATCACCGTACAGATGGGAGTAGTCGGTGAAGATCACTGGCTCAGCATGGTCGACAAGACCTCAACAACGCTGGTTTCCATCTGTCGCAATCTGATTAGCCCCCAAAGGGCTTTCATGACATAAAAGGAGGAGTCGATGAAAGACCGACCAATCATCACCTCTCTCATGGACATCGACTTCTACAAGTTGACCATGGGACAATTGATTTTTCTCATGTATCCGGATGTGCAAACAACTTTCCGATTCATCAATCGAACCAAGGGTGTGCCTTTGTCGCACTACGTCGACATTGGTGAACTACGTGAACAGTTGCAGCATGTCCAGACCCTGCGTGTAAACAACACCGAGCTGCACTATCTAAGGGGAACCAACGAATACGGCGAGCGGATGTTCCGCGAGCCGTACCTAGAATTCCTGCGCGATATGCAGCTACCGGATTTCGAGCTGTCAACTGACAGTGATGGACAACTTCGTATATTCTTCCCTGGTCTCTGGTCTACCAATACCTATTGGGAGACTCTGGCCCTGTCGATTACCAGCGAGCTGTGGTGTCGTTCCCAGATGAAGCATCTCAGTCGCTTCGAGCGTGAGCTAATCTGGGCCGAAGGTCAAAAACGACTGGCTACCAAGCTAGCTATCCTAACCGATCCCCAAAACAGCAGTCTGACCATTTCGGACTTTGGTACTCGTCGTCGCTTCTCCAAGGAGTGGCAGTGGTATGTGGTCCGTACACTGGCTGAGGAACTTCTCCCTGGACAGTTCCTGGGAACCTCCAATGTCCAGTGCGCCATGGATCATGGCCTACTACCGATGGGTACCTCGGCTCACGAATTGCCGATGGTTCTATCGGGTATCATGCACGGTAGTGATGATGAAATCCGCGCCTCCAGCCAGAAGGTTCTGGCGGACTGGTGGGAAATCTATGGCCACGGCCTGTCGATCTTCCTGCCGGATACCTATGGCACTGATTTCTTCTTTAATGATCTGACTCGTGAACAGGTCGAAAATTGGAAGGGCTTCCGCCACGATTCGGGTGATCCGATCGAGTTTGGCGAGAAAGTTCTCCGCCTCTATCAGCGTCACGGTGTCGATCCTCTGGCTACCGGCAAGTTCATCGTTTTCAGCGATGGACTGGATATGAACACTATCATCCAGCTACACCAGCACTTCAGGGATCGCATCCGTATCAGCTTTGGTTGGGGTACTAACCTGACCAATGACATGGGTCTGCGCACCTTGTCTCTGGTAATCAAGGCTTACGAGGCCTGCGGTCACGGCTTAGTCAAGTTGTCTGACAACCTGGACAAAGCCACCGGTCTGCCGGATGACATCGAACGTTTCAAGGCTATTTTTGGCCACACCACTACCTATCGACAGGAGTGTTTGGTCTAATTATATTGGTGGTGACTCCGTGTCACCACCCTTTTCTCAAGTTACTTATGCATTAGGTGATTTAAGAGAAGTAAAAAGTTCATTCACAATTCACAGAAAGGAAAAACCATGGCTACCATAGTGTATTCATGCCAAGGCATGCAAAATTTGTCCGACGACCTAGTAGGAACTGGCGTACAAGTTAGGCGAATTGACTGGAAAACGTTTAAGGATGGCTATCCGGACCTTATTATTCCTGATGTCCATGAAATCCGCGGCAATGACGTGGTTTTCCTGGCCAGCATGGAAAATCCCCAAACCATCTTCGAACAACTATCAGTTATTTATGCCATACCTCGCTATGGCGCCCGTTCCTTGACCATTGTATTACCCTATTTCCCGACAGCCACCAAGGATCGTGTGGATGAGGAAGGTGAAATCTGCACCGCCAAAACTCTGGCGAGAATGTTTTCAGCTACTCCCTTGTCTATGCACGGACCGGCTCGTCTGGTGATGTTTGACATTCATGCTCTGCAGGAAAGATTCTATTTCGAAGATACCATTATCCCGCAAATGGCTACGGCCATTCCTCTGCTCAAAAAGCAACTGGAAACGGATGCAAGTATCGCTATCGCCTTTCCTGATGAAGGTGCCTGGAAGCGCTTCCATCGTTTCTTTGAAGACTACCCGCAGATCATCTGCCACAAAGTCCGTCAAGGAGATGAACGCATCGTCACCATCAAAGAGGGTAATCCGCGTGGTTATCATGTAGTCATCGTCGATGATTTGGTCATGACCGGTGGCACTCTGGATGAGTGTCGCAAAGTTTGCATCGAAGCTGGCGCCAAGACTGTTAGTGCTTTTGTTACCCACCCGGTCTTTCCCCAAGAATCCTGGAAACGCTTTACTGGCAGTGGTCCTGATCAATTTAAGAATTTCTGGATCACAGATTCTTGCCCTGATACTATCAAGGCTATTAATCATGCACACCCCTTCAAACTTCTACCCCTGACACAGACAATTCGTGATATAATAGATAGCGAAATAAGACACTAACCAAGACCGCAAGGTCCAAGGAGGAATAAAATCATGAGCAACACCACAGGTATCCTTAGCCGAGATCAGATCCGCACAGTGGTCGATCGCGGTGCGCAGTCACTCCTCGATTACTGCCGACTACACAACATTCACTATCTGGTCACTGGTCAGTCCGGCGGTCTAGATTCGGCTGTTACTCTGGGTTTTGCCCAGCGAGCCTGCCAGTTGGCCGAGGCCAATAATTTTCAGTTGACTTCGGTCGGACTGATTATGCCCTGCCATTCCGATGAATCCGCCGAACGCCTAGGTATGAAGGCTATTGAAAAGTTTGGTGCCAAGCAGATGATTATCGATCTGACACCAACTTTTGATCACGCTTTCAACAACTCCTCATTGATGAGTCACACCGACATCCAGGTGCGGCAAATTCTTAAGGAAACCGGCGGAGACAAGTCGTTAACTGAATGGACCTGGTCCCAGAAGATCGCCCAGGGAAACATCAAGGCTCGTCTACGCATGATGTACGGCACCTATCACGTGGCTCGCATGATGCAGGGCATGGTTCTGTCCACTGACAACCTGTCCGAATTCTGGATGGCCTTTTGGACTATCAACGGCGATGTCGGTGACTACGGCATCGTTCAGCAGATTATGAAGGGTCTGGAACTCTACCAGATTGCCGAATATTTGGGTGTACCCGACGAGATTCTGGAAGCCAAACCCGATGACGGTCTCAATGTAGGTAACGGCGACGCCGATCAACTCGGCGCCGACTATCCAACCATCGACCGCATTATGGTCCATCTAATCCAGCAAGGATTCGATCCCGACGGTTCCATGGATCAACTGGACGGGCTCCCAGCCATCGATGGCGTTCACTATCACATCGTTCGCAGCATTGCCGAACGCTGTCTGCGTGGTGCATTCAAGCGCCACGGCACCATCATCCTTTCTCGTGAAAATCTGGATCTACCTCCTATCAAGGAGATCGTTCTGCCCTAGTGGTAAAATATGATCCGAATATAAAACCCCGCCTGCGCATTCGCGCGGCGGGGCTTTTTCTTTGTTTTTAATTTTTGTTATTTTATAAAACCACCAACTTGTTTTTCCCAAAGATTTTTATAAACACCTTTGGATTTCTTTAATAATTCATCATGTGTACCCTGCTCGATTATCTGACCTTCATCCAAAACAACTATTCTGTCCATTTGTCTGATAGTGGATAAACGGTGAGCAATAACCATGACAGTTTTATCTTTCATAAGGTTAGCTAGTGCACCTTGAATCAATTGCTCTGAATCTGAATCTAGACTAGAAGTAGCTTCATCTAAAATTAAAATTGGTGCATTTTTCAAGATAGCCCTAGCTATAGCTACCCGCTGACGTTCACCACCAGAAAGTTTGACTCCCCGCTCACCAACAAAGGTCTGATAGGATTCGGAAAATTGCGAAATAAAGCCATGGCAATGTGCTTGTTTAGCTGCCTTAACAACCTCAGCATCAGTAGCTCCAGGATTGCCATATTTAATATTTTCTTTAAGTGTGCGGTGAAATAAAATTGGGTCTTGATTAACTAAAGCAATATTTTTCCAAATACTTTCTTGCTTAACACAAGATATCTTCTGATCATCTATCAAAATATTACCTGATTCTAAGTCATAATTTCTTAGTAAAAGATTTACTAAAGTGGATTTACCTGAGCCAGAGACACCAACCAAAGCAAGTTTTTCTTTTGGTTTAATAGATAAATTAAGATTCTTAATAACTCGGCGAGTACGTCGATAACTAAAGTTAACATCCTTTAATTCTATCTTGGCTTGAGAAATCTGAAGATCTTTAGCGTTTCTAGCATCTTTAATTTCATGTGGTTTCTCTAAAATTTCAGTCATTTCTTTGGCTTCGGCAATTTGTTCATAAACATAACGAATCACTCTACCAAAATTCCAAACTCTATTAAAAATAGCTAAAACATAAGCCTGGATTAAGAAAAAGTCACCAATTGTCAAAACGCCTCTTTGCCATAATTTAATTGCAAAATACAGCATGCCAAATTCCAATAATATCATAAGCAGTGCCTGGACAGCATCAAATACGCCCGTTAGCTTCCAGGAAAAGAAACGTAAGCTTCTTAGCTCTTCATTAAGCTTGGCAAAAGTTTTAACTTCCCTTTTATAACCAGAAAATAATTTTATATTGGCATTGTTGGTGATAGTGTCTGCCAAAAATCCCGTTATCTTAGAGTCAGCTTCACTTCTTTTAATATCGTGTTTTAATTTGTATAAACTAAGATGATAATTTATAAATGAAAAAACTACTACCCAAACTATAACGCCGATAGACATCCACATATTACTTTGCCACAAAACAATAACTATAAAAACAATACTGACTATAGCTGGCAAGAATGTCCAGTAGAATGCTTCCATAATACCGTCAAAGGCTCTAGTAAAACGATTAACTCTCTTGACTAGGGCACCAGTAAAATCATTATTGAAAAAAGAAACTGAATGCTTGTGTAAATATTCAAAGCTACTATTATTAATGCTAACCATAGATTGGGTTTGAAAATATCCAGCAGCAAAAGTAGTGATGCGCCAGAATACCCAAGTAATAACATTAAACAATAGGACCATCAAAATCATGTGAATCATGCCTGGCAATTTACTTTCCACGTCTCCGGCTCCGGCTAGAATATTGAAAAAATCTTTATAGAAAATAGGAATAACAATACCACCAGCTGACGCTAGTACAATAGAGCTAACCACCAACAAAAATGACTTGGGGTGTTTTTTGAGGTGTTTAAAATAAATCTTAAATGTTTTTTTTGTGTAATCTTGCATAATTATTGTTTATTGTTGACATATATTAAAAAATATATTGAACTCAGGGCTCACCATATTTTCTTTGGCTCCGGGGGCAGGATTCGAACCTGCGATATCCACGTTAACAGCGTGGCGTTGTACCACTCAACTACCCCGGAAAAATAAAAAATCGGTCTTTTACACGACCGACATCTTTTTGTACTTAAATAAATTTTATTTGCGCAAAAAGTTCCCGGTCATATAAATCGGCTATTATTCATCCATAGATTAGTTACTTTTGCAAAAATCATAAATCTGTCATTAATTAAGTAATTAACACTATACCAACTATTTATAAATCTGTCAAATTAGCTATTTTTTACCTAATAAGATACCCAAAATATCTTGAGCTGAATGCTCGCCAACAACATCTTCAAAAAAATGAAGCGTATCAAACTGGCGCAGCAATACTATCACTAATATAACACAAGTGCCGAAAGCTCCCTTTAATATTGAAGATGTAAGTTGAGCTTGGGATGGAATCAGAGAGACAGTTAGTAATAAAATAAAAGCTAAAAAAGCTATTAAAAACCACTGAAAGTGAGGAATGCGCTCCTGGTATAGAACTACCATCTTTTTTCTAGCTATTTGCAAATCTCTAGCAATCCTCAAATTTTCTCTAATAACAGCCGCTTCAGCAATTGATGCTTTATTTCTATCAATTGCCCTGTTTAATTTATTTATATCAATTATGGTTGAAGATTTATTTACAAAATGATAATCCCAAGCTTTATTTTTTATAATTTTTGTATAATGAGCTTTGATTATTTTTTTTATACTATCAGTGTGCTTTGAACCAAAATATTCAAAATTTCTATACAAAGAAGACATCATTCCATCAAAAACTGCAATTTGATTTCTAATAGCATTGTATCTTCTACCCTGTCTAGCAATAAAAAATCCTGAAAAAGTTGCAAACAAGAAAGTTGAGATACTCAAAAATAAAGTGTGTGAATCTGTCGGTGTAAAATTAAAAGAATAATAGACAGCTGATAGAAACAAGAATAGAGTAAATAATAAATATTTAAACATAATCCCTCCGTTAGTTTATTATTAACATTAAAATTATAACATTTTCTGTTCCAAAATAAAAATTTCCTAAGCTAATCAGGAGTTTTCTAATTTTTCCAAAACAATATCTATTTCATGCCTAACATTATCAAACATCGGTAGATCCTTCATTTCTTCAAGTGAAAACCAACCAATATTATGAGACTCCTCTATTTGATGATTGACCTCCTGCATTGGCACCTCTATCACATAAACAAAATCTAAATGATAGTGCTCAGGGAAATCACCATAGGGATCTATTCTTTCTTCCAATAAAAAAGTAGGTAAAGGCAAAATATTAGCCCGCTCATCAATAACTTTAACATCCTTTAAAAAAGCTTGAATATCAACACCTGATTCTTCTTTGACCTCACGCACTGCTGCTTCAACTGGATTTTCCATTGGCTCGATGTGGCCGCCTGGTGGCATCCATTTGTCATATTTAATATGATGCGTCAACAAAAACTTTCGTGGTTTCATTTTAGAAACTATAAAGACTGTAGCCGTATAATGTTTCTCCCCTAAATTAGGTATTATTTTTTTATCCATAAAATAATTTTAACACACTTACTCTAGAAAACAAAAATATGAATTATGCTATAATATAAACAATGGCTAAAGATATATTCCATCAATCTATTAAACAAAAAATTTGGACTAACTCTTTTGTGTTCTCTCTAATAGTTTTTGTGTTGTTTATTTTAGCTACGGCTTTACTAGAAAAACCATTTAGCCTCCTAACTATTAATAGAGCCATGGCTGGTACTTCCGCTATTATGTTTGCTGCTGCTTTTTCTCTGAGTGGCTTTTGTTACTATTGGGATTTTCTAGACACTAAGATAGCCTACCGCAAATACCTAGGCTTATTGGGATTTTGGTATGCACTGGCTTATTCAATATCTTTATTAATAGTAGACCCAGAGAGATATCTAATTGGTTTTACAAAAAACTTTTTTACTGCCGATATTCTACTAGGCCTAATGTCCATGACTATCTTTGGATTCATTGCCATTATTTCCAATGATAAAATAATGCTAAAAATGGGTCCTCACCGTTGGCGAAAAACTCTAAGACTTGGCTATCTGGCCTGGGTATTACTAGCCCTAAGAGCATATCTTATAGAAAAAAATCTATGGCTAGAATATTTCCAATCTCTTGAGGGCTTCCCACCACCACGATTACTCTTATCATTGTTAGTGGTTGCCGTAATAATTTTTAGATTATCTATTACATTTTCTAAATGTTTTAAATTTAAAAAAATTAACAAATAAAAATATGGTTTACACTGCAAAACATTATCTGAGGGGTTTATTAAGAATAACTATGGGCTGGATATTCCTTTGGGCTTTTTTAGATAAACTATTTGGCCTAGGCTTTGCCACTGAAGCCGGTAAATCCTGGCTAGACGGCACTTCGCCAACTACTGGCTTCTTAAAATTTGGCACTAGCGGACCCTTGTCCACTTTTTTTCAATCTCTAGCTAGTAATATGTTGGTTGATTGGTTGTTTATGCTAGGTTTATTATTAATTGGCTTAGCATTAATTTTAGGAATTGCTATGCGCCTAGCTTGTTGGAGTGGTGCTCTACTTATGTTATTAATGTATGTAGCAATACTTCTACCTGAGCATAACCCAATAATAGATGAACATATAATCTATTTGCTAGTGCTACTATTACTGCTCAAGACTAAAGCCGGATACCCTCTAGGTTTAGGTGGTTGGTGGTCTAATCTAAACCTTGTACAAAAAGCAAAGTGGTTGCAATAAAAAAAGCCCCGTCGTTGACGGGACCGATACTATTGACTCAATTGGTCGCTTGTAGGAGACGCTTGTTCCAGCTTTGCCAGGTGGTATAACCACAATGCGTGCACTTGTAGCCGACAGCACCACTGCTGTCCTGATCAAAGGAAACGTAGAAACCTTGCTCGCAATCGGGGCAAGCTCCGTTGTTCCACTCACGATTTTCCTGATGCCTGGCCCAGATACAGCCGCCAATCATGGCAGCCAAAACTAAGATGGGTAGTACGATGAGCATGGACTTTCCTCCTGTTGAGATTGTCTGTGACTAGGAATATATTGAACATAGAACTGCATAATATATACCAAAATAACACATTTGTCAATAATAAAAAGCCCCGCCGAGTTCACCTCGGCGGGGTTATATTTATCAATCAAGATTTAGCTCTTCTTAGCAGAAGAGGTGCGTCGTCGACCACTAAGGCGGTCTCCATGCACAATATTATGAACCATGAAACTCAAGGTCTCACTGATAACGTTACCAACAATAGCTTCATTGTCATCGTTGCTTAGCATCAGCTGACTGATGGCAAAAGTAGCTACGGTCTCAATATAACGCATCAGACTGGTGTCGGTCTCTTCGCATTCGAACCAATAACGGTGACTCGTATTGAATGTCAACACGCCCGTCTTCATATCGAACTTGAAGGGCTCACCACTAGTGCCGACCTCATCAAAGTCGAGCTGCAGACCAGTGGAATGTCCCCGAACCAGTTGGCGCCTATGGCCTTCCGGACCGGTAACAGTACCAGGCTGGTGCTCTGGCAGATCAGTGTCAGGCTCACCTCGGGATTCACCCTTGGCTTCAGAATTAGCCTTGTCCTGATTACCTCGGGTAGCCACTGACTTCTTCTTCTGCCTACCGACAGGCTTGGCCTTTTTATGGCCTGCACCAATAGTTCCAACCTTGAATTCCTTGATCAGATCACGCAGACCCTGGCTGTCGAGCAGACCTTCGACCACTTTGAGTGCTCTCAGTCCCAACTTCTGGAAGCGGGCTTCCCGAATGTGTGACTCGACAATGTCCAGGTGCTTCTGACCAATATCTTCAAACCATCTTTCAATACAGACACACATACCAACTAGGGCGTCGTTAGCCACAAACCTTTTGCGACCAGCGTCCAATTCAACTCCCTGACAAGCAATTTCGCCTTCGAAAATGCCAGACCTGAGAGCCTGAATTGCCCCGTCGGACAAAATGCCGTCTATCGAATTCCAAAAAGATCTACTACTGCTAGGAATACGGAAATCATCTCCGATTTCTCCAAAGCAGACGCTGCCCTTACGAGCACCACGCGGAGTCTTCTTGGCGATAAAAACGCGAAAGCGAGTTTCCCCACAATCTTCACTAACATAGACTGCCTCATCTAGAGGTCGTCCTTCATATTCTTTGGCCACTACTTGCAACTGAGCACGTACGTTGTCCTCACTGATAAAATCAATCTGCACTACCGTGTCAAGCTTGCGCATGACTGGACCAAACTTATCCAGAATCTGTTCAGCAAGATCCTGAGCAGTCATCCGGGTAATAGTCCGATCCTTAATAATGCCCCAAGCCTTAATCCTGGTGCGCCAAGGTACGAAGAAAGAATCTCCGGAACGATGACGTTTAGGGTTGGCACGAGTAGCATGATATTTGATCTGCGGCCGTTCCTTGAGAGGAATAGCACCAGTATCACTCATACCACCGATATCACCAGTGTCGAATGTCCACTCCAAGAACCCAGTCTGACCAGGCGTCTTGCGGTAATGGCAAGACGTGAAGGTAAACTTTTCGCACTTACCCAAATATGAAATCATACCACGGCCCCAGCGACCCATCTTGTCGCGACTCTTCACGGTCTTACCGATTTGAGTCAGACACTGTTCGAATTTGACTCGGGTCACACCCTGGCCATTATCGACGATGTCCAAACCGCGTTTTTTAAGATTGATACGGATACCAATAAGCGTAGCCTTGGCGTCTAGAGCATTTTGAACTTGCTCCAGTGTCGCATCCAATAAAGATGGATAAGTACCGGCCACCATCATCAATATTTGACCAAGATTAACATTAATCGTACTTTGACTTCCTTTTTCAGGTGTCATTCTTCCCTCCCTTTTTTATCTAGAGTTAACTTTCTCGATTCCTTACTACATAATCCGTGCAAAGCTTGGGCTGCATTATACAAACCATCATCTGATATACTACGCCGCAATTGACGGCGATCATTATCAGAAAACTCATCTGACAAAACAGCTTGAGCTAAAGGCAAAAGAGCCTCTACTTGTCCCTTCAATGCCTGAAATATGGCATCACGTGAACTTTGTCTTAAGCTAGTAGGTAGCGATCGTTCAGTCCTCTGACTTGTTTTGAGAATAGGACGATCATTTAAACCAACGAAGTCTTCGGCTGGGTAACGTTTGAGTATAGCTTCGATCATAGCGAGCTTAGCTCTACCAGCATTGCAAACGTTATTAAGCACCGGAAAAAATGAATCTCTGCCAGCATAACCTAATTTCTGACACGCTTCATCAAAAGACATCCGACCGATTGAAATAATCCATCCCAAAGACAGGACCTGTGGTGCCAAGTCTCTCAACTCAGCCACATCATATCCCCGACTATGGAGAAAATACTTCAACCGAATAAGATTTTTACCCGAGGGCATTTTTTTACCATTAAGCCAACGATAGGCTAATGGATCAGAAGCTTTGCAGAAATCAGCCAAGGGTTTCCTGGCTGCCAATACTTGTGACTTGCCAGTTGGCAAGGTTCCTGCGTAATGATCCAAACATTGTCTGGCATTACCTGAAAAATTAACGGGGGTTTTTCCCATTGCTGTATGCCTCCTTCTTTCTTGGGGTCCTTGTTTTTTATCCTAAATCTATGAATTGACTTGTGAAAGAACTATCTCTAAGTAGGCGCAATAGCCCACTATATAGACATTGCAAATTACCATTTTAAGCAATATATGTCAATAATAACAAAAAGCCCAAAAAATGGGCTTTCTAATATCTAATGATTTTATTATTAACTACCTTCTTTTTCCTTTATAATACTTAATAAATATAGCCTTTATAACCTCTATCAAGGTGATAGTCACAAATATAACAAATAATATTACCTTCCACTCACCCCAAGTCAAAGGTACTGTCCTTAGAGCTCGATTAAAGAACGGTACATAGATTGCTACTAATTGCATGCCTAGGCCAATAATAACCGCACCATTTAAATACTTATTTTTAAAAGGCTTTGCTTTCAAAATATTGCGATCCAAGCTCTTAATGCTAAAGACATAGAATAAAGTATCAATACCCAAGGCTGTAAAAGTAGCTGTCCTAGCTAAATCTTCGTTGCCTGTGGTTTGTAAAAAATACCAAAATATCCAGAGACTGGTACTGGCAGATAAAAAGGTAATTACTATTGTCAAAAACCTACTTTCAAAATCAAATAATTGCTTATTACGAGCACGCAATTTTTTATTCATTATTTCCTCGTCCTCTGGCTCCATAGTCAAGGCTAAGGCTGGCAAACCATCGTTAACTAAATTTACCCACAATATCTGGGCAGCCAACAAAGGTAATGGTAGTCCTAAAAGTAAACTACCAACAATAATGGCTACCTCTGAAAAACTATCCGATAATAAATATAAAATGACTTTTTTAATATTACTAAAAATTACCCTACCCTGCTTGATAGACATTACAATAGTCTCAAAATTGTTATCCAACAAAACTAAATCTGCGGTTTCTTTAGCTACATCTGAACCACTACTGACAGCCACTCCAATATCCGCTGCTTTAAGCGCCGGCGCATCGTTAACACCATCACCAGTCATAGAAACTGTCTCCCCTCTGTTTTGCCAGGCTTTAATAATCCTCAACTTATCAGCCGGCGTCACTCGAGCATACACTTTTATATTTTGTATACGGGAATCTAATTCCTTATCTGTCATCTTTAATAACTCATCACCAGTGACAACACTATCATTGCTGGCTGAGATTCCTAGATCCCTAGCAATTTTTTGAGCTGTGAATTTATTATCGCCAGTAATAATAACTGTCTTAATCCCAGCACGTAAAGTCTGACTGATAGTAGCCTTGGCTTCGGGACGCAGAGGATCAGACAAACCCCAAATACCTATAAAAATAAAGTCTTGTGGGTTTTCTTTGCATTTATTAAACTCCTTGAAATCTTTAGCTACAAGTCTATAACCACCAGCCAAAACACGTAAACCACTTTTACTCAAGCTCTCCCATTGCTCTTGAAAATAACTATTGGCCGACTTGGTTAATTTAATAACTTTATTACCACTGAGATAAGAAGTAGAAAAGTTTAACATCTTTTCTGGAGCACCTTTAATAAAAATAATATCCCGTTTATCATCAAAGCTGTGCCTGGTCACCATAAATTTTCTCTGTGAATCAAAAGGTACCTCCTCTAGACGAGGAAATTCTTTATTCAAAGATTTTGCATTTACACCCTTGGCTCCATACAATAAAAGTGCTTTTTCTGTGGGACTACCAATTATCATCCAGTTATCAGAAAATTCTTCCGGATTTTGAACGACAGAATCATTACATAAAAAAGATATCTTGGACATCATGTCTAGCTCCTTATCCACCTCTGTATCTCGAGATGAACCAACTGCTAAATCTATCCTATGTTTATGTGTCACTATTTGTGTCACTCTCATTTCTCCTTCGGTCAGCGTACCTGTTTTATCAGTACAAATAACTGTAGTTGACCCCAAAGTCTCAGCTGAAATAAGTCTCCGCACTAAACCATTATTCTTTAAAATACGCTGCATGCCAACTGTCAAAATCATTGTCATACTAATAACTAAGCCCTCCGGAATGGCGGCTACAGCTACAGCCACGGCCACAGTAAACATTTCTGCCCAAGGATGCCCCTGAACTATCCCTAAAACAAAAAGACCAAGAGCGACTATACCCACAAACTTAGTAATATTCTTGGCAAAGCTATCCAATTTTTTCTGTAAAGGAGTCTTTTCTTCTTTAGTCTCTTTAAGCATGACAGTAATCTTACCCATCTCAGTAAAAAAACCAGTCCCAGTAACAACCGCTTGGGCACGACCCTCAACTACTAAGGTGCCCATGAAAACCATATTTTTTCTTTCAGCTAGAACTGTACCAACTGCTAAAGTATCTAAAGATTTTTTAACAGGCCATGATTCTCCAGTCAAAGTAGCCTCATTAACCTCAAAATCATTAATAGATAAAAGCTTAGCGTCTGCTGGCACTCTATTGCCAGATTCCAATACAATAATATCTCCAGGAACCAACAATCTTGATTCCACCCTCTGTTCATTGTTATCCCTAATGACTAAGCTCTCCTTCCGAACTACCTCGTTTAATTTTTCTAAAGATTGGTTAGCTTTATATTCCTGTATAAAACCAACTACCACATTGAGCATCACAGCTGCTAAAATAACATAAACATCTATAGTCTCTCCAAAAAATATAGAAATAATTCCAGCAACTAATAAAACATAAACTAAGGCACTTTTAAATTGCCCTATGAATAAGCGCCAAAGAGAAAATTTTTCAGCCTTGGCCAACTCATTAGAACCAAGCTTTCCCAAACGTTTTTCAACTTCTTTGGTGCTAAGACCCTTTTTAGTGGCATTTAATTTTTTGAGAACCTGCGTTGAACTCAAGGAATGCCAGACGTGTTCTACTTTAGACATGTCTATATTATAACACAAATAAACGGTCTATATAAATTAAAACTTGAGTTTTATAGAATTTAGGGTAAAATTAATACCATATGAAAACAATAAACAAGCTTAAACAAACAATTAGCAATAACATCAAGTCTATTCTTGATATAAATTTAAGTATTGATACATTTAACTTAGATTTACCGCCAAACGAAAAAATGGGTGATTATGCTTTTCCCTGTTTTGATTTAGCTAAAAAACTAAAAAAAAGCCCTACTGAAGTATCATCACAACTAGCAGCTGAATTTAAAATTGGTGGCCTTATTAAACAAACAAAAAATATCGGCCCTTATCTTAATATATTTGTTAGCAATACCTTTCTACAAGACAGTCTAATAGAAATATCCAAAGATAAAAACTTTGGTAAATCAAAAATAGGCCAAGGGCAAAAAATACTAATTGAATTTTCTGGACCAAATACCAACAAACCACAGCACATTGGACATGTTCGCAATGATTGCCTCGGGCAATCACTAGTAAACATCTATAAAACGAGTGGTTACAAAACAGTGGCAGTCAACATTATCAATGACCGTGGCATTCATATAGTCAAAAGTATGTTGACCTGGCAAAAATTTGCCGATGGTGAAACACCAAAATCTGCTGACATGAAAGGTGATCACTTGGTTGGTAAATATTATGTAAAATTTGGTCAACTATTAAAAGAGGAGCAAGATAAATATTTTTCCGACAAAAATATCAACTTGGCTGACTTACCTAATTTAGAAAAAAAACAAGCTGAAGAAGAATTTTTACAACAATCACCTTTAATGGAAGAATCTCGGAAGATGCTCATTGCCTGGGAAAACAATGATCCTGCAGTAAGAAAACTCTGGAAAATGATGAATGACTGGGTCTATGTTGGTTATGACAAAACCTACAAAGATTTAGGTATTGAATTTGATCATTTAGATTTTGAGAGTGAAAATTATCTTTTAGGCAAAGATATAATAGAAGAAGGTTTAAAGAAAAAAATATTCTTTAAAAAAGAAGATGGCTCTGTTTGGATAGACCTAAGTGACGAAGGTTTGGATGAAAAACTCGTTTTGAGAAGTGACGGCACTTCAGTATATATCACCCAAGACCTGGGCACTGCTCACGCGCGTTATAAAAAATTTAAATTTGATAGGTTAATTTATGTAGTTGCCAATGAACAAGACTACCACTTCAAGGTTTTGTTTTTAATACTAAAAAAACTGGGCTATAGCTGGGCTGACAGCCTACACCACCTATCCTATGGAATGTTTTCTCTGCCTGGTGGTAAAATAAAATCTCGTGAAGGCAAGACGGCTGATGCAGATGAATTAATTGCTACTATGATAGCTCAAGCCAAAGACATTATATCCAAAGCTGAAAAAAAGGTAGCTACCTCTGAAAAAGAAAAAGAAAAAATAGCTAGGATCGTAGGTCTGGGTGCTTTAAAATTCTTTATACTGGGCACTAATCCACAAAAAAACATTGTTTTCAAGCCCGAAGAATCAATATCATTTGATGGCTATACTGGCACTTTTGTACAATACACACATGCTAGAATATCAACCATGCTAAACAAAGCTGGAAAAATATCACCAAATGCTAAAGTAGCATCAATTGATTTTAATTCTGAAGAAAAAAAATTAGTTAAAACACTACTTGAGTTTCCTCAAAAAATAATATTATCAGCCAACGATTACAATCCATCCATCTTAACCCAGTATCTCTTCGATTTAGCTAAAACCTATAATAATTTCTATCAACACCACCAAGTCATCAATGTTGATAGCAAAAAAATAAAACAAGCTAGGTTAAGTATTTCCCTACAAACAAAAAACACCCTAACAAAAGGACTGGCTCTACTTGGTATTGAAGCACCAGAGGTAATGTAAATATATTTTAATACGTCCCGCATATAGCGGGACGTTTTTTTAATAAATAAAAAACTCCCAACCAGTGGCTGGGAGCCATATGTTTGATACAAGTAAAAAACCTAGTTAGCGACACGGGATTCCAATAACCCCGGAAATCTACCTTCAATCTCTTTACGCCAAGTGGCTGCATTACCAGAAAAACCAATCTTTTCCAACAACTGACTACCTTCTAACCAAGCTAGATAATTCTCTCTATTCCTATGAATGGCTTCCAAACAGCAGCTAATAGCTACTCCTATATTTCCAAAGTGCAGCTGACATTGAGCCAAGCCAAGCCAAGCATACGAATAGTCACGATTTATATCTAAAGCAGCATCAAAAAATGTTTTGGCTTTGTGCACCTTACCGGTAAACAATGCCAATTCACCCAAATACCTAAGCAGATGCTCACGCTTGCTTTCATAGCTATCCAATAATTTAATATCGGCATATAACCCCTCAGTTAACAGCTGTGCCTCTGGATGCATAGGATCTCTGATGCATTGACGCAAATAGTTGACGCCAACTGCCGCATATTGTAACAAAACAGAACGGTCATTTGGATAATACTTACGAGCATCTATAATCATTTGCCAGGCCAAACTAGCCTGACCAGCAGTCACATAACAAGCTGACAGCTTAATCATTAAATCTGACAAATAATCTAGCTGCTCTCTTTTTTCTGGAACCACAGTTAAGACTTTCTGCCAAGCCTTTTCTAGACTAAGCAAACTAAGATTAAGACTATTGATTGGCAAAACCTCGCCTTCTACTGAGACAAGGAATTCACAAGCAACGGCATAATCAAAGTAGGGGCTGCCTGGATTGTCAATAATTGCCTTGCGCAATATCTGAACAATATGAGCTCGATCGTTGGAAATTCCAACTACCTTATCGGTATCATGTAAGATGGTAGCTATATCAGTATCTTCAATCTTCAATTTTTCCTCATTAGCCCATCTAAGCAATGAAGGGGCTACTTTTTCTCGGACTCGATACCGATATCTGACTTTCTTGTGATTACGGAACAAACGAACTGTCTCCGCACCTACAATGGGCTCACCAGCATCAAGAGAAACGACATTGATATTATAACCAGCCACATCATCCTCCAAAAGCCGCTGAAACTGATTTGGAGATATGGGTGTTAACCTTTCATTGGGATTAAGCACTAATATCCAATCACAGCTAGCCTCTGCTATTGCCATATTCCTGGCCTTAGCATAATTATCCTTAAAATCAAAATCAATAACTCTAGCACCATAACCTTCGGCTACAAGCCTAGTATTATCGTTTGAACCTAGATCCACGACTATAATTTCATCTGTTATGGCCAACGCTGACTTGAGGGACATACCAATGTCACTCTCGTCATTATAGCAGATCATGCAAAAAGACACGGTCTTACGTTTCACAACTACCTCCTTGTTGCGACTTGTATCATTTATATTATTTAAAGGAACTTGGACGATTTTGTATAGTAACATAAAATACAAAAAAATCAATGCATATAAAAAGTATTTAATAAATCATCTTTTTTGCCTAAATCTAAATCTTTGTCTTGACTTTTTGCAAAAAATACCATATAATAATCTTCGTATTTTCATAATTTGCGCCTATAGCTCAGCCTGGTAGAGCAGTTGCCTTTTAAGCAAACGGTCGGGGGTTCGAATCCCTCTGGGCGCACCAGATATCACAACACTCTAGTGTTGTTTTTTTATTGACAAAAAACACTAAAAATATTAAGGTAAAGCGTCATAATATAGTTCTTCAAAACTAAATAAGGAGGTAAAAACAATGAGCCAAAGACACGAAATACTAGGTGGTTATTTTCCTTACTGTCAATTCTGTCTCCACGATGGTAGTTGTGCATTAAGGCACTGTGACTTCCTAGAAAAATCTAACTGCCATGGAATAGATAACTCTATTCCTTATAGAGGCCATGAAGATTTTATCTGGCTATTCAGCATATTCCAAGCCAATAGCACACGAGGTTCTTGCTCGGGTCGCATATCTCAAACAAACAGTCCATTCTACCCCCTGCAATGTTCTTGTGGCACTGTCATCAACTCTTTGAGTCTAAGCAGTTTAATGGGTGGACATGCCTGCCAAAAATTTACTCCCAATGCTAGTGGTCAATTACGTTTGGCAACTGCCCAAGAAATAGCTGCCCGTCGACAAGCTAACCCCGAAAAGGACGTGCTTACTGAAGTCGAACTCAGTGAATTAGAACAACGCTGTCCTTTTGACCAGAACTACCAATCAGCCATGTTGCTATAAAACAAGGAGGTGAAAAATGGCGCGTCGCTACAAACGACCAGCTGATGCCTGGGAAAAATGGAGCGCTTCTAAACTGGACGCAGCCTGTGGCTGCCCTCTACGTTGTTTTCTCGAATACATCATGCGTATCCGCAAGGATCGTTTCCCAGTGACAGTGTTTGGCTCAGCCATGCACTATATGTTTCAGCGTTTCTTTACGCCGCATAAATCCAGCGGTAATTATCCCTATCAAACTGTAGAAAAGTTTCTCGGAGCCTGGAAAGGTTTTTGGTGGACAGCTGTCCAAGGTAAACATGGCTTCTCTAGTATGGGTTCTGACCCAGAAGATGTTCCTTGGCGTGATACCGATCAACAAGGCCAGCTCTTTGGAGCTGGTTGGAATATCCTTAAGCGCTTTTTTGAGGAGCACCACGCTATGCGTATAGATGGTAATCAACGTTTTATTGAAAAACGATTTACCTTTGAGTGGCAAGGTCTCAAACTAACCGGCGTATTAGATCGTCTAGATCTTTTACCTGACGGAGCTGTTATATTAGACTACAAAGGTCACTCTTTTCGACCACACGATGTAGAAACTGGTTTGCAGATGACTATCTACCAATTGGCCTATGAACAACATTTCCGTAGGCAGTTTGCTGATGGAAAACCATTAAAAGATATACAGATCTACAATTATCGCAATGGCGTAACACAACCACTACCCATTCGTCAAAATTACGAGATTGGCCTATTACTCTATTACCTGACTGAGGGTTATGAATATTACCGGGCCATCTTGACTGGACATCCAGTCCGTCGAGAAATTATCAAGCGCTTCTGGTTTTTTCCAGAAGACGACATCAACACTGGTAATATTACCCCACACCTACCGCGAGGATCGCATTGTACTTGGTGTGAAAACTTCAAGTTATGTCGAGCCTGGGAATTGGGCGATCATGAAACTCCGCAAGCTATGTTTGCTAGTAAATTCCAACAGGAAGACGCTCAACGTGGCCCAGAAGTTATTACCATGCCTTTTACTCAGGAGCGTATTTTCCAAGTCGGCTGCACTAGCTTTGACTTAATCAAGCAAGTAGCACATGTCAGACAAGGCGATTTGTTTACCTAAAAACCTCTAAATATCCTCGGCTCTAGTACACCTAGAGCCGTTTTTTATTTTGTTGAAAAACTGTCCATAAACAGCCTTGAAAAATAAACAAAAATGAGTTAAGCTGATTTTACGTGATATATAACCCATGTCCAGAATACCCCCACAAAATCTAGAGGCTGAAGCCAGTTTATTAGGCGCTTTAATGTTAGATAAAGATGCTATCATTAAAATTGGCGATGCTTTGAGCACAAGTGATTTCTACAAAGATGCTCACGGTCTGATTTATCAGGCTATTTTAGATTTATTTGAAAAACATGATCCAATAGACAGTTTATCTATTGGTAATAGATTAGGTGAAAAAAAACAGCTAGAGAATGTTGGTGGTAAATCATACCTAGCAGAATTAACCGCCTCTGTGCCAAACTCATCTCATGTTTTATCCTATGCTAAAATTATCCGCAAAAAGTCTACTCTAAGGAAACTAGAGCAAGCTGCGGCCGAAATTAGTGAGTATAGTTTTTCTGAATCAGAAGAAGTAGAAAAATTACTCGATAAAGCTGAGCAAAAACTATTTTCAATCTCTCAAGAATCTATCAAGAAAAACTTCATTCCCATTAAAAGTGTTTTAACTGATACTTTTAATCGTATTGATGAATTACATAAAAATGGTGGCCAAGGTACTCGTGGTATTCCAACTGGATATACTGACTTAGACAAGCTACTATCTGGTATGCAAAAATCTGATTTAGTTATATTGGCAGCCAGGCCATCCTTGGGTAAAACCACCCTTGCCTTGGACTTAGTTCGTAATATAGCCATCAAGGCCAAGGTGCCGGTTGGTATCTTTTCTTTAGAGATGTCTAAAGAACAATTGGTGGATAGATTTCTAGCAGCTGAGGCTGGTGTAGATCTATGGCGTATGAGAACTGGTAAGCTGTCCGACAGAGAAGAAGATGATGATTTTCCACGTATTGGTCGAGCTATGGGCGTATTATCCGACGCACCAATATTCATTGATGACTCACCCAATGCCAATGTTATGGAAATCCGTACTAAAGCTCGTCGTCTAAAAATGGAACATAATTTAGGCTTTTTGGTTATTGATTACTTACAACTTATGGATGGTGGTAGTCGAACTGAAAATCGCGTCCAGGAAATTTCTGAAATATCAAGATCTTTAAAACAGATTGCCAGAGAATTAGATATACCAGTATTAGCTCTATCACAGTTGTCTAGAGCAGTAGAAAACAGAAGTCCAGCTATTCCTAAATTAGCTGACCTGAGAGAATCTGGCTCTATCGAACAAGATGCTGACATTGTTATGTTTATCTATAGAAAAGCAAAGGATAAGAGTCGAGAATGCCCAGAAGAAGAAAAAGCTCTAGCTGAAATTCACATAGACAAACATCGTAACGGGCCAACTGGTATTGTTAGATTATTCTTTGATGAAAATAGAGTCTGCTTTAAAAACCTAGATCCTGGCTATCAGGATTCCACTCCACCACCAATGACTACCGATGAAATGCCTATTCCTAACCCTGGTGGTCAAGCACCTCCTGATGGTAAGACATCTAAAGGAAAAGTGGGTTGGCAGAACATGTCTTAAAATATTAATTTAAAAAAATAATTAAAAAAATAAAAAATGTTTAACAAACTCAAACAATACAACGACCTACGCAAACAAGCTAGCACCCTTAAAAATGCTATGGCCGACGAAAGTGTAGAAGTCGAAAATTCTGCCGTCAAAATCATCATGGATGGCAATCAGGATATAAAGTCTCTAGATATTAAAGAAGATTTTATGCGTCCAGAAAAGAAAAAAGAATTGGAAAAGAAAATCATGGATGGCATCGGTGATGCTATAAAAAAAGTACAGCGTAAAATGGCCATGAAAATGCAAAAAATGGGTGGCCTAGATAATTTCATGAAATAATGAAGCATCTACCAGATTTTATACAACGATTAATAGTTGAATTTGATAAACTGCCTGGTATTGGCCCGAAAACTGCTACCAGGCTAGTTTTTAATTTGTTACATAGACATGATGACATAAAAAGTCTGGCTAATGCCCTCAATGAAGCACATCAAAATATCCATTTTTGTCCGGAGTGCTACAATCTTACCGATGATGGACTATGTAGTATTTGCAACAATCCACAAAGAGATAAAAAAACTATCTGTATAGTAGCCCACAACCAAGATGTTGAAGCTGTAGAAAAAACTGGAGACTTTGAAGGAGTCTATCATTTGCTAAATGGTTTACTTAGCCCCTTAGAAGGCATAACACCTGACAAGCTTAAGATAACAGAATTGACTTCCCGTATAAAAAATAACGGCGTTAAAGAAATAATCTTAGCTTTAGACCAAAGCATGGAAGGTGAAGCGACCACTATTTATATCTCAAAATTGCTGGCCGAATATTCCGTGACCGTCAGTAGACTAGCTCGCGGTATACCCATGGGCGCCAACATTGAATATACTGATGAGGTAACTTTATCCTCGGCAATTAAAAATAGAAAAAAATTATAAAAAGAGCGACGTCGTATGACGTCGCTTTTATATTTTAGATAAGACCAGATTGCCACCTCTGAACCTTTTTATAGCCAAACAGCCACCAACGATTCCTAGCTGACATTGCCTGCAAAGAAGTGAGTAATGCTGTCCTATCAGCGACTTGCTCACGCCAAGCTATACAATGTTCCGTACCTCGCCAGGTGCGAACTTGCCAATAAATATGCGGAAAACCTATTTCTTCGACAATTGCCCGTATAATAGTTGCACACCTGTGATCCATATATAAGGTAAGACGATCCTCGCTACCAACCATAGCAAATTTGACTCTACTACCATTTTCTAATAATTCAGCGTTTAATCTTCTATAACACATAGCTGCCCACCTATGATCTTCTTCTTCAAATTCTATTTGGGGTATTAAAATAACTGCATTATAAGTCTTGAGAAGCATCTTATACTCCTTATCATTACTGTTAAAAAGTACACGTGAACATTAATAGATATTAAAATATAAAATTACAAAAGTCAAACAAAAAACCCGCACAAGCGGGATTTTTATATTAAACGATAATATTGTCTATTTTGACTTCAGTCAAATGTTGACGATGTCCAATCTTTCTTCTGTATCTAGTCTTGTTTTTATATTTCAAAACGTCAATTTTCTTATCTTTAAAATTCCTAACTAGAGTAGCTTCTACTTTAGCTTTGGCTACCCGTGGCTTACCAACTGTAACATTAGCTTTATCGGCTACCAATAATACTTGATCAAAGATAATTTTCTTACCTTCTTCTTCGGGTAATTTTTCTATCTTAAGAACATCACCTTTTTTGACTTGGTATTGTTTTCCACCTGTTTTGATTACTGCAAACATAATTTTTATTAATTTAAAACAATAAGATATTAACAAAAAATAACTATTTTGTCAATTGTTTATCCTAATTTATCAAGTTTTATATATTGACAATTTATATAAAATGTGCTATAATATGTACAGTTCATTAGAAAAGTAGGGAATTCACAAGGATTCCTGAACATAAGATTAGAAGGATCTAATTGTGTTAAAACCGAAAGGACTCGTCATGAAGACTATCATTATTTTGGCTCTGACCATCTGCGCGCTTATCCCCCAGTCGGGATATGCTGACGTTGAAATCATCGTCACCCCCACCCCTGGCCTCTTTGGCACTTCTCACAACCTGAGTAATCAGGAAAGCACTAGTGTCAAATATATGCAAGTGGGCCGCGTGTCTATCTCTGACTTCGAAAACTACCAGTTTACCGTTATCAAAAACGGAAAGAAGTTAGACGATATTATCCGCAAAAACACTGCCATTTTCTACACTGGTGACTACACCATCCAAGTCTTCAACCGTCAAACCAAAGCTCTTGTAGCCACTGCCAAATTTAACAGCAAAGAAATGCTGAACGCCTGGCAGTTCATGCTATTAATTGCAGTTCTATTTGCGACTGTCATTGGCCTGTACCTACTTAAAGGTTTTATCGATAACGAACGCCTGGTACGCAGACGCGGCTGGCGACACCCTTAAACAGATCCTTGTCGAGGTCCTGTTCGGCTACTACGCCGAGCGGGACCTCTTTTTTTCCTTATTTTTTAAGTATTTCATACTATTGACAAAAATATGAATATATGATATAATGCTTTATTCCCCTGGACAATCTCGATAATACATATTTGCTGGGGAATTCGCAAGAACCTTAAAATCACTCAAAACGACTCTATCAGGAGGCACAAGCACATGGAAGCCAAAACCGAAAAAATCACCACCGTTGACACCACCGACACTCGAGAAAACCCCCGCCCTTTCACTGCCCTGCTTTTCTTTCGCAAGGAAGAGGAAGGAAACGCCACCGTCCTGCGCGCCGAATATGGCATGGGGCTCCCCCAGAGCTGCTACGTCTACGTCGACCAGGAGGACGATTCCCGCAACGGCATCCGTGAAGGATGGAACCTGGTCTGGGTATCGATCAAGCTGACGGCCGGCAAGGCCTACGCTCGCATCGTCAAGAAGGAGGACGCTCTCCGCTATCGCCTGCAGTGCCTGGTCGCACAGCAAAAGCTGGCGGAAGCCAAGGCTCCCAAGGTGGCTGACACCTCGGAAGACGAGAAGACCGTCCTGGCCATGCTGTTCGCCAAGAACACACCCTACACCGATCGCAAGAGCGGCAACACCACGGTGAAGCCGATCTTCAAGTACGGTCAGGGTATCGGGGGCCGCGGTGGTCACACCGTATTCGTCCACAAGGACGCCCTCGACATGATCACCAACGAAGGCTGGTACCTGTGTGTACTGAATCGCAGTGCGCTGCGACTGAAGTACAGCTTCGCCAAGCCCTACCTGGTGAGTCAGTACATCGCCGAGATCATCGACGCCATGCAGGCGCAGTTGACTCGTTGCGGGTACTCCATGAGTTACTAGGAAACTCCTAGTACAGACAACCGGTTCCGCAAGACATCTTGCGGGGCCGGTTTTTTCATTGTTTAAAAAAGACTCCCTCGAAAGGGAGTCACTTGGGAATTCCAGTAAAAAAGGCTACTAACCACAAGGCCCAGGCCCACACTGAATACTTAGTAAACAATTCTTGGCAACGCCCTCCTCTAGCTAATGAGTCTACGGCCCACAATAAATGGATCAACATAATAACTAAAGCTAACAAGCCACAAAAGCTATGCAAATGAAGAGCAAAACCTCCGTTTTGATAACCCATCATAGTGGTGCCGATAATATCGCATATCAAGGCTAGAACAAATATAATGAGCATCCAAGGCATTAGACGTTTTTTGATTTTCTCTGACCAAATGGCCGTGGTGTATAGCAGTAGAGCAAGTGCTATAAACAGAATGGCTACAGGCATGATCACCTCCTTGAGAATATTTTGAAATAACCCTAATAATAAGCTTATTATAATCCTTTAAGCCAATAAAGCAAGCTTATTATCGTTGACAAAATAGCTAAAAAATGATATACTTATACATTCGCAATGGCGAAGTTTAGAGAACCTTAAAAACCTCAGAGAAAGGGAAAACACATGCGCAAGTTGAGCATCACTCTATTCCTAATCACCGTCCTCGCTCTTCCCCTGACAGCTCTGGCTGCCCAACCCGACAGCCTGCAGGTCTACGCCTTTGGTGCCAACACCAACACCTTCGAACAGAAAGAGGCTGGTTACCACCAATTCGACTGGACCCGTGCTGGCTTCCGTGCCTACAAGAACGACTTCATGTTTCGTGTGGAGTACGACTACAGCTCAAGCTCCATGAAATACTCCTACCTGGAGTACAGTCGGTCATATCACAACTGGAAGCTCGGCGGTCAGTGGGGCAAGTATCTCATCCCGGTGATGTACAATTACCCCGGACCCTCCACACGCCCGATGCCTCGCTGGGGCTATGCTATCAAAGACGTACCGGTCTACGGTACTGGAATGTCGGCATATGCCAAACGCGACTGGTTCAAGCTCCAGGTTGGTCAATTTGACTTCGACGACTACGTCGTCAATGTCCAGGCTGGCCCGATTCGCGCCTGGTGGATCAAGGATCAAGCTCAGGGCATGTTCCTGAAACAATCCCTGCACCCCTGGCTAAATCTGTTTGCTGGCTGGACCAACTACGAAGATCACTCCAATCGTAAGTTCCCAGAACGTCGCAACGCGGCCTTCGTGCAAAATCACGTTCGCCTGAGTGATCGGGTACGAGTATTCATGCACCAAGACTTCGGTGACTTCAAAGGTGCCTTTATCGGCGGACTGAGCTACTCGCTCTTTACCAACGATGTGGAAAACACCATCGGCATCTTCTATGACACCGACAACTTGTGGCAGGCTCGCGTCACTTTCAGCTTCAGTCAAATATTCCGACTGGAATCCTAAGGAGGTCTTCCAATGCCTAATATCATGATGATCGGATTCGATGGTAGTGAATACGAAGAAAAAAAGGCTATCATCGACGCCACCATGCAGAAACTCGGTTTGGGTGATGATGCTGTCACTACCCACTTTGGTCGAAACAATGTCGACAGTCGAATTGGCTGCCTGGTCACCTCTTGTTGCGGTCAGCGTATCAACAGCCCATACATCGTGGTCCGTTCCACTGGTGGAATGAAAGAGATCGACATGATCATAGCGGCCCTCAAGGCCAATAATATCGGTGTCGATTGCGAAAAACAATCCCTTCCTGAGAATGGCTTCATCGAAGCCAATGACATGAGGAGCTAAAGCTCTGTATGACGGCCGAACCCCCTGGGTTCGGCCGTTTTTTATTACCTTAATATATTGACAAACACATACTTTTATGATAATTTGCCAAGTCTATTTGGATCCTTAAAAACTTTCAACCAAAGGAAGGTAAAACGTGAAAAGAAAGCCTGCATTGAGAAACCTGCGCCAGTTCATCGAACTGATGGTGTCTTGTAATGTTAATGACCACCAATCTTGGAAAGCTTTTGCTGTAGAATATAAACCTGAAATTGGCCGTTTATTTGGCTACTCACAAGACGAAGGCTTACCATCTATCACTTCTGTGGTTAAACCATTTTTCCATCCTGAATTACCGCTAATTGGCTTGAACTACACGCCAGTAGCTCATAACACTCTACACGCCTTTCCTCAGGGCTGGACTGATGAGCTTAGGCTCTGCCGAGGCATTATTTTTGACCGTAATGGTCAGCTAGTGGCCCTGCCGTTTCCTAAGTTTTTCAACTATGGCGAGCACCCGGAAACTCAAGATATCCCTGACCTACCTTTTGAGGCTACTCTCAAACAGGATGGACACCTAGGAATTATTTTCCGTTATCAGGATAAATTTATTCTGACTACTCGTGGCTCTTTTAAGAGTAATAGCTCTCTCTTGGGCAACCGTATGTTATCTCGCTATGTACGAGAAAATAACTGGCAACGTCATTTTCCGACCAATCTAACTCTACTGGTGGAAATCATCCACCCAGATACTAAGGTTTACGTCGACTATGACGGCCAAAAGCAATTCACTATTATCGGCGCTAATAGCACGGCTACTATGGCTGACTATGGTTATAAGCGTTTGCTGAGCTACGGTAAAAAATTGAATTTGGAAGTATCCCCTATCTGGACTGGTCGTTCTGTCAATGACCTGGTGGAATTGATGAAAGATCGTTCAGTGGAAAATACTGAGGGTTACGTAATTCGTTTCCAAAACGGATTACGCGTCAAGGTAAAATTCCAAACTTACATAGGTTATATGGTAGCTGACAAACTCAGCTTCACCTATCTGATGAATCGGATGATCAGTGGCAACCTGGAAAGGATGCTGTCTACTCTACCCGAGGAAATCTATCAGATAGCTCTGGAAATGTTGGGTCGTACCATGCTGCTCCTAAGTACGCCTGGTACAGCCAAAGAAAAATGGCGCCAGCTCTATACACTGGTACCATCTGAGCAATCAACATCCTATTTCCAATTAATCTGCCGCAAGTTCGTCAAACACATGACTAATACGGCCTAAGGAGGTAAACATGAGCGTTTCTTTAACCACAAACAGCCACGGAGAACTCCAAGGCTGTGGCTTTAATGGCGCGGATACTCGCACCGTACATATCGGTGAATATGAAATCCCGCTGGAGGAATTCTGCGGTCTGGCTGCTGCCATTCTTGGTGGCGGCATGGTCGGCTGGAGAGGCCAAAAGCCTGAGTGCGTTGAAAAGGCTGTCGAATTAATCAACAGCCGTTAAACTTTCCTTTTATTGCCCCGAACATCAGTTCGGGGTTTTTATTTTACTTAAATGCCTCTAGCCAACCAAAGGTCTCTTCTACATTCCTCATAATGACCTGGAAGACTGATTCTTGTTGTTTAGGTGTTAAAATTGTATAAGTTCTTGATCTAGATGAATTACCTTCAGTATCAGTACTCTCTACTTGGAATCTATAGATAGCACCTGGATTAAAGTTAGTAATAACTACTACATGATGCCTAGCATAGTTTTCATCTCTTGGACTAGTTTTAGTAAGTTCTTCACCTGCATTACCTGCTCCTTCTTCATAATACACTCTAGAGGTAGATGGTTCATTGGTATACCAAGAGATAATAGCTTGTACTTTAGTTTCTTTACCTAGAGAAAGAGCTGCGTCTGTCTTTACTTGTCTGATAATAGGTGGAAGATTGTCATCGCTGGTAGCGAAAGAAGGGATAGTTTGGGCGATTGTACTATCATTTTGGGTGTTTCCATACATCTCTACCTGATACAACACACCTGCCTCTAAACCATCAACTGTTAATTGATGAATAGTGGTAAGTATTTCGTTCTTTTCTGTGCGTTTATCTTCCACTGCTAAATTGCCGCCTTTATATGGTGTATAACTAACATTAGAATCAGTTGGTACGGTAGTCACCCATTTAAATACTACTTCTTCAGTAGAAATTATATCGGTAGTATAACTTTCTATCTCAGCCAATTCCGCTAAAGTAACAAAACTAAAATCTTTTGATTTAGCTGAAGCACCGCTAGGGCTTTCACTCTCAATATTGTAATGATAGATTGCTTCTGGCTCTAAACCAATTAAATTAACCTCATGTGTATTAGTAAGAGCATCTAAGTCACCCAGTGTATGTTCGTAGTCTACATTGTTTTCATAATAATTAGCGCTTGCATAACTAACTATTGAATTTGACTCTTTGTCTGTAGTCCAACCAATGGAAGCCGCACTAGCCCCAACTGTCAGCGCAGGTTCTCCTGAAATAATTGGTGGTGGTACAAAACTAGCCAAATCTGAAACATGCTCTATCACACCACTTTTGAATGTTCCCAAAGACACCTCAGAAGACATCTTTTCAAAGAAACTAGTAGCTTGTTCAACCGTGTTTAAAAAACTATCATCAGTAGCAGTGCCTTCGCCTTCACCTTCACCGCCATCAAGTCCTCCATCTCCACTATCAGCTAAAAATGATCCTGTAGAAAATGTAGCTTCTTCGACTTCTCCGATATTACCACCGGTATCAATAGCTAATACTTTATATTTATAAATAGTTTCTGGTAATAGTCCTGTGATATTCATTTCATGAAGTCTGGTAGCCTTTTCTAGTGCTTTAGAGCTAATAATAGAGTTTTCATCTGTATTATCTACACCAAATTGTATTACTGAGATAGCGTTCTCACTAGTTTCCCAAGTAATCTTGGCTAAATCTGAATCTTCACTACTAACATTAACTTTAGTAATCTTAGGTGCAATCCAATCTCCTGAGCTACCACCACCTCCGCCGCTACAAGAAAAACCTTCCAAAGCTACGTCAGCAGCTGTACCTTCTCTGAGCACCACCTCTGCTTCAGTAGATAGTTGTTCTAGGGTAGTAAACTCTGTTCCTACTGTACTAGTAGCGCTGTTACCTGACTGGTCGACTGAAGTAACTACATAGAAATATCTAGAGCTGTTAGCTAAAGGAGTAATCACTATGCTGTGGGAAATATTGTAATCAGACGTCACTCGTGTAGAGCTAGTATATACACCTTCGACACTACCAAAGTATACCTGTGAATTAGCTGCCTCGTCTGTAGTCCACTCTATTACCACATCGTCGTCAGTAATCACATCAGTAGCCACAGAAGTAATAACTGGTGCTACAGAATCTGAGGTAGTATTGAAATAATAATAATCTCCACCATTATTATCTGTAGCAACTCCTGATTTAACGTAAAAATAATATTTAGTCCCTAAAGTCAAATCGGCAATATCCACAGAGTGTTCTTTTACTGAATCAGTATCAGTAGGCGTCACTGTATATCCACTCATATCTGAGTTAGTAGAATAATACACCGTAGAATCTGAATTTATGTCTGTATTCCAAGTAATAGTAACTGTAGTATTTTGTACTGCTGAAGCAGAGGTGTTGGATATAGCTGGACCAGCTAGCGTGGCAAAAGAATAACCATCACCACCACTGTTGTCGGTAGCTACGGCATTACTAGGATCAGCTGATTTTGCCTGATAATAATATGTAGTATTAGGAGTTAACCCAGTTAACACAACTGAACGAGTAGAGGTGGTCATGGTGGTTACACTATCTTCATGTGCGTCGAGCCCTACGCTCGTCACGTCCAAGAAATACCCTTTGACCTCGAGGCTATCGAGGCTATCCCGATCAAGATGAACTGGAGACAAGATATCGATGACCACAACGCTGGTAAAATCAAAACTTTATGCCGGCACGATGGATAAAAAATTATTGGGCCGTTGTCAAACAACGGCTCTTTTTATTTATATTGACAAAATACATAAAACATAGTATATTCATTAGATTTTCCGTACACTTCATATTATTTACTTCATCCAAACTCAAACCTAGGAGCGTAAATCATGCGCAGAAAAACACCTCTTATACTCATTATTGTGGCTGTAATCGGCGTATTGGGCCTGATTGGCTACTACAACCTGCACACTGGTCGAACCGCATCCCGCCTCGGTGGCAAGGAACACCGTCAAATTCTGTCCGTGGAAAACATGGAAACCTTTATCAGTATCAGCTTTTCCAAAAAGGATGACTCCACCGTCAAGGACATCACTTTCCTGGCTGCTGATGGCTATCACTACACCAAAGAATTCAAGGATGTCAGTCCTCTCGAGGGCGTAATCCGCTGGATTCCTCATGGAGAGGAAAGTTCTGCTGTCCGCACTCGGGCTATTTCCCGCTGGACCGGCAAAGCAGTCCACATGGAACTTCCCGATGATTTTAATCGGATGCTCGGTGTCGATGTCGACAGCGAAAACGGTTCCAAGAATGTGACTTATCGCAGCACTGATGGCAACATCTACTCCAAGGAATACCGCGACGGTTGGATTGACCGTAAATTCCAAGGCTGGATAGAAGTCAAAGGCAAATAATATCCTTATACAGGGTGGCCCACGGGTCACCTTTTTTTATTGACATACTAAGCAATTTATTGTAATTTATACTAATTCACTTTGAACTTTTAAACCCTAAACTGGAGGTAATACAAATGAAATGGCCACGTACCCTAACACTGATTCGACATGATGTATCACAATATAATCTTCTCAAAGAAACCAAATTGGCTGACCCACTTTATCAGCGCCTACTAAAAGCTTTTGAAGAAGATCCGAGTGGCCGACAAGCCAAACAATTGGCCGAAGAAATTGGCCATCGTTTTGCTGTCACCGTCAGTGACGCTCATACTCCTTTGGCTGTAGAAGAGAGTCAACAGGCTGTAGCCACTGGCAAAGCCTTGGCCGGCAGGCAAGCCTTGCCTGACATTATCTTTGTCTCTCCCTATCTCAGGGCCAAGCAGACCCTACAGGCATTATGTGTAGGCTGGCCTGAACTAGCCACAATCAAAGTCGTTGAAGATGAACGTATTCGCGAACAAGAACATGGCTTATCGCTACTCTATGACCGTAAGGTCTTTTTCATCCTCTTCCCTGATCAACGCATCTTGCATAGCCGTGAAGGTTCTTACTATTATCGTTTTCCACAAGGTGAAAACATGCCTGATGTCCGGCTGCGTAATCGCTCTTGGTTAGGAGCTCTAGCCAGAGATTTTGGAGCCATGAATGTCATGTGTGTCACCCATCATCTCAATATTTTAGGCACCAGAGCCAATCTGGAGCGACTGTCTGCTGAAGAATTCCAACGCCTCGATGAAGACGAAAAACCCATTAATCTGGGTGTTACTACTTATTCTGGTGATCCCCAAGCTGGTCGAGACGGACACCTGATTCTCAGTGGTTACAACGAAGCCCTTTATTAAAAATACCCCGTCTGCGCATTCGCGCGGCGGGGCTTTTTCTATTCAAAAATTATTTATTATAAGCTATTTCTGCAACCTGCCAAATATTTTGATCATAATCAAAAACTAACACAACATACGATGGACCATCCTTATCTATCTCTAGACCATTACGCTTGTCAGAATAAATATAACGAATATTATCCGGATCAATACCATGAAAAACATCCATCATCTCATATAGATAATTTGATGGATCCCAAGGAAAACCATCTAAAATATAAATAATATCTACTTTATCAGCCAATCCTGCTGGCACCGAATTAGTGATGCCATAAGAAATTTCACTCATTGACTGATAAACATCTTTATCTAAGTGATGAATGCCAACTATATTGTAAATAATCAAAGCTGACAAAATAATACTTGTCCCAATCTTGCAAATTGTAGCAGCTTTGTTGGTAAAATATCCAGCCAGCATAAATATCATGCCCACGCTAACTACATAACCATAGCGTCGCGGTATCAAAGTAATCGCATCCAAAGATGCAACTAGAGTCGGCACTGGGAAACTCAGGTAGATCAAATAAACTAAAGTCCATAATAAACCAAATAACCATAAGCTGCGTGATTTTTTATTTGGTGCTCGAAACCACAAGCTCAGTAATAATATTGCTGCTAAAATATGAACCCAAACAAAACCACTTGGCTGATAAAAAAATACACTCACAGCTGATAATAAAACCGTCTTAAGTTGAATCAGAATATCAGGATTAAAGACATAACCCAGTGTGTTGTCTCCTCCACTCAATACAGTATATATAAAAATACCAAAAATAAAATAAATTATAACCAAAGGCCAAAAAACTTTTAAAACTCTTTTTTTACCTCGCTTATCAGTAATTTTTAATTTAAAAAGTAAAAATAACCAAGCCAATTGTAAAAGTGGTAGGATATAAGCAATCTCTTTGGTAATCAATGCCAACAAAGTAGTCAATACATAGACTATCAACAACCAAAAAGAATTCTTTTGACTATAATAATAGATAGCCAACATACTCAGTAGTATCCACATAGTCACCAAAGCATGGACAGCAGAATTTATTAAAAACAAAACTTCCGCACCAAAATACTGAAAGGCAAACAAAAGCATCAGTAAAAATGCATAACGCCACTTGATAAACTTACTCAATAAAACAAATATCAACCAGGAGTTAATACTGTGCAAAACTATATTAGACAAATAGTGTAGTTGTGGATTCAAAGCAAATAATTTATAAGTCAACCAAAAATAAACGTTTATCAAGGGGTCATAAAAATGTCCCGGATTAACCGCTAATAAATCAGCCCGATTGTCTACATGGCTACCGAAAAATAGCCAGTCAAAATCATCAATTATAAAGTAATTGTTATATAACAATGGTGCGTATATAATTAACAAAAGTAAGGCTAAAACAGCCAAAAATACATACAAATACACACGTGAGGTTGGTAATTTATCTTTTTGTATAAAAATCATTCTTTTATTTTATCACAAAATAGATTAATAGTATAAATACAACAAACCCTTGACTTATCTAGTATTTTTGTCTATAATTTATTCCGTTATTTATATAACCCGCCACCCTAGCTCAGTTGGTAGAGCAACGGTTTTGTAAACCGTCGGTCGTCGGTTCGAGTCCGTCGGGTGGCTCCACCACTTTTAACAAGTAACTTAGTATATATGTCACAAGACAGATTAGCCAAATTAGAGTGTACTGAGTGTCATAACATCAATTATCATACCAGCCGCAACAAAAAAGCTGTCAAAGAAAGACTGGAAATGAAAAAACACTGCAAAAAGTGTAAGACACATACTTTACATAAAGAAACAAAATAATCCCGCCCACTCCCTGGGATGGGATTATTCGTGGGGGGGCGTAGTATAGTGGTAGTACAGGGGTCTCCAAAACCTCTAGCGTGGGTTCGATTCCTACCGCCCCTGCCAGTTTAAAACACCTTATTTTATTTGGTGTTTTTGTTATTTTATCATTGACAAGTATAGGTTTTTCTGGTATGATTAATTAGCTTCTTAAGTAGTTTAATATAAAAATATATTAAAAAAGATCAACTAAAAAAATTTGCAGCTGGGCAATCTAGATATTGTCAAAATTGCGGAGTAGAATCCAGCGAATTATTTGAAGTTACTAAAAATATTCACAAAAAAGATCAACTGCTATATTGTATTAATTGTAAAAATACGCATATAAAATAATCTAACTACGCTGCCTATCAAAAAAAGCCTCACCGTTTGGTGAGACTTTTTTGTTATTTAAAACCAAGATTTTTTATCTTTGATAAGCTCTTCATTGAGCTCTTCTAGAAGTTTCTTTTGTTTTTTACTAAGCTTGGTGGGCACATCTACATTAATTATCACTATTTGATCTCCCCTGCCTCTAGATTTAAGATGCGTAACACCCTTGTCCTTGAGAATAAACTTTTTACCAGATGGAGTGCCAGCTGGTATTTTTAGTTTAACTTGGCCGTCTATGGTTTTAACTTTGATATCCCCACCTAGAGCAGTCATCGTAAAAGGCACATCGTATTCAGTGACAAGATCAAAACCTTGTCTTTCAAAACCAGCTTCTGGTTTGACGTGAATATTAATATAAAGATCACCAGCGGCTGATCCATTCTTACCAGCATTACCTTGTCCGGCTAGACGAATAGCTTGCCCTTCATCAATACCAGCCGGAATCTCAGCTTTGATATCAGCATTCTCTGTAATTACTCCCTGCCCACTGCAAGCACCACATTTATCCTTGATAGTCTTACCTTTACCTCTGCAATCTGGACAGACTGTCTGCGTACGAAAAGTACCCATCACTGTAGTGGTTACTTTACCACTACCGCCACAAGTCTTACATTCATCATAGGCGGTACCTTTGTCAGCACCAGTGCCGTGGCAAGGCTCACAACTATTTTGTTTACGGATAGAAACGGTCTGACTAATGCCAAAAACTGCTTCTTTGAGACTAATTTCTAGATCAACTTCAATGTCAGAGCCCCTCTGGCTACGTGTATTGCCCGTAGGGCCACCTCCATTAAAAAAGCTAGAGAATATATCACCTAAATCAAAATCTACATTCTGAGCGCCACCAAAGCCTTGGGCAAATGGATTACCACCGCCAAAGCCTTGGGCACCATCAAAAGTAGTGCCAAATTGATCGTACTGTTGGCGTTTTTCCTGATTACC
Source organism: Candidatus Parcubacteria bacterium (assembly GCA_018669975.1). Classification (GTDB taxonomy): domain Bacteria; phylum Patescibacteriota; class Patescibacteriia; order UBA1558; family GWA2-36-10; genus JABHSK01. Next base: position 212,180 of record JABHSK010000001.1, read on the forward strand.
GAGCACCTGATAAGCTTCATTTATTTCCTTGAACTTATCAACGTCGCCAGTGGTTTTATCAGGATGATATTGATGAGCTAGCTTGCGAAAAGCTTTTTTAACATCAGCCTCATTAGCACCTTTATCAACTCCTAATATTTTGTAATAGTCTTTTCCCATTTATTTTTTATCTTTCTTATCCTTGTTCTTATCCTCGTCTTTGACTTCTTCAAAGTCACCTTCCACAGCATCCTTATCGGCCTTTTTATCTTTATCATCTTCCTTGGCTGCTTCTGGACCAGCTGCGCCAGCAGCTCCTTGCTGTTGTTGATACATAGAAGCACCAACAGTCTGCACTGTCTCTTCCATATTAGCTACAGCTTTTTTGATTACCTCTAAGTCTTGGCTGTCTTTAACTTTTTTCATTTCATCTACCTTGTCTTGCATTTTCTTCTTATCCTCATCTTTAAGTTTATCTTTGTTTTCTTTAATAAACTTTTCAGTTTGGAAAATAATATTTTCAGCATTATTCCTTACTTCAACCTCTTCTTTCTTTTTTTTGTCCTCTTCAGCATGCACCTCAGCATCTTTAGTCATCTTTTCAATTTCATCATCTGCTAAACCTGAAGATGATTTGATAGTAATAGACTGTTCTTTACTAGTAGCTTTATCCACTGCTTTAACATTTAAAATACCATTAGCATCGATGTCAAAACTAACCTCAACCTGTGGAACACCACGTGGTGCTGGAGGAATACCTGACAAAGTAAATCTACCCAATGTCTTGTTGTCAGCAGCCATCTCACGCTCACCTTGTAAGACATGAATTTCAACCGTATCTTGATTATCAGCAGCAGTTGAAAAAACCTGAGTCTTATTAGATGGGATAGTAGTATTTCTTTCAATCAAAGGAGTACGTACACCACCTAGAGTCTCTAAACCTAAAGTCAATGGAGTAACATCCAAAAGTAAAACGTCTTTAACATCACCTTGTAGTACGCCAGCTTGAACAGCGGCACCCATAGCTACTACCTCATCTGGATTTACAGAAATATTTGGTTTTTTACCAAAAAACTCTTCTACTTTTTGTTGGACCAGTGGCATTCTTGTCATACCACCAACCATAACAATCTCTTCTATATCTTTAATATCTAATTTAGCATCTTTAAGAGCTTTTTTACATGGCTCCAGGGTCTTAGCTACCAATTCACCAACCAACTCTTCTAATTTAGCTCTAGTTAATTTCATTACCAAATGTTTTGGCCCTGATTCATCAGTAGTTATGAATGGTTGGTTTATTTCAGTTTCCATTGAAGATGACAATTCAATCTTGGCTTTTTCAGCAGATTCTTTAAGTCTCTGCAAAGCTAAAGTGTCTTTTGACAAATCAATACCTTCTTGTGATTTATATTCATCTAAAATCCAGTTGATTAATACTTGATCGAAATCATCACCACCTAGATGAGTATCACCATTAGTAGCTTTTACTTCAACTGTATCAGCTGAAACATCTAGAATAGAAATATCAAAAGTACCACCACCTAGGTCATAGACAGCAATCTGTTGATCTTTCTTTTTATCAAAACCATAGGCCAGCGCAGCAGCAGTCGGCTCATTGATAATACGTTTAACTTCCAAACCTGCAATTTTACCTGCATCTTTAGTAGCCTGACGTTGTGAGTCATCAAAGTAAGCTGGAACAGTAATAACTGCCTCTTTGACTTCTTCACCCAATCTTTCTTCGGCATCAGCTTTGATCTTCTGCAAAATCATAGCAGAAACTTCCTGAGGACTATGTTCTTTGTCTCCCATTTTTACTTTAACACCTTCACCGGCCTGAACAATCTTGTAAGGCACAGTTTCAATGTCTTCTTTTATTTCAGCATCACTATATTTACGTCCAATTAATCTTTTGACTGAAAAAATAGTGTTTTCTGGATTAGTAACTGCCTGCCGTTTGGCTGGCAAACCAGCTAATCTTTCACCATTTTTGGACATAGCAACAATAGATGGTGTAGTACGAGAACCCTCTTTATTTTCCAAAATCTTTGGTTTTCCACCTTCAACAATAGCAAAGGCTGAATTTGTGGTTCCTAAATCAATTCCTAAAATCTTTGGCATATAATTATGTTAATTTCTTTAAATTATTAATTAATTCTTTTTTGCTTATTAAATATTGAATATCTAGCACATCATTATCAGACAAATCATCTTGACCAGCAAAATCCATTACTTCCTGTGGTTTAAGATCAGTTAGGATGGCATTGCCGATTACCCCTTGAGGTAGGCTGGCAAACTTGGTCAATAGATTGGCCCCACAACTTTTGCAGGTAGCATAGGTCAATAAGCCATATTCATTTTCGTCGAGCACTTGAATCATTGATTGTTGGTAATCCATATTACAAACTGGACACTTTTTAATCAGTTTTAGATTCAGCGGTGATTGAAAGTTGTTTATCATTTATTTTTTATTATTTATATTGATCTTTATGCTCTTGGACTTGCTTTGTTTTTTCTTTGGTAAAATTACTTTAAGTAGGCCGTTTTTAAAATCAGCCTTGGCTTTATCAGCATCTACAGAGGCTGGCAACATAACTGAACGATGAAATGAACCACTACGCACTTCTTTGCGATAGTAATTCTTTTCCTCTATTTCGCTAGTTGCTTGTCTCTGACCATCTATAGTCAACACGTCCTCATTTATATTAATTTCTACATCTTCCGGCTTAATGCCAGCTAAAGTGGCTTCAACAATAACTTCCTGACCCTCTTCATAAACATCCACAGCTGGTACAAAATTGGAAAGACTTTTCTCCAAACTATCAAATGTGTCTAAAAATGGACTCCATGGTATAAGTGACATAATAATGTTTCCTTTCTATTTTATTATTTATGATTATTGATTATTACTTTTGCAGGTCGGATAACTACATTTTTTAATTTATATCCTGCTAATTTTTCTTCCACGATAACTTGATCATCTTGATCTGCCTCATTAACCTCGCCGACAGCTTCATGCCAATATGGATCAAATTTTTGATTGCCTGTCTCAATCTGTTCAACTTTATGATCATCTAAAAATGTCTGCCACATCTTTAAGATGTGCTCTAAACCAATTGCCCAAGATTCTTTTTGTTGATCAGTTGGTATATGTTTGATGGCTGTACGATAGTTATCAAATATAGGTAACAACTCAAGAATAAACGCATTGGTAGTGAAGTCAGACATACTGGATAATCTTTTATCTGATTCTTTCTGTAAATTTTGATAATCAGCTAGAGCTTTTTTCCAACCAGCCAAATGTTCAGCTGCTTTAATTTCTAACTCCTCTGTCTTACTAAGTTTCTTTTCTTTCTTCTTATCTTTTTTCATTTATTTTATAATTTTAACTGTTTGTTCTAAAAGTCCTAAAACTCGATTATAATCCATACGAACTGGCCCCAAGATAGCCAAAATTTCTCTACCAGGCAATGGTGTGATGGCCACTGAACAATGCTCGGAAAAAGGATTATCCTGCCCCAACAGTACTTGCGGTTCAGAAATATTATCATAAACATCTGCAATAGCTTTTTCCAAAGAATCGACCACCTGACTCATGGATAGCACCATTTTATAATCTTCAAACTCTGGTTGTGAAAATAAGTTGAATAAACCCGTAAAATACATATCATTGGCTGCAAAGCCGACAATAGTAGCCAAATTGGTTTTTTCAACCAAAAGCTTAGCCAAATCACGTATATCCTTTTTATAAGCTATTCTTAATTCATCTTGCTCCTTATCAGTTGGCTCTTTGACTGATAGTAAATTATCTAGATAAAATCTATAACCCAAAACAGTTGGGATACGTCCAGCTGAAGTGTGCGGTTGCATGATATAGCCTTGTTGCTCCAAAGCATACATAGCATTACGAATAGTGGCTGGACTAACATCAAATTTTTTACTCTCGGCTAACACTGAAGAGCCAACTGGCTTAGCTGTCTGGGTGTAGATCTCAACTATGGCTTTGAGTAATTTTTGATCTCTATTTTCCATGTATATTATTATAAAGTAATTAGCACTCTCAGTCAAGGAGTGCTAACAGCTATGATGCCACCCTTCCCTGTCGGGTATACAAAAAACCAACCCCTCATAGAGAGGTGGGGGTTTTTTAAATAATTTATTCTTTTCTTAAAGCAGTAATAGGGTCCAACCTAGCAGCTTTTCTAGCTGGATAAAGCCCAAAGATAAGACCTACCACAACTGAAAAACCTATGGCCAATAATATACCCAACCAAGATATAGACAATGGCCATTCCATACCATAATAATTTGCGCCTATATACACTCCATATATTACTATAATACCTAAAATAATTCCAAACACTCCTCCTAGAAAAGTAATAATAATAGATTCTATTAAAAATTGTTGTAAAATATCCTTGGGACTAGCTCCAACTGCTTTTCTAAGACCTATTTCAAAAGTACGCTCAGCTACTGTGGCATACATAATGTTCATAATACCTACTCCTCCCACTAGAAGAGACAGACCAGCTAACACCACCAAGAGAATCGTCATGCCTCCCAATATAGTGGCCATCATTTCCATGGCTTCTGTACCAGACATAACCTCAAAATCATCTTTGTCAGGATCATCTATATCATGATTTTCACGAAGTATCATCCTCATCTGCTCAGCAGTCTCCTCTTCTATACTAGAGTCCACCATTTGAGAAGTAATAGCTGACAAATAATTAATGCCCATCAATGCTGTTTGAGTAGTTTTGACTGGTATAAAAACCATATCATCTAAATCAAAAGTGAAAACCGCTCCTCGAGGTTTAGCTACGCCAATTACTTTAAAATTTATTTTATTTATTTTTACATTTTCTCCAATTGCATCGCTAGGACCAAACAAATCTTCTTTTACCTTTGAACCTAAAACTATCACCCGAGCTTTAGAATCATCTTCATCTTCTGTATAAAACCTACCTTGATCAATCTCAGTAGTATCAATATCTATATATGAAGAGCCAACTCCGTAAATCATTACTTTATTTAGCTCCCCCTGCCAAGAAATGATATCTTGTGTAATAACAGCACCATAAGCTTTATCAATATTCTCTAAATCCAAAAAATCCTGTCTGTCTTTCTCCTTGAGCGTAGATATTACTACACCTTGGACCATAGAAGTGGTGCCACCGCTACCTTTTGGCACTCTTACTTCAGTTTGTATATAATTTGAACCAAAGCCTTCGATTTGCTTAAAAATAAGCGCCTCAACACTATTGCCAGCAGAAATAATAATGGTTACTGAAGAAATGCCAACCAACACACCTAAAACAGTCAAGAGAGTTCTTAATTTACTCCTTGATAAAGCTTTAATAGAAATGTTGAATATGTTTCTTAATTGCATAAATTATTCATAACGAAGCGCTTCTATTGGATGGAGACGCGCTGCTTTTCTAGCTGGATACCAGCCAAAACTAAGCCCTACTACTATAGTAAATACCACTGCAATTATTATAGAGCTAGCTGAAATTACAAAATCCCAATCATAACCCAAATAATTAACTATTAAACTAATAATAAAAGCTATAAATATTCCGAATATCATGCCTATCAAACCTCCCATGGCAGTCAAAATTATAGTTTGAATCAAAAAATGATTAGAAATATCTGAACTGGTGGCTCCAACTGCTTTTCTAAGACCTATTTCACGAGTACTTTCAGATACAGAAACTAACATAATATTCATAATGCCAATGCCTCCCACTAAAAGTGATATAGCAGCCACCATAGCTAGAAAATAATTTAGAGCTCCTGTAATATCTTCTAGGGTTGCCAGAGCTTCTTCTGAAGATGTAACTGTGAAATCATCTTCGGCTGGATCATCTATATCGTGCTGTTCTCTCAGCACACCTTTGACCTTTTCACGAACAAATTCTACATCTGAGCCCTTAGCTACCTTGGCTCTCATCATGCTAATATGATTGATGCCGAGCATCAATTTTTGGGCAGTGGTAATAGAAATAAATATTTGATCATCTTGATCCTGAAAAGAAGCTGACCCCCTTTCTTTCATTAGGCCTATTACTCTAAAAGATTCTTTATTTATTTTTATACGTTGATCTATGGGATTCATAGAACCAAATAATTCTTCGGCTACAGCGGATCCTAAAACAGCTACTTTGGTAATAGTATCAGCTTCTTCTTCACTAATGAATCTACCAAGCCCTACATCAGCGCCTGACTCTACATCCATATAGTTGCCGGTCACACCGACAAAGCTAGTATCATCAACTTTATTTTGCCAAGTAACAGTAGCAGCTCCTCTAACATAAGCTGTGGCACCGATTATTTCTTCAACATCTCTTTCTACAGCTCTAGCATCATCTAGAGTTAGGGTGGTAATATTTATTCCCATCATAGCTGCTGGCGGACCCTCATCATCGCTAGCTCCGGGAAGTACTCCTATGAGATCGCTGCCTACCCCTTGAATTTCATTAGCAATCAAAGAATGCGCGCCTGAACCAACGGACATAATGATAATCACAGCTGAAATACCAATAATTATTCCCAAAGAAGTCAAAAAAGAGCGCATTTTATTACGCTTCAATGCTTTAGTAACTGCTATATAATTACGGAAATCAAAACGCATGACTTATTTTAAATGCCCATTTAAAGTTCGGCCATCAGTAATAATTGCATTGACTTCATCACTGACGATTTTACCGTCTTTTATTTTTACAATTCTCTTGGCATATTTAGCTGTTGCTGTCTCATGAGTAACTAAAATAATAGTTTTACCCATACTACTCAGATTTTGTAAAATTTCCATGATTTGAATACCGGATTTTGAATCTAGATTTCCTGTTGGCTCATCGGCAAAAATCAAATCTGGCTTATTGACCAGGGCACGAGCTATGGCCACTCTCTGTTTTTCACCACCTGATAATTGGTTTGAAAGATGGTCTCTACGATGCTCCAAACCAACACTCTTGATAGCATCATCTACTGCATGAGTATCTAATTTTTCTTTATTATACAATAAGGGCAAACGAACATTGTCCCAAACAGAAGTTTTGGGAAGTAGATTAAAACTCTGAAAAACAAAACCTACTTTTCTGTTGCGATATTGAGCTAGAGTATCATCGTCTAAACCACTCACATCTTTGCCATCAAAATAGTATTTTCCTGCAGTCAAAGTATCCAAAAAACCCAAGATATGCATCAAAGTAGATTTACCCGATCCAGAGGGTCCCATGATAGCAAGTGACTCTCCTTTGTCTATTTTCAAATCAATGCCATGCAAAACCTTAGTGACAACTTCATCATTAACAAATTCTTTGTATACATTTTTTAATTCAATCATAACTATTTATCAGTCTTTATAAAAGTAACAACCTCTACTCCTTGTTCTAGACCACTAAGAATTTCAGTTAATCCTCCATCTCCTCTAAGCCCAGTGCTTATTTCTACTTCTGATAAATTAATTCCATCATATATTTGTACATATTTCTTCCCCTCACGGTAAATCACAGCCCTAGATGGTATTGCTAACACCCCTTCTCTACTATCAGTAGAAATAGTCAGGTCAGCTGTCATGCCTGATTTAATTTTTTCATTATCACCATTAAGGCTAACTTTAACTTTATAATAAGTAACCCCATCAATAACGGTCGCCGCCGGATCAATAAAAGTGACTGTACCTATAAATTTTTCATCACTAGAAAAAGCATCCAGGGTAATCTCTACCTCATCACTCATTTTAATCTTAGTAATATCAGACTCTGGCACATCAACCTCAATCTGTAGACTACTAATACCAATCATAGATATAACTGGAGTAGCCGCTGAAGTTTGTTCACCAACATCAAAATTTATATTAGTAATCACACCATCTACAGGAGCATTTATTACTGTTTCAGAAAAATTACTCAGGTATCTATTAAGAGTAGCTTGGGCTCTTTTGACATTAGCCTCAGCAGTAGTAATCTCAAAATTTCTAGGTGGAGCTTTTTTAAGATTTAATTTAGCCTCAGTTAGATTCAAACTAGCTAACTTAGAATCAACATTATTATGAGCATCGATTAAGCTAGTCTGGTAATATAAATCTCTAATCCTCAAATCAGCCGCATCATCCTGAACAGCTGCTATAGCAGTATTAATGGCTGTCATTTGAGTATTAATACTAACCTTAAATGCATCTATAACTGTCCTGGTGTAAACTGAATTTTCCACAGTCACCAACATAGTCCCAAAAGTAGTAGCTAAAGTATCAGCCACGGCCTCTAAGGTGCCCTCTAAACCATCTAGGGCAAATAAAATATCATCATATTCACCAGTTTCTTGAGCTACAACTAATAAGTCAATCACGGCTTCCTCATAATCTAGATTAGCAGTATTATATTTACTCTTGGCACTAGACAATAAACTAACATCACTGACATATAAGAAGCCATCTGCATTCGGATCCATAATAGCATCATAAATAACGTCTAAAGAATACTGTGCAATAAAGTATTTATTATTAAGAGTATTAAGCGCCTCTGCACGCAAATTTTCCAGTTCTTGATCCCTGGTACTTTCTAAATTAGTAAGAGCATCCTGCGCAGCCTGATAAGAAGCTCGTGCAGTGGCCACCTCTTCTTCGGTGACGTCAATATCTTCAGAACTAGCACCAGCTATAAGCTGCTCCAAACTACTCTTGGCAATATCTACAGCTGCCCTAGCATCAGCTACCTGTGAAGCAACACCCCCGGCTGCCAAAGCTGCTAACCTTTGTCCAACAATAACTTCGTCTCCAACTTTAACTAATAACTGCTGCAGGGTACCTGGACCATTAAAGTTTAGATCTATATCATCGGCAGATTCTATGGAGCCAGTTACCTCAACCGTTTGTTTAATATCTGCAATGGTGGCTGCCTCAGTGACATAGTTACTATCCTTTTTGCCTGACATACCAAAAAATATAACTATTGCAATAATTACTATAATTATAATAGCCCAAAACCACTTCTTTTTTAAAAACATCATATAACTTTATTAATTTTGTTCTTATATTATACCTTGAACAAGCATTTTTTACCAACACAAATAAAAAAACCCGCCGATTTAAAATACCGAGCAAGTTTTCTTATATTTTACTTATTTTTTTTACCTAACTGCAGAAGGATAATTAGTGGTACCACTATACTTATTACAGGCACCTATAATAACAACTCCAGCTGCATCATTATAAAAATAATAATCCGTACCATGATTGTCAGCACCAAGTGGGTCATCAGGAATCTGTCCTATATATCCTCCAGTAATTAAACTGTTTAGATTGACATAATTAGAAATAACAGTAGATGTACCCGGACAACTAGCCTGGGAAGTAGTAGGATCATCTTGAGTGGCAATCCAATAGGTAGTACCACTGGTAATGGTGCTACTCACGTAGACACCGTTGTTATCAACTGCGTATTTATAATAAGCATCAGCAATAGCGGTTATATCTGCCCATCTTTGAGCATCATTAGCCTTACCAATACGTTTAGCTGGATCAACAGCTACAAAAGTAGCAGCAGCCAAGAGGGCTATAATTGCAATTACAATTATTAACTCAATCAGAGTAAAACCTTTTTTATTCATAATATTATATAATTTTAAATATTATCTTACAACATTAGGGTAGTTGGTGGCCCCACTATATTTAGTGCAAGCACCTACTATAATTTTGCCCTGCGCATCAGCATAAAAATAATAGTCTGTACCATCATTGTCTGTGCCAGCTGGATCATCTGGAATATCACCAATATAACCATTGGTCACTAGGGCGTGCAAATCAACTGGTGATCCTGTGGTAACTGTAGTACTAGCAGGACAACTCGCTGGTGCAGAAGTGACAGCGGCACCTGCAGTATGTTGAATAAAGTAATCAGTACCATTGATAATTGTAGTAGATGCAGCAACTCCATTGTTGTCTACTAGATACTTCATATAAGCATCAGCTACAGCAGTTACGTCTGACCAACGTTGTGCATCTCTAGCTTCGCCAATACGTTTAGCTGGATCAACAGCTACAAAAGTAGCAGCAGCCAAGAGG
>JABHSK010000004.1 GCA_018669975.1 Candidatus Parcubacteria bacterium
ATGCTTTTGGTTTGAGTAATAAAATTTTAAGGGAATACAAAAGTAAGTTAAACAAAAAAACAGCTTCTTATGAAGTTGTTTTTTAGTATCCTCGTGCTAGCTCTATGACCCTTATAAAATAGGATCCTCGTGCTAGCTCGATGTGGCGGAGAGGGAGGGATTCGAACCCTCGATCCCGAATAAACGGAATAACACCTTAGCAGGGTGCCGCATTCAACCACTCTGCCACCTCTCCAGGTCATTGTTTTTTTTGGCGGAGAGTGAGGGATTCGAACCCCCGGACCCTTGCGGGTCAACAGTTTTCAAGACTGCCGCATTCGACCACTCTGCCAACTCTCCGAAAGTGGTTAATGACTGCTATATGATAGTATATTTTTCTTATTTTGTAAAGGTTAGTTTTTGGCTAGTACTAAACAGGTAATTTTTTGATAATCGGCGTCTTTTAAGGCTTTTGCAGCCTGATTCAGTGTTGATCCGGTAGTAGTAATATCATCAATTAAGAGGATTTCTGTGCCGCGTCCGCTATTAGCGGACGCGGTGTGTAAAGCCTTAAAAACACCTGAAACATTTTTTTGACGATCTATTTTTGATAACTGGGCCTGGGTTTTTGTCGCTTTAGTACGCTTGAGTAGGGGAGAATAGCTCAGATTTAGCTGTCGTGCTAATTGTTTAGCTAGAATTTCAGTTTGATCAAATCCACGTTGTTTTTGTTTGCGTGGATGTAGTGGTACGTTAGTAATAATAGTATTTCTACCCAAAGCTAGGTGCCTAGCCTGTTTTTCTAAAATATTTACCAAAATAGTAGATAGATTTTCCAAGTAGCTATATTTAAATTGTTTAACAATCTTTTGCACTAGTTTATTTTGGTACTCACAACAGACAAAGCAGGCATCAAAATAATGATCATCTGAATCTGGCCAAGTAATTTTTTTTGGCTCCACCAATAAAATATCATTAAGACAATAGCCACAACATAAAGATCCTTCTCGATTGCAACCGAGACAGAATTGTGGCCAAATAAAATCAAATAAATTATTGAGAATTTTTTTAACTGGGTTCATCGCTTTTCTTCTTGTACCCTGTTAGCAGGGAGTTAATTAATAACTATTTTATTTTTATTAAGTTTAACTTTTAATTTATTGGGTTTCTTATTTAGTAGAGTGCCAGCAATGGGATTAGTTAATTGATCATCGACCAATCTTTTTAGGCTACGAGCTCCTTCTCTGACAGGTTGTTTGCTAGATAGTAGATGGTTGATTACCTGGTTGTCTATTTCAGATGTGATACCTTGTTCAGTTAGTCTGCGTTGTAATTGTTTTATTTCCTGCCGGATTATTTTTTTAGCCACAACTTTATTAAGTGGTTCAAATACTATGATGTTATTGAGGCGATTACTGAATTCCGGTGGAAAACGATGTTGCAGTGATGATAAAACTTGTTTACTAACAGATTGAAAATTATTACCTTGTTCTTCAAGGTCAAAGCCCAAATTGGCTTCCTGGTTAAATTTTTCCAAGCCAATATTTGAAGTCATAACCACTACACAATTTCTGAAATTAATTGTGCGACCAGTAGCATCGGTTAGTTCACCTTCTTCCAATATAGGTAGTAGTAGATTAAACACATCTGTATGGGCTTTTTCTATTTCATCAAAAAGTATCAAGCTATAGGGTTTGTTTTTGACTAAATCAGTAAATTTATTACCTTCTTTATAGCCAATATAGCCAGCTGGAGCTCCGATTAGTTTAGAAATATTGAATTTTTCTGAAAATTCAGACATATCTATACGAATCATGTTATGGATTCCACCGAAAATGTGTTCCGTTAGTTGTTTGGCAGTCTCTGTTTTGCCGACTCCACTTGGTCCTAGGAACATGAAGGATGCTAGTGGTTTATTTTTATCTTGTAGGCCAGTTTTTGATTTACGAATAGTATTGGCTACCACCTCTAGAGCTCTATCTTGTCCAAATATCCGTTTAGCAATTTTCTTTTCTAGATTAATAAGTTGTTTACTCTCGTTGGCATTTAGGGAGTCTAGTGGAATACCGGTCATTTCAGAGATTATTTCTTTTATATGACTGCTGTCGATCTGACCAAGTTGTGTTTTATTGCTTTCTTTGTCCAACTCTTTTAGTCTGACTAATTCTTTAAGGTATTTATCTTCTTTATTCTTGTATTCTAAGGCCTGTGTGTAATTTTCACCTAAAATAGCCTGCTTCTTTTGGTTTTGTAAACCGGCTATTTTATCTTTGATGTTTTTGATATCTTTAGTTAGGCTTCGTTTGGTATTTTTGACACGAAAACGAGCAGCAGCTTCATCAACTAAATCAATGGCTTTATCCGGTAATCTTTTATCCGGCAAAAATCTTTTGCTTAGTGATACAGCAGCTTGCAATGCATCATCTTTGACGGCTACATTGTGAAATTCTTCATAGTTTTCTTTTATGCCTTGCAATATCTGATATGTTTCTTTTTCGCTTGATTCATGGATAACAATGGGCTGAAAACGTCTTTCTAAAGCGCGATCGCTTTCTATGTGTTTTTTGTATTCTTCAAAAGTGGTAGCTCCGATACAGCGTAGGTGACCGCGACTAAGGGCTGGTTTAAGGATGTTGGCGGCATCTAGAGAGCCAGTGGTGGCTCCAGCGCCCATGATAGTGTGCAATTCATCAATAAATAAGATGATATTTTTATTATTTTTAATTTCATTGATTACTTGTTTTAGACGATTTTCAAATTCACCACGATACATGGTGCCAGCAATCAAACTAGGAACATCTAAATTGAGAATGGTTTTGTTTAGTAATACATCAGGTACTTTATTTTGAGTGATTCTTTTGGCTAAACCTTCAATGATGGCAGTTTTACCTACGCCAGCATCACCTAATAGTACAGGGTTGTTTTTTGTACGCCGGGATAGTATTTCTATTAGTCGGTCTATTTCTTTAGTGCGGCCAATGACTGGATCTATATCTTTTTGTATTTCCTCAGTAGTCAGATTGACAGTAAATCCGTCTAGTGTGCTGTTATTATCGACATCACCCTCTTCGAGTAAGTGTTCTAGTTCTTTAATTTCTTCTTCAGCTGCTAGGTCGCTAAACTTTGAGGTACTTTTTAGAATCAAATTAAGATGTTGTTTGAGATTTTTACTATCTAAATTAGCCTGTTTCAAAACATTGACTGTATTTTCATGTACGCTTTCGGATAGTCCCCACAATAGATGTTCAGTGCCAATATATTTGTGTTGAAATCTATAGGCGGTGACAACAGCCCTTTCAATAATCTTTTGTGATTCTTCAGATGGTTGGGGCATGTTGGCCGGATCAATGGATATGGCTTGATATTCAGCTGATAGTTTAGTGTTATTAATGAAGCTAGCGTTTATTTTTTGTTTGATTAGCACATCAGAGCCCAGGGAGCCTTTGGTGGTAGCAATGGCTATCAAAAGGTCTTCTGGTTCAATGTGTGTATGTTTTTTTACAAAAGCCAAATTTTGTGCGTTGACCAGCACTTTTTTGAAATGGTATGTAAATTTATTTAATATATTTTGTGGGTTTGTATTTTTCATATATTTTAGGCCATAGTTCTTAAAGCTTTTATTCTATCTTGGATAGGTGGGTGTGTGGAAAAAAAACGACTAGCTTTTTTTCCTTTGAATGGACTGGAGATGTACAGGTGAGCAGTCGCCTTATTAGCTCTACGCAGAGGTTTGTTCTGATAAGATATTTTTTCTAGCGCTCTAGCTAGACCTTCTGGATATCTAGTTAATAGTACACCGGAGGCGTCAGCTAGGTATTCTCTTTTTCTGGAGACTGCCATTTGAATTAGTCTAGCGAATATAGGGGAGAGTATTCCCAGTACAATTCCTATTAGTATCAATACACCGCCACCTTTATTATTATCACCACGGCCTCTCCAGATAAAGCTACGTAAGAGCCAGTCGGCTAGCAAAGTGATGATGCCGATGCAAATGATAACAACCATCATTAGGCGGATATCATAATTTTTTACATGAGATAATTCATGAGCAATTACACCCTCTAACTCTTGATTTTCTAGATGATTGATAAGACCGGTAGTTAGGGCGATAGAAGCGTTTTTTGGGTCTCGACCAGTAGCAAAGGCATTCATCGCAGAATCATCGATAATATACACTTTAGGCATAGGTAAGCCAGCTGTAATGCTGAGATTCTCTACCATGCGCCAAACATAAGGATTATCAGCTTTTTTTATTTGTTTAGCACCAGATTGCCAGAGGGCTAGCTTATCACCTGAATAAAAGCTAAAAAGGCTAATTATAGTGGAAATAAATACAGCCATAACAATATATTGGCTATTGCCATAGTATTGTGTCCAAACCCAGACTAGGCCAGAAATAATCAGAACAAATAAAAACATTAATCCAAAGGTTTTTCTTTTATTACTATCAATTTGTTTATACATTTTTTGGTATTTAGTCAACTTAATATAACAATAATAGCTGGTTGATGTCAATATATTTACCAAATAAAAAATCCTCCGCTCAAGGCGGAGGATTGTATTTTTAAAATTTTACTTTAACGTTTTCTTTTTCTTCTTCTCTTTCAATTTCAAAAAATTCCCAGGCTTTAAATTTTAGTGTTCCGGCTACTAGATTGTTAGGGAAGATTTCAATTTTAGTATTGAAGTCTCTAACCTGGCCGTTATAGAATCTACGTGAGGCTTGAATTTTATTTTCAGTATCAGAGATTTCATCCTGTAGCTGTAAAAAGTTTTGAGAAGCTTTAAGATCAGGATAGTTTTCTGATAGAGCAAACAAGCTTTTTAGAGTGCCAGATAACATGTTTTCAGCCTTACCCTTAGCTTCTATACCTTTGGCGCTCATAGCAGCTGCCCTGGCTTCCGTTACTTTAGTTAAGGTTTCACTTTCGTGTTTCATATAACCTTTAACGGTTTCCATTAAGTTGGGGATTAGATCATAACGTCTTTTGAGCTGTACATCGATGTCTGACCAGGCTTCTTTAACTCTATTTCTAAGCTTGACCAAACTATTATAAACACCGATTAGCCACAGCACTATCAGGACGACTACTACTAATACCACGATGGTAATTGTTTCCATAATTTTTAATTTAATACTTAAACTAATAATATTATTGTACAAGGTTATGTTTTTTTTAGCAAATGTGGTATAATAAAATACGAAAATAAAATTAAACAAAATAAAATGTTTAGAAATGCAAACAACTGGCATTTATCTATTTTAGTAATTGCCGCATCAGTTTTAAGTTTACTCTTAATACAACAAAGTGTTTTTGCTCAGTGGGAAGATCCAATTGGTCTGCCTGGAGAAAGTACCAACTTTAGATTGTTGGTAAATCCTTTAGCAGAGGATTTACTAACCAATGGTCATGACATCATAGGTGACAATTTGAAGATTGATGCTAATGGGCAAGAGGTTATACAAATTGAAAACGGTGGGAAAATTTGTTTTAATGGCACTGGTGATTGTGCAGCTACTTGGCCTG
Source organism: Candidatus Parcubacteria bacterium (assembly GCA_018669975.1). Classification (GTDB taxonomy): domain Bacteria; phylum Patescibacteriota; class Patescibacteriia; order UBA1558; family GWA2-36-10; genus JABHSK01. The sequence continues at coordinate 5,508 of JABHSK010000004.1, forward strand.
TTGTTTTGTGGGATAATTCTAATTCGCCAGATATTTTTTATAATAACGGTGATGTGGGCATTGGTACATCTGTCCCAGCCCAAGCACTTCATTTGTCAGGCAGTGGTTCTGAAGAGGTGTTTTTGGCCGTTGACTCTAAGAGTTCTGCATATGCCTCTCAAATAGAGTTTAGACGAGGTGTCGGAAAATATGCCTGGCTTGGTCCAAGTACACCGAGCGTTGAACATCCATCAGGAAGTTTTGATATCTGGTCAGAAGAGGGTGGTCCAATATTGTTTGGTATTGGTAGCAATAGAAAGATGACTATTAATTCAAATGGTTATGTTGGTATTGGAGATATAGACCCAGAAGATTATTTAGAAATAAAAGGAGACGAGCCGACTGGTTCAGTGAATTTGAGATTAATCAACGAGACTGGTCAAGATAGTGGTATCTTTTTTAGGGGATATGGTGGCTCTACAGATGATTTTAAAATACAGTGGAGTGGTAGAAATGCTGGACTTTTTGATAATTGGTTACAGTTTTGGGGTAGGAGCCCTTCACAGCATGGTGATAGGCCTGTCATGACCATGCAAAGAGATTATGATCCTAGTAATGGTGTTTACAACGGTGTAGGGATTGGTGTGCCAGAACTTGAGCAGGTTGATGCTACTTTGCGAGTACAGAATTTTGGCAGCGAAGACATTTTTCAACTATATGGTGATGATGCCGAGGTATTTTCTGTAGCTGATAATGGAGACACGGTGGTTGATGGAAATTTAGGTGTTGTTAGTAATAATGATACTACTCATAACTATATACAACTTGATGTAAAAGCTGGAGGCCCTAACAGTGCTGATTGTGATAGTTCTTCAGAAATTGGTAGAATGATACAGCGTACTGATTATAATAAGATATATATTTGTACTGCTGGTGGTTGGGACTATTTTGAATTTTAATTTTATATTTAATTAAGATATATAATATTAATAAAAACATATGTTTAAACACATGAATAACTGGCACTGGACTGTAGTTTTGGTCTCTTTTGTGTCAATTTTAAGCCTGGTTGTAGTTCAGCAAAATGCTATGGCCGAATGGCAGGATCCAACTGGAGATCCGGGCGCTACTACAGATATTACCAATTTTGTAGTAAATCCTATAGGTCAAGATTTGGATATGGGTCTTAGAAAAATATTTGGTAATGACGGAGCAGAACCTCTTAATACTTTATCAATAGATCCGCAGAATCCTAACAAGATGATTTCTGTGACTGGTGGTAAGGTTGATATTGACGATGGTGGTCAATTATGTTTAGACGGTACCTGTGAAGCCACTTGGCCAACTGGTGCAGGCGCTACATTTTGGGAATCAGATGCTGCTGGAATACACACTCTTTCAGATAAACCAATCGGTATTGGACGAGAGTCTGTTGGCGGAGGCTACATGTTGGCTTTAGGTGGTACTGATGAGTACTTAAAGTTTAACAATGATCAAATTTGGTCAAGGGGAGCTAACCTTCAGATAATAGCTGGAGAATACGATCCTTTGAAGAAGCCACTAAACGGTGATTTGATACTTCAATCATATGGTGGCACTAATGGAACTAATATATACACAAGATACAATGATGATCCTTCAGAGGAGCCTCATTTTGGTGTGGGCGCTAAAGATCCAAGGTATGCTCTTCATGTAGCAGATAACAACACTGCAACAATGATTAACCTTGATGATTTTTATTGTAGTGATACCGCAGAGAATACGCTGGCTGGCTGTGATTCTGTTGCAGGTACATGGAATACTGCTAGATTATGGAATGGTGTGAGGATGGCTAGGAATGGTGCTGAAAAATGGTTTATTGGTATGGACGCTACTGATGATGATTTAATATTTAGGTCTAGGGACGCTACTAATACCATGGCCTTAAACACTAATAATAGGGAGGCAACCTTAAATTTAGAATCTTATGAAAAATCATTTTTAAATCTTGAGGTTACAGATCCGTGGGATACTACGCTTGATAATGTAGGTGTTAATTTTACTCGTAATATTTGGGGAGAGGATCAATATACTGATTATAGTATGTTTATTAATAATGGTAATTTTTATCTAAAGTCATATTATAGAGATGCTTTGCATGGCGACCCTAGTATTTCTGCTACACCTTTATACATTGAGGATATTGATAATTATGATCCAAATCCAATTGCAGGATTCGTAGGTATTAATACTACCAATCCTTCAGCGCAATTACAGGTGAATGGTGATATAAATATATTTGGTACATCAGCTGGAGAATCAGATTTGAAATTACAAAATGATTCTGGTGATATGAAAATTATTTTTCAGGAATATGATGATAAACCAGGTGATTTCTTTTTAAACTATAATGGTAATAATTCTGAAAATGGTGGCTATTCCAATTGGCTTGAATTTTGGGGCAGAAACAAAGGTGATGCTGGTGCTAGACCAATTTTGTCTATGCAAAGAGATTATACTTCTGCTGGCCCTGATTATGATATCTATCAAGGTGTCGGTATTGGAGTACCTAGCGAAACATTTGTAGACGCTAAATTAAGAGTGCAAAGTGGTTCTTTGGGAGAAGATATATTACAGCTATATGATGATGGCACAGAGGTGTTTACAGTGGCTGACGGAGGTAAAACAACAGTTAATGGGGAGTTAGGCGTTACTTCAGTTGACGATGCTACTTATAATTATATACAACTTGATATAATGCCAGGAGGTCCTCCTACTGCTGATTGTGATGAAACTTCAGAAATTGGTAGAATGATATTCCGTTATGGCACTTATGATAAATTATACATATGTACTGATGTTGGATGGGTATATGAACAATTTTAATTAAGTGTTTATTTGATAATAATTTTATAGAACCGCCTCCGCATAGCGGAGGCGGTTTTCTTGTTGTTAAATATCGTTTTGTGTTATAATAAAGTATGAATAATTACAATTAAAGTAAGTTTTATGTTTAAACAAATAGCTAATTGGCATTTGTCAATTTTGGTAGTTGTTGTGTCTATTTTTAGTATGTTGTTGATACGGCAATACGCAGTTGCTCAATGGCAAGATCCAACCACTGAGCCAGGTCAATCTGGTTCAACTAGACTAGTAACCTCACCAATGGTTAGTAATCTTGATTTGAATGGTAGAACAATAGTTGATACTAATTTTTCTATAGACCCAGGTGGTACTAGAGGTATTGAAGTTACTGGTAGTCCATGGGCTGGATACTTTACTGGAGATTTGAAGGTAACTGGAGATTTAGACGTGGGTACTATCAATGGGGTTTCGCCCGATGCTATCTGGACTGAGAGTGGTACTAATATTTATTATAACTCAGGTAATGTCGGTATTGGTACAGCTAGTCCATCAAGCTTACTACATTTAGCCACTAAATCAGGATCATTGGAGCTTTCTGCCACTGGTTTGGCCGAAACTATGGAAACACCACTGAATATTTCTTCTTTAAATGATATTTCTTTACAACCAGATGCTATTACTGCCATGACGATCAAGGAAAAAGGTTACGTTGGCATTGGTACAACTGAGCCAAATAAGCATTTACATGTTTATGCAGCTAGTGGAAATGCAGAAATTGATATTCAAAGTGGGTCAGGCGTATCTAGTTATTGGGGTATTTATCAAGATGTAGGTACCGCTGATCTTCGTTTTTGGAATTCTGATAATAAAGTTACATTTACAGATGAAGGCTACGTTGGTATAGGTAAAACCACTCCTACTCGTATGCTTGATGCAGAGGGAGACGGTGTAACAGCTGTTCACGGTGAGGCTAATACCTTGGGTACCTATGGTATCCATGGTGAACATACAACGGATGCAGGGGTGTTTGGAGAAGGTTTACATGGTGTTCGTGGTGAAGCTACTGTGGCTAGCGGTATTGGTGTTTATGGTATGCAGTCCAGTGGTCAATATGCAGGTTATTTTACAGGTACCCTAAGGATTGTGGACAGTGGAGCAAATATTGGTTATTTACATCTCAATACTTATAATGGCGCACCGCCGAGCACAGATTGTGATTCAAATGATGAGCGTGGTCGTATGATTTGGAACTATGCCGATGACGAACTGTCTATTTGTGATTACGAATCTAGTGGAGGCGGAGGTGGTTGGAAATATTATAGAGAAGCGATGGCCGTTCCAGAATAGATTTATTTAAAATTTAAAACTTTTAATATAGATGAAGACGGATTTTCATTTTCATTTTTATAGTCGTATAGTGATCATGGCTGTTTTAGCCCTGTTTGTTTTTTCTCTGCAAAAATCTGTTGATACTGTAGCTCAGGAAGTTCAGGGGACTAGTATTGAAATTGGAGGTTGGGCCTGGTCTGAGTTGACTGGTTGGATTAGCCTTAATTGTCATAATGATTTTAATGGTGATGGTATGACGACTAGTCGTTGTGTGGATGCTGGGGGAGTTGATTATGGCTTAGAGATTTATCGTGATTTTGCAGACGATAGATATGTCAGAGGTTGTGCTTGGTCTGGTAATCCTATTCAAGGTAGTGGGCAGTGTAGTATTAGTGGGGGCGTGTCATGCGTGTCTGACGGAGAATGTCCAGGAGTAGAGACTTGTGAATTTACTACATTGGGTTGGATTTGTTTTTCAGATCCAACTGCTAACCCTACGGCTATATTCGCACCAGATGGAGGTATATCTCTTTTTAACTCAAGTAGCACAGTCAATGCCCTATGTAGTGAGGAAATAGATGGTGTGGCTGCTTGTGCTGCAGTTGATAGCTATGGAACTATTATCAGCCTTGAAGATCCGCTGGATCTTGGGTTTGAGGGTTGGAAATTTGGATTTCCTATAGAAAATGAAATATCTGATATTGGGGATGATCCAGATTATCCAATATCAACCAACCCTATCGAGGGCTGCTTTAATTGTCATGAAGATATAGTGTATGGCTGTAGTCTCGGTACTCCAGAATATACCTGCGATGGTGATGGTGTTACTAGCTGTACTTGTGATCCAATTGGTGATCCCTCGTGTCAGGATGGGGCTTGTATACCTACGGGTGATCCACTATTTAGGTGTTCCTTAAGTTATGATGCGACTTCTTGCTTGTGTGCATCAGGAGAAAGTACCTGTAGTGACGTGGTAAACTGTCCAGATGTTGGCAGTGAGGTCCAAACTTGTGATGCTATAGAAATAAAATCTAAATGTGAAAATTGCCTAGAGTATTTTTACTACAATGGTACTTGTAGTAATGACCCAGCTATTAGCTGTGTTTCAGATGATGTGTGTGGTGTGATTACTGATCTTTGTGATCCTGTTTCAACCTGTAGTAATGATATAGAACAAACTTGTGCCATTGATGGAGACTGTGGAGTTGGTAATACCTGTATAGAGCGCAGCGTAGGTAGTCTTAAAAAAGTATTAGGAGGCTATAGCTGTACAGATTGTAGCATTGAAAGTGTAGATAATACCTGTGGTGTTAATCCTTACAAAAGTAATATAAATAGCTGTGATATCTGCGGTAATGTCTACAAGACACCTGGATTGATGTTAGATAATAAATATAATACTATCGAATCTATTTCTGCTCAGGCTTGCGACACAACAGAAACAGACCCTAAAGAGGACGATTTTTGTGAAAGGGGAGCCTTGTGTGGTTGGGGTTGGAATTCTTGGGCAGCTGGCGTCTATGGTTTAGGTTGGTTTCAATTTCAACCAAGGGTAGTGATTAGCTCCAAACCTTATTTGTTTATAGAGGGGGGTAATATTTATTCTAAGGGAAACGTTTTTGGTAAATATAGTCCACCCTATGGAAAATATAATTCTACTTATTTGATTGAGTCAGGCGGCAGAATTTCTAATTTTGTTAGCTCTAGCACCTTAGCGGGCTTATTTCAAGGTGAGTTATCCTATCGGCCAGATATTAATTTTTTAAATTTAATAGACACTAAATATAAAAATGCCCTAGGCACTGTTGATTATACAGGATTGATTACTGATACCGGTGGTTCAATCAATAAATATGGTTCGCAAATAGTGAAGCCGATTGACGACGCTGCATTTGATGTACAGTTTAATAATGCCCTGGATAATAAGGTTTTGTGGGTTGCTGGTGACCTATCTACAGTAGCTGATATAACAATACTTAATGGTACAGGTACTACTGTCAGTGGGGCTGGTGTAGTGGTAGTAGAGGGTAACTTGACCATAGTAAATAATATTACCCATGACCCTACTCCTGGTTATACAAACTTAAAACAAATTCCATCTTTAGTTTGGATTGTTAAGGGTGACTTATATATTGATGATGGAGTGACTGAGGTAGCTGGAAATTTTATTATTCTGGGTGATGATACTAGTACTGATAATCCACCATGTTCAGGCGAGCCTTCTGGGTTAGTACAACCTGGTTGTGGTCAATTTATTTCAGCGTATCCTACAGACGAGCTTGGTGTGCCGCTAGTAGTCAACGGCAGTGTTATCGCTAGGTACTTTAATCTTGGTAGACTGTACCATTCAAACAATGAGCCAGCTGAGAGATTTATAAACGATGGTCGTTTGCAAACAAATCCACCAAAAGGCATGGTAGATTTTAGTAAAGCTGTGCCTAGATTTGAATAAAATATTTAGTAAAATTAGATATTGGCTGCAAAGGGTAAAATATGTTATAATATGAGTAACATATTTTATTATTTTAAGAATGAAATTTAATTTATAATCGATATGAAATTATTTGCTAGCTCTACTAGTTATTTGGGTATTGATATAGGTACGGCCAGTATAAAAATGGTGGAACTGGAGAACTATAAAAATCAAGCCAGATTAAAGACCTATGGTTATGCTGATATCTCAACAAATGTTTTGGGAGGAGCCATAGACAAAAATAATCAGCTGATTGCAGATTATATAAACACCATAGCTAGAAAATCAAATATTCAGACTAGACAGGTGGTAGCAGCGCTACCAACTTTTTCGGTGTTTAATTTTATCATCAATCTGCCGCCGATGCCCAAAAAAGACCTAACATCAGCCATAAAATGGGAAGCTAAGAAATTTATTCCAGTACCCATTGAGGAGATGATTTTAGATTGGAAGATACTCAATAAAAAGAAAGTTAAGGATGCTCCTAAAAAAGAAGAAAAGCCAGAAGAGGCTACGCAGGAGAAAAAAGGAGAGAGTCACAAAGAAGAAATTGTTAGAGCCAAAGGTACGGATAGAAATTATAGAATTTTGTTAACTGCCGCACCAAAAAATTTAGTGGCGCGTTATATAGATATTTTTAAAAGAGCAAAATTTAATTTACTTAGTTTAGAGACAGAGGCCTTTGCTTTATCTAGGTCATTAATTGGTAATGATTTATCCACAGTAATGATAGTAGACATTGGTTCTACTACAGCAGACATCTGTCTAATAGAAGAGGGTGTGCCGATTTTAAATAAAGGTATTGACACAGGAGGAGAGTTTATCACTAAGACGATCATGAATAGTCTTAATGTTAACAAGGATAGGGCTGAGCAGTTTAAAAGAGATTTTGGTTTGTCAGAAGCCAGTAATAAAAAAATTCCAGATGTAATTCAGCAATCTCTCAATTCAATTATCAGTGAGATTAAATATGTTTTTGAGCTCTACCAAAGACAGGGTGATGCTAAGATTGATAAGATTATTTTGACAGGTGGTAGTGCTTTTTTACCAAATTTACCAAAATATTTGTCAGATTTATTAAGTTTACCAGTTGTTATTGGTGATCCTTGGGATAGGATAATTTATCCCTTAGATTTAAAGCCTGTTTTGCAAGAGATAGGCCCAAGGATGGCTACTAGTATTGGTTTAGCAATGCGTGATATATAATTTTTATGGGTGATGGTGGAAACATCAATTTAATGCCAGAAGACTTAAGGTCAAAAGAGTCTGAGGCTTTAGTCAAGAAAAAAGGCAATTTTGAGCTTGATTTAGTAGTGCCAGAGGGATTAGAGCCAAAACGTAAGGCAGAGAAAGTAAGAGGACCATCTTTTTGGTCTAAGTTTGGTGCTATGTTTAAGTCAAAACCAAAGGCACCTAAACCACCAAAAATAAAAAAACCAAAGAAGGAAAAACATAAGAAAGTAGACAGTGTTACTTCTGTATTGATTGAAGAGGTCAAG
>JABHSK010000003.1 GCA_018669975.1 Candidatus Parcubacteria bacterium
CCTAAACCACCAAAAATAAAAAAACCAAAGAAGGAAAAACATAAGAAAGTAGACAGTGTTACTTCTGTATTGATTGAAGAGGTCAAGAAAAATGGAAATGGAAAAGGACCAGGGTTGCATGTACCCAAGGTGGAGGAGAAACATAAGGATAAAAAAGAAGAATTAAAGCAAGACTTTAGTATACCCAAAGCCTTTGAAGCAACACCAAAAGCAGCAGAAACACCAAAACAAAAGGAACTTGAGCAGGGGCCACAATTTCATCAACCAGAGCCTAGGATAAGGGCTAAGATTATTAGCGAGGGTGGAGGAGTGGACTTGATACCACAGTCTGCTAAAACGCGTAGTTGGAAACAGATTCTAAATTTGTTAGCCGTATCTTTTGTGGGAGCATTGATAGTGGTTGGTTTGTTTTATATCACTCTATTTTTTCAAGAAAAGAATAAAGAAGCTAAAAAACAACTAGAACTTCAACAAATTTCAGATTTAGAAGAGCAAGTTTTGAATTATAGGGGTCTTAACGAAGAAATAGAGGAACTAGGTAAAGAAATTCTTTTAGTGCATAGTAGCCTGAGCTTACATTTTTATTGGACAAACTTTTTTGAATTACTTGAAAAATATACTGTGGCAGAGGTTTATTATACAAATCTTACGGCTGGTAGTGGTGGAGGATTGACCCTACAGGCAGTTGGTAAAGATTTTGATGCTGTAGCTCGACAATTAAAACTATTACAGCAACCAGAGGCATTGGAATTTGTAGTTTTTTCAGATATTTCAGCAGCTACTTTATCTGAGAACGGAGTTTCATTTGATATGACTTTGGGACTTAATCCCTTCCTATGGTATTACAATGAAGATTTGATTAATGATCAAGATGAGGAAATAGACGGTGAGGAAGAAGGAGGCGAAAGCGAAGAATAAAATTTCAGTTGGTTTATGAAGAAAGATAAAAATATAAAATTTGAACAACCTTCCGAAGCATTATTGCTGGTAAATAGATACATAATTGGTATTATGGGTATCATAATTTTATCTACCCTAGCACTAGGTTATTTTGTATTGCTAAAGCCAAAATTAGCTGAGATTCAAGCGGTTGAACAGACGACTGAAGATGAGGAATCCAGGAAGTTAAATAACGAAAAGTTGTTGATGAGGATCAAGCAATTAGCTGATGAATATGAAGAAATAAAAAAAACAAGGCAAGTAGATTTAGACAATTTAAAGAAAATGGTACCTGATAATCCTCAGATCGCTGAGTTATTTGTGATGGCGGACAGACTGGCATCTGATCGTAATTTTCAGCTAACATCTATAAGTATTAGTCCTAATATAGAGGCTGAGGAAAAAAAGCAAGCTGTAAATCCTGCGAGAACTAGTGATGATCAGGAAGGTGATGATGGTACTACGCTTGAGAAATCAAATGAAGAAAAAGCACTTGAAGAATTGTCAGAGGTTTATGGTGATCTGAAATCATTGACAGTACATCTGACTCTATCTAAATTTGAAGAAGTTATTGAGGATGAGGACGGTAAAGAGATTAAAGTGAGTCCTTATGTGGCTTTTAAAGAATACTTGAGTGATTTAGAAAATAATTTGAGATTAATAGATATTAAGTCAGTTAGCTTTGGTCAATTGGCAGAGCCTGGCGATGAGGATGATGAAGAGGGTGATTTAGGTGAAGCTGAACAAGAGGAAGAGGGTTTAACATTCACCGTAGACGTTATTACTTACTATAGATAGTTATGGGTGAGAAAAAGACATTATTTATACTATTGATAATACTAGCCATAGTGGCTGTGGTGGGTGCTTTGTATTTCTTTAATGTACTCAAAACGCCAGAGTCATCAACCTTTAATATTGTTGATGATATAAAATATACCGAGATATATAGGATTAAGGAAACAGCTGTTAGTAACATCATTAATTTTGTTAAAACAGACACTTATCCGAATTCGGTGTTTGAGGATTTTTATAATAACAACCAATACAAGAGTTTAACAGAATTAATTATTGAAATAAATGTAGAGGATAATATAGGCAATGAAACACCTTTTAATCCGCAAGAATTTCAAGAACCAGAAGAAGTTGAATAATATATGACACAGCTTGAATTAAAAAAGATCTTGGATTTTTTAAAAACCAAGAAACTTTTGAACAACAAACAATATAAGGAGCTGACAGAGGAATCCTTTGAGTCTTTTGCCGATGCTGAGAAAAAGATTCGTCGGGCTGCTTTGGCTTCTGGGGAAGAGTGGACAGAGGTTAAGGGTGTTTTTTATGATATTGAGTATACCAATTTAATTGGTCGTAAAATAGACGCGGAAGTTTTGAATATATTACCACAAGACTTGTCAGAAAATTATCGTTTAGTTGTTTTCAATAAAGAGGGTAATAAACTAGAAGCTGGCTTAGTAGATCCAACTAATTTTAAGGCTGTTGAGGCTTTGAATTTTTTGGCTAGGAAAAATAAGCAGCAAGTCAAATATTATATTATTTCAGAGGATGGATATAGATCGTCCGCTAAACAATATGAGACTTTAGGTGAAGAAGTGGGGGAGGCTTTGGATACAGCTGAGGCTATTTTCGCACCTAAAGATGAACTAGTAGGTGCTGATGAGGATATTGGTGAAGTTGTCAAAAGTGCGCCGGTGTCTAAAATAGTATCAGTTGTACTTCGTCATGCTATTGAGGGTAGAGCTTCCGACATACATATTGAGCCAGTCGGAAAACAGAGTAAGGTTAGGTATAGGATTGATGGTCTTCTACATACTACTATCGTTTTACCTATTTACGTGCATTCTGCTTTAATTTCTAGAATTAAAGTTATGGCCAACCTTAAAATTGATGAAACACGTATTCCACAGGATGGCCGTATTCGTATGAAGATTCATAATAAGGAGATTGATTTTCGTATTTCTACTATTCCATTAATGGGTCAAGAAAAAGTAGTTATGCGTATCTTGGAGACTCCAGATAAGGCACCAAGTTTTGCAGATCTAGGTTTTATGGGTTTGCAGGCCAAGGTTGTAGATAAGAATATTGATAAACCAAATGGACTATTTCTTTTGACGGGACCAACTGGTTCAGGAAAATCAACTACTTTATTTGCAGCTCTAAGTTATTTGAATAAGGAAGAGGTAAATATTGCTACTCTAGAAGATCCGGTTGAATATTATATTCCAGGAGTTAATCAGTCTCAGATACGTCCAGAGGTAAAATTTACTTTTGCTTCTGGCTTGAGAGCATTACTTAGACAGGATCCAGACATTATTATGGTTGGTGAGATTCGTGATAATGAAACAGCTGAGCTGGCTATCCATGCTGGTTTGACTGGTCACTCTGTATTAACAACACTCCATACCAATAGTGCCATGGGAGCCATTCCTAGATTATTTGATATGCACGTAGAACCATTTTTGCTAGCTAGTACCCTCAATGCAGTGGTAGCTCAACGTTTGGTCAGAAAGATTTGTACTAAATGTAAAGAGAAAGAAGATGTGCCAGAGGATGTTGTTAGTACTATCAGAGAAAAGCTAAAGGAAATTCCCAAGGAAGCTTTTTATTCTAATGTAGATCCTAGTAAATTAGTATTTTATAAGGGAAAGGGCTGCGCAAATTGTGGTAAAACGGGCTATAAGGGGCGTTTATCTATTGTAGAGGCTATGAACATCACTAGGGGCCTACAAGCGGCCATAGTGGATGGATTTAATCGTAAGTCAGTTGAAGAAGAGCTAGAAAAACAACATTTTATTAATATGGAGCAGGATGGAATAATCAAGGCTTTATTGGGCCTGACAAGTGTTGAAGAGGTGATGAGAGTTAGTAAGATTCAATAATTATTTTATAATTAAATATTCCTATGGAAAACAAAAAGATTTTGATAGTGGAGGATGATGATTTTTTGCTGCAAATGTATGTTACCAAACTGGAGTTGGAAAATTTCAAAGTGACTGGCGCAATCAACGGTGTGCAGGGCCTGAAAGCGGCACAACGTGATAAACCAGATTTGATGCTATTGGATTTGAATTTGCCAGAGATGGATGGTTTTGAGGTATTGGAACGTCTCAAGGCTGATGATGATACCAAGGATATTCCAGTGTTAGTTTTAACCAACTACGCTCAAAAAGATAACATTGATAGATGCTTAGAATTAGGGGCTAAGGATTATTTGATTAAGGCTCATTTTGTTCCTTCAGAGGTGATCAAAAAAATCAAGGATATTTTGTCAATGGAAGAATAGTAATTTAGATATTTAAATGTCAGACACATTATTAATAAATAATATTTTAAACATTGCCTCCGAAAGAAAGGCAACGGATGTTCATTTGGTGGCTGGGAGTAACCCAGTGCTTAGAGTTGGTGGTAGAATTATCACTTTGACCGAAGAACAGATTTTAACGCCAGATATTATAGCCAATATTGCGCAGTCTTTTTTGAATAAAGATGATATGGATAGATTATCTAAGGAACGTGAAGTGGTAACTGTATATACCTGGGCTAATAGAGCACGCTTTAGGGCCAAAGTCTTTTATCAAAAGGGTTATTTGGCTATATCATTTCGATTGGTGCCACCCTATATTCGCTCACCAAAAGATTTAGGAGTACCAGCAGCTATTACACAGCTTTTGAATGCAGAGCGGGGTATTATTTTTATTACGGGACCTTTTGGTAGTGGGCGTACTAGCACAGCTGCATCTTTGATCGAAACATTAAATCAAAATAAAGGCTTGCATATTCAGACTCTAGAAAAACCAATAGAATATTTGTTTGCTAATAATCAATCGATTGTAGAGCAACGAGAAATTGGTCGTGATGCAGTTAGCTTTGTCAAAGGTATGCGAGATATGTTGGATGAAGATATAGACGTTGTTTTGATAGGATCCTTATATGAAGAAGGAAGCGAGGAGATGATTTTAGAATTGGCGGAGAGCGGTAAATTGGTTTTAGTAATTATGGATGCCAACACGGCTGTTTCAGCTTTAGAAAGATTTGTCAGTAATCTGCCAGCAGACAAACGTGACTGGGGACAGGACTTGTTAGCAGAGATTTTATTAGGTGTGTTAGCTCAGAGATTATTGCCACGCATAGGTGGAGGTATGAGTATGGCCTCAGAGGTTTTGACTAGTACTCCAGCAGTAAAATCTAGTATTGCTGATAATAAATTTCATCAATTAAATAGTATCATTCAAACTTCTCGTGATGAGGGTATGATAAATTTAGACAAATCTTTATTAGAATTAACTCGGGTAGGTGAAGTTAGTCGGGAGGATGCTAGACAACATTCTATAGATGCTCAATCGTTTAAGTAATTTTTGATTTATGCCTGTTTATAAATATCGTGCTAGAACAACACAGGGTAGGGTGACGGTGGGAGCTGTAGAAGCTGTCACTGAATCCGAGGCAGCTGAGCTTCTTAGTGAAAAAGGCTTAGTTGTTTTATCTTTATCACAAACCGCACGAAAGTCAGGTAAAAAGGGTTGGAATATTAATATTGGAAAAGTTAAACATAAAGACTTAGTTATTTTTTCTCGTCAGTTATCAGTTATGATTTCGGCTACTGTGCCGATAGTCCAGGCTCTGAAAATTTTATCTCAACAAACACCAAATCCTGTTTTTATAGAAAAAATAGTTGAAATGTCCAATGATGTAGATGGCGGCATGAAACTTTCTAGTGCTTTGGCTAAACATCCTAAAATTTTTAGTCATTTTTTTGTAGCCATGGTTAAGTCTGGTGAAACCTCTGGTAAGCTCGATGAAATCCTGGGATATCTAGCAGATCAAATGGAAAAAGATTATGATTTGATCTCTCGTATCAAGGGAGCTATGATTTATCCTATATTTGTTATTTCGGGTATGGTTGTGGTTGGTTTTTTGATGATGACTTTCGTGGTGCCAAAAATGACCAAGATGCTAGAAGAGACTGGAGCAGAATTACCGCTGTTGACTCAGATATTGATAAATGTTTCAGGTTTTATGGCTGATTATTGGTGGTTAATAATTATTGGTTTTATTGGTTTTGTAGTTTTATTTAAAGCCTGGACTGGGTCCAAAGCTGGAAAACTAACCTGGGACGCAGCCAAAATCCGTATGCCAATTTTTGGAGTCCTATTTAAAAAAGTATACATTGTTCGTATGACCAGAGGGCTTTCTACTTTGATTCGTGGTGGTGTGCCAATTGCTTCAGCTTTGAAGATTACGGCTGAGGTTGTGGATAACCGAGCTTATCATAAATTGATCATGGATACAGTTCATGAAGTAGAAGGTGGTAATTCAATAGCAGTTTTATTTGTAAAATCAAAATTAGTTCCCAAAATGCTTTCGCAGATGATGGTAATAGGAGAGCGAACCGGTAAATTGGATACTGTTTTAGATAGATTAGGTAGTTTTTATAGTCGAGAAATAGACAATTTAGTAGGAGGCTTAACTGCTTTGATAGAGCCATTAATTTTGGTGATTATGGGTGTTGGTGTGGCTGGTATGGTTGCAGCTATTATGCTGCCAATGTTTCAAGTAGCCCAGAGTATGGCCTAAAACTATTGTCGTATTTTACAAAAAATGCTATAATTATTTCATAAGTTTAAATTTAATTAAAAATTAAAAATAAACAAGATTGTTTTACAGGTTAGAGCTTTAGAGATCTCAAGCTTTAATTCTTGTAAGCACTTGCTTATGAGAGGAGGTGGAAAGATGAAAAATAATAAAGGTTTCACTTTAGTTGAGCTATTAGTTGTTATCGCCATTATTGGTGTATTGTCAGCTGTAGCAGTTGTGAACTTAAACACTGCCCGTAATAAGGGTGTAGATGCTGCTAGGAAAGCTAATTTATCAGCTTTACCAGCAGGCGCTGAGGTTTGGTATGATGACCACGCCCTTGTTTATACAGGTTTTTGTGCTGGTGGAGCACTCCCAGTTCTTAATGCTATGGATGCTAATGCAGCTGCTGACTGTGATGAAAGTGATACTGCCTGGGCTGCTGAAACAGAGATGGAAGACACTACCAATGGTACCCATTTTTGTATCGATTCGACTGGTTCTGTAGGATATGAAGCAGCATCAAAGGGTGGTGCAGCTGTAGCTTGTCCGTAATAATCATTTTTCAAATTATATAAATTACCCCGCAATTTGTATGCGGGGTTTTTTATTTTTAGGTGTTTTATGGTATAATTATGTTGTAAAAATAAACATAAAATAGAATGAAAAATAATAAAGGTTTTACTTTAGTTGAACTATTAGTTGTTATCGCTATTATTGGTATTTTGTCATCTGTAGCAATTGTACAATTAAATGTAGCTCGTACTAAGGCTAGACGCGCAGCTTTACAACAAGTAATGGCTACCATTAAGTCAGCTGTGGCTGTTTGTCATGATAAACATGGTGCTATACAAGATGGTTCTGGTAGTTCTTGTCCAACAGGCGCAGGCTTAATTAATCCTACATGGGCGCCTATCACAGCAGGTGGGTTGTTATGTGTAGATCCGCCTATGTATTGGCCTGCTCCACCAACCGGTACCAGCTTCAATGTGTGTAGTTATAATAGTCTTGATGTAGATGGAAATAATGAATTTGGTTGGCTGGGTTTTGCAAACCCTACTTTTGTAAGCTGTCGTGATGATCAGGGCTGTCAATAGAAACAAAATAAAAATATGAAAAATAATAAAGGTTTTACTTTAGTCGAGTTATTAGTAGTTATTGCTATTATTGGTATTTTGTCATCTATAGCAGTTGTGCAGTTAAATGTAGCTCGTGATAAAGCTAGGGTGGCAGCATTGCAAGCTTCTGTAGATCCAATTTGGAAATATTTTAATTTTTGTCTTTCTGGAGGAGGTAATCTGTATTATAATGGTTCTGCTAGGGTTGATGGTGGACCTGGACGCAAGAGTGTGGTTGTGGGGACTGAAATGTGTAGTAATGATTCGGATTTAATTTGGTTGCCGATTCTTGGTCAAACTCATTATGAGGCTAATTATGATATGTATAGCGGTATCTTCTTATTTTCTTTTGAAATTGGAGTATCAGGTTTAGCTCAAATAACATGCTTTGAGAACGCGGGCTGTGCAACTACTGTCTTTTAAGAAATATGATATTTAATTATTCTACAAAAACAAAAGTAATTTCAATTGTCATTTTGGTGGCAGTAATTATTTTTACTGTTGTTTTTGTTCGTTACAACAATAGTCGCAGTAATGATTTAGAATTAGCACAACAAGTTAAAATCTTAGCTAATGGGCTAGAGGAGTATTACGAAAAATTTAATAGCTATCCAATTAGTGATACAGTGTCAGTGGCTCAGATATCAAATATTACTGACAAGGGTTTTAATTCAGATGGGGATATAGTTTACTTTGTGCAAAATTTCAAATGGACTGGTGGAGCTAACTATATAAGTGACGGCAAGCAATATACTATAGATTTTGTTGTGAACAATTCTTGGGATAGTTGGGGCATCACTAAGATGGCAGGTGGTAATTGTCAGGTGACTACTAATGTGATGATGGAGTGTATAAATAAACCTTAAGTTCAGTTTTAAAAATTTCTATAATTATGTTATAATAAGACTACTATGATAGTAGTTTTTATTTTTATTTTTGGCTTATTTGTGGGTAGTTTCCTCAATGTAGTCATTTATCGTTTACATAGACAAGAAACATTTGTTAAGGGCTTTTCCAAATGCTTATTTTGTGGTCATAGACTTTATTCCAAGGACCTAGTGCCTTTGTTTAGTTATTTATTTTTAAAAGGCAAATGCCGCTATTGTAAGCAGCGTTTTTCACACCAATATCCATTAGTTGAGTTATTTACGGCTGTTAGTTTTAGTTTGATATTTATAAAGATTTTTCCGCAGTTAGCTTTTTATAATTTTGCAATTTTAGATATAGTCACTTTGATATTTTGGTGGGCGATGACAGCTTTCTTGATAATCATATTTGTTTATGATTTAAAGTATTATTTAGTTTTAGATATAGTAGTTTTGCCAGCAGTAGTGATAGCTTTTATAGTTAATCTGTTTTTAGGTTTTAGCTTTTTAAATTTATTATTGGCAGCAGTGGTAGGCGGTGGTTTTTTCTTGCTACAGTTTGTGGTTTCCAAGGGCCGCTGGATAGGTGGTGGTGATATTAGAGTTGGATTGTTGATGGGCGCTCTTCTAGGCTGGCCACAATTACTGACGGCACTTTTTGCAGCCTATATGTTAGGAGCAGTAATTAGTGTAGGTTTGTTGGCAGCTGACAAAAAAAATTGGAGTGATAAAGTGCCCTTTGGGACATTTTTGAGTGTTGCTACTTTTTTAGTATTATTGTACGGGAATCAACTCGTGCATTGGTATTGGTCCTTGTTTTAATTAATTATAAAATATATGAAAAAAGACAAATTAAAGAGTCAGGCTGGAGTGACTTTTATAGAGTTGATGATAGCGATAGGTATTATAGGTATTATTTCGTCTGTATTTATACTGATTATCCACCCTGATGATTTTGGTGAGATCAAGCGAGTGACAGATCAAGTAGCGGCAGATTTTAGGTATACTAGAAATTTAGCTGTATCTAGGGCAACATATGATTTTGGAGGCTCTACTGGTGAGATATATCCACCAGGCGGCTATGGTTTTCAATATGAAGATCGTCATGATGAGCCAGTAAAATATTTTATTTTTGCTAATTTAGGAATAGATGGCACAGCAGATGCTGATAACTGGGATCACGACTATGATACAGATAAAGATTTTATAATCAAAGAAGTAATTTTAGACAATCCAATAATAGAGATGACTAGTTCGCCATCGGAGTCCTGGACTAGGTATTTTACTTTTTTGACAGAGGATGAAATAGATAGTAATTGGGGGACTGCAGGCGGCGATAATTATATATTAAAAATAGAAAATCCAGGACCAGGTTATCCTGACCAGGGGTATCGTGGCATGATTACCATTGGCGAGAAGACGGAGGATGGCCATATATGGAGTAGAATTGGTGCCTATTACACCTCTTTTACACCGCCAGATGATTCAGGCGGTGGCGGTGGTTGCGGAAAGATTTGTCCTCAACTACAAATACCGTAAAGATTTTAGTATAATTTTATGATTTGCTATTCTTTTGTAGACAATCTAAAGAATAAAGTAAGCGCTGTTTTTGTCAATAAAAACAGCGTTAGCTTTGTTAATGGCAAGCAAGGATTTACTTTGATAGAATTGGTTATAACAATTGGAGTTTTTACATTAGGTATTATAGGCGCTTTTACTTTAGCTTTAGCCAATTTTAATACAGCCAAAGAAAATGTCCAGCGAGTTTTGGCTGCAAATCTAGCTAGAGAGGGGATTGAGATGGTTAGGAATGTTAGAGATAGTAATTGGTTGCGTATTGACTCCAATGCTGATTGTAATGCTGCAGCAGGTATACAATTGTGTGATTGGGATGAATATTTACAACCTGGCGGCAATAGCGATATATTTTTTATTATCAATTATAATAGTAATCCCATCGTAGAATGTTCAGTTAGTAGTAATATAGACGATTGTATAGAATATTGTAGTTCAGATATATTACCAGGCAATAATAATAATAATTGTGGTTTATATTTGAATAATGGCTTTTATCATCATGATGATATTGGGGTGCCTTCGGGTATGTATAGAGTTATTCAAGTGCAGAGCATTTGCCTTAGTGGTTCAACGGAAACGCCTACAAATAGCATGGTTTGCAATGTAGGAGAAAAAATAGGCATTAGGGTAATATCTAGAGTTAGTTGGCTCAAGGGTAATGCTTTGTCACATTTAGATGTGGTAGAAGATATGTATAATTGGAGAAGATGATGAATAAAGATAGAGGGAAAACTTGGGTAAAGGTTTTGAAGAGCATTAAATCAAGTCAGTCTGGCTTTACTTTGTTAGAATTACTTATTTCAACTTTTATATTTGTTTTGTTGATGTTTGCCATATCAGGAATTTATGTTTCATTTTCTAGATTACAAGCTCGCACTAACGCTTCCCAGAGGATGCTCAATGATGCGCAGTACGTGTTGGAGATTATGGCTAGGGAGATACGTAATAGTGTGATTTTTGATTTTTCTCCAAGTACCAGTGCTTGTGTGGACTTGGTCGGAGTTGGCTATGACAATTGTATTTTATTATTAAATGAAAATGAGCAATTGGTAGCTTTTGCTTCAGTTAGTAATGATTTGCGTTATGTAACTCTAGATTGTAATTCTGCATATGATTCTTGTACAATTAGTGATTATATAGCACTTGCTGCAGCAGGGCTTAATAAAGTTTCAGTGGAGGATTTAGCTTTTGTAATTACTCCATCAAGTGATCCATATGTGGGCAACAGTGATACTCAGCCTAGGGTGACAATAAAAATGCATACAAAATTTGAGGGTGACAGAGAAGCAGAATTGATAAATCATTATTTACAGACTACTATTTCGTCACGTATTTATAAAAGGTAGCTATGGGATTTTTTTCTAAGAAAAAATACAGCAAAAATAATCAAGGGGTGGTTTTAGTTATGACCTTGATTATTATGACTTTAATTATGATTTCAGTTTTAGCTTTTAGTGCCATTATCACTGGCGAAGTCAAAATGACTATCAACACTGGTAATGTGGTTATTTCTTATTATGCAGCTGAAAGTGGTATAGAAAAGGGATTGCACCGTATAAAATACTCTAGAGAAAACTCTGATTTTTCTTATTTTAAAGATTTAGATAATACAGGTGCTAATGAATTTACTATAAATAATTCTTATATAAAATCTAGAAAATATGAAATTGAAGAAGCGATTACAGATGTCGATGATTATATGGTTTATAATTTGAGTACATCTTCACCGGCTCATGTAGATATCATAGATCCAACAGGTGCTGTAGCCACCATAGACTGGGATGCTGGCTTTGGTGTTTATCAGTATAAGGTGGACTGGATGATTAATGATTGTTTTCCTTATCATGCTTCTGATAAATTAGAAATATCAGTGACTTCTTTTAGTGGTAATTTTTTAAATCCAAGCACAAAAAAAGAAGTAGCCATTTGTGACTGCTCTTTTAATGATAATGATTGTGATAGTGATTTAACTACTTTTACTATTTCGGATAATAAATATTACCGGTTTTCTTTTAGGCCGCTTGATAATGAGGTGGATCAATTAGGTTTCGGTGTATATAGAGGCAATGTACAGCTCGGTATCTGGTCGGAGGCTTCTGTGGATTCATATGGTACCTACGCTAATTCAAAATATTATATTAAAGCTAGGATGCCATCACTTAGTCCATTGTCAGATGTGTTTAGTTATGTGTTGTTTTCAGAAGAAGATTTGACTAAGGGTATTTGATGATATGAGTAAAACGGAAGCTAAAAAAAGAATAGCCAAGTTAATTGAAGAGGTTAGACACCATCGTTATCTCTATCATGTTTTAGATAAACAAGAAATTTCTGATGCAGCTCTTGATTCACTAAAAAGAGAATTAGCGGAGCTAGAAAAAGATTTTCCTAGTCTAATAAGGTCTGATTCGCCAACACAAAGAGTGGGTGGTAGACCTCTAGACAAGTTTATAAAAGTTAAGCATGCTACTAAAATATTATCTTTGGCAGATGCTTTTAATATGTCTGATCTTGAAGATTGGCAGACAAGAAACAAGAGAATATTAGCCACCAAGAATGAAGGAAAGATAGAGGGGTACTATACTGAGCTCAAATTAGATGGATTGACAGTAGTGTTGACTTATAAAAATGGAGTTTTTTGGCGTGGGGCTACTCGGGGTGATGGGCAGATTGGTGAAGAAGTGACCAAGAATCTTAAAACCATAGAAAGTATTCCGTTGGCTTTGCATGCACCTAAAGGAAAGAAGATTCCGGAAACTGTGGAAATACGTGGAGAGGTGGTTATGGATAAAAATATTTTTAAAAAATTAAACAAAGATCAAGAGAGGAAAAAGTTGCCGTTATTTGCCAACCCTCGTAATGTGGCAGCCGGCTCTATTCGGCAATTGGATTCTAAAATTGCTGCTAGTCGAAAATTAGATTGTATAGCCTTTGAGTTGATTACAGATATGGGACAAAAAACACATGAGGAAGTGCATCAGATTTTAGCTGAATTAGGTTTTAAGACAAGCTCAAATAATAAATATTGTAAGAATTTAACGGAAGTAGATAAGTATCTTAAAAAATGGGTAGATAAACGAAAAACATTGTCATATTGGACAGATGGAGCAGTGGTAGTGACGGATGATATTGTCCAGGAAAAATTACTGGGGCATATTGGTAAAGCAGAGCGATGGATGATAGCCTATAAGTTTCCAGCTGAGCAAGTGACAACCAAAGTTTTGGATATTGAAGTACAGGTAGGTCGAACAGGAGCTCTGACCCCGGTAGCCATACTTGAGCCAGTGTCAGTAGCCGGCAGCACAGTCTCTAGAGCAACTTTACATAATCAGGATGAGATTAAGCGCCTGGGTGTTAGAGTGGGTGATACTGTTATTATTCAGAAAGCTGGTGACATCATACCGGACATTGTTCAGGTGATGACAAAATTACGAGATGGCTCAGAAAAAAGATTTATTTTTCCTAAAAAGTGTCCAACTTGTGATTCTCTGGTTAGTCGTAAGGCTGGCAAGGTGGCTCACTACTGTACCAATAAACATTGTTACGCCCAAAATGTTGAAAGTATTATTCATTTTGTATCCAAAAAAGGATTCAACATCGAAGGATTAGGTAATAGTATCGTGGCTCAATTAGTAGATACTGGCTTAGTTGTAACGCCAGCAGATATTTTTAGATTAACAAGTGGTGATTTAAGCCCTTTAGAGCGTTTTGCTAATAAAAAGGCAGATAATTTGTTAGCTGCGATTGGGGATAGTAAGACAATAGAATTAGACGATTTTTTATATGCCCTAGGTATTAGACACGTAGGTGAGGAAACATCAATTGTTCTAGCTAATCATTTTGGTAGCTTGGATAGACTTAAGGTAGTTAATCAAGAAAATTTGGAGGGTGTTTCCGACGTAGGTCCAGAGGTAGCTAAGTCTATTTTGGCTTGGTTTGAGGATGAGCATCATATCAAGTTGCTGGATGATTTGCTTACTTTGGGTATAAAGATAAAGAATCCTAGTAAAGTAGATAATAAATTTTCTGGCCAAACATTTTTGTTTACGGGTAGTATGAACATGAACAGAGATGAGGCTAAAGATATGGTGCGTCAGATTGGAGGAAAGATTGTTTCCTCAGTCAGTGGGCAACTTAATTATTTAATAGCAGGGGAAAAGCCTGGTTCTAAATTAAATAAAGCTAAAGCTATTAGCAGCGTGAAAATTTTGAATGAAAATGATTTTCTTAAATTACTTAAAAATTAGCTTGATATTTGCTATAAATAGATATTTTAGTTAAAATTATCAAAAGAATCATTATGAAATTAGATAAAAAAGAAGTAAAAAAATTAGCTGATCTAGCTAAGCTAGAACTTAGTGATAAAGAGCTTGGTACCTACCAAAAGCAATTGGGAGATATTTTGTCTTATGCAGACAAAATCAACAAGTTGGAGATTGATGATATTAGAGAGAGTCTAACAGGTGTTAGAGAGTCTGATGTGGTGCCACCTCGTCCAGATGTTGTGCAAAAATCTGACCCTCAAGCAATTGAGCAGGCTAGTTTGAATAAAGATAACTATGTGAAAGCAGCTAATGTTTTTGAAAAATAATTTTTTAAAATGGATTTAGATAAACTTACAATCGATAGTATTCAAACTGGATTACGTCAAGGTGAATTTTCTAGTCAGGAATTAACTAAGGAGTATTTGAGTAGGGCAAAGTCAGATGATACAAACTCTTTTATTTCTATCAATGATCAGGCTTTAGCAGAGGCTGAGCAGGCTGATAAAGTTTTAGCCGAAGGCAATGGTACAGCCTTAACAGGGATACCGCTGGCTGTTAAAGATATTTTGTTAGTTAAAGGATTGGTAGCTACTGGAGGATCTAAGATATTAGAAAATTATGTAGCCACCTATACAGCTACAGCTGTGCAAAAACTCAAAGATGCCGGTATGGTAATAGTTGGTAAGACAAATTGCGACGAGTTTGCCATGGGCACCTCTAATGAAAACTCAGCTTTTGGTCCTGTGCTTAATCCTCATGATAAAACTAGAGTTCCCGGAGGATCATCAGGGGGTTCAGCCGCCGCGGTAGCTGCAAATCTATGTCCAGTGTCTTTAGGTACAGACACAGGGGGTTCTATTAGACAACCAGCATCTTTTTGCGGTGTAGTAGGAGTTAAGCCTACCTATGGCCGAGTTTCTCGTTATGGCTCTATGGCCATGGCATCTTCTTTGGACCAAATAGGCCCAATGGGTAAAACAGTCAAGGATACAGCTTATTTGCTACAACATATGGCTGGTTTTGATAAGTATGATGCTACCAGTTCCATGCAGACTGTGCCTGATTATGTAGCTGCTTTAGATAGGAATCCCAAAAAACTAAGACTAGGAGTTCCCAAAGAATATTTTAGTGACCACTTAGATAAAGAAATCAAAGAAATAATACATGGTAAGATAGACGAGTTAGAAAAACAGGGTTTTGAGATTAAAGAAGTTAGCTTGCCTTATACTGATTATGCTTTAGCAGCTTATTATTTGATTATGCCAGCGGAAGTTAGTTCTAATTTGGCTCGCTATGATGGCATCTTGTATGGCATGCGGGCTGATAAGAAATTATCTTTAGAACAATGGTATAAACAGGTCAGGAGTCATGGTTTTGGAGCTGAAGCTAAGCGCAGAATTATATTAGGCACTTTTGTATTATCAGCTGGATATTATGATGCTTATTATAAGCAAGCACAGCGAGTTAGAACTTTAGTTAAGGCTGACTTTGCTAAAGCTTTTAAAGAAGTGGATGTTTTGTTGACGCCAGCTACACCAAGTACTGCTTTTGCTCTAGGAGAAAAAACACAGGATCCACTAGAAATGTATTTAGCAGATGTATTTACAGTTGCTGCTAATATTGCTGGAATTTGTGGTATGACATTACCCATTGGCAATGACAAGAAAAATCTACCAGTAGGGTTGCAGTTATTAGCTGAACCTTTTGCTGAAGAGAAACTGTTCAGCTTAGGAAATTTTATTGAAAAATTATAATATTATTAATAGAAATAAAATGGCTTTAAATAAAAAAATAAAGCGCAGGATGGCCGATTCACTAGCCAGTAGTTATTATAAATCATGGTTTAAAAGGTGGTGGGGGAAGGCACTACTTGTTTTAGTGATAATAACTATTATAGCCATTATATATTTTATTGGTTTGGTAACTACTCATTATAGTCATACTAATAAGGGCGATGTTTATAATGATGTGACTGGAGAGTGGATTAGCCCCGAAGAATTTATAGCCAATAGAAAGGTGGTTGGTGAATTATTAGCTGAAGATGATCCATGGTTGGGTGATGAGGAGCCACTTATCTATATAGTTTCTTACGATTCTTTTGGCTGTCCATTTTGTAAAGAAGCAGAGGGAGATATAAGAAAAATATTAGAAGAGTTTGGTAGCGTGGTGCGTTTTATTGCTAAAGATTTTCCAACTGAAGGAACTCACCCAGGAGTTTTTGATGCGCATCTAGCAGCTGGTTGCGCTAATGAACAAAATGCTTATTGGGAATATCGTGATATATTATACGAGAGACAAGCTGATTTTAAAGAATATGATCTCAAGGAGTGGGCCGATGAACTTGGTCTTAATCAGGCACAATTTAGAAAATGTTTTGATGAAGGAACATATAATAGTGAAATTAGGCAGGACTATGCCAATGGTGTGCAGGCTGGTATAGTGGGTACGCCTAGCTATATGGTAAATGGTACTTTAATACCAGGAAGAGTACCATATGAGACTTGGAAGCAAGTCCTAACTTATTTGATTCAACAAGAGCTATAATGAATTTTTTTTGGAATAATTATTTACCGGATCCAGTTATTTTTGAACTTGGGCCCGTGTCTATTCGTTGGTATGGATTACTTTTAGTGACAGCTATTGTAGTAGCAGCTTGGTATGTCCGACAGCAGCTACTAAAAAAATCTAAGTTGACCAGTCACCAGATAGAAGATTTGTTTTTTTATACAATTATATTAAGTTTGATAGGAGCTAGGTTTGGTCATGTAATATTTTTTAATTTTAGTTATTATTGGAATTATCCAGGTGAAATTATCCAAATTTGGAATGGAGGACTATCTATTCAGGGTGCTTTGCTTTTTGGTCTAATTACAGTTTTGGTTTGGAGCAAAAAATATAATTTAAGTTTTTGGAAGTTAGCAGATGTAATGGTGCCAGCTGTAGCCCTAGGTCAGGTAATAGGTAGATGGGGTAATTATTTTAATCAAGAATTATTTGGTAAACCAACTACTGGTTGGTGGGGTATACCAATTGAAGCTAGTAATAAGGTAGTTGGTTTTACTAAGGATACCTATTTTCAGCCAACATTTTTTTATGAATCTATTTTAAATTTTGTTTTGTTTTTTACCTTACATAAATTATTGCAGAAGAAATTAAAAACAGGCACAATAGTGCTATCTTATTTTGCTGGCTATGCTGTTATAAGAATTTTGATGGAATTTATTAGAATTGATGATACGCCTGTGGTTTGGGGGATTAGATTGCCACAGTTGATTAGTATGGCTATAATTTTGGCTGTTTTAGCGTCTATTTATATATTATATGCTAAACCCTTGCCAAAAACAAAGAAATAGTGTATTATAGTTGTGTTCTAAAAATACGGGGTCGTAGTTCAGTTGGTTAGAACGCCTGCCTGTCACGCAGGAGGTCGAGGGTTCGAGTCCCTTCGATCCCGCCA